>NZ_JBEXDX010000007.1:0-293743 GCF_040605995.1 Streptomyces sp. NPDC005492
CAGCGCCGATGGTACTGCAGGGGGGACCCTGTGGGAGAGTAGGACGCCGCCGAACTCCTTTTAGAGCTCTGGCTCTTGGGCATACAGCCCAAGAGCCAGAGCTTTTTTGCGTTGGGGTAAGGTCAGGGGGCATCGTTGGCACGTTTTCCCCACAGGAGGCCCCCGGGTGGAGGTCCAGGAGACCCGCGTCCAGACAGACCGGGTGCTCACCATCCCGAACATCCTCAGCATGGCGCGCCTCGTCGGCGTACCCATCTTCCTGTGGCTGATCCTCAGGCCCGAGTTCGGAGGCCCCAAGAGTGACGGCTGGGCGCTCCTGGTGCTGATGCTGAGTGGGGTCAGCGATTACCTGGACGGCAAGCTGGCGCGTCGCTGGAACCAGATCAGCAGCCTCGGCCGGCTCCTTGATCCCGCAGCGGACCGGCTTTACATCCTGTCGACTCTGGTCGGGCTCACCTGGCGCGAGATTCTGCCAATTTGGTTGACTGCCGTACTGCTTGCGCGCGAGCTGGTTCTGTTGGTCGTGGTGGGCATCCTCAGGCGGCACGGCTATCCGCCGCTGCAGGTGAACTTCCTGGGCAAGGCTGCCACGTTCAACCTGATGTACGCGTTCCCGTTGTTGCTGCTCAGTGACGGAAGCGGATGGCTTCCGTCACTCGCAGCGATTTTCGGATGGGCGTTCGCCGGATGGGGTACAACGCTGTATTGGTGGGCAGGAGTCCTGTACGTGGTACAAGTCCGCCGCCTGTTGCGTGCGGACGCCATGGCCGACTGACCTTGCCGATGGGGCGGCAACAGTCGCTCGATGGCCCGTTGCGCAAAAGTGCGGGACAATCTGGACTGGTGAAGTCGGCTAGACCGTCGTCTCGCAGAGGAGGACGCTTCCGACATGAAGGCCGTCGTGATGGCCGGAGGCGAAGGCACACGCCTTCGCCCCATGACCTCAAGCATGCCCAAGCCACTGTTGCCCGTGGTCAATCGACCGATCATGGAACACGTGCTGAGGCTGCTGAAAAGGCATGGGCTCAATGAGACCGTAGTCACCGTCCAGTTCCTGGCCTCGCTGGTCAAGAACTACTTCGGTGACGGCGAAGAGCTCGGCATGGAGCTCTCGTATGCCAATGAGGAGAAGCCACTCGGTACCGCCGGAAGCGTCAAGAACGCCGAAGAGGCGTTGAAGGACGATGCCTTCCTCGTTATCTCCGGCGATGCCCTGACCGACTTCGACCTCACCGAACTCATCAATTTCCACAAGGAAAAGGGTGCACTGGTCACGGTCTGTCTGACCCGGGTGCCCAACCCGCTGGAATTCGGCATCACCATCGTCGACGAAGAGGGAAAGGTCGAGCGTTTCCTTGAGAAGCCGACCTGGGGCCAGGTCTTCTCGGACACCGTGAACACGGGCATCTATGTGATGGAGCCCGAGGTCTTCGACTATGTCGAGGCCGACGTTCCCGTCGACTGGTCCGGCGATGTCTTCCCGCAGTTGATGAAGGAGGGCAAGCCGGTCTACGGCTTTGTCGCCGAAGGCTACTGGGAGGACGTCGGCACTCACGAGAGCTACGTGAAGGCGCAGGCCGATGTCCTTGAGGGCAAGGTCGACGTCGAGATCGACGGCTTCGAACTGTCGCCGGGCGTGTGGGTGGCCGAAGGTGCCGAGGTGCACCCTGACGCGGTTCTCCGCGGGCCGCTCTACATCGGTGACTACGCCAAGGTCGAGGCCGGCGCCGAGATTCGTGAGCACAGCGTCGTCGGCTCGAACGTCGTCGTGAAGACCGGGGCTTTTCTGCACAAGTCCGTGGTGCACGACAACGTGTACGTCGGCCAGCACAGCAACCTGCGTGGCTGTGTCGTCGGAAAGAACACCGACATCATGCGCGCGGCCCGGATCGAGGACGGCGCGGTCATCGGTGACGAGTGCCTGATCGGTGAAGAATCGATCGTGCAGGGCAATGTGCGGGTCTACCCGTTCAAGACGATCGAAGCCGGTGCCTTCGTCAACACGTCGGTCATCTGGGAGTCCAGAGGTCAGGCGCATCTCTTCGGCGCGCGTGGCGTGTCCGGGATCCTGAACGTGGAGATCACACCGGAGCTGGCGGTGCGCCTCGCCGGTGCCTACGCCACGACCCTGAAGAAGGGCTCCACGGTCACCACGGCCCGTGACCACTCCCGAGGTGCGCGTGCGCTCAAGCGGGCGGTCATCTCCGCCTTGCAGACCAGCGCCATCGACGTACGGGACCTGGAGAACGTACCGCTGCCCGTGGCCCGGCAGCAGACCGCGCGGGGCAGTGCCGGCGGGATCATGATCCGGACCACACCCGGAGTGCCGGACTCCGTCGACATCATGTTCTTCGACAGCGATGGCGCCGACCTCTCGCAGGGGAGTCAGCGCAAGCTGGACCGGGTGTTCGCGCGCCAGGAGTACCGGCGTGCGTTCCCCGGTGAGATCGGGGACCTGCACTTCCCGGCCAGCGTCTTCGACTCGTACACCGGGTCGCTGTTGCGGAACGTCGACACGACCGGGATCGCCGAGTCCGGCCTGAAGGTCGTGGTGGATGCCTCGAACGGCAGCGCCGGGCTTGTGCTGCCGAGTCTGCTCGGCAAGCTCGGGGTGGATTCGCTGACGATCAACCCCGGTCTGGACGAGTCCAGGCCGACGGAGACCGCGGACACACGGCGGTCGGGGCTGGTGCGGCTCGGTGAGATCGTGGCCTCCGCGCGGGCCGCTTTCGGAGTGCGGTTCGACCCGGTCGGCGAGCGGTTGTCGCTCGTCGACGAGAAGGGGCGGATCGTCGAGGACGACCGGGCCCTGCTCGTGATGCTCGACCTGGTGGCCGCGGAGCGGCGCAGCGGGCGGGTGGCGCTGCCGGTGACCACCACGAGGATCGCCGAGCAGGTGGCGGCCTATCACGGGACGCAGGTCGAGTGGACGACGACCTCGCCGGACGACCTGACCAGGGTCGGCCGCGATGAGTCGACCATCTTCGGTGGCGACGGCAAGGCCGGGTTCATCATCCCGGAGTTCAGCAGTGTCTTCGACGGCGCGGCGGCCTTCGTACGGCTCATCGGGCTGGTGGCGCGGACACAGTTGACGCTGAGCCAGATCGACGCCCGGATTCCTCGGGCGCACGTCCTGAAGCGGGACCTGGCGACTCCCTGGGCCGTCAAGGGACTTGTGATGCGGCGGGTCGTCGAGGCGGCTGGTGATCGATTTGTCGACACCACGGACGGGGTACGGGTCGTCGAGACCGACGGGCGCTGGGTGATGGTGTTGCCCGACCCCGCCGAGGCGGTCACGCATCTGTGGGCCGAAGGGCCCGACGACGCCTCCGCGCAGGCCCTGTTGGACGAGTGGTCGGCGGTCGTGGACAGCGCCGGCCGGTAGAACACGGAGCACGCGCGCGTGCCGGACATGTCTCCCCAAGGGGGCCTGTCCGGCACGCCGGTGGGGCCATTCGGAGGTACGGGCCACCACGTGCGACGATGTGCGGCATGCCGCAGCAGCCCCCCGTTCGGAGCACACCCACGCGACCTTCGCGTCCGGACGCATCCATGTCGCTGCTCACGAACGTCATGGACCACAGCCTTGACGACGGTTACGCCGAGGCGGCCGCGCGGAAGAAGGCCTCGGGCGCGAGCCGTATGCCGAAGACCCTCCGGGCGAAGCTCGGGCTCTCCGGCGGCCTGGTGCTGGCCGCCCTCGTCGTGACCCTGGGAGCGGCACAGGCGCGGGTGGCGGCCCCCGTGGTGGCCAAGGAGCGACAGGAACTGATCGACCGTATCGACAAGGAGACCGCGTCGGCGGACAAGCTGGAAGGCACCGTCGACACGCTCCGGGACGATGTGAGCTCGCGCCAGCGGGCGGCGCTCAAGACGAGCGGTGGCAGCGGCCAGGCGGACCTGGTGAGCATGCTGTCCGGCGCGACCGCGGTGCACGGTCCTGGTGTGCGGCTCGTCGTCGACGACGCGAAGGAAGCCAGCAGTGGCGGGGGCGACGACCCGCGGGAGACCGCTGATTTCTCCGACACCGGGCGGGTGCGCGACCGCGACATGCAGCGTGTCGTCAACGGACTGTGGGCGGCGGGCGCCGAGGCCGTCTCCATCAACGGGCAGCGGCTGACGGCGCTGTCCGCGATCAGGGCCGCGGGTGACGCGATACTGGTCGACAACAAGCCACTGGTGCCGCCCTACACGGTTCTCGCGGTGGGGGACGGCCAACGGCTGAGCACCAGGTTCCAGAACGGCGCCGACGGGCTCTATCTGCACGCCCTGGAAGAGAACTACGACATCAGGGCGACCATCGCCGTGGAGAGCGATCTCCGGCTCCCCGCCGCGCCGAGCGTGATCGTACGTACAGCACAGCCGAGAACTGAGAAGGGCACATCGTGATCGCCGTACTGGGCCTCATCGTGGGAGTGGTGGCCGGAATCCTGGTCCGGCCTGAGGTGCCGGTGGTTGTCGAGCCCTATCTGCCGATCGCGGTCGTCGCGGCGCTCGACGCGGTCTTCGGTGGTCTGCGGGCCATGCTCGACGGCATCTTCGACGACAAGGTCTTCGTGGTGTCGTTCCTGTCGAACGTGGTCGTGGCCGCGCTGATCGTGTTCCTGGGTGACAAGTTGGGCGTCGGCGCCCAGTTGTCCACCGGTGTGGTGGTCGTCCTCGGTATCCGTATCTTCTCCAACGCCGCGGCCATTCGCCGGCACGTCTTCCGGGCGTGAGGCCGATGAGCCACGAGGACGAGCGGCCGGAGAACAGGCTGCGCAGGGAACTGCCCGAAGAGGTGTCGGCGTCCGATTCCGCGGAGACGCCGATCACCGAGGAGAAGTCCGGTCCCACCGTGACCGGTCGGCAGCGGCTGGTGCAGGGGCTGTGGCCGCCGCGTGTCAGCCGGGCCCAACTCATCGTCGCCGTGCTGCTGTTCGGCCTCGGATTCGGGCTGGCCGTACAGGTCGCCTCGAACAGCAACAGCGACAGCGCGCTGCGCGGGGCCCGTCAGGAAGATCTTGTTCGCATTCTCGATGAACTGGACGACCGTACTCAGCGTCTTGAGGACGAGAAGCAGGGTCTGCAGAAACAGCGCGACGAGCTGGAGAACAGCTCCGACCAGGCCGAGGAGGCCCGCAAGCAGACGGCCGAGAAGGAGAAGCAACTCGGCATTCTGGCGGGCACCGTGGCCGCGCAGGGACCCGGCATCACGATGACCATCGACGACACGAAGGGAACGGTCGAGGCAGACATGCTGCTCGATGCGGTCCAGGAGTTGCGCGCGGCCGGCGCGGAGGCGATCCAGGTGAACGGTGTACGGGTCGTGGCCGGCACATATCTGACGGACTCGGGCAAGAGCGTGAGTGTCGACGGGAACAAGATCAACGCTCCGTATCGTTTCAAGGTCATCGGCAAGCCGCAGGATCTCGAACCGGCGCTCAACATCCCTGGAGGTGTGGTGCAGACTCTTGAGAAGGAGCAGGCCACCGTCACCGTCGAGCGGTCGAGCAAGATCATTGTGGAAGCCTTGCGAGCGGCGAAGCAGCCTGACTACGCTCGGTCGTCCTCCCGGTGAACCGGGGGTGCATGGCGACCGTCGGGCGAGGGCATGAGGTTGCGGGGGGTCGACGCACCGATTGGGTGGTGCGTGGTGGAAACTGTCTGGTGGATACGGACGTTGTGAGGATGTCCGGGTCGACCGGTGTGTTCAATCAGGGTTCGTCCTGCCCCACGGGCGGGTCTGTTTCGGTCAAGGGGAATCGCCCGTGAAGTTGTTTGCGAAGTTGTTCGGCAAGAGCGCGAAAGAGAGCAGCGACAATCAGACCGCTCGCCACCGCGCACAACCGGATGCGGAGGGCCAGCGTCCGCTGTTCCGCGACCAGGTCGGCGGGCCGGGCGCGCCGTCGGTTGACCCTGCGCAGTCCGGCGACATAGGTTTCGGGCAACCGTCAACCTCAAGTACGGGTGGAGGGTTTTCCCCTATGTCGGCCCTGGTGTGTACGAGGTGCGGTAACCGCAACGCGGAGAACAGCCGCTTCTGTTCCAACTGCGGTGCGCCGCTGCGGCCCGGCGCGACCCCGGAGCGTCCGTCCGAGACGACCTCCACGATCTCCATCTCCGGTCTTGAGGCCTACGACGCCGAGGTCACCGGCCAGACGCAGACGCCCGCGCTCTCCCCGGAGGCACAGGCCGCCGTGGACGCCCTGCCCTTGGGCTCGGCGCTGCTGGTGGTCCGCCGCGGGCCGAACTCGGGCAGCCGCTTCCTGCTGGACGGCGAGCTGACCACGGCCGGCCGTCATCCGCAGAGCGACATCTTCCTGGACGACGTGACGGTCTCGCGCCGCCACGTGGAGTTCCGGCGCAGCCCGGACGGCGCGTTCACCGTCGCCGACGTCGGCAGCCTGAACGGCACGTATGTCAACCGCGAGCGCATCGACTCCGTGTCGCTGGCGAACGGTGACGAGGTGCAGATCGGCAAGTACCGGCTGGTGTTCTACGCGAGCCAGCGGGGTTACTGACCCTCCCTCGGACTGGGTCCGGGGAGATCCCCCAGGAAGGTCCATGCTTCAAACACCGAGCGGCGGTGCCGGGCACGGTACCGCCGCCGCGGACACTGGGCTGATGAGCATCGGCACGGTGCTGAACGTGCTGCGCGACGAGTTCCCCGAAGTCACCATCTCCAAGATCCGTTTCCTGGAGTCGGAGGGCCTCATCGAGCCGCAGCGGACCCCTTCCGGGTACCGCAAGTTCAGCCCCGCCGACGTCGAGCGCCTCGGCCACGTCCTGAGGATGCAGCGGGACCACTATCTGCCGCTCAAGGTGATCCGTGAGCACCTCGACGCCATGGAGCGCGGAGAGGCCGCCCCCTTGCCCACGGTGGGGCGCCAGAGGGACGGCGAAGTCGTCCTGGAGCCCGTGGAGGTGCCCACGGCGGCCCGGATCGGGCGGGCCGAGCTGCTGGCCGCCGCCGGCATCGGCGAGCGGGAACTCGACGAGTGGGAGTCGTACGGACTCATCGCTCCGCTGCCGGACGGGGTCTACGACGCCGAGGCGGTCACCGTGGCCGGACTTGTCCTCGAACTGGGGCGGTTCGGGATCGAGCCACGCCATCTGCGGGTGATGAAGGCGGCCGCCGACCGTGAGGCCGGACTCGTCGACCAGGTGGTGGCCCCGCTGAAGCGCCACCGCAATCCGCAGACCAGGACCCACGCCGAGGCCCGTACGAAGGAGCTGGCGGGGCTCACGGTGAAGCTGCACGCCGCGCTGGTGCAGACCGCGCTCGGTGTGCGCCTGCCCTGAGCCGGAGGGGCTCCTGGCCGTCGGATCGGCCACCCGTTCTCGGCCCGACTACCCAAACGTCCCGGGCACGGCCTAGGGTTGCTGTGTGAACGAGCTCGATGTCGTAGGTGTCCGGGTCGAAATGCCCTCCAACCAACCGATCGTGCTCCTGCGTGAAGTGGGAGGCGACCGCTACCTCCCCATCTGGATCGGGCCTGGGGAGGCGACGGCGATCGCCTTCGCGCAGCAGGGCATGGCCCCCGCACGACCGCTGACCCACGACCTGTTCAAGGACGTGCTGGAGGCCGTCGGCCAGGAGCTGACCGAAGTGCGCATCACGGATCTGCGTGAGGGCGTCTTCTACGCCGAGCTGGTGTTCGCCAGCGGTGTCGAGGTGAGCGCCCGCCCGTCCGACGCCATAGCGCTGGCACTGCGCACCGGCACGCCGATCTACGGCAGTGACGGTGTGCTCGACGACGCAGGCATCGCGATCCCCGACGAGCAGGAGGACGAGGTGGAGAAGTTCCGCGAGTTCCTCGACCAGATCTCGCCCGAGGACTTCGGCACCAACAGCCAGTGAGACGCCGACCGGCAGAGAAATGCTGGCATTTGCCACCGGCGAGTGAGAGCGTCCTGCGGCTCCCCGCGAGCGCATTCGGCTAGCCTTTCCCCGCGGTGGGGTACGGGAAACCACTCCTAGGGTGATTATCACTCGGCGTGCCGAGTGTGGCGATCGTTGACGCACCCCTGGTGACTGCCTACCGTCGAGAAGGCAGGTCAAGGACGGAGGTCGGCGTGAGAAGCAGCGGCGACGGTACGGCTGGGGGTGCCCCGGAACGCAGTTTCGGGGACAGTGTTCCGTACCCGCTTCATGGCAGTGCGGCCGATCACGCTCCACATCGACCCACTGCCGTGCCGAGCAGCGGAGGGGCGACGTCCATGGCGTCCGAGCAGATCGGCTACCGGGGCCCGACGGCCTGTGCGGCGGCCGGCATCACCTATCGGCAACTGGACTACTGGGCACGCACCGGGCTCGTGGAGCCCAGCGTGCGGCCCGCACACGGGTCGGGCACGCAGCGGCTCTACAGCTTCCGGGACGTCGTCGTCCTGAAGATCGTCAAGCGGTTCCTCGACACAGGTGTGTCACTGCAGAACATCCGCAGTGCCGTGCTGCACCTGAGAGAGTGCGACTTCCGCGATCTGGAGCGCATGACGCTGATGAGCGACGGCGCCACGGTCTACGAGTGCACCTCGCCGGACGAGGTCCACGCCCTGCTCCAGGGCGGCCAGGGCGTCTTCGGGATCGCCGTGGGCGTGGTGTGGCGGGATGTCGAGAACGCCCTGTCGCAGTTGCACGGGGAGCGCGTCGACACGGGCGAGACGCTCGTCGGGATCAACCCCGCCGACGAGTTGGCCAGGCGGCGCAACCGGGCCGTCTGAGGGCCCGGCAGAAGCCGTAGCGGGGCATTGTCAGTGGCGTAGGGCAGCATCGGAGATGTGAGAACCGCGCCCACGATCCTGCATCTCGACATGGATGCCTTCTTCGCCTCGGCGGAACAGGCGTCCAAGCCGAGTCTGCGCGGGAAGGCCGTCGTCGTGGGCGGGCTCGGGCCGCGCGGAGTGGTCGCCACCGCGTCGTACGAGGCACGGGTTTTCGGGGTGAACTCGGCGATGCCCATGGCCCAGGCGCGGCGGCTCGCTCCGAACGCCGCGTATCTCGTGCCCCGCTTCGGGTTCTACCGGTCGATCAGCGAGCAGGTCATGGGGCTGCTGCGGGCGTTGTCACCGCTGGTGGAGCCGCTGAGCCTGGACGAGGCGTTCGTGGACCTGGAGGCCGGGGGAGTGGCCTGGGACGCCACCTCGGCGCAGCTCACCGGGGCGCGGCTGCGCGCCGACATACGGGCGGTCACCGGGCTCACGGGGTCGGTGGGGCTCGCAGCCTCCAAGATGCTCGCGAAGATCGCCTCGGAGCGGGCCAAGCCCGACGGGCTGGTGCTGATCGAGCCCGGGACCGAGCGGGCGCTGCTCGGGCCGCTGTCGGTGCGGACCCTGCCGGGGGTCGGACCGGCGACGGGCGACCATCTGCGGCGGGCCGGGATCACCACGGTCGACGAGATCGCCGAGGCGGGCGAGGACGAGCTCGTACGCCTCGTCGGCAAGGCGCACGGCCACGCGCTGTACGCCATGGCGCTGGCGCACGACGAGCGGCCCGTGGTGGCCGAGCGGGAGACCAAGTCGGTGTCCGTCGAGGACACCTACGACGTGGACATCCACGACCGGATCCGGGTGGGCCTCGAGGTGCAGCGGCTCGCCGACCGGTGCGTGCGGCGGTTGCGGAGCGCCGGGTTGTCGGGGCGGACCATCGTGCTGAAGGTGCGGCGGTACGACTTCTCCACGCTGACCCGGTCCGAGACCCTGCGCGGGCCCACCGACGACCCCGGGGTGGTGCGGGAGGCGGCGGCCCGCTTGCTGGACTCCGTGGACACCACGGGCGGGGTCCGGCTGCTCGGGGTGGGGGTCTCCGGGCTTGCCGACTACACGCAGGAGGACCTGTTCGCGCAGGCGGCGGGGGAGCAGGCGGACCTCCTTGAGGAGGAACACCCGGAGGAGGCCGGAGAGGAGCAGGCGGCGGCCGTGGAGCGGCGCTGGCCTTCGGGACACGATGTGCACCACGCCGGGTTCGGGCACGGGTGGGTGCAGGGCAGCGGGCTGGGGCGGGTGACGGTGCGGTTCGAGACGCCCGAGGACGCGGTTCCCGGGCGGGTGCGGACGTTCCGGACCGACGATCCTGAGCTCGCGCCGGCCGAGCCGCTGCCGCTGGTGAGCCGACGTCCCGATGTCACACCGGCCGGGCCGGTGCCGCAGGTGGGGCCAGGTCCCGAGGTTTCGCCTCAGGAGTCGTCCGAGCCCGCCAGCTTGCCGAAGTCGTGGTCCGTGAGCGAGGGAGGAGCGGCCACGTCCAGGCCGTAGTGGTGGTAGAGCTGGAGTTCCTGGTCGGGGGAGAGATGGCGGCCCACACCGAAGTCGGGGGCGTCCTTGATCAGGGAGCGGTCGAAGGGGATGTGCAGGGAGCCCTCGATCAGTTCGCTGGGCTCCAGGGGGACGAAGGCGTCTCTGGAGAACAGGCCGGTGCGTATGGCCGCCCACTCCGGTGCGCCGGTCGCGTCGTCGAGGTAGACCTCGTCGATCGTGCCGATCTTGGCGCCGGTGCGGTCGAACGCCTTGCGGCCGATCAGGTTGCGCGGATCGATATCGGTCTGCACGGGCCCTCCTCCTGGTCGCAACTCATCCGTAAGCACTACAAAAGAGCACATTGGTGAAGGTGGCCACTCGAAAGCCCGGCTTCAACACTCGCTGGTAGGCTGGCGAGCGGCTGCTGACCCCGTGCGGGAGAGTCCTCCAGACTTCATCGGAGGCGCCGAAGGAGCAAATCCTCCCCGGAATCTCTCAGGCTCACGTACCGCACGGACGAGGTCACTCTGGAAAGCAGGGCGGGTGCCGACGACGGCCCTCGCTCTCACCGACGGTGAAAGCCGGTGACCTTCGGGTGACCGGTGAAGCTCTCAGGTTGAGATGACAGAGGGGGAGGCCGTCCGGGCACCCCACCGTCGTGGTGTCCCCCGAAGGTCGTGACCGACCAGGAGGCCTCCCAAATGATCGCCCCTCGCACTTCGCTCTCCGAGCTCGAACAGGGCATTCCGTTCGAGCAGCGCCACATCGGACCCGACCAGGAAGCGCGGGCCAAGATGCTCGCGCAGGTCGGTTACGGCTCGCTCGACGAGCTGACGGCCGCCGCCGTCCCGGATGTGATCAAGAACGCCGACGCCCTCGACCTGCCCGGCGCCCGCACCGAGGCCGAGGTGCTGGCCGAGCTGCGCTCCCTCGCGGACCGCAACGAGGTCCTCGGTTCCATGATCGGGCTCGGGTACTACGGGACCTTCACCCCGCCCGTGATCCTGCGCAACGTCATGGAGAACCCGGCCTGGTACACCGCGTACACCCCCTACCAGCCGGAGATCTCCCAGGGGCGGCTCGAAGCGCTCCTGAACTTCCAGACCATGGTCGCCGACCTGACCGGGCTGCCGACCTCCGGTGCGTCGCTGCTCGACGAGGGGACGGCCGCCGCGGAGGCGGTGGCCCTGTCGCGGCGCATGGGCAGGAACAAGAAGG
This sequence comes from Streptomyces sp. NPDC005492, assembly GCF_040605995.1. Taxonomy (NCBI): domain Bacteria; kingdom Bacillati; phylum Actinomycetota; class Actinomycetes; order Kitasatosporales; family Streptomycetaceae; genus Streptomyces; species Streptomyces sp. NPDC005492. The sequence continues at coordinate 11,434 of NZ_JBEXDX010000007.1, forward strand.
GTCTCTTCCTGGTCGACGCGGACGCGCTGCCGCAGACCATCGCCGTGATCGAGACCCGCGCCGAGCCGGCCGGCGTCGAGGTCGTCGTCGCCGACCTCAGCGACGGCATTCCGGCCGACCTCGCCGAGCGCGAGATCAACGGCGTGCTCGTGCAGTACCCGGGCGCCTCCGGAGCCGTACGGAACATCGAGCCGCTGATCGAGCAGGCGCACGCGCTCGGTGCGCTCGTCACCGTCGCCGCCGATCTTCTCGCGCTCACGCTGCTGAAGTCGCCGGGCGAGCTGGGGGCGGACATCGCGGTCGGTACGACGCAGCGCTTCGGGGTGCCGATGGGCTTCGGCGGGCCGCACGCCGGATACATGGCCGTGCACGAGAAGTTCGCGCGCAGCCTGCCCGGGCGGCTGGTCGGGGTCTCCGTCGACGCCGACGGGCACAAGGCCTACCGGCTCGCCCTGCAGACGCGGGAGCAGCACATCCGCCGTGAGAAGGCCACCAGCAACATCTGCACCGCGCAGGTGCTGCTCGCCGTCATGGCCGGGATGTACGCCGTCTACCACGGGCCGGACGGCCTCAAGGGCATCGCGCGGCGCACCCACCGCTACGCCACGATCCTCGCCGCGGGACTCACCGCCGGTGGCGTCGAGGTCGTGCACGGCGGCTACTTCGACACGCTGACCGCGCGGGTGCCGGGCCGGGCCGCCGAGGTCGTCGCCGCCGCCCGCGAGAACGGGGTCAACCTCCACCTCGTGGACGCCGACCAGGTGTCCATCGCCTGCGACGAGACCACCAACCGGGCCCAACTGGCCGCCGTATGGAACGCGTTCGGGGTCGACGCGGACATCGAGGCGCTGGACGCGAGCGCCGAGGACACGCTTCCCGAGGCGCTGTTGCGCACCGACGCCTATCTCACGCACCCGGTCTTCCGGGACCACCGTTCCGAGACCGCGATGCTGCGCTATCTGCGCAGGCTCGCCGACCGGGACTACGCGCTCGACCGGGGCATGATCCCGCTGGGCTCCTGCACCATGAAGCTCAACGCGACCACCGAGATGGAGCCGGTCACCTGGCCCGAGTTCGGGCAGTTGCACCCCTTCGCGCCCGCCGAGCAGGCGCAGGGATACCTCACGCTCATCCGGGAGTTGGAGGAGCGGCTCGCCGAGGTCACCGGGTACGACAAGGTGTCGTTGCAGCCCAACGCCGGTTCGCAGGGCGAGCTGGCCGGGCTGCTCGCCGTCCGTGGATACCACCGCGCCAACGGTGACGAGCAGCGGACCGTGTGTCTGATTCCGTCGTCCGCCCATGGCACCAATGCCGCGAGCGCGGTGATGGCGGGCATGAAGGTCGTCGTCGTGAAGACCGCCGAGGACGGCGAGATCGACGTCGAGGATCTGCGGGCGAAGATCGAGCAGTACCGCGAGGAGTTGGCGGTGCTGATGATCACCTACCCGTCCACGCACGGGGTGTTCGAGGAGCACGTCGCCGACATCTGCGCACAGGTCCACGAGGCCGGCGGGCAGGTCTACGTCGACGGCGCCAACCTCAACGCGCTTGTGGGGCTTGCCAAGCCGGGCCACTTCGGCGGCGACGTCTCGCACCTCAACCTGCACAAGACGTTCTGCATCCCGCACGGCGGCGGCGGTCCCGGAGTCGGCCCGGTCGGGGTACGCGCGCACCTGGCGCCGTATCTGCCGAACCACCCCTTGCAGCCGGCGGCCGGTCCGGAGACGGGCGTCGGGCCGATCTCGGCGGCTCCGTGGGGTTCGGCCGGCATCCTGCCGATCTCGTGGGCGTACGTCCGGCTGATGGGCGGCGAGGGGCTCAAGCGGGCCACCCAGGTGGCGGTCCTCAGCGCCAACTACATCGCCAAGCGCCTCGAGCCGCACTACCCGGTGCTCTACACCGGGCCCGGCGGCCTCGTCGCGCACGAGTGCATCATCGACCTGCGGCCGATCAGCAAGGCGACCGGCGTCAGCGTCGACGACATCGCCAAGCGGCTCATCGACTACGGCTTCCACGCGCCGACCATGTCGTTCCCGGTGGCCGGGACGCTGATGATCGAGCCGACCGAGTCCGAGGACCTGATCGAACTGGACCGGTTCTGCGCGGCGATGATCGCGATTCGCGGAGAGATCGAGAAGGTCGGCGCGGGGGAGTGGCCGGCCGAGGACAACCCGCTGCGCAACGCCCCGCACACCGCCGCCGCGCTCGGCGGGGAGTGGGAGCACGCGTACACGCGCGAGGAGGCCGTCTTCCCGGCCGGTGTCTCCGTCGCCGACAAGTACTGGCCGCCGGTGCGCCGGATCGACCAGGCCTTCGGTGACCGGAACCTGGTGTGCTCGTGCCCGCCGTTGGACGCGTACGAGGACTGAGGGTTGGGTGAGAGGGGGCTTCCGTTTCGGCGGGAGCCCCTTCGCTTTACGGCCGGCCGCGGGCAACCTGCTGCGCAACGCCCCGCATACCGCTGCCGCGCTCAGCGGGGACTGTGGGTACGCGTACACGCGTGAGGAGGCCAGCGGGTGAAAGGGGCTTCCCTTTCCGTGTTTCAGCGGGAGCCCCTTCGCCTTACGCCGGATACGCGTGCGTCTGGGTCGCCTTGACCGTTGCCCAGACCGATGCGCCCTGGTGCAGGTCCAGTTCGGCGGCGGCGACCGTGGTCAGGTCGGCGGCCAGGGGGAGTTCGCCGGTGAGGGCGGCGCGGATCTGGTCGCCGTGGGTCTCCAGGCCCGTGACCTCGCAGCGCCAGAGGTTGCGGGCGCTGGAGCCGGTGGGGCGGTCGCGGAACAGGGTGACCGCGCTGGGTGGGAACGCGACGAACACCTCGCCGGTGAGGTCCTCCGTGGTGGTGATCGCGGGGCCGGTGTCGAGCGTGACCGTGTGACCGTCGGCCCGGCCCTTGTAGAGGTTGAGGCCGACGAGTTGGGCGATGTAGTCCGTGCGCGGGTGGCGGGCGATGTCGGCGGGGGCGCCTTCCTGGACGACCGTGCCGTGCTCGATCACGACCAGCCGGTCGGCCAGCACCATGGCGTCCAGCGGGTCGTGGGTGACCAGGACGGCGACCGCCTCGAACTCGGCGAGGTGACGGCGGAGTTGGGCCCGTACGTCCAGGCGGGTGCGGGCGTCCAGGGCGGCGAGGGGTTCGTCGAGGAGCAGGAGGCGCGGGCGTGTCGCCAACGCCCGTGCCACGGCGACGCGTTGGGCCTGGCCGCCGGAGAGTCTGCGGGGCTTGGCGCCAGCGTGTTCGGCGAGACCCATCCGGTCCAGCCACTCGGCGGCGATCGCGCGGGACTCCGCCTTGGTCGCGCCCTGGCAGCGCGGGCCGAAGCCGACGTTGTCGAGGGCGGTGAGGTGCGGGAAGAGGAGGTAGTCCTGGAAGACGACGCCGACCGGGCGGGATTCGGGTGGCGTGCGGTCCAACATGGCGCCGTCCAGCCGTAGATGACCGTCCGTCAGGTGGACGAGTCCCGCCAGTGCGCGCAGTGCGGTGGTCTTGCCGGCGCCGTTGGGGCCGAGCAGGGCGACGACGTCGCCGGGGGCGGCGGTCAGCGTCACGTCGAGGCGGAAGGTGCCGCGGTCGACGACGAGATGGGCGTCGAGGCCCTCGTCCCGGGTGGTGGTGTCGGTCGTGCGGAGGTCGCTCATGAGGTGGTCATCCAGCGGTCGCGGAGTCCCGCCAGGACCGCGATCGACACGGCCAGCAGGACCAGGCTGAGGGCGATCGCGGCCTCCGGGTCGTTCTGCAGGGCGAGGTAGACCGCGAGGGGCATGGTCTGGGTGCGGCCGGGGAAGTTGCCGGCGAAGGTGATGGTCGCGCCGAACTCGCCGAGCGCGCGGGCCCAGGCGAGGACCGCGCCGGCCGCGATGCCGGGGGCGATCAGCGGGAGGGTGACCCGGCGGAACGCCGTGAAGCGGGAGGCGCCGAGGGTCTGGGCCGCCTCCTCGTAGCGTGGGTCGGCGGCGCGCAGGGTGCCCTCGACGCTGATGACCAGGAACGGCATCGCCACGAACGCCTCCGCGACCACCACGCCCGTCGTGGTGAAGGGGAGGGTGATGCCGAACCACGAGTCGAGCCACTGGCCCACGACGCCGTTGCGGCCGAGGGCCAGGAGCAGCGCCACACCGCCCACCACCGGGGGCAGGACCAGCGGGAGGGTCACCAGGGCCCGGACGAGGCGGCGGCCGGGGAACTCTGTGCGGGCCAGCAGCCAGGCCAGCGGCACGCCCAGGACCAGGCACACCGCCGTCGCCGCCGTCGCGCTCAGCAGGGAGAGCTGGAGCGCCTGCCAGACCTCCGTGCTCGTCAACTCGCGTGGCAGGGACCGCCACGGGGCCCGTACGAGGAGGGCGATCAGCGGGAGGAGCAGGAACGCCAGGCCCACCAGTGCGGGCACCAGCAGGGGGAGCGGCACTCCGCCGCCCGTCATCCGGAGCCGGCGGCGCCGCGGGCCGCCCTTCAGGGTCTCGGCCGCGGCGTCGGAGGTGCCGAACCGGGTCACGGATTGCTGGGTCACGGCTTGAGGAAGCCTGCCGCGGACAGCACCTTCTGGCCCTCGGCGGACTGCACGAGCGCGATGAACGCCTTGGCGGCGACCGCGTTGGGCGCGTTCTTCAGGAGGGTGATCGGGTAGTCGTTGATGGCGTTGGCCGACTCGGGGAACTCCACGCCCTCCACCTTGCTGCCGGCGGCGTGGACGTCGGTCTTGTAGACGACCGCGGCGTCGGCCTCCTTCAACACCACCTTGTTGAGGGCCGACTTGACGTCCGCCTCGTACGACACCGGGGTGAGCTTCAACTTGCTTGCCGTCAGCGCCTTCTGGGCTGCGGCGCCGCACGGCACCGTCTTGTCGCACAGCACGACCTTGAGCGAGGACTTGGTGAGGTCCTTCAGGGAGGTCACCTTGTCGGGGTTGCCCGGCAGTGTGGCGATCTCCAGTTGGTTGCGCACGAACGTGGCCGGCGTGCCGACGCCGTCGCCCTTGTCCGTGACGATCGCCATCGTCTTGGGGCTGGCGGCGGCGAACACGTCGGCCGGGGCGCCGCCGGTGATGCTGGCCGCGAGGGTGTCGCTGCCGCCGAAGTTGAAGGTGACCTTGGTGCCCGGGTGCGCCTTCTCGAACTCCTTGCCCAGGGTGGTGAAGGACTCCTGGAGCGAGGCGGCGGCGAAGACGGTGACGGTGCCGGACAGCTTCGTCGACGCGGACGCCGACGCCGAGGTGTCGGACTCCGCGGAGGAGGAGGAGTCGTCGTTGGACGAGCAGGCGCTCAGGGCCAACAGCGCGGCGGCGCCGGCGCCGGCCACCTGAAGGGTTCGGCGGGTCCGACGCGCGGAACGGGTCATCACGGTTCTACTCCTCTGATTCTGCTGATAAGGGGTCGTCGCGCCCTTGCCCGGCCGCAACAGCCGTGCCGCGATGATACTGCCGCATATGCAAGGCGTAAGTCTCCTGTCACATCGCATGAGCTGCACTATTCGCTTGCGTGGTGCGCATGTGCGTTTGTACGGGACTGCCGTCCGGGTACCACATCCCGGGAGGTGATGGCTCGTGACGCTCGCGCAGCTCGACCTGACGGGTGACCTCGCCCGCCCCGCCCGGCTGACCGTGCCGGACCTGTTCGACTGGCCGCTGCACCGGGTGCGGGTCAGCTTCGAGTGCGCCACCAGCGGCACCCAGGTGCACCGCTTCACGGGACCGCGCCTCTACGACGTCCTGTCCGCGGCCGGTCCCGGCTTCGACCCCGTCCGCCGCAAGGACCGGCTGCGCTTCCTCATCGCGGTGAGCGGTGCGGACGGGCACCACGCGCTGCTGTCGTGGGCCGAGATCGATCCCGACTTCGCTCATGCCCCTGTTCTGCTCGCTGTCAGCATCGACGACACCCCGCTCGACCGCACGGGACCGCAACTGGTGCTTCCGCAGGACCGTTGCGGAGCCCGGCACATCAGTGGGATCAGTGCGATACGGGTGGACGGGGGATACGGCGCGGTGCCTACCCTGCACGTTCCAGGGAAGGTTGGTGATGCTGCTCCGTCAGCTCGAGTATCTCGTCGCGCTCGCCCGTGAGCGGCACTTCGCGCGCGCCGCGGCGGCCTGCTATGTCTCGCAGCCCTCGCTGTCGGCCGCGATCCGGCGGCTGGAGCACGAACTGGACGTGCCGATCGTGCGGCGCGGCAGACGGTACGAGGGGCTGACCCCGGAGGGCGAGGTGGTGCTGGCCTGGGCACATCGCATCCTGGCCGAACGGGACGCCCTGCACCAGGAGTTGTCCGCCCTGCGCGGCGGGCTGACCGGCACCCTGCGGCTCGGCGTGGTGCCCACCGCGCTGCCCGCCGCCTCCCTGCTCACCACCCCGTTCTGCGAACGGCACCCCCGGGCCCGGGTCGCCCTGGAGTCGCTGGCGTCCGTCGACATCACCCACGGGCTCGCCGAGTTCGAGCTGGACGCGGCGATGACCTACCTGGACGACGACACTCTGCGCAACGTGCGCCGCTTCCCGCTCTACGAGGAGCGGTACGTCCTCCTGACCCCCGTCGACGGCCCGCTCGGCGCCGTCTCCAGGGCCAGTTGGGCACAGGCGGCCACCCTGCCCCTCTGTCTGCTCAACTCGCGGATGCGCAACCGCCGCATCATGGACGAGTGCTTCGCCGCCGAGGGTGCCACGGCGTCCCCGGCGATCGAGTCCGACAGCGTCGCCGGGCTCTACACGCTGCTGCCCGGCGGGCGTTGGTCCAGCGTGATCTCGCACGCGTGGCTGCACATGTTCGACGTACCCGAGGGGATGCGGGTGGTGCCGCTGAACGGGCCCGCGCACGGTCCCCGCGTCGGACTGGTCGTCGCCCGCAGCGAGCCCCAATCCGTGCTGGCGGAGGCCTTGTTGAAGGTCGCGAGGGAGGCGGGCGTACGGGACGCGCTGGACGAACTGCTGCACACCTACCTGGGCGACGGCCGCTGATAGGAGCTGGCTATCCCGGCATAGCAACGTTCGCTTTGACCAGGGCGATTCACTCCGAGGATCGTGAAGTGCACCTTCCGACAACGGAGTTGAGGAGCCGCGACATGGCCAAGGTTCTCTGTGTCCTGTACGACGACCCCACCGACGGATACCCGACCTCGTACGCCCGCGACGACCTGCCCGTGATCGACCACTATCCGGGCGGCCAGAGCACCCCAACCCCCGAGGCGGTCGACTTCACGCCCGGGCATCTCCTCGGCAGCGTCTCCGGTGAACTCGGCCTGCGCGCCTATCTGGAGGGCGCCGGGCACACCCTCGTGGTCACCTCCGACAAGGACGACGAGGGCTCGGTCTTCGACCGTGAGCTGGCCGACGCGGACATCGTGATCTCGCAGCCGTTCTGGCCCGCCTATCTGACCCCCGAGCGGATCGCCGCCGCAAAGAACCTCAAGCTCGCGGTCACCGCCGGCATCGGCTCCGACCACGTCGACCTCGACGCGGCGGTCGCGCACGGTGTGACGGTCGCGGAGGTGACGTACTCCAACAGCATCAGCGTCGCCGAGCACGTCGTGATGATGACGCTCTCCCTCGTCCGCAACTACCTGCCCTCCCACCAGGTCGTGCTCGACGGCGGCTGGAACATCGCGGACTGCGTGGCCCGTTCGTACGACCTCGAAGGCATGCACGTCGGCACGGTCGCGGCCGGGCGGATCGGGCTCGCCGTGCTGCGGCGGCTCGCGCCCTTCGACGTGACACTGCACTACACCGACCGGTACCGGCTGCCGCGCGAGACCGAAGGGGAACTCGGGCTCACCTGGCACGAGTCGGCCGCCGACATGGTGCCGCACTGCGACGTCGTGACGATCAACGCGCCGCTGCACCCGGAGACGGAAGGGCTGTTCGGCGACAAGCTGCTCGCGCAGATGAAGCGCGGCGCGTATCTCATCAACACCGCGCGGGCGAGGATCGTCGACCGGGACGCCGTCGACCGGGCTCTGCGCGCCGGGCAGTTGGCGGGTTACGCCGGTGACGTGTGGTTCCCGCAGCCCGCTCCGGCCGACCACCCCTGGCGGACCATGCCGCACCACGGCATGACCCCGCACATCTCCGGCTCCTCGCTGTCGGCACAGGCCCGGTACGCGGCGGGCACCCGGGAGATCCTGGAGGCCTTCTTCGCCGGGCGGCCGATCCGTGACGAGTACCTGATCGTGGACGGGGGTGCGCTGGCCGGTACCGGCGCCCACTCCTACTCCGTCACCAAGTGACGGATGGGGCCACCGCACATCTCACACGCGGTCGATATGTACGTTCGTCGACTTCACGCGGGCGGTGGCCTCCATGCCGACCTCCAGGCCGAGTTCCTCGACGGCCTCCCGGGTCAGCAGTGAGACCAGCCGGTGCGGGCCCGCCTGGATCTCGACCTGGGCCGCGACATCGCCGAGCTTGATGGCGGTGACGATGCCGGGGAAGGCGTTGCGCACCGAGGTGTAGGAGGGGTCCTCCTCGACACCGCCCGCCTTCGCCAACTCGACCGAGAACGCGGCCAGGGCGACCCCGTCGATGAGCCGGCGCCCGGCCTCGTCCCGATGGGTCGTCACCCGCCCGGCGTCCGCCCAGCGCCGTGCGGTGTCCGGGCTCACGCCGAGCAGCCGCGCCGCCTGGCCGATTGTGTAGGACTGCATACGCGCCACCCTAGGTCCTGTCGTCGCATTCCCGTCGTCGCCCGGAGAGCGGCCCGGTGCCCGACGCGGGAGCGGCTGATGTCGCCGTAGGTGCGTGCTCTCGGCGTGCCGGGCCCAGATCCTCGTACTGGACGTACTTGGGTCTGGGCCCGGTGCGGCGAGTGGGGGCACCTTTCACGCCCTTGAGGCAGTGGGGGAGCGTGCATGGCGTCGCCGGGCAGACGCAAATGTGACGACAGGGCCTGGGCCACGGACGCGAGGCGGTGGACGGGGGATCGGCTCTGGGGTATAACGCGATATAGCGCCAGGGCGTCGATGGGGGTGTGGGTATGTCGGGTGAGCTGACGGGCACGACCGGGTTGCGGGCCTCGCATGCGGACCGGGACCGCGTCGTGGACGTGCTGACCGGCGCGGCCGGCGACGGACGGCTGACCGCCGAGGAGCTCGACGAGCGCGTGGAGGCGGCCCTGACCGCCCGCACACTGGGGGAGTTGGCGGTCCTGACGGCCGATCTGCCGGTGACGGTGGAGGCGGGCGCGGGCGCGGTGGAGGTCAAGGACGTCGGCCGGATCGAGCAGCGCGGCAGTTCGACGCGGCGCGGTGAGGGCTGGGTGGTGCCGCGCCGGCTGGAGATCGTCTCGCACCTGGGCGATGTCACGCTCGACTTCACGCAGGCGGTGATCACCCAGGACACCCTGCGCATCGACCTGGACATGCACCTGGGCAAGCTGCGGCTGATCATCGGGCCGGGTGTCGTGGTGGACACCGACTCCCTGGTGACCGGCTACGGCAAGGTCAAGACACGTGGGCCCGGTGACGCGGGGGCCCCGGTCGATCTGCGGATCGAGATCGTCGGCCAGATCGGGTTCGGGAAGGTCCTGGTGCGCAGGACCCGGCACGCGGTCAGGAAATCCCCGACGCCTTGAGGACCGACCGCGCCGTCTCGTCGTCGATCAGATGGCCCAGGTGACGCCGGACATCGGTGCCCTGACGCAGCGTGCCGCGCTCCATCGAGTGCCGTATGCCCGTGTCCAGTTCGTGCCAGAGCAGGGGGTTGGCGACCAGGACCCGGGGGTCGAGTTCGAGCCATTGCCCGTGCGCGTCCCGAAGGACCAGACGCGCGGAGACATCGCCGTACTGCCGTACGACGGTCAGCGCGTCCGTGTGCACCGTGCGCCGCAGCAGCGGGCTGTCCACGGTGAGCCAGCCGGGGCCGGCGGTGACGCGGTGCGGCAGCAGGACGGCGAGGAGCGTCGTCGACATGGCGCACCACAGAAGTGCGCGGGCCAGGGTCAGGGTGCCCGCGTCCCAGTCGACCAGCAGGGTCATGCCGAGGAAGCCGAGCGCGCAGCCCGCCGCCAGTTGGGCGTCGCCGCGCCAGTGGCGGTCGCCGGCCGGGTCCGGTGGTGGGGTGCTGTGCCGCATGAGGCCGACCGTAGGGCGCGACGCGTGCGCCGCGTGGGCCGCTGACGGGCCTCTTACGCTGCGCGACCGGATTTTGTCGTGTCTCTTACGGTGCCGTCCTCAGCCGGTGTGCACGCGCGGACGCCGGGTGCGGTCCGGTTCCGCCTCGCGCAGGACCTCGCGGGTGACCGGGGCGACCTCGCCCTGGCCGAAGAGGAAGAAGCGGAGGAAGTTGGCGAAGGGGTTGCCCTCGGTCCACTCGAAGTAGATGTGCGGGGTGCAGCCCGTCGTGTCGCGGACGTGCAGCATCAGCGCGGCCAGGGCGTTCGGGATGGAGGAGGACTCCAGGGTCAGCACCCGGTAGCGGTTGTGCAGGACCTCACCGCGCACGGTCAGGCCCGCCTCGAACTCGGAGGCGTCGAGGACCGTCACCTCGACGAAGACGAAGTCCTCGCCGGGGATGTCGTTGTCGGTGCGGATCTGCTCGATCTTGTCGCGGTACTCGGCCTTGTCTCGGTTGTCGGGCTCGTTGGCGACGAAGCGGATCTTGCGGCTGGCCATGTCGCGGATGAATCGTTCCGCCATGGGGTCCAACTGCACGCTCGTCACGCGGAGTTCGAAGGCGCGGGCCAGCCGGGACAGCAGGGAGACCAGGATGATGCCGGCGATGAAGCAGGCGCCGATCTTCACACCGTCGGGGCGTTCGATGACGTTCACGACGGTGACGTAGAGCAGGACCGCCGAGACGATGCCGAAGGCGACCGTCCAGTTGCGCTGCTGGGCGCGGCGGGCCGCGATGGTCACCGCGATCGCGGCCGAGGACATCAGGACCAGGACGCCGGTGGCGTAGGCGCCGCCCTGGGCGTCGACGCTGGCGTCGAAGATCCAGGTGACCAGGAACGCGACGAGCGTGAAGACGATCACCATCGGGCGCACCGCGCGGGCCCAGTGCGGGGCCATGCCGTAGCGGGGCAGATAGCGCGGCATCAGGTTGAGCAGACCGGCCATCGCGGAGGCGCCGGCGAACCACAGGATGGCGATGGTCGAGAGGTCGTAGACCGTGCCGAAGCCGTTGCCCAGGTACTGGTGCGCGAGATAGGCGAGCGCACGGCCGTTGGCATCGCCGCCGACCTTGAACTCCTTCTCCGGGATCAGCACGGTGGTGATGAAGCTGGTGGCGATCAGGAACACGCTCATGATGAGCGCGGCCGTCGTCAGCAGCTTCTTGGTGTCCCGGATCCGGCCCCTGGGGTTCTCGTGGGTGTCGTCGGGGTCGCCCTCGACGTGCGGCATCACGGCCACGCCGGTCTCGAAGCCGGACAGACCGAGCGCCAACTTGGGGAAGACCAGCAGGGAGACGCCGACCATCGCGAAGACGTTGCCGTGCTCGGTGGTCAGGGCGCTGGTCCAGTCGGTGACCACATGGGCCTCGGTGAGCACGTGCCACATGCCGACGATCACGACCACCACGTTGAGGCTCAGGTAGATCGCCACCAGGTACAGGGCGACGCCGATCGCCTCCAGGAAGCCCTTCAGGAACACCGCGCCGAGCAGGGCGACCAGGATGAGCGTGATCAGCATCTGCTTGTCGTGCAGGGCGTTCGTCAGATGCGGGTTCTCCACGAGGTGGGTGGAGGCGTCCGCCGCCGACAGGGTGATGGTGATCAGGAAGTCGGTCGCCGCGAACCCGAGCAGGGTGAGGACGAAGAGCTTGCCCTTCCAGAACGACAGCAGCCGCTCCAGCATCGCGATCGAGCCCTCGCCGTGCGGGCTCTCCTCGGCGACCCGCCGGTACACGGGCAGGGCGCCGGCCAGGGTGACCACCACGAGCACGATCGTCGCGACCGGGGAGAGCAGTCCGGCCGCGAGGGCCGCGATCCCCGGCTGGTAGCCGAGGGTGGAGAAGTAGTCGACGCCGGTCAGACACATCACCCGCCACCAGCGCTGGCCCTGGTGGGCGTGCTGCTCGGGTTCCGGCGCGGTCTGCGCGGCCTGCCCGCCCTTGCCCATGTCGGCCAGCCCCTCCAGCATCCAGACGCGCAGGCGACTGGGAGGAGGGTGTTCGGTCGTGGCCATCGGCGGGCTCCTGAGGTGCGGGTCAGCGTGCGGTTTCTGGCCATCACGCGGACGGCGGCACCAGCGTAAGCGGAGAGTGACGCGTGGGCCCATGGATGAGGGGGTCGTGGGCGTCAATCTTCCGTTAAGACTGGCGGGGTGGACGGCAGGAGCGCATCAGGAAGAGGTGGCTGGGACCGGTCCGGGGTGGGCTGCGCTGTATGGGGGGCGCGGGCGGGTGGTGATCCTCGGCGGATACCGAGCGTTACGGCGTGCGAGGTGGGCCGGTGGTCCGGAGCGGGACGGCGGCCGCTTGCCGGGTCCGCGCCCGGCGAGCCCGAGGGAGCCTCGCGCGGCGCCTTCGGGAAGGGCGGCCCGGAGCCTCGCCGCGTCAGACGTCCGCCAGCCTCGCCTCCTCCAGGTCCAGGGACCGCTGGAGCCGTCTGCGGGTCGTGTCGCTGATGGCGTGGTCGTCGTAGAGGCGTTGCAGTTCCACCGCCTCCACGGCGATCAGGTCGCGGCGAAGTTGGCGGTAGATCAGGTCGGCGGAGTCCGCGTGGGCCACGCCGTTGTCGTCGGAGAGGCGGTCGCGGGCGTCGTCGAGGCGGGCGTTGAGGCCGCGGCGGAGGCGGTCGAGGACCACGTCGGGTACGGCCTCCAGCTCCGCGAGTTCGTCGAGGCGGCGGATGCCCGCGTCCGCCAACCGGCAGAGGGCGGACGCCTCTTCGCGTTCCGTGTGGTCCGGTTCCAGGGCGATGCCGGAGCGGCGGACCACCGGTGCGAGCGTGAAACCCTGCACGACGAGGGTGACGACCACGACCGAGGTGGTGAGGACGAGCACCAGCGGGCGGTCGGTGAGCGTGGCGCCGCTCTTCGTCACCTCCGGGATCGACAGGGCCGCCGCCAGCGGAAGGACACCCCGGGTGCCCGCCCAGGTCAGCACCATCGGCACCCGCCAGTTCACCCGGTGCGTCCCGCCCTTGCGCTGCACCACCGCCGACAGCGGCGCCAGCCACAGCAGTCGTACGGCGATCAGGGTGCCCGCCACCGCGAGCGCGTACAGCGGCCACGCGCGGTCGCCGTCGGACAGCGCCCGCACCTGGGCGGGCAGCGCGAGTCCGATCAGCGAGAACACCACGCTCTCCAGCAGGAACACCACCGTGCCGTAGACGGCGTGCAGTTGGAGTCGGATGCGGGCGTTGGTGAGCCGGTCGCCGCGACCGCCCAGCACCACGCCCGCCACCACGACGGAGGTCACGCCGGAGGTGTGGGCGCCCTCCGCCAGGACGTAGGCCGCGTACGGCGTGACGAGGGCGATCACCGTCTCCAGGACCGGGTCCTCGGTGCGTCGCCGGATCAGCGTCACGACGTAGGCGACGGCCGCCCCGATGACCGTGCCGCCACCCGCGAGCACGACGAACTCACCGCCCGCCGCGCCCCAGTCGGCCGCCGCCGAGGCCACCGCGATGCTCACCGCGACCCGGAACAGGACCAGCGAGGTCGCGTCGTTGAACAGGGACTCCGCCTGCACAAGCGCCTGGACCCGGGGCGGCAGCGCGAGCCGGCGGCCCAGCGCGGTGACGGCCACCGGGTCGGTGCTGGCCAGGACCGCGCCGAGCACCAACGCCATCTGCCAGGACAGCGGGGTCACCCGCGACGCCACCCAGCCCACCGCCGCCGCGGACGCCAGGACCAGACCGATCGCGAGGATCCCGACCGGCTTCCACACCGCCTTCAGCTCGCGCCACGACATGTCCTCGGCACTGGCGTAGAGCAGCGGCGGCAGGACGACCAGGCCGATCACATCCGGGCTGATCTCGATCGACGGCGTACCCGGCAGCAGCGCTACGGCGAGGCCGGCGACCACGAGCAGGGAGGGCGCCGGGATGCGCCACCGGCGGGCGAACGTCGCCACCAGCGTCGCCAGCACCACGAGAGCGAGAACCGTACCGACGCTGCGCATGCCGTCCCCCTGGGGCCTCGGACGAGCCCATGTGGACTCCCCGCCGACCAGACTTCCCGGCACACCGAGATCACCCTAACGCGGCCGGGGACCGCAGGACCGGTGAGGTCCCGCCGTATGAGTCCCGTCAAAGGCGTACGCACCGCCGTAAGGGACCCGTCAACGGCGGTCATATCCGGTCACGGGCGGGGTTACCTCGAAGTGTCCGTTCCCTTCGCACCTCACTCCAGGAGCTCACGATGGCCGATCTGGCCTTCGTCGTCACCACGATCGCGGTCTTCGCGCTGGTGGCCTTCGTCGCCAAGGGGGTGACGAAGCTGTGACCGCCGAGGCTGCATTCAATTTTGAAATGGGCGTCGGCCTGATCGTGGCCGTCGCCCTGCTGGGCTATCTCGTCCTCGCCCTGATCTTCCCGGAGAGGTTCTGAGCGATCCCATGGGTCCCGTACTCGCCGGCGTCCTCCAACTGCTCGCCCTCATAGGCGCGTTGGCCCTCGCCTACATCCCCCTCGGCACCTACATGGCCAGGGTCTACTCCTCCGACAGGCATCTGCGGGTCGAGAAGTGGATCTACAAGGGCATCGGCGCCGACCCGAACACCGAGATGCGCTGGCCCGCCTATCTGCGCGGTGTGCTCGCCTTCTCGGCGGTCGGTGTGCTCTTCCTCTATCTGCTCCAGCGGATCCAGGGCATTCTGCCCGGCTCGCTGGGCTTCTCCTCGGTGAATCCGGCGCAGTCGTTCAACACGGCCGTGTCGTTCGTGACGAACACCAACTGGCAGTCGTACTACGGCGAGCAGACCATGGGTCACGTCGTACAGACCGCCGGCCTCGCCGTACAGAACTTCGTCTCCGCCGCCGTGGGCATCGCCGTCGCGGTGGCTCTCGTACGGGGCTTCGCTCGCTCCCGCGCCGGTGAACTCGGCAACTTCTGGGCCGACTTGGTGCGCGGTGTCATCCGCATCCTGGTTCCGCTCTCCGTCGTCGCCGCGATCGTGCTGGTGGCGTGCGGGGCCATCCAGAACTTCTCCGGCATACATGAAGTCGGTCAGTTCATGAGTGGGCACCAGCAGTGGAACGGCGGGGCGGTCGCCTCGCAGGAGGCCATCAAGGAGGTCGGTACCAACGGTGGCGGCTACTTCAACGCCAACTCCGCGCACCCCTTCGAGAATCCGACCCCGTTCACCAACCTCTTCGAGATCTTCCTGCTCCTGGTCATCCCGTTCGCGCTGACCCGCACCTTCGGCGTGATGGTCGGCTCCATCAAGCAGGGCTACGCGATCCTCGCCACCATGGCCATCATCTGGGTCGGCTTCGTCGCCCTGATGATGTGGACCGAGTTCGCCCACCACGGCCCGGCGCTCCAGCTCGCGGGCGGTGCGATGGAGGGCAAGGAACAGCGCTTCGGCGTCGGCGCCTCCTCGATCTTCGCGGTGTCGACCACCCTGACCTCGACGGGCGCGGTGGACTCCTTCCACTCCTCGTTCACCGGCCTCGGCGGCGGAATCACCATGCTGGGCATGCAGTTGGGCGAGATCGCGCCCGGCGGCACCGGCTCCGGCCTCTACGGCATGCTGATCATGGCGGTCATCGCGGTGTTCATCGCCGGACTCATGGTCGGCCGTACGCCCGAGTACCTCGGCAAGAAGATCGGCACCCGCGAGATGAAGCTCGCGGCCTGCTACATCCTGATCACTCCGGTCCTGGTGCTGATCTTCACGGCCGCCTCCATGGCGCTGCCGACCCCGCCGCACTCGATGCTCAACTCCGGCGCGCACGGCTTCTCCGAGGTGCTGTACGCCTTCACCTCGGCCGCCAACAACAACGGCTCGGCGTTCGCCGGCCTGAACGCGAACACCGACTGGTTCAACACCATGACGGGGCTCGCGATGGTGCTGGGCCGCTTCCTGCCGATGGTGTTCGTGTTGGCCCTGGCCGGCTCACTGGCCGACCAGCGGCCCGTCCCGGAGACCGCGGGCACCCTGCGCACCCACAAGCCGCTCTTCGTGGGCCTGTTGGTGGGCGCGATCCTCATCATCACCGGTCTGACCTACTTCCCGGCCCTGGCGCTGGGGCCGCTGGCCGAGGGGCTGGCGTCATGACTACCCGTACAGAAAAGTCAGAGGACTCGATGTCCACAGCCACTCCGACCCGCGCGCCGCACGACGACGTGCCGACCGGCCACAAGGACGAAGGACGGGTCGGCGCGGGCCTCTTCGACCCGAAGCAACTGATCAGGTCCCTGCCCGACGCGTGCCGCAAGCTCGACCCGCGGGTGATGGTCAAGTCGCCCGTGATGTTCGTGGTGTGGATCGGGTCCGTCCTCACCACGGTCTTCTCCTTCAAGGACCCGGGCGACTGGTTCGGCTGGGCGATCAGCGTCTGGCTGTGGCTGACGGTCGTCTTCGCCAACCTGGCGGAGGCGGTCGCCGAGGGCCGTGGCAAGGCACAGGCCGACACCCTGCGAAAGGCCAAGACCGACACCGTGGCCAGGCGGCTCAACGGATCCACCGAGGAGCAGGTCCCCGGCACCGAACTGCGCATCGGTGACCTGGTCGTCTGCGAGGCCGGCGACATCATCCCCGGCGACGGTGACGTCGTGGACGGTGTGGCGAGCGTCGACGAGTCGGCCATCACCGGCGAGTCCGCGCCCGTCATCCGTGAGTCCGGCGGCGACCGCAGCGCCGTCACCGGCGGCACGAAGGTCCTCTCCGACCGCATCGTCATCAAGATCACGACGAAGCCCGGCGAGACCTTCATCGACCGGATGATCGCCCTGGTCGAGGGCGCCGCCCGGCAGAAGACGCCGAACGAGATCGCCCTGAACATCCTGTTGGCGTCCCTCACCATCGTCTTCCTGCTGGCCTGCGCCACGCTGCCGCCGTTCGCGGACTACGCGGGCACGCACCTCACCTTGGTCGTCCTGGTGGCCCTCCTGGTCTGTCTCATCCCGACCACGATCGGTGCGCTGCTCTCCGCGATCGGCATCGCGGGCATGGACCGGCTGGTGCAGCGCAACGTACTGGCCATGTCCGGCAGGGCAGTTGAGGCCGCCGGTGACGTGTCGACGTTGCTGCTGGACAAGACCGGCACCATCACCCTGGGCAACCGCCAGGCCGCCGAGTTCGTGCCGGTGACCGGCACCGCCGAGGCCGATCTCGCCGACGCCGCCCAGCTCTCCTCGCTGGCCGACGAGACGCCCGAGGGCCGCTCCATCGTCGTCCTGGCGAAGGAGAAGTACGGTCTGCGGGAGCGCCACCAGGGCGAGTTGACCCACGCCGAGTGGATCGCCTTCACCGCCCAGACCCGGATGTCCGGCGTGGACGTCGACGGGCGCAGGATCCGCAAGGGCGCGGCCGGTTCGGTCGTCGCCTGGGTCCGGGAGCGGGGCGGCGAGGTGTCCGAGGACGCCGGCGTGCTCACCGAACGGATCTCCGCGGCCGGCGGCACCCCGCTGCTGGTGGCCGTCGAAGACACCGAAGGCGCACGGGTGTTGGGCGTCATCCACCTCAAGGACGTCGTCAAGGCGGGCATGCGCGAGCGGTTCGACGAGCTGCGCCGCATGGGGATCAAGACCGTCATGATCACGGGTGACAACCCGCTGACCGCCAAGGCGATCGCGGACGAGGCCGGGGTCGACGACTTCCTCGCGGAGGCCACTCCCGAGGACAAGATGGCGCTCATCAAGCGGGAGCAGGCCGGCGGCAAACTGGTCGCGATGACCGGCGACGGCACCAACGACGCCCCGGCACTCGCGCAGGCAGACGTCGGCGTGGCGATGAACACGGGCACGTCGGCCGCGAAGGAGGCCGGCAACATGGTCGACCTCGACTCGAACCCGACCAAGCTCATCGAGATCGTCGAGATCGGCAAGCAACTCCTCATCACCCGGGGCGCGTTGACGACCTTCTCGATCGCCAACGACGTCGCGAAGTACTTCGCGATCATCCCGGCGCTGTTCGCGGCGGTCTACCCGGGCCTGGACAAGCTCAACATCATGCGGCTGTCCTCGCCGGACTCCGCGATCCTGTCCGCCGTCATCTTCAACGCGCTGGTCATCATCGCCCTGGTGCCGCTCTCCCTGCGGGGTGTGCGGTACCGGCCGGTCAGCGCCGACAAGATGCTCCGCCGCAACCTCGGGATCTACGGCATCGGCGGGCTGATCGCCCCCTTCATCGGCATCAAGATCATCGACCTGCTCATCTCACTCATCCCCGGGATCGGCTGATCCATCATGAACAACTCGGTATCCAATACGGCCCGGTTGCTGTGGGCCGGCCTGCGTGCGCTCCTGGTGCTGACCCTGGTGACGGGTGTCATCTACCCGCTGGTGGTCACCGGTATCGCGCAGGCGGTCTTCCCCGGCAAGGCGAACGGCTCGGAGATCAAATCGGAGGGCAAGGTTGTCGGTTCCTCGCTCATCGGCCAACAGGGCTACAGCCTCGACTACTTCCAGCCGCGCCCCGCCAATGGACTGGGCACGAACTCGGTCAACACCCAGTACAAGTTGATCCTCTCCGGTGCCACCAACCTCTCCGCCGACAGCAAGGTGCTGCTCCAGCAGGTGGAGAAGGCCAAGGCGGCGGTCGTCAAGGACAACTCAGTGCCCGGCTACACCGTCAAGCCCTCCCAGGTGCCCGCCGACGCCGTCACCTCCTCCGGCTCCGGCCTGGACCCGGACATCTCCCCGGCCTACGCCGAACTCCAGGTGCACCGGGTCGCGGAGCGGAACCAACTCTCCGTCACGCAGGTCGAGAAGCTGGTGAAAAGCCACACCGACGGCCGCACTCTCGGCTTCATCGGCGAGCCCACGGTGAACGTGCTGGAGCTCAACATCGCGCTCAAGTCCCTTGTGACCAAGAGCTGATGGCGTTACGCGATGGGCAGGGACCACACGAAAGGCGCACCCCCATGACACGGGTGCTGGTGGTGGAGGACGACCCGCAGCTCGTACGGTCGCCGCCCTCGACGCGGGCGCCGACGACTACATCACCAAGCCCTTCAGCATGGACGAACTCCTGGCCCGGCTACGGGCCGCCGTCCGCCGCGTCGACCAACTATCTCCGGGTCTACATGGCCCAGTTGCGCCGGAAGTTGGAGGGGGCCCCGTCCAGCCCCCGCTATCTGATCACCGAGCCCCGTATGGGCTACCGCTTCGAAGGATGACATGCGTCCGACCTTGCCCCACTCGAAGGATCCACCTACAGTCCCGCTCCGTAATGTTCGTCGAGCGGTCCGAAACATTCGATCGGACCGGACGGAGGGCCGACACGGATGCGGACGTACGACAACCCGGTCATCGGCGGGTTCCATCCCGACCCCAGCGTGTGCCGGGTCGGCGAGGACTACTACCTCGCGTGCTCCAGCTTCGAGTACTTCCCCGGGGTCCCGCTCTTCCACAGCCGGGACCTGGTGCACTGGCGCCAGATCGGCAACGTACTCGACCGGCCGAGCCAGTTGGACCTGCCGGACGACACCCCCGCGTCGGCCGGCATCTACGCCCCGACCCTCCGCCACCACGACGGCCGCTTCCACCTGATCACCACCGATGTGCGAGGCAAGGGCACCTTCCTGGTCACCGCCGACCGGCCCGAGGGCCCCTGGTCGGACCCCGTGGTCGTCGACGTGCCCGGCATCGACCCCGACCTGGCCTGGGACGAGGACGGCTCCTGTTGGTGCGCGGTCGCCGGGGTGAAGGTCGCCCGCATCGACACGGCGACCGGCAAGGTCCTGGAGGGTCCGCTCCCGGTGTGGTCCGGCACCGGACTCCAGCACCCGGAGGCCCCGCACCTCTACCGGGTCGGCGACTGGTGGTACCTGATGCTGGCGGAGGGCGGCACCGCGCACGGCCACAGCGTCTCGATCGCCCGCGCCCGCTCCCCGCGCGGCCCCTACGAACCGGCCCCCGCCAACCCGATCCTCTCCCACAGCGGCACCGACCGGCCCATCCAGAGCACCGGCCACGCCGACCTCGTCACCGCCCCCGACGGCACCTGGTGGATGGTGCTGCTCGGCACCCGGCCCCGCGGCT
Source organism: Streptomyces sp. NPDC005492 (assembly GCF_040605995.1). Taxonomy (NCBI): domain Bacteria; kingdom Bacillati; phylum Actinomycetota; class Actinomycetes; order Kitasatosporales; family Streptomycetaceae; genus Streptomyces; species Streptomyces sp. NPDC005492. Next base: position 31,512 of record NZ_JBEXDX010000007.1, read on the forward strand.
GGTTCCCGGGTTTCCATGTGCTGGGCCGTGAGACGTTCCTGACCCCGGTGGAGTGGGTGGACGGCTGGCCACGGGTCGGTCCGGTGCAGGAACAGCACCCGGCCCCGGAGACCTGGCAACCTCACCAACTCCCGCCCATGCGCGACGACTTCGACGCCCCGGCCCTCGCCTTCTCCTGGATCTCCCCGCGCCGCAGGCCGGACGCCGACTGGTCGCTGACCGAGCGGCCGGGCTGGCTCACCCTGCACGCGACGGAGGGCCCCGCCTTCCTCGGCCGGCGGCAGCAGCACCCCGACTGCCGGGCGGCGGCCCGGATCGACCCCGGCTCCGGGCGCTCCGGACTCTCCGTCCGCATGGACGAGGCCCACCACTACGACATCGAGGTCGCCGGGGGAGTGGTGAGCGTGGTCGCGGAGATCGGCCCGGTACGGCAGCGGGTGGCGGAGGCACCGGTGCCGCCCGGCCCGCTCACCCTCGCCGTCGACATCAGCACGGCGGACGTCCCCACACGTGGCCCCGACACCCTCACCTTCTCCGTGACGGGACCCCAAGGCGCCGTGGAACTGGCCCAGTTGGACGGCCGCTATCTCTCCACCGAGGTCGCCGGGGGCTTCACCGGCCGGGTGATCGGCATGTACGTCACCGAGGGAAGTGTGGCCTTCGACTGGTTCGAATACGAGCCGACAGTGCGTCAGGAGTGCTGAAGGTGAAGGTGGTTGACGAGATATTCGCGAGGTACAGGGGATTGCCACCGTTTGACAGGTGTCTCTAGGGTACGGCAGCAGCGCAGCTTTCTGGATTGACTCCGAAAGTTTCGACCTTCACCCCAAGGAGCGCACCATGGGCGAGTCGGCACTGTCCCGCAGACGTTTCCTGGCCACCTCCGCCGCTGCCGGTCTGGGTATGACGGCACTCGGCGGCTGCGGAGGAGGCTCGGACGGAGGGGCCTCGGGGACGACCACCCTGGAGTGGTGGCACATCAACACCACCGAACCCGCGAAAGGCATCTGGGCCGGACTGGCCCGGCAGTTCGAGGCACAGCACACCGGCGTCAAGATCAAGATCGTCACGCTGGAGAACGAGTCGTACAAATCCAAGATGACCGCCCTCACCGCCTCGGGGAAGCTCCCGGACGTCTTCCACACCTGGGGCGGCGGCGTCCTGAAGCAGCAGGCGGACGCCGGACTCGTCGAGGACCTCACCGACAGCACCAAGTCCTGGTCGGGCACGCTCCTGCCGGTCGCGAAGCAGGCGTACCTCCTCGACGGAAAGGTCTACGGCATCCCGGACGACATGGGGATGGTCGGCTTCTGGTACAACAAGGCACTCTTCGAGCGGGCCGGCATTCCCCAACCCCCCACCGCCTGGAGCGGGTTCCTCGACGCCGTACGGAAGCTGAAGTCCGCCGGGATCACCCCCATCGGCCTGGCGGGCAAGGAGAAGTGGCCCGGCATGTACTACTGGGCCTACCTCGCGATGCGCACCGCCGGCCTCGACGCCCTCCAACAGGCCGCCGACAGCAAGGACTTCACCGGCGCCGGGTTCGTCGCGGCCGGGCAGCACCTCAAGGATCTGGTCCAACTCCAGCCGTTCCAGAAGGGGTTCCTCGGCGCCGCCTACTCCACGCCGACCGGCGAGGCGGCCGCCGTGGGCAACGGCAAGGCCGCGATGGAGCTTATGGGCCAGTGGGCGCCCCTCACGCAGAAGAGCGCGGGCAAGGGCATCGGTTCCGACCTGGGCTTCTTCCCGTTCCCGACCGTCGAGGGCGGCAAGGGCGCGCTCACCGAGGTGTTCGGCGGAGGCGGTGGCCTGGCCCTGCGCAAGGGTGCACCGCAGGCGGCCGTCGACTTCCTGAAGTTCTTCGCCTCGGCGGCCACCGACCGGCAACTCGTCACCAAGACCGGGGTGATCCCCGTGGTCACGGCCGCCGAGGACGCGCTGACCGACCCCAACCTCAAAGCCGTACAAGAGCAGTTGAAGAGCGCCACCGGATTCCAGCTCTACCTCGACCAGGCCTACGCCCCCGCCGTCGGCCAGGAGGTCAACGACAGCGTGGCCGCGCTCATCGCCGGTTCCAAGTCACCGAAGCAGGTCGCCGCGTCGATCACACAGACCGCGAAGGAGGAGCAGTAGGCCGAGAAGATGACCTCTACCTACCTCCCCGAAGAGCGGTCCCGCGCGCCCCGCGCGTCGCCGATCACCGCACCCGCCCCCGGCCGGGGAAGGCGCCGCGTCCTCAACTGGCTCACCGCCATCGCCTTCCAGCTCCCCGCCCTCGCCCTGTTCGGTCTGCTGGTCCTCCTCCCGATCCTCTTCGCGGTCTACGCGTCCCTGTTCCGCTGGGGCGGCTTCGGGATGCCCTCCGACTACACGGGCACCGACAACTTCACCCGGCTCTTCCAGGACCCGGTGTTCCTGGGCGACTTGTGGCGCTGCGCGCTGCTGGTCGTACTGTCGCTGGCGCTCCAACTGCCGTTCGCGCTCGCCATGGCGGTCCTGCTCAACCAGCGGCTGCGCGGCCGGCCCGTCTACCGGATGCTGTTCTTCGCCCCGTACGTCCTGTCCGAGGTCGTCACCGGTGTGCTCTTCAGCATGATCTTCGCGCCGGACGACGGCCTCGCCGACCATGTCCTGGGCACCGTGGGCCTGGACGCGCTCGGCGGCAAGTGGTTCGCCGATCCGTCCACCGTGATGGCGACCCTCTTCCTGGTCATGACGTGGAAGTACTTCGGCTTCCACATGATGCTCTACCTCGCCGGACTCCAGGCGATCCCCGCCGAGTTGACCGAGGCCGCGATCGTCGACGGCGCAGGCCCCTGGCAGCGCTTCCGAGGGGTCACCCTGCCGCTGCTCGCGCCGACGCTCCGGATCAGCGCCTTCCTGTCCGTCATCGGGTCCATCCAACTCTTCGACCTGGTCTGGGTGATCACCGCCGGAGGCCCCGACCACCACTCCGAGACCATGGCCATCTCGATGTTCCAGTACGGCTTCAAGCGCTACCAGGTCGGCTACGCCGGCGCGATCAGCGTGGCCATGTTCGGCATCAGCCTCGTCTTCGCCCTCGTCTACCAGCGGTTCGTGCTCCGCCGCGACCTGGCGGGCGCGACCACCACCATGCGGGGAGGCGGCGCGTGAAGTCCCGTACGCGCACCACGGTTTCGCTGCACGCGGTCCTGGTCGTCGTCGGCGTGGTGATGGCCGTACCGCTGGTGTACGCGGTCGTCTCCGGCTTCAAGTCGACAAGTCAGCTCTCCGGCAACCCGATCGGGCCGCCCCACCCGTGGGTCGTCTCCAACTACACCGGCATCCTCGGCTCGGGCTCCTTCTGGCGGCTCGCCGGCAACAGCACGCTGATCGCGGTGGCGACGACGGTCCTGGTGGTCGCGGTGTCCGCGCTCGCCGCGTTCTCCTTCGCCCGATTCGCCTTCCGGGGGCGGGAGTTGCTGTTCACGCTGTTCACGATGGGGCTGATGTTCCCGTTCGCGGTGGCCGCGCTGCCGTTGTTCCTGCTGCTGCGCTCCCTGGACCTGCTGGACAACCCGCTGGGCGTGATCCTCCCGCAGGCAGCGTTCGGGCTGCCGATGACCATCGTCATCCTGCGCGGCTTCTTCCGGGAGATCCCGGCCGAGTTGGAGGAGGCGGCCACGCTCGACGGCTGCGGTCCGCTCGGCTTCTTCTGGCGGGTGCTGCTGCCGATGGCCCGGCCCGCGCTCGGCACGGTGTCGGTGCTGGCCGTGGTCGCGAGCTGGAACAACTTCCTGCTTCCGCTGCTGGTGTTCACCGATCCCAAGTGGTGGACGATCCCCATCGGTGTCCAGCAGTTCCAGGGGCAGTACTCCTCCGACACGGCCCGCGTCTTCGCCTATCTCGTGCTGGCGATGATCCCGGCCCTCGCCTTCTACTCGGTTGCCGAGCGCCAGCTCGTCGGCGGCCTCACCGCCGGCGCCACCAAGGGATGACGGGCGCCGGACGACGAACCACCCACCTATGAAAAGGAGTCGCACCATGCCCATCAGCAGAAACAGACTCAGACTCGCGGGCGCCCTCGCCGCAGTCCTCATGGCCGCGGGCATCGCCACCGGGCCGCCCGCCCAGGCCCACGAGAAGCCCTCCACCCTCGCCCAACTCGCCGAGCGCCACGGCCGTTACTTCGGCAGCGCCACCGACAACCCCGAGCTGACCGACACCGCGTACACGAAGATCCTCGGCAGCGAGTTCGACATGATCACCCCCGGCAACGGCATGAAGTGGTACGCCACCGAGCCCCAGCAGGGCGTCTTCGACTGGACCAACGGCGACCAGATCGTGAACCTCGCCCGCGCCAACCACCAGCGGGTCCGCGCCCACACCCTGGTCTGGCACAGCCAGTTGCCCGACTGGCTCACCTCCGGCACCTGGACGGCCGACCAGCTCAGGGCCGTACTGAAGAAGCACATCACCACCGAGGTGCGGCACTACCGCGGCAAGGTCTACTCCTGGGACGTCGTCAACGAGGCCTTCAACGAGGACGGCACCTACCGCGACACCATCTGGTACCGGACGCTCGGCCCCGGCTACATCGCCGACGCGCTGCGCTGGGCCCACCAGGCCGATCCGCACGCCAAGCTCTACCTCAACGACTACAACATCGAGGCCACCGGCCCCAAGAGCGACGCCTATTACGCCCTGGCCAAGGAGTTGAAGGCCCAGCACGTGCCGCTCGACGGCATCGGTCTCCAGGCCCACCTGGCGCTCCAGTACGGCTTTCCGACGACCCTGGAGGACAACCTCCGCCGCTTCTCCCGCCTCGGCCTCGACACCGCGCTCACCGAGGTCGACGTCCGGATGCAACTCCCGGCGACCGATGCCAAGTTGGCCGAGCAGGCCACCTGGTACCGGGACCTGACCGAGGCATGCCTCGCGGTGCGCCGGTGCGTGGGCGTGACCGTGTGGGACTACACGGACAAGTATTCGTGGATTCCGGCGTTCTTCCCCGGAGAGGGAGCGGCTCTTCCGTGGGACGAGCAGTTCGCGCCCAAGCCCGCCTATTTCGCACTCCGGGAGGCACTCGGATAGCGACCGGCTACGGGGAGTGATCGGCCCCGGATATGCGTCGGGGCCGGTGCGCACCGAAGTATGTGCGGCCGGCCCCTCATGTTCGTGAATTGCTCAGGCGGCCGTCATCACCTGGCGGTGCGGGGCGATGATCTGGCCGTCGGGCAGTAGCTCACCGGTGTCCTCGAACAGGAGAACGCCGTTGCACAGCAGGCTCCAGCCCTGTTCCGGGTGGTGCGCCATGAGGCGGGCGGATTCCCGGTCGGCGGATTCGGCTGTGGGACACGGTGGCTGGTGCTTGCACATGGGTGGGATCTCTCGCTCTGTCGTGGTCATGTCCGTCCCCCGTGGTGTTGAGTCACTCCGAACCCAGTGTTGCCCCACGGGCGTCAATCCGCAGGGATTTAGCAGCACCGCTTCTCACAGGTTAGTGACGCTTCACCCGCGCGGACGGTTCATCCCAATTCCCCAGCTCGTACGAGCTTTTTGCTGCTCGTACGAGCATGTCGAGCGTAATAGGGCCGGAAACGCGATCGTACCCCGCTACCGGGAATTCGGCGGCGGGGTACGAGGGTGACTGCGGAGTGAAGTCAGGCGGGTGAACCGAGTAGTGGCGCCGGGGTCACCCGATGGGTCAGCACCGGCAGCAAGTCGGCGACCCGGTGCGGGCGGTGGGCCGCGATGCCGGGCGGTGCCGGGGCCAGCGGAACCAGCAGATCGGTCGCCTCGGGGTGACCCTCGGCGCCGTCCGCGGTGAGGTCGCCGTGCAGCCAGAGCGTGAGCATGTAGAGGCCGGGTACCGAGAGAAGGCGCGGCTGGTAGGCGCCCTTCATGTTCTCGGCCTGGCGCAGCGCCAGCTCGGTGGAGGTGATGTACGGGCCCTCGAAGAAGTGCGAGAACGCCCAGCCGTCGGGGGTCAGCATCGTCTCGGCCGCGGCGACCGCGCGGTCGCCGCAGCGGATCAGGAAACGCCACCCGGCCAGCCGGGTGACGGCTGCCCCTTCCGCGGTGACGCGGTCCAACACATGTACGGGCAGCGGGAGTTCGGGCGTTGCCGGTCCCTGGGCCGCGCGCAGGGACGGTGTTCGGGCCTCGCGGACGGCGGTGGGGGAACCGAGTGCCGTGAGAACGGAGCGCAGGGCGGGCGCGGGAGCCGGGGGGACATGCAGCGGCATGGTGGGTCGCCTCTCATTCGACAGGCACGGTGGCGCGAGGGCGGGACGGGGGCGGACGGCGCTGTCTGCTCTCGGGGTCAAGGAGGCGGGGGCCGCGGGGTGCTGTGAACATGGGTGGGGCCTGCCGCACGTCACCTCGACGGCAGGACCAGGACGGTGGGCGCCAGCCTTCTGACTTGTTCGCGGAGTTTATACGACGCGTGTTCAGACGGTGTTTCGTCTAACCGTTTCCCGTATGAACAACAAGGGACTATTCGGCCAGTGATTCGCGGGAATCATCCCGATTTTGGGCCGAACCCGGGTCGATGACCTCGGGATATGCCGCCGCTGCGGTCGGCCCATTCTCGTCGGCGTTTTTCACGAGGTCTTCATTGGCGCGGAACCGCAAGTTGCCGCATGCCTCGTGAATGTGCCGCGGGTCACGTCCGACCAGAGTAGCGGGCTCCGCGCCGCTCCGGGACGTTATCGATCGCCAGGTCTGGGCATCATCCTTCCTGACCCGGGACGAGGAGGTGACGCTTCGATGGGCGAGAAGGTGGTGGCGGGGCCGTTCGAGCTGGCCGACCGCCAGCGTTACCGCGCCAAGCTGCGGCGGTGCCTGACGGGACTGGAGCGGCTGCTGGCCGAGAAGCGGTTCGACCGCCCCAAGAACCTCATGGGGCTGGAGATCGAACTGAACCTCGCCGGCTCCGACGGCCTGCCGAAAATGTTGAATGGACAGGTTCTCGAACGCATCGCGAGCCGAGATTTCCAAACAGAACTCGCCATGTTCAATCTGGAAGTCAACATTGCCCCACACCGATTGGAAGGCCGGGTATTCGACCGGCTCGCCGAGGAGATCCGTACGTCACTGGCATATGCCCATCGGAAAGCGGGCGAGGTCGACGCCGGAATAGTGATGATCGGCATTCTGCCGACGCTCGACCGGGACGACCTGGTCTCCTCGAATCTCTCCGCGGTCGACCGCTACACCCTGCTCAACGACCAGATCGTGGCCGCCCGCGGCGAGGATTTCGTCCTCGACATCGAAGGCGTCGAGCACCTCCTCTGCACCTCCGGCTCCATCGCGCCCGAAGCCGCCTGCACCTCCGTGCAGTTGCACCTCCAGGTCACCCCGGACCGCTTCGCCGACGTGTGGAACGCGGCCCAGGCCGTCGCCGCCGCCCAGATCGCCGTGGGCGCCAACTCGCCCTTCCTGTTCGGCCGTGAGCTGTGGCACGAGTCCCGCCCGCCGCTGTTCCAGCAGGCCACCGACACCCGCCCGCCCGAACTCCAGGCCCAGGGCGTCCGCCCCCGCACCTGGTTCGGCGAACGCTGGGTCACGTCGGCGTACGACCTCTTCGAGGAGAACCTGCGCTACTTCCCGCCCCTGCTCCCCGTCCACGACGAGGAGGAGCCCCTCGACGTGCTCGACAAGGGCGGCATCCCCACCCTCGCCGAACTCGTCCTGCACAACGGCACGGTGTACCGCTGGAACCGCCCCGTCTACGGCATCGCCGACGGCGTCCCGCACCTGCGCGTGGAGAACCGCGTCCTGCCCGCGGGCCCCACCGTCACCGACGTCATCGCCAACACCGCGTTCTACTACGGCGTGGTCCGCGCCCTCGCCGAGGAGTCGCGCCCGGTGTGGACCCGGCTGCCCTTCGAGGCGGCCGCCGCCAACTTCGACGCCGCATGCCGCCACGGCATCGACGCCCGCTTCGTCTGGCCCCGGCGCGGACGGCTCGGCGGCACCACGGAGATCGACGCGGTGGCCCTCGTACGCGACGAACTCCTGCCGCTCGCAGAGGCCGGCCTGGACGCGTGGGGGGTCGAACCCGCCGACCGGGACCTGTACTTGGGCGTGATCGACGAGCGCTGCCGACGCCGGGCCAACGGCTCGACCTGGCAGTCCGCCACCTTCCACCGCGCCCTCGAACAGGGCCTCGGCAGGGAGGCCGCGCTGGCCGCCACGACCCGCCGCTACAGCGAGTTGATGCACCTCGGGGAACCCGTCCACACCTGGCCGGTGGGCCTACCGGAGCCGGTGCCGCTGGGGTGAACCGAGCGCGGTTCAGCCCGCGTTGGCGGAGGCGCCCGACGCGCCGGCCGCCACGATGGCCTGGAGGATCACCGACTGGATCTGAGTCGGGTCGCTCACCTCGTGGCCCGAACCGCCGGTCGCCTCGGCGATCTGCCGGGCCTCCTCCTTGTCGGCGTCCGGACCCACCGCGATCATGATCAGCGGCACCGGCCGCTCGGGGCTGGCGAGTTGCCGCAACTGCTTGAGGAGCGTGGTCCGCGAGATGCTCCCCGGGTCCTGGTTGACCCCGTCGGTCAGAATGACCAGCGCGTTGAACTTCCCCTTCGCGTAAGAGGACGTGGCCGCTTTGTACGCGGCGAGTGTGGTGTCGTAGAGCCCCGTCGCGCCGTTCGGCACCGGCTTCAGACCGCCGAACGCCGCCGAGAGCCGGTCGCGTTGGGTGCCGTCGCTTGTGCGGTCGCCGAGCCGCTCGGTCGGCACCAGGACGCGGTAGTCCTTGTCGCCGTCGAGCTTCGTGGAGAACTCCCACAGCCCGATCTCGTCCTCGGGCGTGAAGGTGGCCAGCGCCTGGAGCAGCGACGCCTTGGTGACGTCCATCCGCGACTGCCCGGTCCCCGGCACCGCTTCCGACATCGAGGCGGACGCGTCGACGACCGTGGTGATCCGCGCGCTCTGCACCGTGATCGTCCAGGTGCCCAGCGCCTCCTGGAGCGCAGCGTCGGAGGCGGGCTCGGGCGCCGGGGCCGCGTACGGCTGCGGACTGATACCGCCCGCCTTGGCGACCACCGCCTTCGGCGCGTCCTCGTCATCGGTGCGGAAGCCGTACTTCACCATCAGCTTCTGCTGCGCGGGCTGGGTCAGATAGGTCAGGAACCGGATCGCGGCCCGGCTCTGGTCCGTGGTCAGCCGCTCCTGGTCGACCAGGTTGTACGGATAGTCCAGCCTGGGCGAGCCGTCCTTCGGATAGAACAGGTCGAGCCGCTCGTCGCCGTCGGCCGACGCGTTGTACGCGAACGCCGACTGCTCGCTGAGGACCAGTGCCTGGTTGCGCTTCGGATTACCCTGCTCGGTGCCCGAGGAGTCGCGCGGGAGGGTGTCCAGGACCTGGCTGTCGGTGTCCGAGATCCGCTGCGACAGCGTCTTCATCGTCGCCGCAGCCTGGGTGGCCCCGTCCTTGACCTTGGCGGCGGCCGTGCTCAGCTCGGTGAGCGCCAGCAGCCCGGTCGCGCTGCGCGCCGGATCGGCCGCGCCCAGCCGCAGCGAGTCGTCCTGCAGGGTGGCACCGGCCAGGTCCAGCCAGGTGTACGTCTTCTTCGGCCACCCCAGCGACTTCGCGGCGGCCGGGACCATCGCCACCCCGACCGGCGTGGAGGCCACGTTGCCCGCGGGGGTCACCTCCGTCGCATCGCTGTCGGCGGCCGACGAGACGTGGGTCACCCACAACTCCGAGTCGGGCACCCACACCTGCACGTCCGGGTGCTTGCCCGCCTTGAGGCTGTCCGCGAACTTGTACGACTCCTCGGCGGTCACCGAGACGTTCAGGCACTGCCCGTCGGAGGTGATCGCCTCGTCCCGGGCCTGTCCGGCCGCCGCGCGCAGGGCGGGTGCCATGTCGGGGGAGGCGGCGAGTTTCAGCCGTACCGCGTCCTTCCGGCAGGAGGAACCGAAGGACAGCAGACCGCTCTGCGCCGCCACCGCGGTACCGCCGGCGACGGTCAGCACCAGAACCGTGGCGATGGCCACCGTGCGGCGGCGCGCGCGGGGACGGGGGTCGCTGCCGCCCGCCCCGTACTGATCGGGCAAGCTGTGACGTCCCATGACGGTGGTGCCCTCCCAACGGCCTGTCGCGCACGATCTTCGTATGTTCTTTCGAGACCCTAGCGGGGCGAAGATGGGCATGAGGCGGGATTTCCGAACTGAAGGCAGGTGTGCAGGTGGAGGCAGGGCAGGTGGCCGAAACTTTTCCGCTGGAGCGGCCCACGCGGCGGATTCTCCGGTCCGAGGCGCTGCTCGTTCTGGGGGTTTCGCTCGGTGCGAGTGGAGTGTCCGCCCTGATCAGCTTTGTCGGATCGGTCACCAAACCGGGAGGTCTCAAGGACCAGGCGGCCACCCTCAACGCCTCGGCCGCGCCGGGCCGTCCGTGGCTCGATCTCGCCTGGCAATTGTTCGGGATCGCGTCGGCCCTCGTCCCCGTCGCACTCGTCGCGCACTTCCTGCTGAGGGAGGGCGAGAGCCTGCGCACGATCGGCTTCGACCGCACCCGGCCCTGGCCCGACCTGGGCCGCGGCGCGGCGATCGCGGCGGTGATCGGCAGCACCGGAATCGCCTTCTACCTGGCCGCCCGCGGCCTCGGCTTCAACCTCACGGTGGTGCCCGAGGCGCTGCCCGACGTCTGGTGGAAGTACCCGGTCCTGATCCTCTCCGCGATGCAGAACGCGATCCTCGAAGAGGTGATCGTGGTGGGGTATCTCCTGCGCCGCCTCGGCCAGTTGGGCTGGACGCCGGGCACCGCGCTGGTGGCCAGTTCCGTACTGCGCGGCAGCTACCACCTCTACCAGGGCATCGGCGGCTTCGTCGGCAACATGGTGATGGGCGTGGTCTTCGTCTACCTGTACCGGCGCTGGGGCCGGGTGGGCCCCCTGGTGGTGGCGCATTCCCTGCTCGACATCGGGGCGTTCGTCGGCTACGCGCTGCTGGCCGGAAAGGTGGGCTGGCTGCCGACCGCGTGAGCGGCCTCAGGCCAGCAGCTCGCCGTCGATCACCGTGACCGCCCGCCCGCTCAACAGGGTCCGGTCACCGCGCAGTTCGGTACGGACGCGCCCCGAGCGCGGCGAGGCCTGCAGCCCGGTGAGGACGGTACGGCCGAGGCGCTCGGACCAGTAGGGAGCCAGTGCCGTGTGCGCGCTGCCGGTGACCGGATCCTCGTCGATCCCGACGTTCGGGAAGAAACAGCGCGAGACGAAGTCGTAGCCCCGGGTGGGGTCTTCGGCCCGTGCGGTGGCGATGATGCCGCGCGCGGAGTGCGCGGCGAGGGACTTGTGGTCGGGTGCCAGTCCTACGACGGTCTTCTCGTCGGCGAGTTCGACCACGAGGTCGCCGATGTTCGGGCCGGTGTCGAACGCGGTGAGCGGCTCGGCACCCAGGGCCCCGGCGATACCGTCCGGGATCCCCACGGGCGTGAGCGGAGCGGTCGGGAAGTCGAGGGTGATGGACCCGTCCGGGGCCGGCCTGGCGATGAGAACACCACTGAGCGTGGCGAAGCGCACGGGTCCCTCGTGGGCGCCGGTGGTGTGCAGCACATGGGCCGTGGCGAGGGTCGCGTGTCCGCACATCGCGACCTCGGTGGCCGGTGTGAACCACCGCAACGCCCAGTCGGCGTCCCCGCCCGCGGGCAGCCGGTGGGCGAACGCCGTCTCGGCGTGATTGACCTCCAGCGCGATCTTCTGCAACCGCTCGTCCGCCGGGAAGGCGTCCAGGAGCAGCACCCCGGCCGGGTTGCCGGCGAAGGGACGGTCGGTGAAGGCATCGACGATTCGGATCCGCATGACGTCGACGCTAGACGCTCTCGGACGCGGCGGAACAAGGCCAATTCGCGGGCGGTGGACCGATTTCCGCGACACGGTCCGCGTGTATCTCCTCGCTACGACGGCGAAGGGCGTCCCGGTTTCCGGGCCAGGAACGTGGCGTGCGTCCGCTTCGCTCCCTCGGCGGGCTCCAGGACCAGCCGGGCGGTGAGGGTGAGTCCGGCCTCTTCCAGCAGCCCGGCGATCCGATCCGGAGTGAGCAGGTGGGACTCGTAGGACACGGGGTGGCCGCCGTACGCCTCTATCGGGCGCAGGAGTTGGCCGTCGCCCACGTGGCCGGCCAGCATCAGCAGGCCGCCGGGTGCGAGTGTGCGGTGAAACTGGGCGAACACGACGGGCAGTTGATCCGGGGGCGTGTGATGGGTCGAGTAAAAGGCGAGGATGCCGCCCAGTTCGTCGTCCTCGATCACCGGGGCGGTCATCGAGCCGACGGCGAAGGTCAGACCCGGGTAGGCGCGGCGGGCCTGTTCGACCATCCGCGGGGAGAGGTCGATGCCGAAGGCGGGCACCCCCAACTCCGCCAGATGCGCGGTGAATCTGCCCGGCCCGCAGCCCAGGTCCGCCACCGGTCCGAGGCCGGCCGCGCGCACGGTCTCGGCGAACGCGGCCAGCATCGCGCGGGACAGCGGGTCCAACTCGGCCGGGGTCTTGACCAGTTGGACATAGGCGGCGGCGACGGTGTCGTACGACTCCCGGATCGCGGAGAGGTAGGAGGGGTCGGTCACACGGGCGACTCTAGGCCCGCGATGGCCCCTGTGGGCAGCAACTCCCTTGGCTCTGAGCGGTGATGGTGCCGGTGGCCCTCGCGCAGCCGGACGTCGCCGCTGGCCCGCGCCCGCGGGGCGCGTTCCGTGAACACGGCCAGACGCAGTACGAGATAGCGGCCGATGCCGACGAGCGCGGTGGCCGACAGATACACCGTCTGTTGCGGGACGAGTCCGGCGCCGGGGCGGAGCGCGGCCAGCGCGCCGACCGCGCCGGAGGTGACCAGCCAGCCGAGGGCGATGGTGGCCGCGCTCTTCAAGTGCCCCGCCAGGCCCGGCCGTCCGTGGCCGAAGGAGACGCGGGCGTGCAACTCGGTGGCGACCACGGTAGAAGCGACGGTGGTCAGCGCGTTCGCCGCCATCCACGGCATCCACTGCGCCAGCGGGACCAGGGCCGCCGAGGCCACCAGCGTGATCCCGCTGCCCAGCCCGGCGAAGCGCCCGAAGGCCGCCGCGTGCCGGCGGATCGGTCGCAGGCCGTTCATGGTGATCCCCTCTCGCGCCGCTGTCCCTGTCCGGGCTGTTGTCGTCATGCGGCAGAGAGTCGCCGACGCGCGATTCAACGCGGTTTCAGCGCGTTCTCAGGGGGACGGGTGCGAGTGAAATCGGTGCGGAGGCAGGGCAGTTGCTCGCCGTCAGCGGTGCATCGACTCCAGAATGCGGTCCAGTGTCCGGCGCCCCATTGCGCTCATCACCGGATTGCTGTCGACGTAATACCAGACGACACCCATCGCCTGTTCGAACGCCCATGCCTTGCCGCGCTCCCACTCCAGATCGTCGCAGGCCAGTGTCCGCCGGAGCACTTCCCGCGGGCCTGACCGCAACAGGTGCCAGGCACCGACCAGGTCCAGCGCGGGGTCGGCCGGGCCGAAGCCGCCGGTGTCGAGTACGCCGCTGAGTCGGTCTCCCGCGACCAGTACATTGCCGGGAATCAAGTCACCGTGGCTCATCACGTCGGCATCCGTGCGGGGCAACTCCCGGAAGTGGCCCCACACTTGGCGCAGGCGGGGCACGTCGAGCAGCCCCTCACTCTCCTCGAAGCACCTTGCCATCCAGTCGTCGTGGTGAGTGAGAACGCCGCCGCGATTGTCGCCGTTGAACAGCCGTCCCCGTGTCTCGGCGGCCCTCAGTGCCGCGATGAAGGCCGCGAGGTCCTCGGCGAAAGCGTCCGACCCACTGGGGTCGGCGTCGGAGGCGACCGTTCCCGGCAGCCATGTCTGGACCGACCACGGCATGGGGTAACCCGATCCGGGCTTTCCCAGGGCGACGGGTTCCGGGACGGGGAACCGGGACACCCGCGCCAGTTCCGCGCTCGCCCGGGCTTCCCGTTCCAGAACCGCCAGCGCGTCGGCGGCCTCGGCCGGACGCAGGAGGAAACGAGCAGCCAGGTCGTCCCCGATGCGGAAGATGGCGTTGACCGTCCCGGTCGACGACAGGCGGTGGATCGCCCTGCCGCTCCACTGAGGGAACTGTTCCTGGATCAAGGTCGCGACGATGTCGGTGGACACGTCCACTTGGTCAACGTGCATGGTCATCTCTCGCAGGCTCTTCCGCTGGTCCAGTGCCAAACGCCGGAAGCAGACCAGATCGACGGGGACGACAGCCACTGGTTATACGGCAGGGGATTGCCATCCGAACAGTTCCGATATATCGTTGACGCATCGCGACAGATCAACGATGGAATGGAGTGATTGCGATGCGTACCCACGGATACGAGCGTGGACATGGACAGGACGGCCCCCGGCGCGGCCGGGGTGGCCCCGACGGGCGGCGTGCGGCTTTCGGGCCCTTCGGGCCAGGTGGCCCGGGCGGTCCCGGTGGACCCGGCTTCGGCCCGGGCTTCGGTCCCGGCCCCTGGGGCGGACGAGGGCGCGGCGGCCCGAGGGGGAGGGCGCGGCGCGGCGACGTACGCGCGTCGATCCTCGCGCTCCTCAAGGACCGGCCGATGCACGGCTACGAGATGATCCAGGAGATCGCCGAGCGCAGTGGCGGCGCGTGGAAGCCGAGCCCCGGCTCGGTCTACCCCACCCTGCAGCTGCTGGAGGACGAGGGCCTGATCGCCAGTGAGTCGGAGGGCGGTAAGAAGCTGTTCGCGCTCACCGACGCCGGCCGCACCGCGGCCGAAGAGGGCCCGGACGCTCCCTGGGAAGAGGCTTCCCGCGGTGTCGACTGGGAGGCCCTCAGTGAGATCCGCCAGGCCGGCTTCGGCCTGATGGAGGCCTTCGGCCAGGTCTGGAAGACCGGCAGCAAGGAGCAGCGCGAGAAGGCGCTGACCGTCATCAACGACGCCCGCAAGAAGCTGTACCTGATCCTGGCCGACGAGGACTGATGTCCTCGGGGCCGGATGAGGCGCAAGGCCAAGGCGCCCCGCGGAACCTCCGTGGGGCGCCTTCCCTGTGCGCGTTCCCGTTCCTGCGGTGTCCCGGTGCCTTCCTCAGGCCACCAGCCCACCCAGTTTGCGCAGCGATTCGTTCAGTGCGGCCGTCCCCGAGTCCTTCAGCTTGCCCGCCATCAACGACACCGCCGCCCCCGTGAACTCGCCGTCGATACGGACCGTCGTGGCGTCGCCGTCGGGGGTGAGGGTGTAGCGCGTGGCGACGTTCACGGCCATCGGGCCCTTGCCGCGGATGGCCAGCACGCGGGCCGGTTCCACTTCCTCGATGGTCCACTCGACCTCCGCCGGGAAGCCCATCAGCTTCATGTTCTCCTGGAAGGTCCCGCCCACTTCGAGAGTTTCCGGGCCGCCCTTGGGGAAGTTGGTGTGGGTCGCGTTCCACTCGCCGTACGCGGGCCAGTTCGTGAGTTGTGCCCACACCTTCTCGGCCGGGGCCTCGATGCGTGCCTCCGCGCTGATTTCGGCCATGCGACCACCTCTTCGTATCGGGCTACGGTGTCGCGGAACGTAGCCGCAGAGCGCCGAACATTCAATACTGATGAACCGTCAGGAATTGTGCACGTCCGTCTGCCCGCCTGGGTTCAGCTCACCCGCCGTATCACCGCCGCGTCGAACAGGTCCCACGCGCGCGGGTGGGCGCTCTCGTCGTGGCAGTGCCAGGCGTCCCAGAACAGATCGGCGAGCAGCGCGTCCTCCGGGGCGTACACCCGGTACACGTACTGTCTGCCGTCGACCGCCGGCAGAGCCACCAGCCAGCACCTGCTCTCCATGTCCGCGAAAGACGTACGCCGGATGCGGTGCGGTTGCGGATGGGGCGCACGCTGGTCAGGCGCGCGCCTCTCAGGGGCGAGGAGCGTGATCTCATCCGTAAGGAGGAGATTGCGTCGCCCAGAGTCCACTTTGTGTGGGACGCCGAAATGCTTCCCTCCGGGGATGCCCTCGACGCGGGGGACTGATGGGGTGGGAGTGTGCAACCCCGTATCCCCAGGCAGTCGACCCACGAGCAGGGAATCCACCGCGCGGACAACGATGCCAGACTCAGCGCGGAGCTGGCGGCGGTGGTCGCCGGCGCGCGCCGCCGGGCCCTGAGGGACGGGGACCGCCAGATCGACACGGCCCATCTGCTGCACAGCCTCCTTGAATCGGACCCCGAGGCACGTGCCGTGTTCGGTGACGGCCCGCAGATCGCCCGACTGCTCGGCTACCTCGTGCAGCGCAGCATCGGCTACGGCCTGCGCTGGCAGGGCACGGTCGAGGACTCCGGCGCGATCCCCGTGATCACCGCCGCCGAGGGCTGGTCGCCGCTGGCCGCGGGCGCCCTGGAGTACGCCTGCGAGCGCGCCGCACTCCGCGGCGACGAGCTGGCCTGCGGCATCGACCTCCTCGCCGCGATCGTCGCGGACCCCGAGTCCCGCGCCGTCGAGGTCCTCCGCCGGGCGGGCATCGAGTCGCCCGAGGTGCTGGTCTGGATCGAGAGCACCGCACCCCCGCCCGCCACGGAGCCGTCCGCGCGCTGAGACAGGAGTCAACCGGGGTGACGCTCATGTCGTCGCCTGTCATCATGGTGCCGTGCATACGTCTGAGAGCAGTGCGGTGGGAGGCGGGAAGGGTGTCGGGCTCGGCCTGGCGCTCGGGTCCGCGTTGGCCTTCGGGGGGTCCGGTGTCGCGGCCAAGCCGCTGATCGAGGCCGGGCTCGACCCGCTGCACGTGGTGTGGCTGAGGGTGGCCGGCGCGGCGCTGGTGATGCTGCCCCTCGCCGTACGGCATCGCGCGCTCGTACGCCGTCGCCCCGCGCTGCTCCTGGGTTTCGGACTGCTCGCCGTCGCCGGTGTCCAGGCCTGCTACTTCGCCGCGATTTCCCGTATACCGGTCGGGGTCGCCCTGCTCGTGGAGTACCTCGCACCCGCCCTCGTCCTCGGCTGGGTGCGGTTCGTGCAGCGGCGTCCGGTCACCCGCGCCGCCGCGCTCGGCGTGGTCCTCGCGGCCGGTGGCCTCGCCTGTGTCGTCGAGGTGTGGGCGGGCCTGAGCTTCGACGCCGTGGGACTGCTGCTCGCGCTCGGCGCCGCCTGCTGCCAGGTCGGCTACTTCGTCCTGTCCGACCAGGGCACCGAAGCCGGCGCCGAGGCCCCCGACCCGCTCGGTGTGATCGCCTACGGCCTGCTCGTCGGCGCCCTGGTGCTGACCGCCGTGGCCCGCCCCTGGTCCATGGACTGGTCGATCCTCAAGGGCGACGCCGACATGAACGGCACCCTCGTCCCGGCCGCCGCACTGCTCGCCTGGATCGTGCTGGTCGCCACGGTCCTGGCGTACGTCACCGGAGTGCTCTCCGTCCGCCGCCTCTCCCCACAGGTCGCGGGCGTCGTCGCCTGCCTCGAAGCGGTCATCGCGACCGTCCTGGCCTGGATCCTGCTCGGCGAACACCTCTCCGCACCCCAGATCGTCGGCGGAGCGGTCGTCCTGCTGGGCGCGTTCATCGCACAGTCCTCGGCCCCCACGAAGGGTTCCGCGGTGCCGGTGGCGGGCGGTGGTCCGGAGCGGGAACTGACCGCGCGGGAGACGGCTGCCTGAGCGGCGTCCGCCTGATTGCTCGCTGTCCGTCAGCGCGGCGGTCGACGCGCTTGTCGTTGTTCGCGGTGCCGACGAAGGGTTCCGGGGTGCCG
Organism: Streptomyces sp. NPDC005492; assembly: GCF_040605995.1. Classification (NCBI taxonomy): domain Bacteria; kingdom Bacillati; phylum Actinomycetota; class Actinomycetes; order Kitasatosporales; family Streptomycetaceae; genus Streptomyces; species Streptomyces sp. NPDC005492. The sequence goes on from NZ_JBEXDX010000007.1 coordinate 49,147, forward strand.
GTGGCGGGCGGCGGTCCGGAGCGGGAACTGACCGCGCGGGAGACGGCTGCCTGAGCGGCGTCCCCCTGATTGCCCGCTGTCTGTCAGCGAGGCCGCCGACGGGCGGGCCCTCGGCGACTGGGCCGAGGTGGCCAAGCCTGTCCGGAGTGATCACCGCGCGGATGGTGTGGAGCGGTCGTCCCGCTGGGCGCGTTCATCGCGCGGTCCCGGCATCCACGAGGCTCCGAGCGGCCGGTGCCCGACGGTGGTCCAGAGCGGGAGACGGCCGCTTGAGCGGCGTACGCCCCGATCGCCCGCTGTCCGTCAGCGCGGCGGTCGACGCGCTTGTCGTTGTTCGCGGTGCCGACGAAGGGTTCCGGGGTGCCGGTGGCGGGCGGTGGTCCGGAGCGGGAACTGACCGCGCGGGAGACGGCCGCTTGAGCGCCGTACCCCCGATTGCCCGCTGCCCGTCAGCGCGGCCGTCGACGTGCCTGTCGTTGTTCGCGGTGCCGACGAAGGGTTCCGGGGTGCCGGTGGCCGGCGGTGGTCCGGAGCGCGAGCTGGCCGCCCGCGAGACGGTCGCCTCAGCGGCGTCCGCCTGATCGCCCACTGCTGGCTCAGCTCGGCCCACGACGCGCCCGCCTCAGCTCGCGGTCGACCGCCCAGGCGTCCGCGACCGGCCCGAGGTGGCTGAGCTTGTCGGGGTTGATTACCGCGCGGATGGTCTGGATCTGACCGTCGAGTACGTCGAGGGACAGGGTGTGCAGCACCTTTCCGTCGCGGTCGCGGAAGAGCGCGCCGGGTTGGCCGTTGACCTCGTGGGGTTCGCAGGACACATCGATGCGGATCAGCCAGGGGAAGACCGTGCCCAGCACCCGGGCCACGTTCTCCGCTCCGACGACGGCCTTGGCCAGTTGAGGGGCCTTGCCACCGCCGTCCCCGACGAACTGGACGTCGGCGGCGAGGAGTTCACGCAGGCCGCCCACGTCGCCGTCCTTCAACGCGTCGAAGAACCGTGTCGCCAGTTCCTGCCGCTCCCCCCGGTCCGCGGCGAACCGGGGCCGCCGGTCCGCCATGTGCCGCCGTGCCCGTACCAGCAACTGCCGGCACGCCGACTCCGAACGCCCCACGGTCGTGGCGATCTCGTCGAAGCCGAAGGCGAACACCTCCCGCAGCACGAACACCGCCCGCTCCAGCGGGCTGAGTTGTTCCAGCAGCAGAAGGGCCGCCATCGACACCGAGTCGGCCAGCTCCACCGAGCGCGCGGGATCCTGGTAGGGGTCGCTCAGCAGCGGCTCGGGGAACCACGGACCCACGTACTCCTCCCGCCGTACCCGCGCGGACCGCAGGACGTCGATCGCGATCCGCGTCACCGTGGCCGACAGGAAGGCCTTCGTCGACGTGGGCCGGGTGGCCGTGCCGTCGAAGCGCAGCCAGGTCTCCTGCACCGCGTCCTCGGCCTCACCCACGCTGCCCAGGATCCGATAGGCGATCGAGAACAGCAGCGGCCGCAGCTCCTCGAACTCCTCGACCTTGGTCACGCCAATTCCCCTTCTGCTGACGGTACTTGCCTTGTTCCTCGCGACTCGCTCAGCCGAACAGCCCCGGCTTGTAGTCGCCCGCGCACGGCTGCCGGGTGATGATGTTCAGCCGGTTCACCGAGTTCATAAAGGAGACCAGAATGACCAGCGTGGTGAGCTGCTCGTCGTCGTAGTGCTCGGCCGCCCGCGCCCACACCTCGTCGCTCACCCCGCCGGCCGCGTCCGCGACCCGGGTCCCCTCCTCGGCCAGCTCCAGCGCGGCACGCTCCGCCTCGGTGAAGACCGTGGCCTCCCGCCACACCGCGACCAGATTCAGCCGCACCGCCGTCTCGCCCGCCGCGTCGGCCTCCTTGGTGTGCATGTCGACACACACCGCGCAGCCGTTGATCTGGCTCACCCGCAGCGCCACCAACTCCTGCGTCAGGGGCGGCAGGGCCGAGTTCTTGAGCGTCCTGCCCACCGACATGAACTGCTTGGCTGCCTTTCCGGCGACGGGGCTGGCGAGGTAGTTCAGTCGTGCGTCCATGGTGTGCCCTCCGTGGGCTGTGGTCGTCAGTGCCTCTACATCCCCGAGACGAGACAGCCCGGCCCCCTGTGACATCGACGAAAGTGACCTGCGTCTCCAGGCCGCCGCCCCTTAGGCTGACCGCCATGCACGTGATCGCACTCCTGCTTCCGCCGCCCGCCGCCTGAGGCGGGCCCTCCGGATTCCACGCCCGGTACCGCCGGGCCAGACGGTGCTGCCCGCAGACGAAGTCCACGAACCCCGCCGACCGGGGTTCCTCGTCGCACTTCTGCACCTCTGCGGAGACCACGCGTGTCGAACACCGCTCTCGGCCTGCCCGTCGGGCGAGGCCTGCTCTACCTGATCGTCGCCGGTGTCGCCTGGGGGACCGCGGGCGCCGCCGCCTCCCTGGTCTACCGGACCAGTGACCTCGGCCCCCTCGCCCTGTCCTTCTGGCGCTGCGCGGCCGGCTTCGTGCTGTTGCTCGCCGTCCATTTCCTTCGCCGCCCGAGGGCCCGCCCCGCCGTATCCGAGCCGCTCGGCCGCAAGATCCTGCGGACCGTACCGACCGGCCTCGGGCTGGCCGTCTTCCAGACGGCCTACTTCGCGTCCGTCGAGGCCACCGGCCTGGCCGTGGCGACCGTCGTCACCCTCGGCGCCGGACCCGTGCTCGTCGCGCTAGGAGCGCGGCTGACCCTGGGCGAGCGGCTCGGCGCGGCCGGCACGGTCGCCGTCGGCGGGGCGCTCGCCGGGCTCGCCGTCCTTTCACTGGGCCCGGCCGCGACCGTACGGACACCGGGCGTGCTGCTCGCGCTCGTCTCGGCGGCGGGCGGCTCGGCCATGACCCTGCTCACCCGGCGCTGGGGCCGCGAGGGCGGGACCGACGCGTCGGAGACGGCCGTCTGGACCTTCGCGGTCACCAGCCTGTGTGTGCTGCCGTTCGCCCTGGCCGAGGGGCTGCTGCCGCACACCGCCCAGCCCGGCCGGGTCCTGTGGCTGCTCGGGTACATCGCGACCGTCCCGACAGCCCTCGCCTACGCGCTCTACTTCGCGGCGGCGGCCGTCGTACGGTCCGCCACGGTCTCTGTGATCATGCTTCTCGAACCGGTGAGCGCGGCCGGCCTCGCCGTCGTCCTGCTCGGCGAACCGCTGACGCCCACGACCCTGGCCGGCACCCTGCTGATGCTCGGCTCGGTCGCGGGCCTCGCGGTGACGGAGGCCCGCACGCCGACACCCGACGAGCGGGTCCCCGTGTGACGGGAGGCGCTCACCCCTCGCGCCGCCGCAGCAGATGCTCCCGTGCCGCCGCGTCCCGAGGACCACCCCGCTTCGCGAGCCCCGTCGCGATACGGTCCTGCACCTCCACCGACCGCTTGCCCGCGTACTTGAACTTCGCCCGCACGCCGGTCACTTCGAGCCGCAGCACGCGGATACCCGGCAACAGCCGTCCGTACGGCGCCTCGCCGGCCGCGACCGTCGCGGAACCGCCCTCGGGCTGGAAGTGACCGACCTGGCGGTTGAGCAGGGTCGCCTTCTCGGCGGGGTCGTCCACCAGGTGGGCGGTGCAACGGAGTTGGACCGCCGCGTAGAAGCTGGTCGGCACGCCGTGTTCCGGCGGGCAGTCCGGATCCGCCTGCCAGGGACCGGTGATGTACGTGTAGTCGTCGACGACGCTCAGCACCACCTGGGGGTTCTCCTCCAGCGCGGGCCACAGGGGGTTGGGGCGGGCGAGGTGGGTGACCGCCTCGCCGCGCCCGGGGTTGTAGGCGAAGTGCAGCGGCTGGACCAACGGGGCTTCGCCGGGCGGGCCGTTGACGGCGAGCTGCCCGAAGTCGTGGGCGGCCAGCCAGTGTTGCCACTCGGCGTCGTCGTGGGGCGCGTCCCAGGGGTGGATGAGCATCACAACGCCGCCAGGTAGCCGGGGAGTTCGGTGCCGGGTGCCAGGTCGTCGTTCGGGAGCGGGGTTCCGTAGGCGGGCCGGAGGGGGACGACACCGGCCCAGTGGGGGAGGTCCAGGTCCTCGGGGTCGTCGTTCGCGCCGCCGGTGCGGACCTTGGCGGAGACCTCGTCGAGGTCGAGGCGGATCACCATGGTCGCGGCGAGTTCCCTCTTGTTGGCGGGCCGCGAGTCCGCCGCCCGGCCCGGCACGACGTGGTCGACCAGCGCGTCCAGCGCCGTCCGCTTCTCCTCGGGGTCCGTCACCTGGTGGGCGATGCCGTGCACCACCACGGAGCGGTAGTTGATCGAGTGGTGGAAGGCCGAGCGGGCCAGCACCAGACCGTCGACGTGCGTGACCGTCAGACACACCGGCAGCCCCGGGTCGGCCTGTCCCGTCATCCGCAGCGGACGCGCACCCGTCGAACCGTGCACGTACAGCCGCTCGCCCACCCGGCCGTACAGCGTCGGCAGCACCACGGGCGCACCGTCGCGGACGAAGCCGAGGTGGCAGACGTAGGCCTGGTCGAGTATCGCGTGCACCAGTTCCTTGTCGTACGACGCCCGGTTCGCGGAACGCGTGGGGACGGTGCGGTCGGTCGGCGTGTAGGCGGTGGATTCGGACGTCGGCTGTGAGGTGGTCCCCTGGACGGCGCTCACCATGGTGCTCTCCCTTGCGTACCATATTGCACTAGTGCATAATCTGCTTTGTGCTAGGAGGATATCGGATTCAAGGGCGACGTGCGGCGGACATCGCGGCGGACGTCGAGCGCGCGGTGGGTTCGGGAGAGTTGGATCCCGGTCAAGTGCTGCCTCCCATGCGGGAGTTGGCGGTCGAGCTGGGGGTGAATCCCAATACGGTCGCGGCCGCGTACCGGACCCTGCGGGAGCGTGGGGTGATCGAGACCGCCGGGCGCCGGGGCAGCCGGGTGCGGCCCAAGCCGGCCACGACCGGGCGCGAGCACATCCGGGTGGAGGTGCCGCGGGGGGTGCGGGACGTGGCCCACGGCAACCCCGATCCGGCGCTGTTGCCCGCCCTGGCGCCGGCCTTCGCCTGGGCCGCCGAGCGGGCCGACCGGGAACCGGTCATGTACGGCGACGACCCGATGGAACCGGAACTGGCCCGTATCGCGCGCACCCAACTGGACGCGGACGACGTTCCGTTGGGCCCCGTGGCCGTCGCCTCCGGCTCCCTGGACGCCATCGAGCGCGTCCTCGCCGCCCATCTGAAGCCGGGGGACACCGTCGCCGTCGAGGATCCCGGCTGGGGCAGCCTCCTCGACCTCGTACCGGCGCTCGGACTGCGCGTGACACCCGTCCGTGTCGACGACGAGGGGCCGCTCCCCGACGACGTGCGCGCCGCGCTGGAGTCCGGGGCGCGGGCCCTGATCGTCACCGACCGCGCGCAGAACCCCACCGGAGCCGTGGTGAGCGCCCCACGCGCGCGTGCCCTGCGATCCGTGCTCCGCCGTCACCCGGAGATCCTGCTGATCGAGGACGACCACGGCCACGGCATCGTCGACCAGCCCCTGCACCCCCTGGCCGGCACCACCCGCCACTGGGCCTTCGTCCGCTCGGTCGCCAAGGCGTACGGCCCCGATCTACGGCTCGCCGTACTGACCGGCGACGCAGTCACCCTCGACCGTGTCCGTGGCCGCCAACGACTGGGACCGGGTTGGGTCAGTCGCCTGATCCAGCGAGCCGTCGCCCGGCTGTGGGCCGACGGCGCGGTGGATACGCCGGCGGTGGCGGCCGCGTACGGCGGGCGCCGGGACGCACTGATCGCCGCCCTGGCCGAGCGCGGGGTCGCGGCCCACGGAGTGAGCGGCCTCAACGTGTGGATCCCGGTACCGGACGAGACGGGCGCCGTGTCCCGCCTGCTCCACGCGGGCTGGGCCGTCGCCCCGGGCGCCCGCTTCCGCATGAGCGCACCGCCCGGCATCCGCGTCACGGTCTCGACCCTGACGGCCGAGAAGGCCGGCGTACTGGCGGAAGCGATCGCTTCGGCGTGCGGGTCGGTGCCGATCCGGGGTTATGCGTAAGGGGAGTCGAGCACGGGTTCTGTGAGCGGCTTGGGGCTGTGGCGGCGAACCGTACTGCGGCTGGGGTGAGGCGGGGAGGCTGGCGGATCCCTCGCCCTGCATCTGGCCCGAGCCCGGGTCGGGTACCCCTTTCGCCAGGGCCTGCCCAGGCGTCGTGGGCCGGCGTTATGGCGTTCGTCCGCCCCGCTCGGACTGCGGCCGAGAGTCTCGGCAAGGCGTCCTCGTTCCGAAAACCGGCAAGCCTGCGCCATTCCGCCCGCGGAGTCCGGAGCCCAGAGCCCAGAGCCCGGCCGAGTCGGCCACCGCCCCAGTGCACGTCCACGGCAGCCCGCCGACCCGCCGACCTACACCGCTCTCTTCCCCCGCACCTGCGTGAGCCCCGCCCCCGCCAACACGATCACCGCCCCCACCGGAGTCGACCACCTCAACGACTCGCCCAGGATCGCGACGCCCGCAGCCGTGGCGATGACCGGGATGAAGTAGGTGACCATCTGGGCGGTCGTGGGCCCGACCTCGGCGACCAGGCCGTACTGGAGCAGGACGGCGAGGCCGGTGCCGAGGGCGCCCAGTGCGGCGATCGCCAGCAGGGGCAGGACCGGGAGGTGGGTCGGCAGGGAGGTGAACAGCGGGGTGACGACGGCCAGTTGGAGGGTGGCCAGGAGCAACTGGGCGCCGGTCAGGGAGAGATGCGAGGTGCTGGTGCCCGCCAGGGTCCGGCGGACGTAGATCCAGCCGATCGGATAGCTGAGCGAGGCCAGCAGAGCCATCGCCGTGCCCCTGGCGTCCAGGCCGCTGAAGCCCTGCCAGGCGCCGAGGACCGTCAGGACGCCCAGGAAGCCGAGGCCGAGACCGGCGACCCGGACGCGCGTCGGCCGGTCCTCGGAGAGGGCGACCAGGGAGAGCGCCATGCCCCACAACGGCGAGGTCGCGTTGCAGATGCCCGCGAGCGTGGAGGGGATCGTCAGCTCCGAGTAGGCGAAGAGCGAGAACGGGAGGGCGTTGAGGAGGAACGCGGCGACCGTCAGATGACCCCAGGTGCGCGCACCGCGCGGCAGCCTCTCCCGCTTCACCGCCATCGCCGCCGCGAGCACCGCCGTCCCGAACAGCAGCCGCCCGAACGTGACTTGGAAGGGTGCGTAGCCCTGTGTGCCCACCTTGATGAGCAGAAAGCTGAAGCCCCAGATGAGGGAGAGGGCCCCGAAGCGCAGCCGCCAGTCGAGGGCGGGGCGGAGGAGCGGAGTGGTGGTGGCCGGGGCCTGGTTCTGGCGCGCGGTGACTGTGCTCATGGGACAACCGTCCTGGACCCAACGTCGTAGCACAAGCGAAATTTCGCGCCCGGTATCTCGTAGTATCACTTACATGTTGAACCTTGAGCGCCTGCGTACGCTGGACGCCCTCGCCCGGCACGGCTCGGTCAGTGGTGCCGCCGAGGGGCTGCATGTGACGACCTCGGCCGTCTCGCAGCAGATGTCCAAGTTGGAGCGGGAGGTGGGTCAGCAACTCCTCGCGAAGAACGGGCGGGGGGTGCGGCTCACGGACGCGGGCCGGCTGCTCGCGGAGCACGCCGGGCGCATCCTCTCTCAGGTGGAGCTGGCCCAGGCCGACCTGGAGGCCCAACGCGGCCAGGTCGTGGGCGAGTTGAGGCTCTCCGCGTTCCCGACCGCGGCCCGCGGCCTGTTCCCCACCGCGCTCGCCGAGCTGCGCGCCCGGCACCCCGCGCTGCGCGTCCGCTCCACGGAGCAGGAGCCGGAGCGCGGCATCGCGGGCGTCGTACGCGGCGATCTCGACCTCGCGGTCGTCCTCGACTGGTACAACAAGCCGATGCCGCTGCCGGACGGCCTGGTGAAGGCGCCGATCCTGGACGACCCGGCCGACGTGGCGATGTCGACCGGCCATCCTCTGGCCGGGCGCGCCGAGGTGGACCTCGGGGAGTTCGCGGACGACGAGTGGATCACCTGGGGCGAGGGCGAGTTCTGCCACGAGTGGCTGATGTTCACCCTGCGCTCCCGGGGCATCGAGCCGATCATCGGCCACCGCGCAGCCGAGACGCACACCCAACTCGGTCTGGTCGCCGCCGGGTTGGGTGTGTGCATCGCGCCGCTGCTGGGCCGTAACCCGATGCCGTCCGGAGTCGTCACCGTCCCGCTGAAGCAACGGGTGCGTCGGCATGTGTACGTCGTCTGGCGCGCGGACGCCGACCGCCGTCCCTCCATCCGCGCGGCGGTCGAGGCGCTGCGGGCGGTGGGCGGGGCCGTCGCCTGAAGGCCGACGGCCAACGGCCTTACAGGGCGGCCAACTTGCGGAAGTCCCAGGAGGCGACCGTGTCCGGCGTCAGCCGTACCCACGCGTGCCGGCCGTCGTACGGCATCGAGTCGAGGCCGAAGTTCTTCCGCGCGAACAGCTTCTCCACGGCGACGAGTTCAGGATGCGGTTCCCCGGTGCGCGGGGCCTCGCCCACGAACTCGACGGTCCCGGACAGCTCGACGCCCCGCAACTCGTCGTAGGCGTGCCCGCCGTCGATCACCACGGCGACGCGCGGGTCGCGACGCAGCTCCGCCCAGCGCTTGCTGCGGGTGATCGAGTACAGCCAGAGCGAGCTGCCGTCCCAGGCGAACCAGAGCGGGCTGACATGCGGCGCGCCGTCCGCGGAGACGGTCGCGACCCGACAGGTCCGCTCGGTGGCGAGAAACTCGTCCAGTTCCTCGGGTGTCATCATGATCTTCCGGCCCCGGCGCTGAGTGGCGGTCATGCGATCCCCTTCGGCTACGGCACGAGCGGCGGGCAGCCGCTTCTGGCGCGGTGCGCGAGAAGAGTGGACGCAATAGCGGCGGTCTTCCCTGTGCACGCGATGCTCGCTACTGTCACCCGCCCCGCCGTCGACGACAAGGGAGAGCCATGCCGTCGCACGAACAACTCAGTGAGATCCTCGACACGGTGAGCACCGTGCTGCTGACCGTCGAATGCCAGCAGGGGGTGGTCGGCCCGGACAGCGCCCTGCCCGAACTCGCCCTGGCGGCACGCTCGTCGGGCGCGCTCGCCAACGTCGCCCGACTGGTCGCCGCCGCGCACGAGAGCGGGGTCCAGGTCATCCACGCGATCGCCGAACGCCGCCCGGACGGGCGGGGCGCGAACCGCAACGCCCGGCTGTTCCGCGCCGCCGAACGCCTGCCCGTGCGGCAACTGTCGGGGACCACGGCGGTGCGCGTGGCACCCCCGATAGAGGTCACCGAAGAGGACTTCGTCGTACGACGGCTGCACGGCCTGTCGCCGATCCAGGGCACCGACGTCGACGCGCTGCTGCGCAACCTCGGCTGCCGCACACTGATCGTCACCGGTGTCTCGGCCAACGTGGCTATTCCGAACGCGGTGTTCGACGCCGTCAACCGCGGCTACACCGTCGTCGTGCCCGGGGACGCCATCGCGGGGGTGCCCTCGGAGTACACCCCCGCGATGATCCGCAACACCCTCGCGTTGGTCGCTACGGTCGCGACCACGGACGAGGTGCTGCGCTGTTTCAAACGACCGCGCGGAGCGGGCCGCGGCTGACCGTCACATTCAGCGGGACGCCGGCTCTCACGCCAGCGTGATCGAGTCCCCGGACACGGAGATCTGCTCGGCGGGCAGGGCCTGGGTCGCGGGACCCTTCTTCACGCTGCCGTCCGTGACGGAGAACTCGCTGCCGTGGCAGGGGCAGCCGATGACTCCGTTGCTGATGGTGCTCACCGCGCAGCCCTGGTGGGTGCACTTCGACGAGAACGCCTTGTAGGTGCCCGCCGTCGGCTGGGTGACCACCACGCCCTGGCTGGCGAAGATCTTGCCGCCGCCCTCGGGGATGTCGGAGGTCTTGGCCAGTTCGGTACCACCGGCGTCCCCCTGGGCGGTGGACGAGCCGGAGGTGCTGGTGGAGCCGGAGGTGTCCGAGGAGCCCGAGGTGTCCGACGACGAGTCGTCGCTCGATGAGCACGCGGTCAGCGCGACGGCGAGCCCCGCCGCGCCGACCGCCGCCATCGCGGTGCGACGGGAGGGCGCCGTGACGGGTTCGAACGAATCGCTGGTCATGCTGACGTTCCTTCCATAGGGAAGCATCTGTGGGGTCTGCAAAGGGGTACGGAATACGGATGACCGTCGTTCAGACGGTGTCGAGAGCTTGGCCTGATCGAGATCAGGCAGGCGTAAAACGTCTCTGTCGTTCCGCTGTCAGGTGCGTATAAGGCCTGAACAGGCACCCACTAGAGGCACCAGTAATCTGGGGCGATGCTCAAGGAAGTCAGCGTGACCCGCTACATCACGCCCCTGCGGGAGGGCGGCTCGCTGCCGGGGCTCGTCGAGGGCGACGACTTCGGGACGTACGTCATGAAGTTCAGCGGCGCCGGACAGGGCCGCAAGACGCTGGTCGCCGAGGTCGTCGTAGGGGAGTTGGCCCGACGGCTGGGTTTCCGGGTGCCCCGTCTGGTGACCCTCGGCCTCGACCCGGTGCTCGGCCTCGGCGAACCCGACCAGCAGGTCCAGGAACTGCTCAGGTCCAGCGGCGGCGCCAACCTCGGCATGGACTTCCTGTCCGGCGCGCTCGGCTTCGACCCCCTCGCCTTCACGGTGAGCCCCGAGGAGGCCGGCCGGATCGTCTGGTTCGACGCGCTGGTCAACAACGTCGACCGCTCCTGGCGCAACCCCAACCTGCTGATGTGGAAAGGCGACCTGTGGCTCATCGACCACGGCGCCACCATGATCTGGCACCACAACTGGCCCGGTGCTCAGACCTCGGCGGCCCGCCCGTACGACGCCGCCGACCACGCCCTGGCCCGCTTCGCCCCGGACCTCGCGACCGCCGCCGCCGACCTGGCCCCGCAGGTCACCGAGGACCTCCTCGCCGAGGTCACCGCCGAGATCCCCGACGCCTGGCTGACCGGCGAGCCCGGCTTCGACACCCCCGACGACCTGCGCCGGGCCTACGCGGCGCCCCTCCTCGCGCGCGCCGCCGTCATCCACGAGCGCGTCCAGGGGGACCAGTGAGCGAGCGCCACATCATCCGGCCCAGCGAGGCCAACGAACGGGACGTCTTCGAGTACGCCCTGCTGCGCGTCGTCCCCCGCGTCGAGCGCGGCGAGCAGATCAACGCCGGGGTCCTCGTCTACTGCCGCGCCCGCTCCTACGTCGGCGCCCGCACCCATCTGGACGAGGCCAGGCTGCTGGCCCTCGACCCGGACGCCGATGTGGCCGGCATCCGGGCCGCGCTCGGCGCCGTGGAAGGTGTGTGCGCGGGCGGTGACGCGGCCGGGCAGGCGGCGCGGGACGATGCCGGGCGGCGGTTCCGCTGGCTGATCGCGCCCCGCTCCACGGTCGTGCAGCCGGGGCCGGTGCACACCGGTCTCACCCTTGATCCGGCGGCCGAGGCGGAGCGCCTGCTGGACCTGCTGGTGAGGTAATGGATCACACCGGGCCGCGCGCACGTTGACACCGCGTGCCAGGGCTTCTAGCGTCACGTCTGCCGAAGGTACTAAGCGGTCGCTCACCGGCGGGCCGCGGATTTCAAAGGGCGAGAGTTTCTCAAGGGCGAGGAGAACCAGCAATGTCCACCACTGAGCAGCGGGTCGCGATTGTCACCGGCGGGGCGCGGGGCATCGGCGCCGCCACCGCCGTACGCCTCGCGGCCGAAGGCCGCGCGGTCGCCGTCATCGACCTCGACGAGGCCGCCTGCAAGGACACCGTGGAGAAGATCACCGCGGCCGGCGGCAAGGCTCTCGCGGTCGGCGCCGACGTCTCCGACGAGGCACAGGTCGAGGCCGCCGTCGCGCGCATCGCCGCCGAACTCGGCGCGCCGACGATCCTCGTCAACAACGCGGGCGTGCTCCGCGACAACCTGCTCTTCAAGATGAGCACGTCCGACTGGGACACCGTCCTGAACGTGCACCTGCGCGGCTCGTTCCTGATGGCCAAGGCCGTCCAGAAGCACATGGTCGACGCGGGCTTCGGCCGGATCGTCAACCTCTCCTCGTCCTCCGCCCTCGGCAACCGCGGCCAGGCCAACTACTCCGCCGCCAAGGCCGGTCTGCAGGGCTTCACCAAGACCCTCGCCATCGAACTCGGCAAGTTCGGCATCACGGCCAACGCCGTCGCCCCCGGCTTCATCGCCACCGACATGACCGCCGCCACCGCCGCCCGCGTCGGCATGGGCTTCGACGACTTCAAGGCCGCCGCCGCCACCCAGATCCCGGTGCAGCGCGTCGGCGAGCCCGACGACATCGCCAACGCCGTCGCCTTCTTCACGAACGAGGCGGCCGGTTTCGTCTCGGGCCAGGTGCTGTACGTCGCCGGCGGACCGCTCAACTAGCGAACACGGGAACACGGGAACGCAGGAAAACATGACTGAACTGCCTGAACTCTCCGGCAAGGTCGCGATCATCACCGGCGCCAGCCGCGGCATCGGCTACGGCGTCGCCGAGGCGCTGCTCGCCCGAGGTGACCGCGTCTGCATCACCGGCCGCAACGAGGACGCCCTCAAGGAAGCCGTCGAAGCCCTTGGCGCCGACCGCGTCATCGGCGTGGCCGGCAAGGCCCACGACGAGGCCCACCAGGCCGTCGTCGTCGAGCGCACCATAGAGGCCTTCGGCCGCGTCGACTACCTGGTCAACAACGCCGGTACGAACCCGGTGTTCGGCCCGATCGCCGACCTCGACCTGAACGTCGCCCGCAAGGTCTTCGAGACCAACGTCGTCTCCGCGCTCGGCTTCGCCCAGCGGACCTGGCACGCCTGGCAGAAGGACAACGGCGGCGCCATCGTCAACATCGCCTCCCTCGCCGGAGTCTCCGCCTCGCCGTTCATCGGCGCGTACGGCATCAGCAAGGCCGCGATGATCAACCTGACGTACCAACTGGCGCACGAGTTCGCGCCCGGCGTGCGGGTCAACTCGATCGCCCCGGCGGTCGTGAAGACCAAGTTCGCCGCCGCCCTGTACGAGGGCCGCGAGGCGGAGGCCGCCGCCTCCTACCCGCTGGCCCGCCTCGGTGTGCCGTCCGACATCGGCGGCGCCGCCGCGTTCCTGACCTCGGACCAGTCCGACTGGATCACCGGCCAGACCCTCGTCGTCGACGGCGGCATCCTCCTGAACGCCGGAATCGGCTGACCGAACCGAACGGGCGCCGATTCCTTTGCTGTTCGCTTGACGGAATCGGCGCCCGTGTCGACATGCGGCCCACGCACAGCCGGATGACAACGTCGTCATATACACGCTGATCAAGTGCCCTGCCCAAACCCCGCTCGACCGGCCGGGGCACTGCGGTATGGTCTGCCGACCCTTGGTACGGCCGATCGAGGAGCGTGCGTGTGTTCAACCGGAACCGAGGCCTGCGCACAGTCGCGGCGCTGGCGTCCATATCCGTGATGGCCGGATGCGGTGTGTTCTCGGACGGGAATTCCGACGACCGGGGACCCATCGTCGTCGGCACCACCAGCGCCCCCAGCACCCTCGATCCCGCCGCCTCCTGGGACGGCTCCTGGGAACTGTTCCGCAACATCTATCAGACGCTGCTGGCCTATCCGACCGGCGCCACCGCACCCGAGCCGGACGCGGCCAAGGGCTGCCGGTTCACGGACGGTTCGAACACGACGTACCGCTGCGAACTCCGCTCGGACATGAAGTTCTCAGACGGCGACACCCTGGACGCGCAAGCCGTCAAGCACTCCATCGACCGCATCAGACAGATCAACGCCCCGAGCGGTCCCGCGGGCCTGCTCGGCAGCCTCGACCGGGTCCAGGTGACCGGCGCCCGCGAGGTCGTCTTCCACCTCAACAAGCCCGACGCCACCTTCCCGTTCGTGCTCGCCACCCCGGCCATGTCGATCGTCGACCCCGACGACTACCCCGCGCACTCGCTGCGCAAGGACGGCAAGGTCTTCGGCTCCGGGCCGTACACCCTGAAGTCCTACGCCGACGGCAAAGAGGCCCAACTCGTCCGCAACGACCACTACAAGGGCTTCGCCCAACGCCAGAACAGCGCGGTGACGATCCGCTACTTCCAGGACTCCGGCACCATGGTCAGGGCGCTGCGGGCCGGGAAGATCGACGTCACCTACCGCGGCCTCGCCGCCGACGACATCGTCGCCCTCCAGGGCCGCGCCTCCAAGACCCTGCAACTGGTCGACGGCTCCGGCACCGACATCAACTACCTGGTGTTCAACCCCAAGGACCCGTGGGCCGGAAAGCTCGCCGTCCGCAAGGCCGTCGCCCAGGTCGTCGACCGCGGCGCGATCACCCACAAGATCTACCGCGACACCGTGGACCCGCTCTACTCCATGGTCCCCAAGGGCCTCACCGGCCACACCACCGCCTTCTACGACGACTTCGGCGACCCCAGCGTCCCCAAGGCACGCAAGCTCCTCACCGACGCGGGCATCACCCGGCGCGTCCCGCTCACCCTCTGGTACACCTCCGACCGCTACGGCTCCGAGACCGCCCTCGAATTCCGGGAGATCAAGCGGCAGTTGGAGGACTCCGGGCTCTTCACGATCACCTTGAAGAGCCGTCCCTGGAAGACCTATGTGACGGGCTACCAGAAGGGCGAGTACCCGGTGTTCGGGCGCGGCTGGTTCCCGGACTTCCCCGACGCCGAGAACTTCATCGCGCCGTTCGTCGGACAGCAGAACGCGCTCGGTACGCCCTATCCGTCGACCAGGATCACCGACGTACTGCTGCCCGAGTCCCGCCGGGAGAACGACCGGGCCGACGTGGTCAAGGAGTTCGAGGACGCGCAGCAGGTCCTGGTGGACGACGCGCGGCTGCTGCCGCTGTGGCAGGGGCGGCAGTACGTGGCCGCGAGCGACGACGTCTCCGGCGGGGAACAGTCCCTCGACCCGTCGACGATCATGATGATGTGGAAGCTGTACCGCAAGACGAGCTGGTGACACGGCTTCCGGTACCCGCTGTCAGTGGTCGGCTGTAGGTTCTGGGACATGAAGGGCGACCGCACGGCGCGGTCGCTCCGCATCGCAGTCGCCGCACACGGTAAGGAAGTTGACGTGACCGACATCTCCATGCTCCCCGAGTCCTGGCGCGGGGTCCTGGGCGACGAGCTTCAGCAGCCCTACTTCAAGGAGCTGACCGAGTTCGTCGAGGAGGAGCGGGCGAAGGGTCCCGTCTACCCGCCGCGCGAGGAGGTTTTCGCCGCGCTCGACGCCACGCCGTACGACCAGGTCAAGGTGCTGATCCTCGGCCAGGACCCGTACCACGGCGAGGGTCAGGGCCACGGCCTGTGCTTCTCGGTCCGTCCCGGGGTGAAGACCCCGCCCTCCCTCCGGAACATCTACAAGGAGATGAAGGAGGAGCTGGACCTCCCGATCCCGGACAACGGCTATCTGATGCCGTGGGCCCAGCAGGGCGTCCTGCTGCTCAACGCGGTGCTCACCGTCCGCGCCGGAGAGGCCAACTCGCACAAGGGCAAGGGCTGGGAGAGGTTCACGGACGCGGTCATCCGCGCGGTGGCGAACCGCCCCGACCCGGCGGTGTTCGTCCTGTGGGGGAACTACGCGCAGAAGAAGCTCCCCCTGATCGACGAGGAGCGGCACGTCGTGGTCAAGGGCGCGCACCCGTCCCCGCTGTCGGCGAAGAAGTTCTTCGGCTCCCGCCCGTTCACCCAGATCGACCAGGCCGTCGCCCGGCAGGGCCACACCGCGATCGACTGGCGCGTCCCGAACCTGGGCTGACCTCGCCGGGCCCGGCCCGGGGCCGCCTGACGGGGATTGTCAGTGGCTCCGGTTAGCGTCGAGAGGGACGGCTCGACCGGCTGACGAGGTGCGGAGGACGCGGTGGCGGAGCGACAGGAACAGGCGGCGCCGGACGCTCTGCTGACGCGGATCGGACAGGTCGTCATGCTGCACCACGGCGGGGACCGCGAGGAGGCCCGGGACCGGATGCTGGGCCTGTGGGCGGAGCTGGGCGAGGACGGCGCCCCGCTGCACCGCTGCACCCTGGCCCACTACCTGGCCGACACGCAGGACGACCCCGCTGACGAACTCGCCTGGGATCTCAGGGCGTTGTCCGCCGCGGACGAGCTGACGGACGGCCGGGAGGGGGCGAGCGAGGTGCGTGCCTTCTACCCCTCCCTGCATCTCAACCTCGCCGCCGACTATGTGAAGCTCGGCCGCTCCGACGCCGCCCGCACCCACCTCACCCGCGCCCGCGCCGCCTGCGCGATCCTCGCCGACGACGGCTACGGCAACGGGGTGCGGGCCGCGATCAGCCGGCTGGAGTTGCGGCTGGGCCACGATGGCGGCGATGGCGGCGGCGAAGGGGGCGGGACCTGGGGGCCGCCGAGACAGCGGCCCTAGTGGTTGGTCGGCCCGGTCCCGGTGGTCTCAACGGCCGTACGTCTGACCGCAGATGATCGACTGCGGGCTGTCCGGCTGCCAGCCGCCGTACTTCCTGCCCAGGGCACACACGTCCGAGGCGTTCTTCGGCACCGACTTGACCACGTCGGGGATGTCCGCGCTCGGCTGCCGGGGGTGCCGCGGCTTGGGGCGCGGGTGGGGATGGGGATGCGGGTGCGAGCGGGGGACCGGTACTGGTGCCTGTGCCGCCTGCTTGGGCGGGGCCGGTGTGTGGTGCGGCGGATGCGTGGCCGGTTTCGGGTGGTGGGGCGGGTCGATGAGTTCCAGCGCCTCCCGTGCCGGGGCCTGTACGATCTGCGGTTCCGCGCTGCCGTCCGGGCGCGGCACCGACGCTTGGGTCGGTGCCGCCGGGGGCGCGGGGGCGGGCGGTCGCTGGACGGTCACACAGCCGGAGAGGGCCGAGACAGCCACGGTGACGAGGAGCGTTGCGGTGGTCGTCGTTCGATACACCCGCGCAACTCTGCTGGTTCCGGCCGCTTTTGGGGCAGCGGCCGGGCGGATGATGCCCCACACGGGTGATCTCCGCCCCCTTACGGACGGTCCGCGCCCGCCCCGGGTGACGACGTGGCGTCAGTCGCCGGTGTTGCCGTCGATCCGCTCACGGAGCAGGTCGGCGTGGCCGTTGTGCCGCGCGTACTCCTCGATCATGTGCGTGTGGATCCACCGCAGGTTGAAGCGCTCGCCGGTGCGCCGGTGCTTGCCCACGGAGACGTCGTCGAGCGTGAACCGGGCCGCGTGCGCGTTCGCCGCCTCGATCTCGGCCCGCCAGGTGGCGTGCGCCTCCGCCCAGGTGTCCGACTCGGTGAGATGGAAGTCGCCGTCCGGATCGTCGTCGGTGCAGTAGATCGGGCCGGCCTGCTCGTCCGCCATGATGCGGCGGTACCAGTGCCGCTCCACTTCTGCCATGTGCCGTACCAGGCCCATGAGCGACAGTGTGGACGGTTCCACGGACGTGGTCCTCAACTGTTCGTCGGTCAGGCCCTCGCACTTCCAGGCGAGGGTCTCCCGGTGGTACGTCAGCCAGCCATCCAGCATGGTGCGCTCGTCGGCGGTGGTATCGGGTTCACGGCGCTCGATCGTCATTCCCGCATCCTCGCGCGTCTCGTCCACCCGCACCAGCGGATATCGCCCCCGCCGTATGCTTCCGAGGAGAGACCGCCGGGCGAGCACCAGGGAGACTCCGTGAAGGTCGGCTGCATCGGACTCGGTGACATCGCGCAGAAGGCCTACCTGCCGGTTCTCGGCGGCCTGCCCGGGGTCGAACTGCACCTGCAGACCCGCACCCCCGCCACCCTCGCCCGGGTCGCCGACGGACTCCACCTGCCGGCCGACCGGCGCCACGCGGACCTCGCCGCGCTCCTCGCGGAGGACCTCGACGCAGCGTTCGTGCACGCGCCCACCGTCGTGCACCCCGAGATCGTGACCCGGCTGCTGGAGGCGGGCGTACCGACGTACGTCGACAAGCCGCTCGCCTACCAACTGGCCGACTCCGAGCGGTTGGTGCGGCTCGCGGAGGAGCGGAACGTGTCCCTCGCGGTCGGCTTCAACCGCCGCCACGCCCCCGGATACGCGCAGTGCGCCGACCACCCGCGCGAGCTGATCCTGATGCAGAAGAACCGGATCGGGCTCCCCGAAGAGCCGCGCGCGATGATCCTGGACGACTTCATCCACGTCGTGGACACCCTGCGGTTCCTGGTGCCGGGGCCGATCGAGGACGTGACCGTGCGTTCCCGCACCCAGGACGGCCTGCTGCACCACCTCGTGCTCCAGCTCTCCGGAGACGGCTTCACCGCGCTCGGCGTGATGAACCGGCTCAGCGGCTCGGTGGAGGAGATCCTGGAGGTCTCCGGGCAGGACACCAAGCGTCAGGTCCTCAACCTCGCCGAGGTCGTCGACCACAAGGGCCAGCCGACGACAAGGCGGCGCGGGGACTGGGTCCCCGTGGCCCGGCAGCGCGGCATCGAGCAGGCCGTGCTCACCTTCCTTGACGCCGTACGCGCCGGAAAGGTGCTCAGCGCCCGGGACGCGCTGGCGACTCATGAGCTGTGCGAGCGGGTGGTACAAGCGGTCGCGGAACGGTCCGCCGCAGCCTGAACGCGCGCGATCCTTCGCCGACGCATACGGCCGCGAGCACTAGCAGCGCGACCTGCACCGGCCAGTCGCCGTAGCGGACGTACGGCGTGATGCCGTGCGCGAGCGGGACGTCGTAGACCTGGGTCGTGCTCTTGTCCGTGCCCAGCCATGATCCGATGCGCTGTCCGCTCGGGCCGTAGACGGCGGAGACGCCGGTCAGGGTGGCGTGGACCATCGGACGGCCGGTCTCGGCGGCGCGCAGGGCGGCGAGTGTGGCGTGCTGTTCGGGGGCCCAACTGCTCTGGAAGGACGAGGTCGAGGACTGGGCGAGGAGGACGTCGGCGCCGTCCTGCGCGAGATGCCGGCTCATGTCGGGAAACGCGGTCTCGAAGCAGATCAGCGGGCCTATGCGCAGCCCGTGACCGACGTTCATCACCACCTGCTCGGTGCCGTGTCTGCGGTCGACGCCCGCCGCCTTGCCGACCGAGGTGGCCCAGCCGAGCAGCGAGCGGAAGGGGATGTACTCCCCGAAGGGGACGAGCCGCATCTTGTCGTAGCGGTCGCCGGTGAGGCCGTCCGGGCCGACCAGGACGGAGCTCTTGTAGATGCCGGGCTTGTCCGAGCGCTCGGCGTCCACATTGACCAGGATGTCGGCGCCGGTCTCCTTGGAGAGGGCGGCGATACGGCGCGCGAGGTCGGGCCGCTTGCCGAGGTCGAATCCGACGCTGCTCTCGCCCCAGGCGATCAAGTCGACGTCCTGACCGGCGAGTTGGCGGGTGAGCTGCTCCTCGCGGTCGAAGCGCCGGTCGCCGCTGTCGTCGCCGGCGATGACACCGGGCTGTACGACGGCGATCCGCACCCGGCCGTCGACATCGGGGCGCGGCGACCACACCCAGGCCGCCGAGGTCACGGCGGCGGTGGCGACCAGCCCGGCGACGGCGGGCACCCGCACCTCACGGACCGCGACCAGCACGGCGACCGCGACGTTCACGGCCACCACCAGGAAACTCAGCAGCCACACCCCGCCGACCGACGCGAGCCGCAGCGCCGGTTCCACCTGCCACTGGGTGGAGCCGAGCAGACCCCAGGGCCCGCCCAACCCCTGCCAGGAGCGCACGAGTTCGACCATCAGCCAGCCCGACGGCACCACGAGGAGCGCGGCGGCGCCCCGCCTCGGCGACGGCACACCACCGAGGAAACGGCGCACCAGCCAACCCCACGGTGCCCACAACGCGCCCAGCAGCCCGGCGATGACCACGATGAACACACTCAGGCTCGGTACCAGCCAACTGTGCACGGCCAGCATGAACCCGAGCCCCCCGCACCACCCGTCGTACACCGCCCGCCGTCCGGTCGGCGCCGAGCGCGTCAGCAGGATCCAGGGGACGAGCGCGACATAGGCGAACCACCACCAGGACAGCGCGGGAAACGCGAACACGGGTAGCGCGCCGGCGAGCGCGGCGAGCAGCGAACGCCGCCACGGGGAGGCGACCCAGTCGCCGAAGGTCTTCATACGACACCTCCCTACCCGCTGGTCGCTCCAGTGTGCGTGTTCCCGACGATCTCGCACAGAGGACCTCGCGCCGCCCATCCGGATCCGCTCAGTTGACCACGGCTTCCGGACGCCGCTCCGGAAGGCGCCGCCACTTCTCCTCGACGACGACCTCGGTCAGCCGCCAGCCGTCGTACGTCCGCAACAGCCCGAACGTGTACCGCCCGCCGCACACGAAGTCGGGCGCGGTGGCGGCGTCGCTGGCGTCTTCGCTGGTGAAGCGCATCGGATTGACGTAGTCGGCCTGGACTCGTGCGGTGTCGTCGGAGTTCTGGTCGAGGGCGCCGAAGCGGATGCGCCGGTTCACGATCAGATGCTGCCGCATCGGGAACAACCGCATGCTCTCCGCGAGCCATCCGGCGATCTCGCCCGCGTCCCCCTCGATCCCGCCGGCGGACCGGTAGTCGGCGCGCCCCCCCGGTGCGAACAGCTTCCGGTACGCCTCCCAGTCGCCGTCGTCCACCGCCACCGCGTACTCGGTGATCACTTCGTCGACGGCCAGCCGGTCCATCACAATCGCCAGTTCCACACGCTGCGTCATCGGCCAAGTGTTGGCTACCGAGCGGGTCGCGCCAAGGGGTACGCGGGGACAAGGTGGGGAACATCCGGTGGTGTTCGATTGATGTTCGTCGGCGTTCATCGCTATCCGTCGGTATGCGTCGGTATTCGTCGCGGGGAGTGCTCATGAAACGCCTTGTCACGATCGTCACCGGGGGCAGCCGGGGGATCGGTGCCGCGACCTGCCTGCGGCTCGCGGAGGACGGGCACGATGTGGTGGTGGGGTACCTACGGGACGAGAAGGCCGCGGAGGAAGTCGCGGACGGGGTGCGGCGATCCGGGGTCCGTTCGGTGTGCGTACAGGCCGACACGTCCGCCGAGGAGGACGTCGAGCGGCTCTTCACGGCGGCCGAGCTGCACCTCGGGCCGGTCACCGGGCTGGTGAACAACGCCGGGTTGACCGGACCGTTCGGCCGGCTCGCCGACACCGACCCCGCCGATCTGCGCCGGGTCGTCGAGGTCAACCTGCTGGGCACACTGCTGTGTTCACGCCGTGCGGCGCGGGCGATGACGGGCCGCGGGAACGGCGTGATCGTGAACGTCTCGTCCGCCGCCGCCACCCTCGGCAGCCCCGGGGAGTACGTCCACTACGCGGCGACGAAGGCCGCCGTCGACACCCTCACCCTCGGCCTCGCCAAGGAACTCGGCCCCGACGGCATCCGCGTCAACGCGGTCGCGCCCGGCGTCATCGACACGGAGATCCACGCGAGAATGGGCGACCCGGACCGCCCGCAGCGCGTGGCGTCCTCGATCCCCCTGCGCCGCCCGGGCCACGTCGAAGAGATCGCCGCGGCCATCGCCTGGCTGATGTCCCCGGACGCGTCCTATGCGACGGGGGCGGTGCTGCGAGTGTCGGGCGGACGGTGAGGCCTGTACCTATGTCGTAGACACCGTGCGGGTGGACCCGAGCGAGCTGACGGGCGGCGAGCCCGGGCGGCCGGTCGGCGCGTGCGCGCTCACGACGCTCCAACTCCTGCGGCGGGGGTGCTCCATTCAGGCGGCCGCGATGACCTCGTCGCGGATCGCGGCGGCCCACTCGACCACCAACAGCTCGTATTCCTCGCGCTCTTGGGCGGAGAGCGAGCCGCCCGCACGCAGCCAGAGTGCCCGGATCTGCTCGTTCACCTCGGAGGCGGACCGCACGGAACCAGGGGCCATGGAATCGGGGGACATGCGAACAGCCTAGGGGCAAGGACTGACAGTGCGCTACCGGACGGCTACGCAGACCGTATGGGGTTGGTCACGGGCGGCGTAAGCGGGACACCGGGTTGCGCACGTCGCGCAGATCAACTCGCCCTGGAGCGGGGCACTTTGGTCGCGACCGGTGCCAGGTGCGCTCCTGCCCGGTCGCTCAGCCCGCCGACTCCGCCGCGTGCGGGCTCAGCACGCCCGCCGTCACCAGCGCGATGATCACGATGCCGAGGGCGATGCGGTACCAGACGAACGGCATGAAGCTCTTGTGCGAGATGAACTTCATGAACCAGGCGATGACCGCGTATCCGACCACGAACGCGATCACCGTCGCGAACATCGTCGGCCCCCACGCGATGTGCCCCTCCTCGGCCGCGTCCTTCAACTCGAAGGCGCCCGAGGCCAGTACGGCCGGCATGGCGAGGAGGAAGGAGTAACGGGCCGCCGCCTCACGGGTGTAGCCCATGAACAGGCCGCCGCTGATGGTCGCGCCCGAGCGGGAGACACCTGGGACCAGGGCCATCGCCTGGCAGACGCCGTACAGGAGGCCGTCCTTGGCGTTCAGGTTCTCAAGTGTCTTGCGCTGCTTGGGTGCCCGGTGCCTGCCGCCCGTCTCGTCGCGGGCCGCGAGCCGGTCGGCGACGCCGATGACGACGCCCATCACGATCAGCATCGTGGCGGTGATCCGCAGATCCCGGAACGGCCCCTCGATCTGGTCCTTGAGCGTGACGCCCAGCACACCGATCGGTATGGAGCCGACGATCACCAGCCAGCCTATCTGGGCGTCGTGGTCGCGCCGCATCTCCTTGTTCGTGAGCGACCGGAACCACGCGGCGAGAATCCGCCCGACATCTCGGCGGAAGTAGATCAGCACGGCGGCCTCCGTGCCGAGCTGCGTGATCGCCGTGAAGGCCGCGCCCGGATCCTTCCAGCCCGAGAAGGCCGCCGTCAGCCGCAGATGGGCGCTGGAGGACACGGGCAGGAACTCGGTCAGCCCCTGGACGAGCCCGAGGATGAGGGATTCAAACCAAGACATGGAGTTACGGCGTCCAAGTGCTGCTCGTGAAGGGGCAAAGGACACGCCAAAACACCGCGCGCGGCGCATCGGGTGTGCATGAGGGGCAGCGTAGCGTCCCGGTGTGACAGTCGGGACACAGGGGTTTCACGGGCGGCCGGGCCACTCCGGAATCATGGTGTTGACCTGCTGCGGGGGCGGCGCATACGTTGCAGCGGAGGAAAGCGCTTGCTGGATGCGCTCGCTGTCTCCGGAGGAGTGCTGATCACGGCCATGTCCACACCCGCCACCACCCCTGGGGCGTTCCAGCCCTTGCCGCCGCTCACCGGCCGCCGCATCAGGGCCGCTGTGGTCGGCGCCGGCGCGATCGGTCGCGGCTCCCACTTCCCCGCGCTCGCCCGGCTCGCCGAGGAGGGCGAGACCGAGGTCGTCGCCGCCGTTGACATCGATGCCACCGCGGCCGAATCCTTCTGCGCCGAGACCGGCATCCCGCACGCCTACACCGACCTGGACCAGATGCTCCGGGAACAGCGGCCCGACCTCGTCACCATCTGCACCCCGCCCACCCTGCACCGCGCGCAGACCGTCGCCGCGCTGCGGGCCGGTGCCTGGGTGTGGTGCGAGAAGCCGCCGATGCCGACGCTGGCCGACTTCGACGCCGTCGAGGACGAAGAGGGCACGGACGAAGAGGGCACGGCGGGAGAGGGCACGGCGGGAGAGAGCACGGTGGGAGAGAGCACGGCGGGCGGGCCGTACGCCTCGATCGTGTTCCAGCACCGCTTCGGCTCGGGCACCCGGCACGTGCGCCGGCTGCTCGCCGAGCGGGCCATGGGCCGGCCGCTGGTGGCGCACTGCCAGACCACCTGGTACCGCGACACCGCTTACTACGCCGTGCCCTGGCGCGGTCGCTGGGCGACCGAGGGCGGCGGTCCCGCCATGGGACACGGCATCCACCAGATGGACCTCCTGCTCGATCTGCTCGGGCCGTGGAGCGAGGTGAAGGCCATGGCGGGGCGGCTGGTCCACGACGTGGAGACCGAGGACGTCTCGACCGCCCTGGTCCGCTTCGAGAACGGCGCGCTGGCCACCGTCGTGAACAGCGTCCTGAGCCCGGACGAGGTCAGCCGCATCCGCATCGACTGCGAGCGTGCCACCGTCGAACTCACCCACCTGTACGGGCACAGCAACGAGAACTGGCGCATCACGCCGGCCCCGGACGTCTCGGGGGAGGATGCCGCGGCCTGGCAGGACTTCGGGCCGGACGTGCCGAGTTCGCATCTGGAGCAACTGCGTGAACTGGTCGTCAGCATGCGGGCCGGCGAGCGGCCGCGCAGCAGCGGCGCCGACGGGCGCACCAGCCTGGAACTGATCACCGCGCTCTACAAGTCGGCGTTCACCGACACGACCGTACGGGCCGGCGAGATCGGGCCCGGCGACCCCTATTACACGGCGCTGCACGGCGGCGCCCCCGGCTGGGCGCCCGCCGCGCGCGAGGAGGTGTCGGCGTGACCGGCCTGCGTATCGTCCACGCCCACGGCGACCGCATCACGGTGACCGAACCGGCCACCGGCGTCGAGCTGTTCAGCTACGTGTACCGGCCCGAGGCGGCCTGGGAGGCGCCGAAGCCGTACCTCCACCCGATCAGGACGCTGGCCGGAGACGTCGTCACCGACTACCGGCCCAACGACCACCGCTGGCACAAGGGGCTGCAGTTCACCGCCTCGCATCTGTCGGGCTCGAACCTGTGGGGCGGCAACACATACGTTCACGGTGAGGGATATCTCGAACTCCCTGAGCGGGTCGGGTCGATGGCCCATGTCGCCTTCGACGAGATCGACCTCCACGACGATTCGGGCGATCAGCGCCTCGTCATCGCCGAACGGCTGACCTGGCACCCGTACAGCGGCGAACTCTGGGCCGAGGAGCGGCGCCGGATCGAGGTGCATGACGTCGACAGGGACTCCGGTGCCTGGGCGCTGACCTGGACGAGCGCCGTGACGAATCGACGTGACGAGCCCCTGATCTTCGGCAGCCCGACCACCGCGGGGCGCGAGGCGGCGGGCTATACGGGCCTGTTCTGGCGCGGCCCGCGTGCCTTCCGGGACGGCCGGATCATCGGCCCCGACGGCGAGGGCCCCGAGCTGATGGGCACCCAGAGCCCCTGGCTCGCGCTCTCCGGCGAACACGACGGCACCGACGGACACGCCACGATCGTCTTCGCGCACGCCCCCGAGAACGACCACTCCGGCGAGCACGGCACCCACCCCGCCCACTGGTTCGTACGCAACGAGCCGTTCGCGGGGATCGCCGCCTCCTTCGCCTTCCACGACGAGCTGGAACTGGCCCCCGGCGACACCCTCACCCGGCGCTACCGGGTCGTCGTCGCAGACGGGGCGTGGGAGCGGGAGGAGATCGCCAAGTACCTTGCGGCGCGGCCGTGGTGAACACGGGTTGGCAGAGCACGGGGTGATTCGAGCACGGGGTGATTCGAGCACGGGGTGATTCGAGCACGGGGTGATCGAGCACGAGGTGACTCGGCCGTCTACGAGGGAACCGACCGAGACCCCGCGGCCGTGGGACCCGCCACGGTCCAGCCGGGGGCCTGCGGGTGGGCCGTCAGGTCCTCGTGTCGGACCGGGGTGCCGCACGCGGTGCAGGTGACGGCCGGGACCAGTTCGTGGCCGCAGATGTGCTCGATCACCATGGGGCGGTCGAGCGAGTCTTTCCGGAGATGACGGTCGCCCCATGCCATGAGGGTCATCAGGACCGGCTCCAGGTCGAGCCCCGCCTCCGTGGGCCGGTACTCGAAGCGCTGCGGGTGCTCGCTGTAGGTCCGCCGGGTGAGGATCCCGGCGTCGACGAGGCGGCGCAGCCGGGCGGCGAGAACATCGCGCGGGGCACCGATGTTGCGGACCAGTTGGTCGAAGCGGCGATTGCCCAGGCACACCTCCCGTAGGACGAGCAGGGAGTACTTCTCACCGACGAGTGCGAGGGCGTCGGCGATCGAGCAGGGGCGCGGGTCTTTGGGGGCGGCCATATCGCCCAGTCTAGGGCTGATTCAGGAGTGGGTTTGATTTTCCAACTGGCGGGACTAGGGTGAGTTTGGATTTCCTACTTACCGGTAGTGCAGCTAGGCAAGCAGCTATCACGGAGGCCCACACCATGCGTGACGCAGTGATCGTCGAAGCCGTACGCACGCCCGTAGGCAAGGGCAAGCCGAAGGGCTCCCTCGCCCAGGTCCACCCCGTCGAACTTCTCGCGCACACCCTTCGCAGCGTCGTCGAGCGCACCGGCGTCGACCCGGCGCTCGTCGACGACGTCATCGGTGGCACGGTCACCCAGGTCGGTGAGCAGGCCGTCAACATCACCCGGCAGGCCGTGCTGTCGGCGGGCTTCCCGGAGTCGGTGCCCGCGACCACGGTGGACCGCCAGTGCGGGTCCTCGCAGCAAGCCGTGCACTTCGCGGCGCAGGGCGTGATCTCGGGGGCGTACGACCTGGTCGTGGCCTGTGGAGTGGAGTCCATGGGGCGCGTGCCGATGGGGTCGAGCGTGCTGCCCGGCACGGACCCGTTCGGCCCCGGAGTCGCCGGGCGCTACCCGGAGGGCCTCGTCCCGCAGGGCATCAGCGCCGAACTCATCGCCGCGAAGTGGTCGATGACGCGCGACCAGTTGGACGCCTTCGCGGTGTCCTCGCACCACAAGGCGGCGGCCGCCTGGGACGCGGGCCTGTTCGACGCCCAGGTGGCGCCCCTGGTGGGTGTTTCGCGCGACGAGTGCGTACGGCCCGGCAGCACCACCGACGTCCTGGCCGGCCTGAAGCCCGCCTTCTACGACCCCACGTACGCCGAACGCTTCCCGCAGATCGAGTGGAACATCACCGCCGGCAACTCCAGCCCGATCAACGACGGTGCCTCCGCGGTCCTCATCACGTCCGGCGAGACCGCGGCCCGTCTCGGACTGCGTCCGCTCGCCCGGCTGCACAGCTTCGCCGTGACCGGTTCCGACCCGCTCCTCATGCTCACCGGTGTCATCCCGGCCACGGAGAAGGTGCTGCGCCGGGCGTCGCTCAGCCTGGACGACATCGACCTGTTCGAGGTCAACGAGGCGTTCTCCAGCGTGGTTCTGGCCTGGCAACAGGAGACGGGCGCCGATCTCGCGAAGGTCAACGTGCACGGCGGGGCCATCGCGATCGGCCACCCGCTCGGGGCGAGCGGTACCCGTCTGACGACCACGCTCGTGCACGCGATGCGGGACCGCGGGGCGCGCTACGGGTTGCAGACGATGTGCGAGGCGGGTGGCCTCGCCAACGCGATGGTCCTGGAAGCCGTCTGACCAGCGGGCCCTGACCAGCTGGTCGGCGCGTCAGCGGGCGCGCAGGTGGTGGCGCTTGCGCCAGGCCACCACCGCGCCGCCGAGGGCCGGCAGCGTGATGCAGGCCATCGCGATCAGGAAGGCCGGCGAGGTGGGACTGGAGGCGCGGGCCCCGGCGACGACGTACGCGGCGGTGTTCGGGAGCGACCCGAGGGCCGTCGCGAGCAGGAACGGCGTCCAGCGCATACGGGAGACGGCGGCGCAGTAGTTCACGCCCCAGAACGGCAGACCGGGGAAGAGCCGCGCCGCCATCATCGAACGGAAGCCGTGCCGGCTGAGCTGGCCGTCCGCGGCCTTCAGCCACCGGCCCCGCAGCAGCGGGCGCAGCGCGTCCTGGCCCAGCACACGGCCCAGGCCGAAGGAGATGCCGGCGCCGAGCACCGTGCCCGCCAGCGCCGCGCCGGTGCCGAGCTGGGAGCCGAACAGCGCGCCCGCCGCGAGGTTCAGCAGCGGGCGCGGTACGAACGCCACACTGCACAGTCCGTATGCCCCGGCGAAGACCAACGCGGCCGCGACACCGCCGAGTTGGGGTGGCCAGCCGTCGGAGAGCAGGCGCTGTGGGTGGAACAGCAGCACGGTCGACGCCGCCCCGGCGAGCAGGACAAGGAGTAGCGACAGCCGCGACCACGGCGAGAGCAGGGCTCTCGTGCAGCGCGTGGTGAAGCCGGTCGGGGCGACAGGCACCAGGGGCGCGGCCGCGGGGACGGCGACGGCGAGCTCCGTGGCCAGGGCCGGGGGAGAGGCCGTGGCGGTGCCCCCAGAGCGGGTGGTGGCATCGGCGAGCATGTCGGCGACACTAACCGACCTGTGTATGTGATCGCCGTATGGTTCGTCTCATGAACGTCACAGGTGCGGGCGGGCCGGAGGTGCCAGCCAGTGTTACGGCCAGCGTTCCGGCCAGTGTTCTCGCCGACACCGTGCTGGAGCGGCTGACCGCCACGTACGCATCCGCGGCCGACCCGGAGCGCGCGGCGCTCATGCGGGCGTACATGAAGGACGTGGCGCCCTACCTGGGCCTCACCACACCCGTGCGCCGTGCCCTGTCCCGCACGGTCCTCGCGGGCACACCCCGTCCGGACGAGGCCGACTGCACCGCGATCGCCCTGCGCTGCTGGGCGTTGCCGGAGCGCGAGTACCAGTACTTCGCGGTGGACTACCTGCGCCGCCACGTGACGCACTGCACGTCCGGCTTCCTGTCGGTCGCCCGCCACCTCGTCTCGACGGTCCCTTGGTGGGACACCGTCGACGCACTCGCCTCCCACGTAGTGGGAGGCTTGGTCGCCGCCGATCCGAAGCTGAAGACCGACATGGACGTGTGGATCGTCGACGAGGATCTGTGGGTCGCGCGTACGGCCCTGCTCCACCAACTGCGGTACAAGGAGCGCACCGATACCGAGCGCCTCTTCGTGTACTGCCTGCGCCAGTCCGGACACCCCGACTTCTTCATCCGCAAGGCCATCGGCTGGTGCCTGCGCGAGTACGCCAAGACGGACCCGGAGGCGGTACGCGGCTTCCTGGCGAGGGAGAGGGGCCGGTTCGCGCCGCTGTCGGTACGCGAGGCCCTGAAGAACATCGGGCCCTGAAGAACATCGGGCCCTGAACTTCCGTGTGCTGATAAATCGTTCGACGTAGGGCAAAGCGTCGGCAATGATCGGCCTCATGTTCCGGTACGCCTTCCACCTCGCAGCGTCCGCGGTCGCGGATGCTCAGAAGGCTGCCGTTCCCGTGCCTGTTCTCCTCGTCGCAGTCGACGGCGCCCGAAGCTGACCCTCTCCGGATCGTCCGGCGGACCCCGCAGGGGGAGGGTCGGTGAGTCCTCGGGGTCCCCGCATTCCACTTCACCAGGCTTCGAGGTACCGCCATGTCCAAGACGGCATACGTCCGCACGAAACCGCATCTGAACATCGGCACGATGGGCCATGTCGACCACGGCAAGACCACCCTGACCGCCGCCATCACCAAGGTCCTCGCCGAGCGCGGGGCGTCCACCTTCGTACCGTTCGACCGTATCGACCGGGCGCCGGAGGAGGCCGCGCGCGGCATCACCATCAACATCGCGCACGTCGAGTACGAGACCGACACCCGGCACTACGCCCACGTCGACATGCCCGGCCACGCCGACTACGTCAAGAACATGGTCACCGGGGCCGCGCAGCTCGACGGGGCGATCCTCGTCGTCTCCGCGCTCGACGGGATCATGCCGCAGACCGCCGAACACGTGCTGCTCGCCCGGCAGGTGGGCGTCGACCACATCGTGGTCGCGCTCAACAAGGCGGACGCGGGCGACGACGAACTCACCGACCTGGTGGAGCTGGAGGTCCGCGAACTGCTCACCGCGAACGGCTACGGCGGCGACGCCGTACCCGTCGTACGGGTGTCCGGCCTCAAGGCCCTTGAGGGGGACCCCCGTTGGACGGCGTCGATCGACGCGCTGCTCGACGCCGTGGACACCTATGTGCCCATGCCCGAGCGGTATCTGGACGCGCCGTTCCTGCTACCGGTCGAGAACGTGCTCACCATCACCGGGCGCGGAACGGTCGTCACGGGCGCGGTCGAGCGGGGCACGGTCCGGGTGGGCGACCGGGTCGAAGTGCTCGGCGCCGCCGTGGAGTCGGTGGTCACCGGCCTGGAGACCTTCGGCAAGCCCATGGCGGAGGCGCAGGCCGGCGACAGCGTGGCGCTGCTGCTGCGCGGGGTGCCACGTGACGCCGTGCGGCGCGGGCACATCGTCGCGGCGCCCGGCAGTGTCGTACCGAGCCGCCGCTTCTCGGCCCAGGTGTATGTGCTGTCGGCCCGCGAGGGCGGTCGTACGACAGCGGTGTCGACCGGTTACCGGCCGCAGTTCTACATCCGCACCGCGGACGTCGTCGGCGACATCGACCTCGGCGGGACGGCGGTCGCGCGCCCCGGCGACACCGTCACGATGACGGTCGAACTGGGCCGCGAGGTCCCGCTGGAGCCCGGGCTCGGCTTCGCGATCCGCGAGGGCGGGCGCACGGTCGGGGCGGGGACGGTGACGGAGGTCGGCTGAGCGGGGTGGGTGCCCGTCCCTTCGGGGGCGGGCGCCTTCGCGCGCCGCGCCGCACCAGTCGCCACCCCGGCACAATGGACCTGTGGACGAGCCGATACCCGTGACCCGGGACGTTGATCACGGGACCGCCAAACTCATGCCCGACGTGGACCGGGCGCGGGCTTGGCTGCTGACCGTCGACGGGGCGCCGCAGTCGTACGTGGACCTGGACGCGCCGACGCATCTGGAGTTCGAGTACGCGCGGCGGCTCGGGCATGTGCTGGACACCCTCGCGGAACCGGGGCGCCCGCTGGACGTGCTGCACCTGGGCGGCGGAGCACTCACCCTGCCCCGCTATCTGACGGCGACCCGGCCCGGTTCGCGGCAGGACGTCGTAGAGGCCGACCGGGGTCTGCTGGCCCTGGTCACCGAGCACCTGCCACTGCCCGGCGGCGCCGGTGTCACCGTCCACGGCGCCGACGCCCGCGCCTGGCTGGAGGCGGCGCCGGACGGTTCGGCCGACGTGATCGTCGGCGATGTCTTCGGCGGCTCACGGGTCCCGGCGCACCTGACCTCCGTGACGTACGCCGGGGAGGCCGAGCGTGTGCTGCGCGCCGACGGCGTCTACCTCGCCAATCTCCCGGACGCCGCGCCCTTCGCGTTCCTGCGGGCCCAACTCGCCACGTTCGGCACGGTGTTCGAGGAGCTGGCACTCATCGCGGAACCGGGCGTCCTGCGAGGACGCCGCTTCGGCAACGCGGTGCTCATCGCCGCACACCACCCGGTCGACACCACCGCCCTGACCCGCCTCATCGCCTCGGACGCCTTCCCGGCACGACTCGAACACGGGCCCGCGCTAAGAGACTTCATCGGCGACGCGCGACCGGTCCGGGATGAGGACGCCGTGCCGTCACCCGTGCCACCGGACGGGGCGTTCGGGATCGGTTGAGTCGATTCGCGGGGCGGGGTGCTTGAACGGGGGCTTGTGTCGGGGGAGTTCGTGGGCGGCCCGTGCCCTGTTCACCCTGGCTCTCCCGCGGGGTGTTTGGCAGCGGCTGAGTCCATTCGTGGCGCGGGGTGCTTGAACGGCCGCTTGTGCCGGGGGAGTTCGTGGACGGGGCGCCCTCTATTCACCCTCGTTCTCCTGCACAGTGTTCGGGATCGGTTGGGCCGATTCGCGGGGCGGGGTGCTTGAACGGGGGCTCGTGCCGGGGGAGTTCGTGGTCGGGGCGTGCCCTGTTCATCCTGGCTCGGCTGCGAGGTGTCCGGGATCGGTTGGGCCGATTCGCGGGGCGGGGTGCTTGAACGGGGGCTCGCGCCGGGGAAGTTCGTGGTCGGGGCGTGCCCTGTTCATCCTGGCTCGGCTGCGAGGTGTTCGGCATCGGTTGAGTCGACTCGCGGCGCGGCGTGCTTGAACGTGCGCTCGCGTCTGGGGAGTTCGTCGGTGGCGCGTGACCTGTTCGCCCCGGCTCTCCTGCGGGGTGTCGGGATCGATTGAGCCGATTTGTGGCGCAGCCTGCTGAACGGGCGCTCGTGCCTGGGGAGTTCGTCGGGGGTGCGTGACCTGCTTGCCCCCCGGAGGCTCTCCTGGTGGGGGGCGATCGCGGAGCCACTCGCGGCGTGGGGCGCTTGAACAGGTGCTCGTCTCTCGGGAGTTCATCGGCGGCGCGGGACCACCGTCCCCCCTCCCCCCGGGCTCTCCTACGGGCCCTTCGGGATCGGCCGAGCCACTCGCGGCGTGGGACGCCTGAACAGGCCCTTGTGCCTGGGCAGTTCATCGGCGGTCCGCGCCCCCTTCACCCCGGCCCCCTACGGAACGTTCCGCACCGGCCGAGCCACTCGCCGGCTCCGGCATCACCCCCGTGCGCCGCCGCAGGTTCCGTACCTCCGGTACGCACAGCACCGCCGCGGTGACCAGGGTGACCAGGGCCGCGCAGCCCCACAGGGACGCCGTGCGGCCGAAGGCGGACTCGGTGGGGCCGGCTGCCGCCGCGGCGACGGGCATCAGGGCGATCGAGCCGAACCAGTCGTAGGCGGAGATGCGGGAGAGTTTGTCCTCGGGGATCTCCTGGTGGAGCGCGGTCATCCAGCTCACCCCGAAGACCTCCACCGTGGCGCCCGCGACGAACATCACCACGAAGAGGACGCCGACCGGTACGGGTATCGCTAGCGCGGCGGACGGGAGGGCCAGGGGGAAGACGCCGAGGGTGCCCGCGAGGAGGAGGCGGCGGGGTTTCCAGCGGGTCATCAGGAGGGCGCCGGCCACCGTGCCCGCGCCGAACGCGGCCAGGGCCAGGCCCCAGGGACCCGCGCCGCCGAGGCTGTCCCGGGCGACGAGCGGGCCGTAGACCGCGTCCGCAGCGCCGACGACCGCGTTGGCGATGGAGAACGCGACGACGATGGACCACAGCCAGGGCCGGCCGATGAACTCCCGCCAGCCGTCCCGGAGATCGGCGACCATCCCGCCGCCCGGCGCGCGCGGCGGGATGTGGCTGACGTCGAGGAAGGAGCGCAGTGCCCCGGCGACCGCGAACGCCGCCGCGTCGACCGCGAGCACCCAGCCGGGACCGACCGCCGCGACCAGCGCGCCGCCGAGGGCCGCGCCGCCCAGGGACGCGCCCTGCATCGCCATCCGGAACACGGCGAACGCCCGGCCCGCCTGCTCCCCGCGCACCGTGGACATCAGCATGCCCTCGGCCGCCGGCCCGAAGAACGCCTGCCCGGTGCCGCCGAGCGCGGTCAGCAGCATCATCTGCCACAGCCGGGGTTCGCCGGTGAGGACGAGCACCGCGAAGGCCGCCTGCGAGACACAACTGAGTGCGTTGGCCGCCACCATCACACGGTGGCGCGGCACCCGGTCCGAGATCGCGCCGCCGATCAGCAGGAACAACACCAGCGGCAGCGTGCGCGAGGCGGCCACCAGACCCACGTCACCGCTGTCGCCGCCCGTCTCCAGCACGGCGAATGCGGCGGCGATCAGCGCGCCGTTCCCGCCGAGGCCGGTGGCCACCGCGGCGGCGGTCAGCAGGGTGTAGTTGCGGCCCGCCCAGTCGGGTCGGCGTGAGCTGCGGGGTATGGCGGTGACGTTCACCGGCCGACTATCCCCGCCCGGGCCAAACCCCGCCAAACGCTTTGCCGCCAGAATCCGGCCAAACGGTCACGTCGTCAGCTCGTGCTGCCCGTCGGGTCGCCGTGCAGTCGTACGGTGCTGAGGATCTTCTGCACCGTCGCGTCGGGGATCTCCTCGCTGACGCCCTTCGCGCCGTACAGCGTCCAGGAGACGAAATCGCCCGCCGAGTTCTTGAAGGCGAACGTGGTCGCCTTGCCGTCGGTGGAGCATTTGCCGGACTTCGGCACGCCGGTCGTGTAGGAGCTGGCGACGCTGCCCGTGACACCCGACTTCGTCGTGTAGGGCTTCGCCGCGCCGATCTTCAGGTACTTCTTGGACGAGTCCTTCTGGTCCGTGTACCCGCCGAACGCGAACGTCGCCGCGTCGCCGCGGGCCGTGCTCGCGGTGTCCTTCGCGCCGTCCTCGCCCTTGGTGCCGCTGGACGCCAGCGACGAGGTCTCCTCGGTGCCGTCCTTGTTGTCGTCGGACGAGCACCAGTCCTGCTTCAGATAGGCGGGCGCCGAGAAGCCGATGTACGGGGAGCCGTCGCCCTTCTGCTCGTCCTCGAAGAAGGTGAAGGTGCCCGGCTTGCCGACCTCCCACTCGGCGGGAACGTCGAAGGCGGTGCCGTACTTCTGGTTCACGACGACCTTCCAGCCCGCGATCGTCGGCGTCTCGGTCTCGTCGCCGCGCGGGTTGTCGTCCGAACCCGAGGAGGAGGCACTCGGGTCGGCGGACGCCGACGGCGACCGGCTCGCCTTGTCCTTGCCGCTGTCCGCCGTGTCGTCCTTGCCGCCGAGGACCAGGTATCCGGTCACACCGGCGGCCACGACGACGGCCGTCGCGGCGATGATCGCGACCAGCTTGGTCCGGTTTCCGCCACCCCCGCCCTGCGGCGGCTTCGGCCCGCCGGCCGGGCCCGGAGCGCCCCACTGCGGTTGCTGCCCATAGGGGTTGGGCTGCTGGAAGCCGGGCTGCTGATACGGATTCGGCTGCTGGTACCCCGGCTGCTGGTACGGGTTGTTCTGCGGGTTCTGCTCGCCCCCGGGCGGCTGCTGTCCTGGCCACATGGGCAGTAACCCTAGTGCGGCGCGGGACACGGTGGGGTCACCGCCCCTTGTCAGGGTCGTACCAACTCTGTGGCCAATCAACGGCCAACTCGGTGGCCGCATGGTGTGTGCGGCCGCACACATCTGGCCAGACTTGGCTACCCGTGGGTAACATGCTGCTCATGAGCGCAGATCAGATGTCCATAGGTGAGTTGCTCGCCGCCACGGTGCCGATGGTTCGGACCCTGAACCTGGAGTACCTGGAGACCAGTCCGGAGCAGGCCGTGGTGGCCCTGCCGGACCAGGACGAGTACCGCAACCACGTCGGCGGGCCGCATGCCGGCGCCATGTTCACCCTCGGCGAGTCCGCCAGTGGCGCGGTCGTCCTCGCCGCCTTCGGCGACCAGCTCGCCCGGGCCGTGCCGCTCCCGGTCAACGCCGAGATCGCGTTCAAGAAGATCGCCCTGGGCCCGGTCCGGGCCACCGCGACCCTCGGCCGCCCCGCCGCCGACGTCGTCGCCGAACTCGACGCGGGCGAGCGCCCCGAGTTCCCGGTCACCGTCGCCATCCAGCGCGCGGACGGCGCCGTCACGGGCGAGATGACGGTCACCTGGACCCTGAGGCCGAACGGCTGAGCTTCGAAGCCTCGATGCAAGAGGCCCGGTCGTCGTCCACGACGTCACCGGGCCCTGGTGCGTGGGGAGTTCAGGCCGCGATCCGACCGCGCTCGCTCGCGCCGTTCTCCAGTCCCGCCACGAACTCCTTGAGCCACGCGGTGAATTCGGGCCCGAGGTCGGGGCGGTCGCAGGCCAGGCGGACCACCGTGCGCAGATAGTCGGCCTTGTCGCCGGTGTCGTAGCGCAGGCCGTCGAAGACGACCCCGTGCACCGTGCCGTCGGCGGCCAACTCCTGCAGGGCGTCGGTCAGTTGGATCTCGCCGCCGCGGCCGGGCGGGGTGCGCTCCAGAGTGGGGAAGATCGCGGGGTCCAGGACATAGCGGCCGATGACGGCGTAGCGGCTCGGCGCATCCTCGCGGGACGGCTTCTCAACCAGGCCGGTGACCCGTACGACACCGTCCTCCGCGGTCGGCTCGACGGCCGCGCAGCCGTACAAGTGGACCTGTTCCGCGGGTACTTCCATGAGGGCGACCACGCTGCCGGCGTACCGCTCGCGGACCTCCAGCATCCGGCTGAGCAGGGTCTCGCGCGGGTCGATCAGGTCGTCGCCCAGGAGGACGGCGAAGGGCTGCTCGCCGACGTGGTGGCGGGCGCACAGCACCGCGTGGCCGAGGCCGAGCGGGTCGCCCTGGCGGATGTGGTGGATGTCGGCGAGACGCGCGGGATCGCGTACGGCGTCCAGGCGTACGGTGTCGCCCTTGGCGGCCAGGGCCTGTTCCAGTTCGAAGGCGTGGTCGAAGTGGTCCTCGATGGCCCGCTTGTGCCGGCCGGTGACCATCAGGATGTCATCGAGCCCGGCCGCCGCGGCCTCCTCGACGACGTACTGGATCGCGGGCTTGTCGACGACCGGCAGCATCTCCTTCGGCGTCGCCTTCGTCGCGGGCAGGAACCGCGTGCCGAGTCCGGCGGCGGGCACGACCGCCTTGCGGACCGTGGGGGCGGGAGCGGGTGCGGGGGTGGTTGAAGAGTGGGGGGCGGTCATGCGGATCATGGTGGCGCATGGTGATTTGAGCACCCCGGGAGAAACTTCGGAGTTCCCTGTGCGCCTCCCTTAGTTTGCGGGGGAGTTGGAGATTTCGTGGAGACGTCTGTGGATACCGCCGGTAACCAATCTGAATTCGAACCTTTTTGAACATCGGTCATCCGAACTCCTTGTTTCCTGTCAGCGGCTTGTGCGAGTGTGAGCCACCTCGTGAGGCCGGCTGTGAGAAGGCAATGGTCAGAGATGCTTCTGGCGCCTCATAGGTACGCACCAATCAAGTACCTGCTTTCCGATGGACGGGCATTCCGTGCGCCGTCGTGCGGCTTGGAAGGAAATGGTTCCGTGCAATCCCCGTACCCCCCACGCCCGCCGTTCCCGCCCCGCCCCGGATCCAGCCCGGGGGAGTCGGACCGCAATCTGGTGGCACTGCTGAACGACAAGGCGGAGGGCTCCCGCGCCGTCGCCCTGCTGCTCGCGCGTCACTGGCGGGCCGCAAGTGAATATGCGGTCATCTGCCTTGCCTCCGCCGAGAGTTCGGCATCCATGGTGGCGACCGCCGCCTTCCACCAGGTGCTGGGTGGCCGGGCGACAAGCGGCGCGCTGCGGCCCCAACTCCTCGTGGCGGTGCGGGAGATGGTGAAGACCTGGGCCGCCGAGGAGCGAATTTCCGCGCTGCTGCCGGAACTTCGTAAACCCACCGGCGGCCGAGGACTGCGCGCGGCGCGGCCCGGGACCTCCGAAAGGCGGAAGCTCGCCGAGCGCGCTTTCGGGGCGCTGCCCGGCGCCTCCCAATGCCTGCTGTGGCACATCGAGGTCGAGGCCGAACCCATATCCGTACCGGCCGGTCTGCTGGGCGTGGAAGAGGTCACCGCGAGTGCCGCGCTGGAGCAGGCGCGTGAACAATTCAGGGCGGGGTGTGTGCGTGCCCACCGGGAACTCGCGCCGACCCCGGAATGCCGTCACTACAACCGGCTCCTCGATGTCCCCATCCGGCGCGGCGGCAGTCTGTTGCCCGATGTGCAACGGCATCTCATGACATGCCGCTACTGCCGATTCGCGGCGGAACAACTGAGTCATTTCGACGGCGGCCTCGAAGTGCTGCTCGCCGAGACCGTCCTCGGCTGGGGCGCCCGCCGCTATCTCGACTCACGGCCCGGCCGCGCGCTGCCCGGGACCTCCGCCCGCCGCGCCCGCCGCCCGATGGGCCGCCACCGCCCCACGCCGGACGGGCCCCTCGCCTTTCCGCGCAGGCACCCCAAGGCCGCGCTCGTGGGCGTGGGTCTGACCTCCCTCGCCCTGCTCGCGACCGTGCTCGTCACCAAGGGGTGGACCGAGGGCGGCGGGACACCCGATCCTCAGGCCACCTGGGGTGCGCCCAGCAGCAGTTCGACCCGTCCGAGCCCCGTCGCCGCACCCTCCTCCGACGGCTCCGCCTCGGCCGCCGGTGCGGGAGTCGTCCAGCAGGGCGTCCTGCGAAGCCTGGCCTCCGGTCTGTGCCTCGACGTTCCGGGCGACCGCCTGGAGGTCGGCGCAGCCGTCGCCCTGGCGGGCTGCTCGTCCGCCGGGTCCCAGCAGTGGTCGTACGACCAGGACGGCCTGCTGCGCAGCCTCGCCGACCCCGGGCTCTGCCTCGACTCCGACACCACCGCGGGCACGGTCACCCTGGCCGGATGCCTGGTGCACGCGGGCGAGGTGCACTACGACCTGACGGTCCGCGGCGAACTCCTCCTCCGCTGGAGCCAGGGCCTGGCCGTCACGCCCGTCAACGGAAAGGCCGGGGCGCGGCTCGTGGCGAAGGACCGGGACGGGTCCGCCGGGCAGCGCTGGGCGCTCGAATCCGCCGCCGACGGACAGGCGAAGCAGAGCGCACCGGCCGGAACGGAAGAGGTCGGGGGAGGGAACGGCGTACCGGGAAGCGGCACACCGCAGGCGCCCGCGCCGCCCGAGGGCACGCCCCGGAGTGACGTAGCACCGCCGCCTTCCGCGGACCCTCCACAGCAGAGCGAGGCGCCGCAGTACACGCCGCGCGCCGCCCAGGTCGCCTGCTGCGCCGATCCCGTGCCCGCACCCGAGCCTGCCGCCCCGGCCGCCGAGGCCGTTCAGCCGCTGGTGACGGTCGTGGCGGGCGTGGTGGACACCGTCACCGGTCTCGTCCCGGCCCTGCGCTGAACCGGTGGGGCCACCCCACCGGGGTGGTCCCACCCAGCCCACTCCTTCGGTTCTTGACGACTCGCACCCGATTTCTGTTCGGATCGTTGACACGAGTCAGTGGCGGTCATAGTTTTCCCGCCGCGCCAGTGGTGCCTGAGGAGACGTCAAGTTGTTGTGGACGCACGTGCGTTCAGACATCGAACACGGACCGGGGCACCGAGGCGCACCTGCGGTCCACAACGTCGTGCCCGCGCACCGAAGGAGTGACGGCTCATGACCGACACCGTCTCCCGGCGATCCGCCCTGCGTCTGCTGGGCGGAGCCATCGCGGTCGCCACCGCGGCCACCACCGGAATCGCCGCCCCGTCGCACGCCTACGCCCAGGCCAGACCCGAGGCGGGGGCGGGCCCCCGCGTCGAAGGACTCCTGAACAAGCTCACCCTCGACGAGAAGATCTCGCTCCTGCACGGCGCCACCGACCCGGACTCGCTCGGCCAGGCCGGATACATCCCCGGCGTACCCCGCCTGAAGATCCCGCCGCTCCGGCTCACCGACGGACCCGCAGGCGTCCGCGTCACCGCACACGCCACCGCCCTCCCGGCACCCGTCCTGCTCGCCTCCGCCTTCGACCCCGAACTCGCCCGACGCTACGGCCGGGTCGTCGGCCGCGAGGGACGCGCGCTGGGCCAGGACGTCCTGCTGTCCCCGATGGTCAACCTCATCCGCACCCCGTACGCGGGCCGCAACTTCGAGACCCTCAGCGAGGACCCGCTGCTCGCAGGCGACCTGGTCGCCGCCGAGATCGAGGGCATCCAGGGCGAGGGACTCATCGCGACCGTCAAGCACTTCGCGATGAACAACCAGGAGAAGGACCGCGACTCCATAGACGTGCGCGTCGACGAACAGACCATGCACGAGATCGAGTTGCGCGGTTTCGAAGCGGCGATCGACGCCGGCGCCGGCGCGGTGATGGGCGCGTACAACAAGGTCAACGGCACCTTCGCCTGCGAGAACAAGACCCTCCTCACCGACATCCTGCGCGGCCAATGGGGCTTCGAGGGCTGGGTGATGACCGACTGGTTCGCCGCCCACAGCACGGTCACCGCGATCACGGCCGGACTCGACATGGAGATGCCGGACGGGACGTACTTCGGTACGCCGCTCAAGACGGCCGTACAGAACGGCAGCGTGCCCGAGCGGTACGTCGACCGCGCGGTGCGCCGGATCCTCGGTGTCATGGACCGGTTCGGACTCCTCGACGGCAGCGCGCCGCCCCGGCCCGCCCGCGACGCGAAGGCCGGTGCCGCCGTCGCCCTGGAGGTCGCCAAGGCGGGCGCCACCCTGCTCCGCAACGAACACCGCACCCTCCCGCTGACCGGCGGCTCCGTCGCGGTGATCGGCCCCACCGGCACCCTGCCCTTCGTCAGCGGCGGCGGCAGCGCCCATGTCGTGCCGGACCACGCGGACAGCCCCCTCGACGCGATCAGGGCGCGGGCCGGCTCCGGTGCCCACGTGACGTACAGCCTCGGCGAGGACCTCTTCGGCAAGGCGATACCCGCGTCCGCGCTCACCCCCGCCTTCGACAGCGAAGGGCAACGGGTGGAGGCCGGGAAGACCTGGGAGTACGACGGCTCGCTCGCCGTCGCCGAGACCGACGAGTGGACCTTCGTGCTCCACTTCGACTCCGCCGCCACCGCCCGCCCCACGGTCCTCCTCGACGGCACCGAACTCTTCCCGCTCGCCGCCGGATACGGCGAGTACTTCTCGGGCGGCCTCGTCTCGGTCGACCCCGACGGCCTCTCCGTCCGCCGCAAGACCCTCACCCTCACCAAGGGCGCCCACACGCTGAAGATCAGCGCGGCGGGCGGTGACGCCGGACTGCTGTTCCGGCTGCGGCGCATCACCGGCGCGACGCGCGCGCAGGACGTCGCCGACGCGGTCACCGCGGCCCGCGCCGCCCGCAGTGTCGTCCTGTTCGCCTACGAGGACGCCACCGAGGGCCTGGACCGCACCACCCTCGGACTCCCGGGAAACCAGGCCGAGTTGATCGAGTCGGTCACGGCGGCGAACCCGCGCACCACCGTCGTCCTCAACACCTCGTCCTCGACGGCGATGCCGTGGCTGGCCCGCAGCGGTGCCGTGCTCCAGATGTACTACCCGGGCCAGGAGGGCGCCGCCGCGACGGCAGCCGTGCTGTTCGGCGACTGCGACCCCGGCGGCCGGCTCACCCAGTCCTTCCCGGTCGACGACGACCACCACCCCGTCGCCGGGGACCCGCTCCGCTACCCCGGAGTGAACGGCACCGAGGAGTACTCGGAGGGCATCCACGTCGGCTACCGCTGGTACGACGCGGAGGGCGTGCGCCCGCTCCACCCCTTCGGGCACGGACTGTCGTACACCTCCTTCTCCTACGAGGACGCGTCCGCGCGATGGAACGGGCACGGCCTGGACGTGACCTTCACGGTCCGCAACACCGGGCGACGCGAGGGGGTGGCCGTGCCGCAGGTGTACGTCGGCCGCTCACCGGACCTGCAACTCGACCAAGCGGTACGGGTGTTGGGCGGCTATCGGCGCCTCGTGCTGCGGGCCGGGGAGCGGCGGCGGGTCACCGTGCGGGTCGCCGCGCGCACACTGTCGTCGTGGGATGTACGGCGGCACGCGTGGGTGCTGGGGACCGGGCGGCGGTCGGTCTGGGTCGGGGCGTCCTCGGGCGATCTGCGGCTGCGGACGACTGCCGACGTGAAGAGGTGACAGGGCGCCCCTCACCGACCTCCCCATTACCCGTCTGCCCTTGCCGGTCGGCGAGGTAAGGTAACCCTAAGTTTATCTGGGGGCGGTGATGGGGTGCGCTCGGCATTCCCTTGCCCCGGCACTCCCTCTCTGGGGCAATGGAGGCTCATATGGCAGACACCGCAAGCGCCCCGACGCCCGCGCTGACACTCGCCCGGGTGCGGCTCGGCGCCGGTGGGCCGCTCGTCCGGCTGCGGGTGGCGGACGGCGTGATCACCCACGTCGTCCCGGAAGCGGAGGCGGGGACCGACGAGCGGGTCCTCGATCTCGACGGGCGGGTGCTGTTGCCCGGCCTGTGGGACGCCCACGTCCACCTCGCGGAATGGGCGAGCGCGCGGCACCGCCTGGACCTGGCCGGAACCACCTCCGCACGGGCGGTGGCCGACCTCGTCCGGGACCGCGCCGGCACACCCGACGACGGCACGGTGCTCTACGGCTACGGGTTCCGCGACGGTCTGTGGTCCGACGCCCCGCACAAGGAACTGCTGGACGCGGTGTCGCCGGGTCGGCCGGTCGCCCTGGTCAGCGCCGATCTGCATGCCGCGTGGTTCAACTCCGCCTGCCTCGCGCTCGTCGGCCGGGGCGACCACCCCACCGGCCTGATCAGGGAGCACGAGGCCCACGAAGTCCTCTCCGCCCTCCCCGCCACCCCGACCGAGGTGCTCGACGGCTGGATCGAGGACGCCTGCCGGGCCGCCGCCGCGCGCGGGGTCACCGGTGTCATCGACTTCCAGTTCGGCGACACGGTCGGCGACTGGGAACGCCGCTCGGCCCAATTCCGGCCCGCCGTACGGGTGTCGGCGGCGGTCTATCCGAGCCACCTGGATACGGCGGTCAAGCGCGGGCTGCGCACCGGCGACGAGGTCGGCGCGCGCGGGGCCCTGGTCCGGGTGGGCCCGTTGAAGCTCTTCACGGACGGATCCCTCAACACCCGGACCGCCCTGTGCCACGACCCCTACCCGGGACTTGAGCACACGGACGGCGCCCACGGCATCGAGCAGACGTCCCCCGCCGAGCTGGTGCGGCTCATGCGGCACGCCGCCGCGCACGGCATCGAACCCGCCGTGCACGCCATCGGCGACCACGCCAACACCGTGGCTCTGGACGCCTTCGAGGCGGTGCGCTGCCGCGGCCGGATCGAGCACGCGCAGTTGCTGAGCCCCCAAGACCTGCCGCGATTCGCCCAGTTGGGGGTGGTGGCGGGGGTACAACCCCGGCACGCGACGGACGACCGAGATGTGGCGGACCGGCACTGGGCCGGACGTACCGACCGCGCCTTCGCCTACGCCGACCTCCTCGCCGCCGGAGCCCGCCTGGAGTTCGGTTCGGACGCCCCCGTCTCGCCGCTCGACCCCTGGCTCGCCATCGCGGCCGCCGTCAGCCGCACCGACGACGAACGCCCCGCCTGGCATCCGGAGCAACGCCTCGCCGTCCCGGACTCGTTGGTCGCGGCGGCACGCGGCCGCCGACTGGTCAGGGTCGGGAACCCGGCCGACCTGGTGATCGTGGACGTCGACCCCCTGGACGCCGACCCGCACACCCTGCGGACGATGCCCGTGCACGCCACGATGACGAACGGCCGCTGGACGCATGGGCCTTACTGAGCCGGTACCCGTGCCCCGCGTTCCCCACGACGTCCGCCGCCCGACGTCCGATGACCGGTGAGAGGCCGATGCGTATGCCGCCGCCGTCCGACATGATCCCGTACGTCATGCCCGGCCCCGCCGCGCTGCCCCCGGACCGTACGGGCTGGTCCATCGACCCCTGCCGCGCGGCGCTGGTGGTCCTGAACGCGCAGAACCACTTCCTGCACGTACTGCGGGAGTCCTCCGCGCCGGTCGGTGAACTCCTGGCGGGAGTGGGCCGGTTGGCGGAGTCGGCGCGAGCGGCGGACATCCCCGTCCTGTACACCCTCAAGACCGCCGAGCCGGAACCGGACGGACGCGGGACCAGTTTCGGGCACCCGCGCCTGCCCGGCGGCGAGGACTCCCGCGACATCTTCGACGTGATCCGCCCCCAGGTCGGCGACAGCGTCCTCGTCGCGAAGCGCTTCAGCGCCTTCGCCGGAACCCGACTCCGGCGCCGCCTCGCGGAGTTGGGGCGCGACCAGCCGGTGATCGTCGGCGTCTTCGCCCGCACCCAGGTCCTACTGACCGCGGCCGACGCGTGGATGCAGGACATGGAGCCCTTCGTCGTCGCGGACGCGGTCGCCGACCGGGCGCCTGAGGATCACCGGATGGCCCTGGACTGGATCGCGGCGACGTGCGGGGCGGTACGGACGGTGCGGGGGGTGGTGGATGTGTTTGGGGAGCGGGTGTCGCAAGGCCGTTGATCTGACGGGGGTTTGGAAGGGTGTGACAGGTTTGGTGGGTTGGGCGGGGGTGGACGCCTCCGGCCCTTGATCGCAGACCGCCGGCCCTCTCCCACCACCGGCCGCCGGGAATGGCCCCCCGTCATCCGGCGCCCGGCTCTCATCAACCCGGAAGCGCCCCCGCCAACCCCCAACAGGCCCCCGCCAACCCCCATTTGGCACGAGCCCCGC
Organism: Streptomyces sp. NPDC005492; assembly: GCF_040605995.1. Lineage (NCBI taxonomy): Bacteria > Bacillati > Actinomycetota > Actinomycetes > Kitasatosporales > Streptomycetaceae > Streptomyces > Streptomyces sp. NPDC005492. Next base: position 92,600 of record NZ_JBEXDX010000007.1, read on the forward strand.
CCGTACCCCCGACCCACAAACACACCCCGAGCCCGAAAGGGACCGTACCCTCCGGGCCCGGGGAGACATGCGCGCCGACGATGTCAGCCCGTGGTGACCCTCCCCGCCTGTACCGAGTGGTGGATCTCCTCCGCGCGGACCGCCACCGTCGACAGCAGGGTGCTGGTCAGGCCGTGGGTGTGTTCCGTGCCGCCCTGGAGGTAGAGGCCGGCGGTGACCTCCGGGGCCGTTTCGACGCGGTGGTCGCGGCCCACGCGGATCTCGTCGCCGTCGTCCCTGAGGCAGAGTTTGGCCGCCTCGCCGAGGAGCGAACTCAGGTCCCTGGGCCGGTAACCGGTGGCGAGGACGAGCACGTCGGCGGACAGCACCTGCTTCTCGCCGGTGGGCAGGAACTCCACGGCTACGTCGAGACCGCCACCCGCGCCCGGGTCGACGGCACGGACCCGTGAGACGTTCAGGAAGCGCAGCCGCTCCCGTCCGGCCACCTTCTCGCGGTACGCCGTGGCGTACAGCGCCTCGATCAACTCCATGTCGACCACGGAGTAGTTGGTGGACCGGTGGTAGTCGAGGAGGGACTGCTTCACCTCGGAGGGGGCCGAGAAGTAGAGGTCCACCGCCTCCGGGTCGAAGATACGGTTCGCGAACGGGCTGTCGTCGGCAGGGGTGTAGCCGTACTTGGCGAACACCGAGCACACCTCGGCGTCCGGGAAGGTGCGGTGCAGATAGTCCACCGCTTCCGCCGCGCTCTGGCCGGCGCCGAGCACGACGGCCCGCCGTACGGGCGTGCCCGTGTCCGCCAGCCCGGCCGCGCGGGGTATCAACTCGCTGTTGTGCCAGACCCGTTCGGCCAGTTCCAGCCCGGGCGGCACATGCGGCTCCAGGCCCATCGCCACGCTGATGTTGCGGGCCCGCCGGGTCACCAGCTCGCCGGAACCCGCGGGGCCCCGGCTGGTGACGTCGAAGAAGGCGATCTGGCCGTCGTCGTCGCGCACCGGGTCGACGGCGATGACCTCACTGCCGTAGGAGACCAGGTGGGAGACCCGCTCGGCGGCCCACTCGAAGTACTCGTGGAACTCCACACGCAGCGGGAACAGGGTCTTCTGGTTCAGGAAGTCGATCAGTCTGCCCTGCTCGCGCAGGAAGCAGAGGAAGCTGTAGTCGCTGGTCGGATTCCGCAGCGTGACCAGGTCTTTCAGGAACGACACCTGCATCGTGGCGTCGTCGATCAGCATGCCCCGGTGCCAGCCGAAGCGCGGCTGGCGCTCCAGGAACAGGGCGTCCAGACGACGTTCTGCCGGAAGGCCCCTGTTGTGCTCCTCAACCGCTATGGACAGTGCGAGATTTGACGGACCGAAACCGATTCCGAGTATGTCGTGGACGACTTCGGAATCCATGAGCGGTGACTTCACCGTGGCATCGCCTCCCTCAGGCAGCCCAATGCTAGATAAGGTAAGGCTTACCTTGCAATGAGTCGTTGAAGGGAAGGACCGTCATGCGGGTCGTCATGCTCGGCTACCAGACCTGGGGTCACCGCACGCTTCAGGCGTTGCTGGACTCCGACCACGAGGTGGTTCTCGTCGTCACCCATCCGAAGAGCGAGCACGCCTACGAGAAGATCTGGGACGACAACGTCGCCGAACTCGCCGAGAAGAACGACGTCCCCGTCCTGCTGCGCAACCGCCCCGACGACGCCGAACTCATCGACGCCGTACGGGAAGCACGCCCGGACATCATCGTCGCCAACAACTGGCGGACCTGGCTGCCGCCGGAGCTGTTCGACCTCCCGCCGCACGGCACGCTCAATGTGCACGACTCGCTGCTGCCGTCGTACGCCGGGTTCTCCCCGATCATCTGGGCGCTCCTGAACGACGAGCCGCGCGTCGGTGTCACCGCACACCGGATGAACGGCGAACTCGACGCCGGCGACGTCCTGATCCAGCGCTCGGTGCCGGTCGGGCCCACCGACACGGCGACCGACCTGTTCCACCGGACCGTCGACCTCATCGCGCCGATCGTGCGCGAGTCGCTCGACCTGATCGCCACGGGTCGCGATGTCGGGCAGTGGGTCCCGCAGGATCGCGCCCGCGCCAGTTTCTTCCACAAGCGGTCGGCCGAGGACAGCCGTATCGACTGGAGTTGGCCCGCGGAACGCCTGGAGCGGCTCGTGCGCGCGCAGTCGGATCCGTACCCGAACGCGTACGCCTTCCACCGCGGTGAGCGGCTCAGGATCGTTTCCGCGGCCGTCTCCGAGGGGCGCTACGGCGGCACCCCGGGCCGGATCTTCATCCGCGAGGGCGACGGCGTGGTCGTCGTGGCCGGCCCCGAGGCCCATACCGGGCGCGGCCGGGGGCTGTTGGTGCGCCGGGTGCGCACGGACGACGGTACCGAGTACGCGGCCGGTGAGTATTTCCGCACGATGGGCGGGTACTTGACGTCCCGGCCCTGAGGAACGCCGTGGCCCCCGCCGTTCGACGGTGGGGGTCTTTCAGTGGGCGGTGACGGTGTTCCCGGACTTCTCGGGCCGCTTGTCGCCGTCGTGGTGGTGCCGCCCCAGCGGGATCACCAACGGTGTGCCGCTGACCGGGTCGGGGGTGATCCGGCAGCGCAGGTCGAAGACGTCCTCGACGGTCGCCTCGGTCACCACGTCGGCGGGCGCGCCCTCGGCGACGATGCGGCCGGCCTTCATGGCGATGACGTGATCGGCGTACCGGCAGGCCTGGTTGAGGTCGTGCAGCACCATGACCACCGTGCGGCCCTCGCGCCGGTTGAGGTCCGTGATCAGGTCGAGTACGTCGATCTGGTGGGCGAGGTCGAGATAGGTCGTCGGCTCGTCGAGGAGCAGTACGGGGGTGCCCTGGGCGACCGCCATGGCGATCCAGGCGCGCTGGCGCTGGCCGCCGGAGAGTTCGTCGACCGGGCGCTCGGCGAGATCGGTGAGGCCGGTCGCCTCAAGGGCCGCGTGCACGGCCTCCTCGTCGGCCGCGGACCACTGCCGCCACCAGGTCTGGTGGGGGGAGCGGCCCCGGCCCACCAGGTCGAGGACGGTCAGCCCCTCCGGCGCAACCGGCGTCTGCGGCAAGATCCCCAGTTTGCGGGCGAGTTCACGGGTCGGCACGGATCGGAGCGCGACGCCGTCCAGCTCCACCACGCCCTGGCGCGGGGCCAGTAGCCGGGCGAGCGCCCGCAACAGGGTCGATTTCCCACAGGCGTTGGCCCCGACGATGGCCGTGATCCGGCCGGTCGGCACGGTCAGGTCGAGGTTCTCGACCACGGGCCGTCCGTCATAGGCGAGATGAAGATCACGTGCGCGCAACTCCGGCCCGGCGGCGGGCGATTCAGGCGTCCGCGGGGCGCGCGGGTCAGTGGTCGACATGCGATCAGCCTCCAGAGCCCGCGCGGTTGACGCGGATGAGCAGCCATAGCAGGACCGGCGCACCCAGGGCGCCGGTGACGATACCGACCGGCAGTTCCGTCCCGGGGATCGCCTCACGGGCCAGGAGATCGGAGCCGAGGACGACGAACGCGCCGGTGAGACCGGAGACGAGCGGAGGCGGCGACGAGGTGCCCGCCAGCCGCTGGGCGATCTGCGGACAGGCCAGCGCGACGAACGCCACCGGACCGGCCGCCGCCGTACCGAACGCGACCAGGCCCACCCCCGCCAACAGCAGTGCCAGCCGGACAAGTTGGACGGGGGTGCCGAGCCCGGCGGCCACGTCGTCGCCGAGCATCAGCGTGCGCATCCAGCGGCCCATGCCCAGCGTGATCGGCAGGAGCACGGCGAGGGCGATGGCCAGCGAGTCCACCTGGCCCCAGGTCCGGCCGTTGAGGTTGCCGACCAGCCAGCCGAGGGCCGCCTCCGCCTCGAAGCGATTGCCGCGTGCCACAAGGAAGTTGGTGGCACTGGAGCAGATCCAGGACACCCCGATGCCGACGAGGATGATGCGGTACCCGGTGGCGCCGCCCTTCCACGCCAGCGCGTACACGAGCAGCGCGGTCACCAGCGCGCCGAGCAACCCCAGCGTGGACAGCCCGAGTCCGCCGGTCCAGCCCAGAACGACAGCCGCCACCACGGCCGTTCCGGCACCTTCGGTGAGCCCGATCATGTCGGGGCTCGCCAGCGGATTGCGGGTCATCGTCTGGAACACCGCCCCGGAGACCCCGAACGCGACCCCGACCAGCAGCCCGACCAGCGCGCGCGGCAGCCGCAGGTCCCGCACGACGATGACCGTGCCCGCGTCGCCCGAACCCCACAGCGCCCGGATGACGTCGGTGAACGCCACGGGATAGTCGCCGATGGTCAGACCCCGGCAGAACAGCAGGAAGGCGCCGACGGTGACGCCAACTCCGGTGAGCAGCAGGCGCGGACGCAATACGCCGGAGACCGGGGGGACGGCGAGGCGGAACGGCCGGTCGCCGAGAGCGGCACGTGCGGGAGCGACTGTGGGTGAGGGCACGCTCATACCTCCGCGAGCTTCCGGCGGCGGACCAGGACGATGAAGAACGGGCCGCCGAGGAAGGCGACGAGGACACCGGCCTGGATCTCGGTCGGGCGGTCAACCATCCGGCCCAGGATGTCGGCGGACAGCAGCAGCACCGGCGCGAGCGCGGCGGACAGCGGCAGCAGCCACCGGTGGTCGGGGCCGATCCCGGCGTACTGCGCGAGGACCCGGGCGATGTGCGGGACGACCAGACCGAGGAAGACCACTGGACCGATGACGGCGACGGACGCGCCGGTCAGCAGCACGACCGCGGTGACTCCCTGGAGCCGTACCAGACCCAGTCGCCGCCCCAGGGACGCGGCCACGTCGTCGCCGAGGGCCATGCTGTTGAGGGCCGGCGCGCAGGACAGGGCCAGTACGGCGCCGACGGCGAGGAAGGGCAGGATGCGCACCAGATCGCCGGAGTCCTGGTCGGCGAGGGTGCCGGCCGACCAGAAGCGGTAGCGGTCCAGCGCGTCCTGGTCGGTGAGCACGATGGCGCTGGTGAACGACTGGAGCAGCGAGGTGACGGCGACCCCGGCGAGCGCCAGTTTGACCGGCGTGGCCCCGGACCGGCCCAGCCGCCCCAGGAAGAAGACCACGACACTCGCGACCAGCGCCCCGCCGAACGCGAACCACACATAGCCGTAGAGCGAGGTGGCGCCGAGCACCCCGACCGCCAGGACGATCGCGAAGGACGCCCCGGCGCTCACCCCGAGGATGCCCGGGTCGGCGAGCGGATTGCGGGTCAGGGCCTGCATCAGCGCGCCGGACAGGCCGAGCGCGGCGCCCGTCGTCAGGCCGAGCAGGGTGCGGGGCACGCGCACCGACCAGACGATGTTGTCGACGAGGCGGCTGGGCGGATGGCCGAGGACCGAGCGCACGACCTGGTCGAGCGGGACGCTCAGCGCGCCCAGCGCGACGGACAGCAGGGAGAGCAGGACGAGGAGGGTGACGACCAGGGTCACCAGCACTGTGGTGCGAAGCCTTCTGCCTGAAGCCACGTGCCGGTCTCCATGTCGTCTTCCGGGTCATCTGCCGTGCTCTGGAGCCCTGTTGGCGGACCACGGAGAGCCCGGCCAGCAGCTTAGGTGAGCATAACCTCAGTGGCTGTGACAGGGGCCGGTGCTTGCCGGGAAGGTCTATCAAGTAAGGCAATGCTTACCTTACTATGCGAGCGGTCGCGGCTCCGCTGAGCCGTTCCACACGCATGGGGAGGCACGGGCAACTGTGGCGGGCAACACGCTTTCTTCCGCACGGGCAACGGAGACGAACGACTTCTGGCGACGCCGGTTCGCGTCACCGGTACCGGAGACCTCACTCCCGCTGGACTTCCCCCGTCCACCGCGCCAGGACGGCCCGGTCTCCCGCGCGTGCCGCACGACCACCCTTAACCCCACTGCCGACGCGGCGACCCAACTCGCCGCGTTCGTCGCCCTGTTGCACCGCTACGGCGGCACGACGGCCACCGAGACGGCAGTGGCCCACGAGGGCCTTCCGCTGCGCGTCACCGTCGACGGCGACACCCCGTTCGCCCAACTCCGCGACCGGATCACGGCCGTACGTGCGGAAGCCGCCGCCCACCACCTGCCGACCGCCGAGCTGCTACGGCTCCTCGCCCCCGAACCCTTCCGCGGCGGCGGCCTGTTGTGCGCCACCGGCTTCGGCCCCGCCCCCTGGGACGAGACCGTCCCACTGGACCTCGCCCTCACCGTCACCGAGGGCGAGGTCTCGGCGGACTACCGGACCGACCTCTTCGAACCCGCCACCGTCGACCGGATCCTCGGCCACTACGGCACCCTTCTCGCCGACGCCCTCGCCCGCCCGGACACCCCGGTCGCCGACCTCGAACTCCTCGGCGCCGACGAGCGGCACCGCATCCTGCACGACTGGAACGACACCGCGCACGACGTGCCCGCGCTCACCTGGCCGCGCATGTTCGCCGACCAGGTCGCCGCCCGCCCGCACGAGGTGGCCCTCATCCACGAGGACGTCCGCCTCACCTACGCCGAACTCGACGCCCGCGCATCGCGGTTGGCGCACGCCCTGGTGGCCCGGGGCGCCGGTCCCGAGCAGGTCGTCGCGCTCGCCGTACCGCGCTCGGCCGACATGATCGTCGCCGAGGTCGCCGTCCTGAAGGCGGGCGCCGCCTATCTGCCCGTCGACACCGACTACCCGGCCGACCGCATCGCCTACATGCTCGCCGACGCCCGCCCGGTCTGCCTGGTCACCACGGTCGAGATCGCCCCCGACCTCCCGACGGACCTGGACCCGCTGGTCCTCGACGCCCCGGACACGGTCGCCGAGCTGGCCGCTTACCCCGCCCAAGGCCCGTCCACCGCCCACGAGTTGACGACCGCGCACGCGGCCTACGTCATCTACACCTCAGGGTCGACCGGCCGCCCGAAGGGCACGGTGCTGTCCCACGCGGGTGTCGCCAAACTGGTCGCCACCCAGCGGGAGCGCTTCGGGATCGGCCCGCACAGTCGGGTCCTCCAGTTCGCCTCGCCCAGTTTCGACGTGGCGTTCTGGGACCTGTGCCTCGGCCTGCTGTCCGGTGGCCGCCTGGTCGTCGTCCCCGCCGACCGCCGCGTCCCCGGCGCGCCCCTCGCGGAGTACGCCAACGAGCACGGCATCACCTTCATGATCCTGCCGCCCGCGCTGCTCGCCGCGCTGCCCGAGGACGTCCAACTCCCGCCCGAGGCAACCCTCCTGGCCGGAACCGAGCGCGTCTCGCCCGAGTTGGTCGGACGCTACGCACGCGGCCGGATGATGTTCAACGCCTACGGCCCGACCGAGGCCACCACCAACTCCACCCTCGGCCTCTGCGACCCGGACACCCCGGCCGGCACCATCGTGCCCATCGGCATACCCGACCCCGGCACCCGCGCCTACGTCCTCGACGACCGGCTGCGCCCCGTCCCCGCCGGTGTCACGGGAGAGCTCTACCTCGCGGGCGACGGCCTGGCCCGCGGCTACCTCGGCCGCCCCGCCCTGACCGCCGAACGCTTCGTCGCCGACCCCTTCGGGCCACCCGGAGATCGCCTTTACCGCACCGGCGACTTGGTGCGCTGGAAGACGGACGGCCGACTGGAGTTCCACGGCCGCGTCGACACCCAGGTCAAGATCCGCGGCTTCCGCATCGAACCCGGCGAGATCGAGTCGGTCCTGCGCTCCCACCCGGCCGTCGACCAGGTCGCCGTGGTCGTCCGCGAGGACCGCCCCGGCGAACGCCGCCTCGCCGCCTACGTGGTGCCCTCCCTGGACGCCGAGGCGACACCCGACGAAGGCGTCGCCGACTGGAAGGACCTGCACGAACTCCTCTACTCGGCCGCCGGATCGGACGGTTTCGAGGAGAACTTCGCGGGCTGGAACAGCATGTACGACGGGCTGCCCATCCCCCTCGCCGACATGCGCGAGTGGCGCGAGGCCACCCTCGACCGCATCCGGGCGCTACGGCCCCGGCGCGTCCTGGAGCTCGGCGTCGGCTCCGGCCTGCTGCTGTCCCGGCTCGCTCCGGACTGCGAGGAGTACTGGGGCACCGACCTCTCCGAGGAAGCCGTACGCGCCCTGGACGCCCAGGTGTCCGCCGTCCCCGAACTCGCCGACCGCGTCACCCTGTTGGCCCGCCCCGCGCACGACCTCACGGGACTACCCGAGGGCCACTTCGACACGATCGTCGTCAACTCCGTCATCCAGTACTTCCCCGGCGGCGACTACCTCACCGGCGTGCTCCGGAACGCGGCCGAACTCCTGGCACCCGGGGGTGCGTTGTTCGTCGGCGACGTCCGCAACCTGCGACTCCTCCGCACCCTGAGCGCGGCCGTGGAGAGCGGGCGCGTACGGGACGAGGCCGACGACGACAAGGAGGCATTGCGCGCCGCCGTCGACCGGACCGTCGCCTGGGAGGGCGAACTCCTCGTCGACCCCGACTACTTCACCACCCTCGACGGCCTCGGTGCCGACATCCGGGTCAAGCGCGGCACCCACCACAACGAACTCACCCGCTACCGCTACGACGTGGTCCTGCGACCGCAGGTGGACGCACCTGAGGAGACCCCCGAGTCGCCCTGGCCCGCGCTCGGTTCGCTACAGGCACTGGACGAGCTGCTCGCCGACCGCCCGCCCCGACTGCGCATCACCGGCATCCCCAACGCCCGCCTCGCCGACGACCTCGCCGCGCACGACGCCCTCCAGGACAGCAGCAGGCCGGCCGCCGGACCGTACGGCGTCGACCCCGAAGCGCTGCACGCGACGGCCGCCCGGCACGGCTACGAGACCGCGCTGACCTGGAACGGGGACGCGGAGGACGGCAGCCTGGACGCCGTGTTCGTCCTCGAAGAGGAAGCACGGGCCCCGTACCGCCCCGGAACCGGACACCCGCTCACCAACCGCCCCGCGCCCTTCCGCAACGTCAACGCCCTGATGTCGACCCTGCGGACGCACGCCACCGAGTACCTGCCCGACTACATGGTCCCGGCCGCGTTCGTCCCGCTCGACCGGCTGCCCGTCACCCCGAGCGGCAAGCTCGACGCCGCCGCGCTCCCGGTCCCGGACCTCACCCGCGTCAGCGCGGGCCGAGCACCGGAGACCGCCCGCGAAAAGCTGCTCTGCGACCTGTATGCGCGGGCGCTCAAGCTGCCCTCGGTCAGCGTCGACGACGACTTCTTCGCCCTAGGCGGCGACAGCATCGTCGCCGTCCAACTCCTCATCCTGGCCCGCAGGGCAGGCCTCGAACTCACTCCGCGCGACGTCTTCAAGCACCGCACGGTCGCGGAACTCGCTACCGTCGCCCGCACCGGGGCTGCCGACTTCGCCGAAGACACCCCGTGGCACACGCTGACGGACGACGAACTCGCCGCGATCCAGGGCGAGTTCCCGCTCACCGTCGAGGAGACACTGCCCCTCGGACCGCTCCAGGAGGGTTTCTTCTTCCACGCGCTGGTGGACGGCGCCGAACGCGACGCCTACGTGGTGCAGCAGGTCATCGAGCTGTCCGGCCCGGTCGACGGCACCCTGCTGCGCACGGCCGCGCAACGACTGTTGGACCGGCACGCCCCGCTGCGCGCCTGCTTCCGCCAGACCCCCGACGGCCGCCCGGTCCAGATCGTCGCGTCCGGACTCGAACTGCCCTGGCGTGAGGTCGACCTGGCCGCACAGGACGACGCCACGATCCGCCGCGCCCTCGCCGACGCCGTCGCCGCCGACGAACGCGCCCACCGCTTCGACCTCGCCCACCCGCCGCTGATCCGCTGCGCCCTCATCCGCTTCGGCGAGGACCACAGCCAACTGATCCTGACGTTCCATCACATCGTCGCGGACGGCTGGTCCCTGCCCGTCCTGCACCGCGAACTCCTCGACCTCTACGGCGAGAACCCCACCCCGCTCCCCGAAGTCGCCCCGTACCGCGGGTACCTCCGCCGTATCGCCGGCGCCGACCGCGAGGCGGCCCGAGCCGCCTGGCGCATCGCGCTCGCCGGCGTCGACGAGCCCACCCGGCTGGTCGAGGCCCCCGCACCTGCCGGTCCGGTCGAACCCGCCCAGATCCGCGTCGAGTTGACCGAAGGTGTCACCTCACGCCTCGCCGCCCGCGCCCGCGAGCGAGGAGTCACCCTCGGCACGCTCGTCCAAGGGGCCTGGGGCCTCCTGGTCGGCCGGATGACAGGCCGTCAGGACGTGCTGTTCGGTACCACCGTCGCCGGACGCGACGCCGCCGTCGACGGCATCGAGTCGATGATCGGCCTGTTCATCAACACCCTGCCCACCCGCCTGCGTTGGGCTCCCGGCGACACCCTGGGCGCACTGCTCGACCGGCTCCAGGACGAACAGAGCGCGCTGCTCGACCACCAGCATCTCGGCCTCGCCGACATCCAGCGCGCCACCGGGCACGCGGGCGACGGAGAACTCTTCGACACCCTCGTGGTGTTCGAGAACTACCCAGGCGGCGAAGGCGCCCCGGGCATCACCGACCCCACCGGCACGATCGCCGTCGCCGGACACGCCTTCCACGACGCCGTGCACTACCCCCTCGCCCTCATCGTCAAGCCCGGCCGCCGCCTCGACCTGCGCCTCAAGCACCACACCGGGCGCCTCGACGCCAACGCCGTACAGTCCCTCGCCGACCGGCTCACCCTCGTCCTGCACGCCCTGGCCGACGACCCCGGCGCCCGCGTCGCCGACCTCGACCTGCTCACCCCGGACGAGTTGGCCGCCGCCCATCCGGCGGGGGAGACCCGGCCAGTTCCGGCCACCACGCTCGCCGACGCCTTCGCCGCGCAGGTCGCGCGCACACCCGACGCCACCGCTGTCGTGTACGACGGCAGGACCACCCTCACCTACGCCGAACTCGACGCACGCGCCAAGGAGTTGGCCGCGCGACTGCGGGCCAGGGGTGCGGGCCGGGAGCGGTTCGTCGCCGTCGCCGTACCCCGGTCCGCCGAGCTGATGGTGGCGCTGCTGGGCGTCCTGAAGTCGGGGGCCGCCTATCTGCCCCTCGACCTGGATTATCCGGCCGAGCGCCTCGCGTACATGCTGGCCGACTCGGGGGCGATGACCGTCGTCACGACGGAACGGGACGCGGAACGGCTGCCGACCGTCGAGGGCCTCGACGTGCTGTGCGTGGACGCGGAAGACGGAGAGGCCCTGTTCGGCGGCGCCCAGGACCCGGCCCGCCCCGACGACCCCGCCTACCTCATCTACACCTCCGGCTCCACCGGCCGCCCCAAGGGCGTCGTCGTCACCCACCGCGCCATCGGCAACCGGCTCGCCTGGATGCAGGGCGCCTACGAACTCACCGCCGCCGACCGGGTGTTGCAGAAGACACCGTCCAGCTTCGACGTCAGCGTGTGGGAGTTCTTCTGGGCGCTGAGCGAGGGCGCCGCCGTCGTCCTCGCCGCTCCGGACGGCCACCGCGACCCCGCCTATCTGGCCCGCCTGATCCGGGCCGAGTCCATCACCACGATGCACTTCGTGCCGTCGATGCTGGAGGCGTTCCTCGCCTCCGACGAGGTCACCGCCGACCCCGCGTGGGCGGGCAGCCTGCGCCGCGTGTTCAGCAGCGGCGAGGCACTGTCCGGCTCCTCGGCTCACCGCTGGCAGGAGCTGACCGGCATACCGCTGCACAATCTCTACGGTCCCACCGAAGCCGCAGTCGACGTCACGTACCACGCCTACGACGGCGCGTCCGACACCACCGTGTCCATCGGCCGACCCGTGTGGAACACCGGACTGCGCGTCCTCGACTCCTGCCTGCGCCCGGTGCCGGACGGCGTCCCCGGCGAGCTGTACCTGACCGGCGTCCAGTTGGCCCGCGGCTACCACCGGCGCCCCGCGCTCACCGCCGACCGCTTCGTCGCCGACCCGTATGCCACCGAGCCCGGCGCCCGTATGTACCGCACCGGCGACCTGGTACGCCGCCGTCCTGACGGCACCATCGACTACCTCGGCCGCACCGACCGCCAGGTCAAGCTGCGCGGCAATCGCGTGGAACTCGGCGAGATCGAGGCCGAGTTGACGCGAGCACCCAACGTGGCCCGGGGCGCGGTCGTCATCCGCGACCAGCGCCTCGTCGCCTACGCGGTCCCGGCGTCCGGAGCCGTGCTCGACCCCGCCGACCTGCGCGCCGCCCTCGCCGAGGCGCTGCCCGCACCCTTGGTCCCGGAGGCGTACGTCGTCCTCGCCGATCTTCCGCTCACCCCCAGCGGCAAGCTCGACCAGGCCGCGCTGCCCGCCCCCGAGACCGAGCGCGCCGAACGCCGGGTGCCCGCAGGGCCGTTGGAGGAGCGGCTCACCGAGATCTTCGCGGCCGTCCTCGGCATCGAGGACGCGGGCCCCGACGACGACTTCTTCCGTCTCGGCGGCGACAGCATCAGCTCCATCGGCGTCGCCAGCCGTGCCCGGGCCGCCGGCCTGGACCTGAGCCCGCGCGACGTGTTCACCCACCGCACACCCGCCGCCCTGGCGGCAGCGGCCACCACTACTACGGTCGCCACGAACACCTGTGTCGAGGCGGTCACCCTCACCGACGCCCAACACGCCCGCGTCCGATCCCTGGCCGCCCCGGAGACCGTCGCCGAGGTATGGCCGCTGGCCCCTCTCCAGGAGGGCCTGTTCTTCCACTCGGCGTACAACGAGGGCGCGTTGGACGTCTACACCGTCCACGAGACCTTCGACTTCACCACCCGCCTGGACACGCCCCGACTGCGCGCCGCCGTCCGCACACTGCTCGACCGCAACCCGGGCCTGCGCGCGGGCTTCACCAGCGACGGTCTCGACCAGCCGGTGCAGTTCATCGTCGAGGAACCGGAGATCCCCCTCGAAGAGGTCGACCTCTCCCTGCTCACCGCCACCGAACAGGACGCACTGCTGCGGGAGTTGACCGACGCCGAACGCAACCGCCGCTTCGACCTGTCCGCACCCCCGCTCTTCCGCCTCCTCCTGCTGCGCCTCGGCGCGGAGCGCGGCGACCGGCTCGTCATCGGCCGCCATCTGATCCTCTGGGACGGCTGGTCGGCCTGGCTCTTCCTTGACGAGCTGTTCGCGCTCTACGAGACCGGGGGCGACGTCAACGCCCTGCCGACGCCCGGCAATTACCGCGACTACCTGACCTGGATCGAGGAGCAGGACGACTCGGTCGCCACCGCCGCCTGGCGTACCGCGCTGGCCGGCCTCGACGAGCCCACCCTGCTCGCCCCGACCGCCGCCGACGGCCTCGAACCGGTCATCCCCGACCAGCTCGACCTCAGCCTGTCCGCCGAACTCGGCGACCGTCTGCGTGAGTTGGCACCGGCCCACGGTCTGACCCTGAACACGATCCTCAACGCGGCCTGGGGACTTACCCTCGCCTCCGCGACCGGCCGCGCCGACGTCGTCTTCGGCACCACCGTCGCCGGCCGGCCCAGCGAGGTCCCGGACGTCGGCAACATCATCGGCCTGTTCCTCAACACCGTCCCGACCCGTATCGCCCTCGACCCCGCCGAACCGGTCCTCGCCCTGCTCCGCCGTATCCAGGGCGAACGCCTCGACCTCATGCCGTACGAGCACCTCAGCCTCGGTGTCCTCCAGGCCGAGACCGGGCACCGCAAGCTCTTCGACACGCTGTTCGTGCTGCGCAACAACGACACCGAGGAGCGGCTGGCCGACCTGAGGACCCGGCACGGCGCCACCGCCGTCGCCAACGTCGACGCCACCCACTACCCGGCCAACCTCGTCATCACCCCGGGCCGCGAGATCGCCGTCACCCTCACCCATCGCCCCGACCTCGTCCCGACCGACCGAGCACAGGACCTCCTCGACCGCTTCGCGCTCCTCGTCGACCGTCTCACCGCCGACCTCACCGCAGCGGTCGGCTCACTCGACCCCCTGCTGCCCGCCGAACACGCGGCGCTACGGAGGGAGTCGGCGGCGAGCCGGGTTCCCGACCCCGAGGACACCATCGCCGACCTGCTGGCGGCGCAGGCCCAACGCACCCCGGACGAGCGGGCCCTCGTCTTCGGCGAGCGCGGCATGACGTATGCCGAACTCGACGCCGCAGTCAACCGGATGGCCCGGCTGCTCATCGACCGGGGCGCCGGCCCCGAGAAGGTCGTCGCCCTCGGTCTCCCGCGCTCGCTCGACATGGTGGTCGCGCTCTTCGCAGTCCTGCGCACCGGAGCCGCTTACCTCCCCCTGGAGTTGGACCACCCGGCCGACCGCCTGTCCCTGATGCTGGCCGACGCCCGCCCGCTCCTGCTGCTGAGCACCTCGGCCGTATCCGCCACGCTGGACGGCGAGATGACCCGCGTCCTGCTCGACGCCCCCGAGATCAGGGGCGAGTTGGCGAGCCGGTCAGCGGATCCCGTCCACCGCCGCTTCAGCCTGCAACACCCCGCCTACGTCATCTACACCTCCGGTTCCACCGGCCGCCCCAAGGGCGTCGTCACTCCCTACCGGGGCCTGACGAACATGCAGTTGAACCACCAGAAGGAGATCTTCGAACCCGCCATCGCCTCCGCGGGCGGACGCCGACTCCGCATCGCGCACACCGTGTCCTTCGCCTTCGACATGTCGTGGGAGGAGCTGCTCTGGCTGGTCGAGGGCCACGAAGTGCACATCTGCGACGAGGAGTTGCGGCGGGACGCCGAGGCGCTGGTCGCCTACTGCGAACGCCACCGCGTCGACGTCGTCAACGTCACCCCCACCTACGCCCGACTCCTCATCGAGCAGGGCCTGTTGGAGGGCCACGTCCCGCCGCTGGTGCTGCTCGGCGGCGAGGCCGTACCGGAGACGGTGTGGACGGCGCTGCGCGACACCGAGGGGACGTACGGCTACAACCTGTACGGGCCGACCGAGTACACCATCAACACCCTCGGCGGCGGCACCCTCGACAGCGACACCCCCACCGTCGGCAGGCCCATCCGCGGCTCCCGCGCCCACATCCTCGACGCCTGGCTGCGCCCGGTGCCCGACGGCGTCCCCGGCGAGCTGTACATCGCCGGAATCGGCCTGGCCCGCGGCTACTTGAACCGGCCCGCGCTGACCTCCGAGCGCTTCGTCGCCGACCCGTTCGGCGATCCCGGCGAGCGCATGTACCGCACCGGCGACCTGGTCCGCCGCAACCCCGACGGCAACCTCGACTTCCTCGGCCGCACCGACGACCAGGTCAAGATCCGCGGCTACCGCGTCGAACCCGGGGAGATCGAGTCCGCCCTCAGCCGCCACCCGCTCGTCGCCCAGGCCGCCGTCGTGGTCCGCGACGAACGCCTCGTCGGCTACGTCGTCCCCTCCGGCGCCGACTCGGCCGAACGCACCGCCGCCGAGGCCGCGCAGGTGGGGGAATGGCAGGAGATCTACTCCGACGAGTACGAGGAGATCGGCACCGCCGTCTTCACCGAGCGGTACGACGGCTGGGACAGCTCCTACGACGGACAACCCATCCCCTTCGAGGAGATGCACGAGTGGCGCGAGGCCACCCTCGCCCGCATCGGCTCGCTCAAGCCCCGCCGCATCCTCGAAATCGGCGTCGGCTCCGGCCTGTTGCTGTCCCGCCTCGCCCCCGAGGCGGAGGCCTACTGGGCGACCGACTTCGCCGCCCCCGTCATCCGCAAGATCGGCGAGGAGGTGAGCCGCGACCCCGCGCTGGCCGCCAAGGTCGAACTGCGCTGCCGTCCGGCCGAAGACCTGAGCGGTCTGCCGACCGGCTACTTCGACACGATCGTCATCAACTCCGTCATCCAGTACTTCCCGAGCATCGACCACCTCACCACCGTCCTGCACGGCCTGATGGAACTGCTCGCACCCGGCGGCGCCCTGTTCGTCGGCGACGTCCGCAACCTGCGGCTTGCCGGCACCTTCCACACCGAGATCCAGCGCGCCAGGGGAACCGCCGAAGCGGACCTGGAGCGGGCGGTGGAACGCGGTCTGCGCCTGGAGAAGGAACTCCTCGTCGATCCCGACTACTTCACCACCCTCGGCTACGGCGTCGACCTGCGCACCAAGCGCGCCCACCACCACAACGAACTGTCCCGGCACCGCTACGACGTAGTCCTCTACGCCGCCGAACCGGACGTACGCCTGGACAACGCCCCGTCCGTCGACTGGGCCACCGGCCACACCATCGGCGAACTCCTGCGCGGCGACTGGACGTCGGCCGAGGCCATCGGCCAACTCCTGGAACAGGCCCTAGACGGCACCTGGTCCGCGACCGGCGTCACCGGTGAACGCCCGCGCGGCGAACGGCCCGAGGCACTCCGCTTCACCGGCATCCCCGACGGCCGTACGAGCGAGGCGGGCGTCGACCCCGAGCACCTGCACGAGTTGGGTACGGCGGCCGGGTACCGGGTGCTGACGACCTGGTCGGAGCAGGACGGGACGTACGACGCCGTCTTCCTGCGGTCCGACGAACTCCGCCTGACCGGCGGCCTGTTCCGGTCCGGTGGCGGCACCCACCCCTACGCCAACGATCCCACCGCCGCTCGCGAGGCCAGTGCGCTGGTGCGCAGGCTGCGTGAGGACCTGGGCCGTGAACTGCCCGACTACATGGTCCCGTCGGCCTTCGTCACCGTCGACGGACTGCCGATGAACGCCAACGGCAAGCTAGACGTCCGAGCCCTGCCCGACGCCGAGCCCGCCGTCGCCCTCGGCGGCGGACGCGGCCCCCGCACCCCGCAGGAAGAAGTGCTCTGCCGCCTGTTCGCCGAGGTACTGGGACTGCCCGAGGTCGGCGCCGAGGACAACTTCTTCGACCTGGGCGGCCATTCACTCCTCGCCACCCGGCTGGTCAGCCGCGCCCGCACCGAACTGGGCGCCGAACTCGCCATCCGTGACCTCTTCGAGGCACCCACCCCCGCCCTGCTCGCGGGCCGCGCGAACACGGCGAGCCCGGCCCGCCCGGCCGTCACACCTGTCACCGACCGGCCCGACCGCATCCCACTGTCGGCCGCCCAGCGACGGCTGTTGCTCGTCGAGCAGATCACCGGCAGCGGTGTCGCCTACAACTTCCCGCTGGTCTTCCGGCTGCGCGGAGGCCTCGACACCGAGGCCCTGACCGTCGCCCTGCGGGACGTCGCCGGACGGCACGAGGCGCTGCGGACGGTGTTCCCGACCCACGAGGGCGAGCCGTACCAGCGCATCGTCCCGGCCGCGCAGGCGGTTCCGGCCTGCACGGTCGTCGACTGCGCCGAGGTCGAGCTGCCCGCGCTGATCGAGTCCGCGCAGCGCCGCCCCTTCGACCTCACCACCGAACTCCCGCTGCGCTGCGAGGTGTTCAGGCTCGGCCCGGACGACCACGTGGTGGCCGTCGTCCTGCACCACATCACCACCGACGAGTGGTCCGACCGCCCCTTCCTCGCCGACCTCGACACCGCCTACGCGGCCCGCCGCGAGGGGCGGGCCCCCGAGTGGGCACCCCTGCCGGTGCAGTACGCCGACTACACCCTCTGGCAGGACGACCTTCTCGCCCGCACCGGCGAGGCCCAACTCGCCCACTGGGCAGACGCCTTGAGCGGTCTGCCCGACGTACTCCCCCTGCCCGCCGACCGGCCCCGGCCCGCCGAGCCGACCGGCCACGGCGGCAAGGTCCGGCTGGAACTGCCCGCCGCCACCGGCCACGCCCTGCGCGACCTCTCCGGAGCCAGCGGCACCAGCATGTTCATGCTGTTCCAGGCGGCCACCGCCGCCCTGCTGAACCGGCTCGGCGCGGGCGACGACATCCCGCTCGGCGCACCCATCGCGGGGCGCACCGACGAGGCCCTCGCCGAGCTGGTGGGCTTCTTCGTCAACACGCTCGTGCTGCGCACCGATGTGTCCGGCGAGGGGCTGACGTTCCGCCAACTCCTCGGCCGAGTACGGGAATCGTCCCTGGCCGCCTTCGAGTACCAGGACCTGCCCTTCGACCGAATCGTGGAGGCCCTCAACCCGCCCCGCGTGGCCGGTCGCAACCCGCTCTTCCAGGTCATGCTCGGCTACCACCACCGCCCCGACGGCGACCCGGACGTGTTCGGCCTCGCGACCGAGTGGTTCGACATGGACACCGGCATGGCCAAGTTCGACCTCCACTTCACCTTCGTCGACGAGACCGCCCGCGACCGGGTGGTCCTGCTCCTGGAGTACGCGACCGACCTCTTCGACCACGCCACCGCCGAACGCATCGCCGGCCGCATGGCCCGCCTGCTGGACCACGCGGCGGCCGAACCCGACCGTGCGGTAAGGGACTTCGACCTCCTGGAGGACACCGAACGCGCCCTGGTCCTGGGGGAGTGGAACGCCACCGAGCACCCCGTCCCGGCCACCACCCTGCCGGAACTCTTCCGCGCCCAGGTGGCCCGCACCCCCGACGCCACGGCACTCGTCTTCGAGGGCCGGCGGCTGACGTACGCGGAGCTGGACGCCCAAGTGGAGCGCACGGCACGGGCGTTGACCGCCCTCGGGGCGGGCCCCGAGCAGACCGTGGCCGTAGCGCTGCCGCGCTCGCTCGACCTCGTCGTCGCCCTGCTCGCCGTCCACCGTGCCGGAGCCGCCTACCTCCCGCTCGATCCCGACTACCCGGAAGAGCGCCTCGCCCTCATGGTCGAGGACGCCCGCCCGGTGTACGTCATCCGCGACACCCTGCCGACCGGACACGAGGGCCAACTCCCCACGTCCTACGACCCCGCGCACCCCGCCTACGTCATCTACACCTCCGGCTCCACCGGCCGCCCCAAGGGCGTGGTCGTCCCGCACGAGGGCATCGTCAACCGTCTGTTGTGGATGCAGGACACCTACCGACTCGACGCCGACGACCGGGTGTTGCAGAAGACGCCGTCCAGCTTCGACGTGTCGGTGTGGGAGTTCTTCTGGCCCCTGATCACCGGCGCCACCCTGGTCGTCGCCCGCCCCGAGGGCCACCGCGACCCGGCCTACCTCGCCCGGCTGATCCGCGAACAGGACGTCACCACCGTCCACTTCGTGCCCTCCATGCTCCAACTCTTCCTGGAGGAACCGGCCGCCGCCGACTGCACCGGCCTGCGCCGGGTCATGTGCAGCGGCGAGGCCCTGCCCGTCCCCCTTACTCACCGCTTCCACACCACGCTGACCAGCACCGCACTTCACAACCTCTACGGACCGACCGAGGCCTCCGTCGACGTGACGGCCGTGGAGATCGGACCGGACGCGTCGAGCGTGCCGATCGGCCGCCCGGTGTGGAACACCCGCACCTACGTCCTCGACGCCGGACTGCGCCCTGTCCCGCCCGGCGTCCCGGGCGAGTTGTACCTCGCGGGCGTCCAACTCGCGCGCGGCTATCTCGCCCAGCCGGGGCTGACCGCCGAGCGGTTCGTCGCCGATCCGTACGGAGCCCCGGGTACCCGTATGTACCGCACGGGCGACCTGGCCCGCTGGAACGCCGACGGCACCGTCGAGTACCTCGGCCGCACCGACGATCAGGTGAAGGTGCGCGGCTTCCGCGTCGAACCCGGTGAGATCCAGGGCGTGTTGACGACGCACCCGTCCGTCGCGCACGCCGTCGTGGCGGTCCGGGAGCAGGCCCTCGTCGCGTACGTGGTCCCGGCCGGACCCGTCGAGCCGGCGGCCCTGCGCGCCCACACCGCCGCCGCGCTCCCCGCCCACATGGTTCCGGCCGCCTTCGTCACGCTCGACGCGCTGCCGCTGACCCCCAACGGCAAGCTCGACCGCGCGGCCCTGCCCGCCCCCGACTTCACGACCGGCGGCACCGACACGGTGATCGCGCCCCGCAGCCCGCGCGAGGAGATCCTCGCCGGACTCTTCGGCGATGTCCTCGGCCTCGAACGGGTGGGCGCGGACGGCGACTTCTTCGCACTCGGCGGTCACTCTCTGCTCGCCATGCGCCTGGTCAGCCGTGTCCGCGCACTGCTCGGCGCCGACCTCACCGTCCGTACCGTCTTCGAGGCGTCCACCCCCGCACTGCTCGCGGCCCGCCTCGACGACCGGGCCGGTGGACTCCCCGCCCTCGTCGCCGCCGAACGCCCCGCCGAACTCCCGCTGTCCTTCTCCCAGCAGCGCCTGTGGCTTCTGCACCGTATCGAGGGTCCGGGAGCCACCTACAACATCCCGGCCGCCTGGCGACTGACCGGCGCACTAGACCAGGACGCCCTGTCCGCCGCGCTGGACGACGTCGCCGTACGGCACGAAAGCCTGCGCACGGTCTTCCCCGAGCGGGACGGCCGCCCGCACCAGGTCGTGCTGGAGCAGGCCTCGGTGCCGCTCCGCCACAACCGGGTCACGGAGACCGAACTGCGCGGCCTGCTCGCCGGGGCCGCCGCGCGCGGCTTCGACATCGACCGCGAACTCCCGTTGCGCGCCCACGTGTTCGAGCTGGGCGAGGACAAGCACGTCCTGCTGCTGGTGCTCCACCACATCGCCGGCGACCAGTGGTCCGACGGGCCCCTGTGGCGCGACCTGGCCACCGCCTACGAGGCCCGGCGCGAGGGGCGCGCCCCCGCGTGGGCACCCCTCCCTGTGCAGTACGCCGACTACGCCCTCTGGCACCGCGAGGCACTCGGCGACCCCGAGGCCCCTGAAAGCCGACATTCCCGCCAACTCGCCTACTGGCAGCACACCTTGGCGGGCCTGCCGGACGAACTCGCGTTGCCCGTCGACCGGCCCCGGCCGCTGGAGAGTAGTCACCGGGGCGGTGCCGTCGGGCTGACCCTTGATGCCGAACGCACTGGACGGCTCCGCGCGTTGGCCCGCCGCCACGGGGTCAGTATGTTCATGGTCGCCCAGGCAGCCGTCGCCGCACTGCTGCACCGGCTCGGCGCCGGGGACGACATCCCGCTCGGCACCCCGATCTCCGGACGGGCCGACGAACAGCTCGAAGACCTGGTCGGCTTCTTCGTCAACACCCTTGTCCTGCGCACCGATCTCTCCGGCGACCCCACGTTCGCCGACCTGCTCGCCCGCGTCCGGGACACCGACCTCGCCGCCTACGAGCACCAGGACCTGCCCTTCGAGCGGCTCGTCGAGGCGATCAACCCGGCCCGCTCACTGGCTCGGCACCCGTTGTTCCAGGTGATGGTCGTCCACCTCGACGACGAGGGCGCCACCCCCGCCCTGCCCGGCCTGACCGCCCGCCGCGAGGAACTCGGCCAGCAGGGCGCCAAGTTCGACCTCAGCTTCGACTTCGTCGAGCAGGGCGCGGACGGCATGCGCTGCTGGATCGAGTACAACGCCGACCTCTTCGACGAGTCGACCGCCGAACTCCTCGCCCAGCGCCTGGAGTCGCTCCTCGCCCAGATCGCCACCGACCCGGACCGACGCGTCGGCACCCTCGATGTCCTGCGCGACGACGAACGCGCCCTCGTCCTCACCGACTGGAACGCCACCAGCCGAACCGTCCCCGACCTCACCCTGCCCGAGCTGTTCCGCCGCCAGGTCGCCCGCACCCCCGAGGGCACTGCGGTCGTCTTCGAGGGCACCGCCCTCACCTACGCCGAACTCGACCTGCGGGTCGAGAAGTTGGCGCACACCCTCGCCGCACACGGCGCCGAGGCGGAGGCCGTCGTCGCCGTCGCGCTGCCGCGCTCCCTCGCCCTGGTGGTGGCCCTCCTCGCGGTGCACCGAGCGGGCGCCGCCTACCTGCCTCTCGACACCGGCTACCCCGCCGACCGCCTCGCCTACACGCTCGCCGACGCCCGCCCGGTCTGCCTGGTCACCACGGAGGGAGTCGCCCTCCCGGACACCGACGTGCCCACCCTCACGGTCGACACCGACGGCACCCCCGACCGCCCGGCCCACACGCCCCTGCCCACCGCCTTCGACCCCCGCCACCCCGCCTACGTCATCTACACCTCCGGCTCCACGGGCCGACCCAAGGGCGTGGTCGTCCCGCACGAGGGCATCGTCAACCGTCTGTTGTGGATGCAGGACGCCTACCGCCTCAACACCGACGATCGGGTGCTCCAGAAGACCCCGGCCGGCTTCGACGTGTCGGTGTGGGAGTTCTTCTGGCCGCTGATCACCGGCGCCACCCTGGTCGTGGCCCGCCCGGAAGGCCATCAGGACCCCGTCTATCTCGCCGAACTGATGGAGCGTCAGCACATCACCACGGCCCACTTCGTGCCGTCGATGCTGCGCGCCTTCCTCGACGAGCCCGCCGCCGCCCGGTGCACCGGACTGCGCCAAATCATGTGCAGCGGCGAGGCGTTGCCCGCCCCGCTGGCCGCCCGCTGCCACCAGGTTCTCCCGGACGCGCGCCTGCACAACCTCTACGGCCCCACGGAGGCGTCCGTCGACGTCACCGCCCACGAGGTCCCCGCCGACCCGGCCACCGTGCCGATCGGCCGCCCGGTGTGGAACACCCGCACCTACGTCCTCGATGCCGCCCTGAACCCGGTACCGCCCGGCGTGGCCGGCGAACTGTATCTGGCGGGCGTCCAGTTGGCGCGCGGTTACCTCGGCCGCTCCGCCCTGACCGCCGAACGCTTCGTGGCCGATCCGTACGCCGGCGAGCCCGGCGCCCGTATGTACCGCACGGGCGACCTGGCCCGCTGGACTCCGGACGGCACACTGGAGTACCTGGGCCGCGCCGACGATCAGGTCAAGCTGCGCGGCTTCCGGATCGAACTCGGTGAGATCGAGACCGTGTTGGCCGGCCACGAGAGCGTCGCGCACGCCACCGTCGTCGTACGGGACGAACGGCTCGTCGCGTATGTCGTACCGTCAGGCACCCCGGCCGGGTCCGCCGAACTTCGCGTCCACGCCGCCCGATCGCTGCCCGACCACATGGTCCCGGCCGCCGTCGTCACCCTGGACGCCCTCCCGCTCACCCCGAACGGCAAACTGGACCGGCGCGCCCTGCCCGCCCCCGACTTCGCCGCCGAGGTCACCGACACCCGCCCGCGCACCGCGCTGGAGGAGACCCTCTGCGCGCTCGTCGCGGATGTCCTCGGGCTCGAACGTGTCGGCGTCGAGGACGACTTCTTCTCCCTCGGCGGCGACAGCATCGTCGCCATGCAACTCGTCGCCCGCGCCCGCGCGGCCGGGCTCACCTTCAGCCCGCGTGACGTCTTCCGCCACAAGTCGGCCGCAGGACTCGCCACCGTGACCGCGACCACGGTCGCCGCCGGGCGCGACGACGACACCGTGCCGCTCGATCTCACCGACGACGAGCGCGCTGAACTCGCCGCCCTGCCCGCCGGAACCGAGGTCCTGCCCGTCTCCCCGCTCCAGGCCGGCCTGCTCTTCCACGCCGCCCTCGACTTGGGCGACGACGGACCGGACGTCTACACCGTCCAGGTCTCCTACGACCTCGAAGGCCCCCTCGACGTCGACCGGTTGCACACCGCCGCGCGGTCCGTGCTCGACGCGCACGAGAACCTGCGCAGCGGCTTCCGGCACCTGTCCTCGGGGCGGCCCGTCGCCGTCGTACCGCGTACGGCCGTACTGCCGTGGCGGCAGCTCGACCTGACCGAAGACCCCGAGGACTGGGACCGGCTGCTCGTCCAGGAGCGGCGCCGCTTCGACCCCGAACGGCCGCCGCTGCTGCGGCTGTTGCTGGCCCGGCTCGGTCCTGACCGGCATCGGCTCGTGCTCTCGCACCAGCACCTCCTGCTGGACGGCTGGTCGCTGCCGCTGCTCACCGCCGAACTGTGGGCCCGCTACGGGGGCCGTACCCCGGCCGCCCCCGCCCCGTACCGCGAGCACCTCCGGTTCCTAGCCGCCCAGGACCCGGCCGTCTCCGCCGCCGCGTGGGCCGAGGCCCTCGGCGGGCTGGCCGAGCCCACCCGGCTCGCGCCCGTCGACCCCGACCGCGCGGCCGTCGTACCCCGCACGCACACCATGGAGTTGGCACCGGACCGCACGGCGGAACTGGAGGCGTTCGCGCGGCGCCAGGGCGTCACCGTCAACACCCTGGTCCAGGCCGCCTGGGGCGTGCTCCTCGGCCGGCTGACCGGGCGGGACGACGTGGTGTTCGGCGCCACCGTCGCCGGGCGCTCGCCCGAACTCGCCGGGGCCGAATCGATGATCGGCCTGTTCATCAACACCGTGCCGGTACGGGTGCGGGTCCGCCCGGAGGAGAGCACGGCCGCCCTGCTGGCACGGCTCCAGGACGAGCAGTCCCGGCTCATCGCCCACCAGCACCTCGGCCTCGCCGACATCCAGCGGGCCGCCGGACTCGGCGAACTCTTCGACACCCTCGTGGTGTTCGAGTCCTACCCGGTCGCCGAAGCGGACGAGGAGGGCGACGGGCCGCGCGTCACCGTCCGCGACCACGAGGACTCCACCCACTACCCGTTCGCATGGGCGGTCGAGCCCGCCGAACGACTGCGGCTGACCGCCGAGTTCAGGCCCGACCTGTTCCAACCGGCCGTCGTACGCCGGATCTCGGACGCCCTGACCGGCCTCCTCACCGGCATGGCGGCCGACCCCGACCGCCCCGTCGGCCGACTCGACCTGCTCGACCCCGTCGAGCGGCACACGGTCCTGGAGACCTGGAACGACACCGCGCTGCCCGAGCCGGAGACCGAACGACTCAGCACCGTACCGGCGTTGTTCGCCGCGCAGGCCGCCGCGAGCCCCGACGCGGTCGCCGTCACTGACGGCCGTACGACCTGGACGTTCGCCGAACTCGACGCGCGTGCCGAGCAGTTGGCGCGCACGCTGGCCGGACACGGCGTCGGACCCGAGCGGATCGTGGCCCTCGCGCTGCCCCGCACCGCCGACCACATCGCCGCGATCCTCGCCGTGATGAAGGCAGGGGCCGCCTATCTGCCCCTGGACCCCGACCTGCCCGAGTCCCGACTGACCGGCATGCTGGACGACGCCCACCCGGTGCTGATCCTGGCCACCGGCGAGACCGCGGCCGGGCTGCCCTCAACCGCCGTACCAGTCCTGCGAGTTGACCTCCCGCTCGACGAACTGCCGCAGGTGGAACCCGTCGCGCCCGACCCCGACCACCCCGCCTACGTCATCTACACCTCCGGCTCCACCGGCCGCCCCAAGGGGGTCGTCGTCACCCAGCGAGGCATCGCCAACCTCTTCCACAGCCACCGTCACGACCTGCACGAGGTGGCCAGGCAGCGCACCGGACTGCGGCGCCTGCGCGTCGGCCACGCCTGGTCGTTCTCCTTCGACGCCTCCTGGCAGCCGCAGTTGTGGCTGCTGGACGGGCACGCGCTGCACATCGCGGACGACGAGACCCGCCGTGATCCCGAACTCCTCGCCGCGTTCATCCGGGGCCGGGGCATCGACTTCATCGAGGTCACCCCCTCGCTGCTCGCGCAGATGGCGGACAGCGGCCTGATCGGCGCCGAGGGCGACTGCCCGCTCTCCGTGGTCGGCTTCGGCGGCGAAGCCGTACCCGAGTCGCTGTGGACACGGCTGGCCGCACTGTCGGACACCGAGGCGTTCAACCTGTACGGGCCCACCGAGGCCACCGTCGACGCGCTCGTCGGCCGGGTTCGCGACAGCGCCACCCCGGTCGTCGGATGCCCCGTCCACGAGTCCCGCGTCTACGTCCTCGACACCGCCCTGTGCCCCGTACCGCCCGGCGTCACCGGCGAGTTGTACCTGTCGGGCCCCGGCCTGGCCCGCGGCTACCTCGACCGCCCCGCCCTCACCGCCGAACGCTTCGTCGCCGACCCGTACGCCACCCGGCCCGGCGCGCGCATGTACCGCACCGGTGACTTGGCCCGCTGGACCGAGGACGGTCTGCTGGAGTTTGCCGGCCGCACCGACGACCAGGTCAAGATCCGCGGCTACCGCATCGAACTCGCCGAGGTCGAGGCGGCGTTGGACACCCACCCGGCCGTCACCCGGACGGTCGTCGTCGCCCGTGAACACCGGCCCGGCATACGGCAGTTGATCGCCTACGCGGTCGCGGGCGAGACAGACGCGGCCGAACTCCGCGCCCATGCCGCCGCCGTACTGCCCGACTACATGGTCCCGGCCGCTGTGGTCGTCCTCGACCACCTGCCGCTGATGTCCAACGGCAAGCTCGACCGATCCGCCCTGCCCGCACCGGACTTCATCGCCCGGGGCGGCGGCCGGTCCCCCGCGAACGACACCGAGCGCACCCTGCGCGACCTCTTCGCGGACGCTCTCGGGCTTCCCGCCGAGGCGGTCGGGACGGACGACGACTTCTTCACCTTCGGCGGCGACAGCATCGTCGCCATGCAACTCGTCGCGCGCGCAAGGGCGGGCGGCCTGCGCGTCAACCCGCGCCAGGTCTTCCAGCACCGCACCGTCGCCGCCCTCGCGGCCGTCGCCGTCCCGCTCGGCACCGACGAACGGCATGCCGTGCACGACGACGGCACCGGCACCGTCCCCCTCACCCCGATCATGCGCGGCCTCCTGGAGCGGGGCGGACCCATCGCCGCGTACCACCAGGCGGCCCTGGTCCAGACCCCGGCCGACCTCACCGAACCCGGCCTGTTGGCCGTCCTCAAGGCACTCGCCGACCGGCACGACATGCTCCGCGCCCGACTCGATCGCGCACCCGAGTGGACCCTGCGGGTTCCGGCGGCGCGGGACACCGACGTCAGCACCTGGCTCACCCGGGCCGACGTCCAGGGCGCGAACGAGACCGCCCTGCGCGCCGCCATCGCCCACCACGCCGAGACGGCCCGGGCCGGACTCGACCCCGACAACGGGGCGATGGTGCGGGCGGTCTGGTTCGACGCCGGACCCGGACAGCCGGGACGGCTGCTGATCCTCGTCCACCACCTGGTGATCGACGGCGTCTCCTGGCGCGTCCTGCTGCCCGACCTGGCCACCGCCTGGGCAGCGGTCAGGGACGGTCGTACGCCCGAACTCGCCCCCGTGGAGCTGTCGTTCGCCCGCTGGTCCCGACTCCTCGGCACCCGCGCCACCGACCCCGCCACCGAGGACGAGCTGCCCTGGTGGACGTCCACGCTCGCGGAGGGCGCCGAACTCCCGCTGGCCCGCCCGCTCGACCCGGCCCGCGACACGGTCGCCACCACCCGCTACCTCTCCCTGTCCCTGCCCGCCGACGTGACCGGCCCCCTGCTCAGCCGGGCACCGGCCGCCTTCGGCGCGACCGTCAACGACGTGCTGCTCACCGCGTTCGCCCTCGCCGTCGGCGACTGGCGGGCAAGGGAGTCGGGCGTGGAACGGACGGGCGGACCCGTCCTGGTGGACGTGGAGGGACACGGCCGCGAGGAGCGACTCGTGGGCGACGCCGACCTGTCCCGCACGGTCGGCTGGTTCACCAGCGTCGTGCCCGTACGACTCGACCCGGGCGAGGGCGACTTGACGGACGCCTCGGCGTGCGGGCCCGCGCTGGACGCGGCCCTGTCCCGGATCCGCGACCACCTCGCCGCGCTTCCCACGGCCGGCATCGGACACGGCCTGCTGCGCCACCTCAACCCCGGGACAGGTCCGCGACTCGCTCAACTCGCCGAACCGCAGATCGAGTTCAACTACATGGGCCGCTTCGACCGCCCGGCGGCCGCCGACTGGTCCTACGCCCCCGAGGACGACGCCGCCGACCTCGACGCCGACCCCGGCCAGCCGATGTCCCACGCCCTGACCCTCAACGCCATCACCGAGGACCGCCCCGAGGGCCCGGTACTGAGCGCCCACTGGGCGTACGCCGCCGAACTCCTCACCGAGGAACAGGTGGCCGACCTGGCCCGCACCTGGTTCCGGGCGCTGGAAGCGGTCGTAGACCGGGCGTCCCCCCTGAACTCACCCACCACCCACGGCAATTGATCCCGACGGAAGGCAAGGAACCCCCGACATGAGCAACCCGTTCGAGAACCCCGAAGGCGTCTACTCCGTCCTCGTCAACGACGAGGGCCAGTACAGCCTGTGGCCCGACTTCGTGGACGTACCGGCCGGCTGGACGGTCGCGCACGGACCCGCCGGCCGACAGGAGTGCCTGGACCACATCGAGACCAACTGGACGGACATGAGGCCGAAGAGCCTGGTCGACGGGGCCTGAGCGCACGAAAGGGGGCGGGTCCGAGTGAATTCGGACCCGCCCCCCCCATTCGCGTCTCGTCGGTCAGGAAGCGGGCTGCTCCACCTTCGTCGACGTCTTGCCGTCCACCGCCGCCGCGAGCTGCGGCACCAGCCGGTCCAGGACGTAGGGGATGCTCAACACGGTGGACAGGGATACGGCGTTGCCGTAGTCACTGGTCTCCTTGATGAAGACCTCGCGGCCCTGCTTCACCACGTTCAGGTCGCCGTAGATCTTGTCGCTGTGCAGCTTGGTGACGGCCGTGGTGGTGTCCGGCACGATCCACACGGCGACCTTCTGGTCGAGCAGGTCGTAGCGCTCCTTGCTGATGTTCGCGCCGAACGTGTCACCGATGACCTTGTCGAGATCCTTCGGGAGTGCGAAGCCCAGGTCGGACAGGAGCCGGGAACGCGGGTCCTGGCTGCCGTACACGAAAACACCCTCGTACGGGGTCGCCATGACGGCCGACGTACCGGCGAACGCCGGGTTGGCCTTCTTCGCCGCGGCGAACTTGGCCTCGACGCCCGACACCAGCGTCTTGGCCTCGGAGGCCTTGCCGAGCGCCTGGCCGATCTCCTCGGTCTGCTGCTGCCACGGCACTCCGTAGTCGTTGTACGCCTTCGGCTGGGCGACGACCGGCGCGAACTGCGACAGGCTCTGGTACTGGGCCTTGGTGAGGCCCGAGTAGACCGCGAGGATCAGATCGGGCTTCAGCGCGGCGATCTTCTCCACCTGCGGTCCCGTACCGGTGTCCTTGAGGACGGTCGGCGCCGGCGAACTGCCCAGCTTGTCCGTGGCCCAGGGGCCGATGGCGCCCTTGTAGCTGCCCAGCCACTCGGTCGTGCCGACCGGCACCTTGCCCAGGGCGAGGACCGCGTCCTGGTCGGTGAGACCGACGGTGACGATGCGCTTGGGCTCGGACTTGATCGTCGTACTGCCGAACTTGTGGGCGATCGTCACGGGGAAGGCGTCGGCGGACGCCTTCGCGTCCGACCCGGACGTGTTGGAGGCCGACGAGGAGGAATCGGAGTCGGAGGAACCGCAGCCCACCGCCGTGGCGGCCAGCAGGAGTACGGAGGCGAGCAGGCCGGACAGTCGGAAGGCTCTGGTGGCGCGGGGCATCGGATGATCCTTCTGTTCGTCGCGATGGGTCGGCGGGGAGTGGCGGATCTAGTGGGGGTCGGGGGCGACCCCGGAGGAGCGGCTGCCGGACCAGGCCTGCCACAGGGTGGCGTACGGTCCCTGGGCGGTGAGGAGTTCGTCGTGCGTGCCGTTCTCCACGACCCGGCCGTCGTCCAGCACGATCACCCGGTCCGCGGTGGCGGCCTGGCTGAGCCGGTGCGCCACGACCAGTGCGGTACGGCCGCGCAGGGCCTGTTCGGCGGCCTCGTCCAACTGGCGGGCGCCCGAACTGCCCGCCTCCGCCGTCGCCTCGTCGAGGACGACGACCGGCGGGTCGGCCAACAGCAGCCGGGCCAGGGCGAGTTGCTGGGCGCGGTCGGCGGTCAGCCGGTGACCGCCGTCGCCGACGACCGTGTCCAGGCCCTCGGGCAGCGCCTCGGCCCAGCCGAGCGCGCCCACCGTGTCCAGTGCCTCACGGAGTTCCTCGACATGCGCGTCCGGGCGGGCCAGCCGCAGATCGTCGGCGAGCGGCCCGGCGAACACATGGACCTCCTGCGTCACCAGCCCGACCAACTGCCCGGCCTCGTCCGGCTCCGCGCCACCGACATCGATCCGGCCCGACTGCGAACGGTGCAGGCCCGCGACCAGTTTGGCGAGGGTCGTCTTGCCGGCACCGGTCGTACCGACCAGCGCCACCCGCTCCTTGGGCCGGATCTCCAGATCGACGTCGTGCAGCACCGGGCGGCCCGGCACATACGCGTGGGAGACACCCGTCAGCGTCACGGACGGGGGCCCGGCGACGGTCGTACGGTCCTCCGCGCGGTCGGTGACGGTAGGCGCGGGCTCGTCCACCACACCAACAAGCCGTGCCAGTCCGGCCGTTGCCGACTGGGCGTCGTCCAGCAGCACCAGCGCGGTGTTGACCGGCGAGAAGAGACTGTGGAAGTACAGCGCGGCGGCGGTGGCCGTGCCGACCGAGGCGGAACCGTCGCGGACCAGCAGGAACCCGGTGACCAGGACGGCGGACAGCCCCAGGTACTCGGCGATGTGCAGCCGACTGTAGAAGCGCAGCATCAGCCGCACCCCGCTCATCGTCAACTCCACGGCCGCGCACGACCGTTCGGTGACCTGCCGGGTGTGCCCCTTCTGCAACCGGTACGCCCGCACGGTCCGCGCCCCGCCGATGGTGTCCAGCAACTGCTGCTGCTGGGCCCCGGTCGCGATGCGCTCCTTGGCGTACAGCGGAACGGCGTTGCGCACATACCAGCGGGCGGTGTGCGCCTGCACAGGCACGGCGATCAGCGCCGCGAGCAGGAAGCGCCAGTCCAGCAGGGCGAGCGCGCCCAGGGTCAGCAGGATCGACAACGCGGACCGCGCGAGTTCGGGCAGGGCCCCGCGCACCGCCTCGGCGACCCGTGAAACGTCCCTGGTGACACGGGAGTTGAGGTCGCCGGAGCCGGCCTTCTCGACGCGGTCCAGGGGCAGCGACAGCGCCCGCTCGACGAACAGTTCACGGAGCCGGGCGAGCGCGGTCTCCCCGAGCCGGGACACCAGCGACATGCCGAGCGCGGTGGTCACACCCTGCACCAGGGCGACCCCGGCGAGCGCGACCACGGGCAGGGTGAGGGCGTCGGGGGAGCGGTGCTCGGTGACCACGTCGACGATATGGCCCAGCAGGGGCTGGGTGAGCAGTCCGACGGCCGTGGCGACCACCATCAGACCGAACCCGGCGACGGCCAACCCCCGCTGCGGACGCAGGAGTTCACGGACGGCGGCGCGGGTGCGGGCCGGGGTGGCGGTGGGGAGGAGGGCCCGGTCGGAGTCAGTCCCCAGGCCTTCCGGCCGTATGTCTTCCGCCGTCATGCCAGCACCGCCGTCCGGTAGGTCGCGTCAGTCCGTACCAGGTCCGCGTGGGTGCCCTCGGCGCCGACGCGGCCGGCGTCCAGGAGGACCACGTGGTCGGCGACGGCGAGGAGTGATGGGCTGTTGGTCACCACGATCGTGGTGCGGCCCCGGCGCAGGTCGCGCAGGCCGTCCGCGATACGGGACTCGGTCACCGTGTCGACCGCCGTGGTCGGATCGTGCACGACCAGGACGGACGGCTCGGCCCGCAACGCCCGTGCCAGCAGGACACGTTGGCGTTGCCCACCCGACAGTGACCGGCCGCCCTCGCCGACGCCGGTCGCGGTGCCGTGCGGCAGGGAGTCGGCCACCTCGTCGGCGCGGGCGGCGGCCATGGAGCGTTCGGTGAGGAGATCGGCCTCGCCGCCTCGGGAACTGTCCTCCGGCGTCACGTTCTCGGCCAACGACCCTTCGAAGAGGGCCGCGTCATGGGCGGCGACCAGCACGGCCGACCGAAGTGCCGCCGGATCCAGCCGAGTCAGCGGTACGCCGTCCAGCTCGACCGAACCCGACTCCGGGTCCGTCTCCCGGCCCAGACAGCGCAACAGGGCCTCGGCACCGGCCGGATCCGTCACCGCTATACCGGTCAACTGCCCCGCACGCAGATCGAGATCGACACCGTCGAGCCCGTCGAGCCGTACGCCCCGCAGCCGCAGTTCGCCGCGAACGGGCTCGGCGACCGGGTCGTCGCCGCCCACGACGGCCGGCCTGGTGGCGAGTACCTCGGCGACCCGCGCGGCAGAGGCCCGGCCCTGCGCCAGTTCGGCGTTGACCCAGGCGAACGTCTCCAGCGGCCCCAGCAGAAACAGCGCGAGCCCGACCGCCGACACCAACTGCCCCAACGTAAGAGACCCGTTGAGCGCGAGCCGACCGCCCACCAGGGCGATCAGCGCGATGAACCCGCCGGTGAGCGCGAGCACAAGGCCGGTCTGCCAGGACTCGGCACGCGCCGAACGCAGCGTGGCGGCAAGGGAGACGCGACTCGTGCGGCGGTACCGCTCGACGGCCGCCTGCTGTGCGCCGAGACCCTTCAGCACCCGGAGCCCGGCCACCAGGTCGGCGGCCACGCCCGACGCATGGGCGGCCCGGTCCTGCTCGGCCTCGCTACGGCGCTCCAACGGCTTGCTCAGCAGATGCCCCAGCCACAGCAGAACAGGCGTGCCCAGCAGCACGATCAGTCCGAGTGTCACGGAGATCAGCAGCAGGGCGACGGCGCTCACGGCGACGCCCGAGACGGCCCAAATCCCGCTCATCAACGCCATGTTGACCGCGCCGACCCGTTTGGCGTCCTCGGTGGCGACATTGGCCAGCTCGCCGGGCAGCCGTCCTTCCTCGGCCCCGCCGCGGGCATCGAGCACCCGGCCCACGATCGCCAACCGGATGGTGTGCGCGGCCTCTTCGGCTCCGCGTTCCCCGGCCTTGGCACCCAGCCGGAAACTCCACGACAACGTCACGTACATGACGGCCAGGACGACGAGCCAGAGCACCAGGCGTCCGGTGTTCCGACCGGCCACGGCCTGATCGATGACGACACCGATGAGCACCGGCACCAGGGCTTCCCCCAGTTGGTGCACGCATCCGAGCGCCGAGCCGAGAGCGACGCGCCGTATCTGTCCCTTGACCGAGCGTGTCAGGACGTCCCGCCCCGACGGTTCCCCTGCTCCCACCAGCCACCCTCCGGAAACCGGCCAACTTAGGCAAGGCTACCTTAAGTGAATCTCTGATGGGTGGCTGCCTTTCGGCCCCTTCCTTGTGTAAGGGAGCTGTTCCGATACCGACGATCGGCGGGGCGTCGGCGGCCGGCGCCGAGCGGTACCCTTCCCGGAGTGCGCCTTTCGCGCGGCGCACGCCCGCAAGGCGGTACGCGAATTCGGGAGGACCGGCGTTGCACGTCCAGGAATGGCTCGACACGGTTCCCGCGGTGGCCGTCTACGCCGTGGTGGCGCTGGTCATCGGGGTGGAGAGCCTGGGCATCCCGCTGCCGGGCGAGATCGTCCTGGTCTCGGCGGCGCTGCTCTCCTCCCAGCACTCCGGCATCAACCCCGTCGTCCTCGGCGCCTGCGCCAGCCTCGGCGCGGTCATCGGCGACTCCATCGGCTACGCGATCGGCCGCAAGGGCGGACGCCCCCTGCTCGCCTGGCTCGGTGACAGATTCCCCAAGCACTTCAGCGAAGGCCATGTCGCCACCGCCGAGCGGTCCTTCGAGAAGTGGGGCATGTGGGCCGTCTTCTTCGGCCGCTTCATCGCCCTGCTCCGCATCTTCGCCGGCCCGCTCGCGGGCGTACTGCGCATGCCGTACTGGAAGTTCCTGACCGCCAATCTCCTCGGCGGAGTCATCTGGGCGGGCGGCACCACGGCGGTCGTCTACTACGTGGGAATCGTCGCCGAGGACTGGCTCAAGCGCTTCTCGTACTTCGGCCTGGCGGCGGCGGTGCTGGTGGGCGCGGCCTCCATGCTGATGGTGCGGCGGAGGGCACAGAAGATGTCAGCAGAGAAAAACGAACCGGAACCAGTCAGCGCCGCCGACTGAAAGCGCCCCATCAGGGGCGCGGGGAACGGCGCAAAACCACAGGCATACCGCAGCCGCCGACGATCTAGTCATGCACCCCCTGATGCGCCTTGGCCAACTCCGCATACATAGTCCCGTTGAGGGTCAACCCCGCCCGCTCCTCCGCGCTCAACTCCCTGCGCACCTTCGCCGGCACCCCCGCAACAAGTGACCCCGCCGGCACAACCATCCCCTGCGGCACCAACGCCTGCGCCGCGACCAGCGAACCCGCCCCGATCACCGCGCCGTTGAGCACCGTGGCCCCCATCCCGATGAGGCAGTCGTCCTCGACGGTCGCCCCATGCACGACGGCGTTGTGCCCGACGGAAACCCGCTCGCCGACCGTGACCGGAAACCCGGGATCGGCGTGCAGCGTGCAGTTGTCCTGAATATTGCTGCTGGCCCCGACGACGATCCGCTCGACATCGCCGCGCAACACCGCCCCGTACCAGACACTCGCGCCCGCCGACACGGTCACGTCCCCGATCACCGACGCCGTGGGCGCCACGAAAGCGCCCTCCTCGATCTTCGGTTCCCTGCCGCCGATACCCGTGATCAACGCCCTGTGCGTCATGGTGCCCTCGCTTCCGTCGGAGACACCCGCACGGTACGTCATCGGGTAGGGCGAAGATCACAGCGGCCGGACGTCATGGGTGTGGCTGACGCTGAGTACCGTGAGCGGGTGCCCAAGCGCAAGAACACGTTCTCAAAATGGCCGCGCCAGCTCGCGCAGCGCGCCGTCCACGCGGGCTGGGCCTGGGTGCAGCGCACGGGCTCGGTGACGGCCGAGAACCCCGGCCGCTTCCACTTCGGCTCCATCGGTGAAGCCACCCGGCTCGCCTTCCCGCTGGGCACGGTCTTCGGCGAACCCTGGATCCACCTCGGCGCCCACTGCATCGTCGGCGAACAGGTCACCCTCACCGCCGGCCTGATGCCCGACCTCGACCTCGGCCCCGACCCCATCCTGCGCCTCGGCGACGGTGTCGTCCTCGGCCGCGGCAGCCATGTCATCGCCGACACGACGGTCACCATCGGCAGCGACTGCTACTTCGGGCCGTACGTCTACGTCACCTCCACGAACCACTCCTACGACGACCCGCACGAGCCCATCGGTAAGCAGTGGCCCCGTATGGAACCCGTCGAGATCGGCCCCGGCTGCTGGATCGGCACCGGCGCGGTGATCCTGCCGGGCGCCCGGATCGGCCGGAACGTGGTGGTGGCCGCTGGCGCGGTGGTCCGCGGCACGGTCCCCGACCACGCGGTGGTAGCGGGCGCACCCGCCCGGGTCGTACGCCGCTGGACCCCTGCCGAGGGCTGGCAGCCCCCGCTCCGCACCCCGGCCCCGGTCCCGATCCCCGCGGACGTGACCCCGGACCAACTCCGGGCCCTGGCGGACCTGGACGAGGAGAGCGCGGCACGGTTGGCCGAGCTGGACGACGACACGATCGCGCACTTGGCGAACTTGGACGCGGAGGCCTGAGCGGGCCTCCGGCCTGATGCCCGGTGCGACCCTCAACCGGGGGGCTGGGGGCCGTTGGGCCGGTGTTGGCTTTGGAAGTCAGCCGTCAGCGCGGGCTGCCAGCCGTTGCTTCCAGGGGTGAGCCTGGAGTCGTCCGTGACTGGTCGCGGATCACCGGGTTCCGGCGGTGAGCCGCCAGTCGCCTGAGGGCGGCCGGCGGCCACCAGCTTCCAGCGGTGAGCCCTGAGTCGTCCGTGTGACGGGTCGCCGGTCACCGGGTTCCGGCGGTGAGCCGCCAGTCGCCTGAGGGCGGCCAGCGGCCACCAGCTTCCAGCGGTGAGCCCTGAGTCGTCCGTGTGACGGGTCGCCGGTCACCGGGTTCCGGCGGTGAGCCCCCGAGTCGTCCGTGACCGGTCGCCGGTCACCAGGGGTCCCGGGGCGAGCTGCCATTCGCCTAAGGGCGGTCGTCAGCCACCAGCTTTCACCGGTGAGCCGCGAGTCGTCCGTCGCGGGCGGCCGGTCGCCAGCCCTCAGTGGTGAGCGGCGAGCCCTCAGCGCGCCCCCGGCTCGCCGCTTACCGAGGTGAGCCGCCACTCGCCCGCAACCAGCCCTCGATCACTCACCCCCCGCCACTGATCCACTCAGTCACCAACTCCCCTCCCCAGCCCGCCACTTCCCCCTCACCCCGTCGCCAACAACACCGTCCCCACCAACGCAAGCCCCGCCCCCGCGGCCTGAACCCCCCGAAGCCGCTCCCGCAGGAATCCGCGTGCGGCCAGGGACGTCACCACCGGATAGAGCGAGGCCAGTACCGCCGCCACGGTCACCGGCCCGTGCTGCGCGGCGATCGAGTACGTTCCGTTGGCGGCCACATCGGCGAGGCCCACGAAGGCCAGTGCCGGTAGTGAACTCCAGGGGAAGCTGCTCTCAGGGAGCGCGGGCCCGCCCCGTCGTACGGAGACGTACAGCGCGGCGCCACCCGTGGCCACGTTCGTCAGGCGCTGTACGAACAGGGCGAGGAAGAGGCCGGTGACGGTGGTGGACGCCTCCGCGATCAGGGCGAAGACCGTGCCGAAGCCGAGCGCGGCGACGAGGGCCAGCAGGAGGGCCCGGCGCTGCACTGCCGCGCCCCGCACCTGCGGACCGCCCGCCAGGACGACCCCGGTGACGGCGACCGCGATCCCCGCCACCTGTATCAGCCCGGGCCGCTCCCCGAGGAAGAGCCCCACACCGACCGGTACGGCCACGCTCAGCGTCGCGAGCGGGGAGACGACCCCCATCGGGCCGAGAGCGAGCGCCTTGTAGAAGGAGAGGAGGGCGATCGGCCCCACCAACCCGGCCGCGAACGCGAACCACAGCCGCGGCCCCGCCTCGCTCCAGCCGCCGGTGGCCACGACGACCGCGCCGAGCACGGCCGCCGCGATCCCCTGGGAGACCACGACCACCGTCAGGGCCGGGAACCGTCGGGTCAGCATGCCTCCGCCGAAGTCGGCCAACCCCCACAGGAGGCTGGTGGCCAGGGCGAAGAATGCTGTCACGGGGTGCCTCGCAGTACAGTTCGGTGAACAATCGGGTGCACCACACCGTAGTTCAGCGAAGTAAACTCTGTCATCCATAATATTGAACTGAAGGTAGGGCCGGAACGTTGTCGGACCTCGACCTGCTGACCCAGTCCCTGGCGCGCAACGTCAAGCACTGGCGCTCCGTGCGCGGCTTCACCCTGGATGTGCTCGCCGCCCGCGCGGCCGTCAGCCGGGGCATGCTCATCCAGATCGAGCAGGCCCGCACCAATCCCAGCATCGGCACGGTCGTCAAGATCGGCGACGCCCTCGGCGTCAGCATCACCACCCTCCTCGACTACGAACAGGGCCCGAAGGTCCGCATCGTCCCCGCCGAGCGGGCCGTACGGCTGTGGCACACCGACGCAGGCAGCTACAACCGACTCCTCGCCGGCACCGAGGCCCCCGGCCCGCTGGAGATGTGGGACTGGCGGCTGATGCCGGGGGATAGCAGCCCCTCCGAGCCGCACCCCACGGGCACGGTCGAGCTCGTCCATGTCACCACCGGCGAGCTGACCCTCACCGTGGACGGCGAGGACCACCTCGTCCCGGCCGGCGCGAGCGCCACCTTCGAGGCCAACACCCCGCA
Source organism: Streptomyces sp. NPDC005492 (assembly GCF_040605995.1). Classification (NCBI taxonomy): domain Bacteria; kingdom Bacillati; phylum Actinomycetota; class Actinomycetes; order Kitasatosporales; family Streptomycetaceae; genus Streptomyces; species Streptomyces sp. NPDC005492. Next base: position 129,673 of record NZ_JBEXDX010000007.1, read on the forward strand.
CACCTACGGCAATCGGGGCGAGGAACCGATGGAGATGGTGATGGCGGTGTCCGTCCCGCCGGTGCACCGGGACACCCCGTGAACGGCCGCCGTACGGCTGTTAGCGTGCCGCCATGCGCGCACCCATCGGACACTTCGACCACGCCACCCCCGCCCCCGGCTGCCTCGACGAGCTGACCCGCCCGGTCGCCGACGCCGTGCGCGCCTGGCGCGGCAGCGTCCCCGCCGACCAGATCGTCTACGTCGAGACGGACCCGGAGTGGGCCGACACCGCCACCTTCGTGGAGCACTACGGCCGGGAACTGCTGGAGCAGTCCGCGAACTGTGTGGTGGTCGCCGGAAAGCGCGGCGGCGAGACCATGCTCGCCGCCTGCGTCGTCCTGTCCACCACCCGCGTCGACGTGAACGGCGCTGTACGCCGCCAACTCGGCGCCCGCAAGGCCTCGTTCGCGTCGATGGACACGGCGACCGGCGAGAGCAGCATGGAGTACGGCGGTATCACGCCGATCGGACTCCCCGCCGACTGGCCGGTGTTGGTGGATCCGGCCGTCGTCGACCTCCCGTACGTGCTGGTCGGCAGCGGGCGCCGACGCGGCAAACTCCTTGTCCCCGGAAAGGCGTTCGCCGAGATTCCGGGCGCGGTGGTGCTGGAGGGGCTGGGCGTCGCCTGATCAGCCTGTCACCTTCCCGGTTCAGGCCATGGTGTGGTGGGCCAGCACCCCGTGCGGGTCGGCCTCGCCCGGCACCGGTGCCGGATCGGCGTGCACCAGGGCCGCCGTGAGCCGCGGCACCGCGTGCAGCAGCGCGTGTTCCGTGGCCACCGCGACCGCGTGGGCCTGCCGTACCGTCGCCTCCCCGTCCACGACCACCGCCACCTCGGCGCGCAACCGGTGCCCGATCCAGCGCAGCCTCAACTCGCCCACCCCGCGCACCCCTTCGACCTCCCGCACGGCGTGCTCGGCCCGGTCCACCAGCTCGGGATCGACGGCGTCCATCACCCGCCGGAACACCTCGCGCGCCGCGTCCCGCAGCACCAGCGCGATCGCGGCCGTGATCGCCAACCCCACGATAGGGTCGGCGAGTTGCCAGCCCAGCGCCGAACCGCCGGCCCCGAGCAGTACGGCCAGCGAGGTGAACCCGTCCGTACGGGCGTGGAGTCCGTCGGCGACCAGCGCGGCCGACCCGATGTCCCGGCCGACCCGCATCCGGTACCGGGCCACCCACTCGTTGCCCACGAACCCGGCCAACGCGGCCACCGCGACCGCCGTGACGTGCTGGACGGGACGCGGATCGAGCAGCCGGTCCACCGCCGCCCAGGCCGCGAAGGCGGCGGACGCGGCGATGGTCAGCACGATCGCGATACCGGCCAGGTCCTCGGCGCGCCCGTAGCCGTACGTGAAGCGCCGGGTCGCCGCCCGGCGGCCGAGCACGAACGCGATGCCGAGCGGTACGGCGGTCAGCGCGTCCGCCGCGTTGTGCACCGTGTCGCCGAGCAGCGCCACCGACCCGGACATGACCACCACGACCGCCTGCACCAGCGCCGTCCCCCCGAGCACCGCGAGCGACACCCAGAGCGCGCGCATACCGCGGGCCGAGGACTCCAGGGCGGAGTCGAGTTTGTCGGCGGTCTCGTGGGAGTGGGGCGTGAGGAGATGGCCGAGGCGGTGGCGGACGCCCCTGGGGGAGTGGTCGTGATGATGGTGGTGCTCGTGGTGGTGCTGGTCGCTCACGTGCGTCCCCTTCCGGTGCGTGGGTGGACGTACGGCGCCCACAAGGCCATTATGTGCGTATGAGCGCACGCATGCACCTATCAACTGCGCATGATGCGCATCCGCGTACCCCGGGCGAGGAACAGTTCGCGCTCGCCGCCGAACTCCTCGCCCTCCTCGGAGACCGCACCCGCCTGACACTGCTGCACGCGCTGACGACGGGCGAGTCCGATGTCTCCACCCTCACGGAGGTGTGCGACGCGGCCCGCCCGGCCGTCAGCCAGCACCTGGCGCGGCTGCGCCTCGCGGGCCTTGTGACCACCCGCAAGGAGGGCCGCCGGGTGATCTACTCGCTCGGCGACGGCCATCTGCGCAGGCTCGTGGACGAGGCCCTGAACGTGGCGGACCACCGGCTCAACGACCGCCCGCCGCACGACTGACGACCCGTCAGCACCCGGGGTCCGTGCGGTCCTTGCCCAGGTACGACTCCGCGAACGCGAGCCCGGCGGACGGGGATCGGAAGACGCGGCGCAGTCGGGCCAGCGTGGTGCCCGCGCGGTACGGGTCGCCGGACGAGGCACCGTGGTACACCTCGGAGAGCCACTGGGAGAACTCCTGGTACTCCCAGACGCGGCCCAGGCAGGCTTCCGAATAGCCGTCCAGGCCCGCCGAGTCGCCCGTCGTGGCATACGCGACCAGCGCGTCGCCGAGCAGGAACGCGTCGTGCAGGGCGAGGTTCATGCCCTTCGCGGCGATCGGCGCGGTGAGATGGGCCGCGTCGCCCGCGAGGAGGAGCCGGCCGAACACCATGGGCTCGACCACGTAGTTGTGCATGTCGAGCACGCGCTTCTCGATCAGCGGGCCCTCGGTCAGCGGCGGGGCACCGGTCGCGGCGAGCCGGTGCTGGAGTTCGGCCCAGACGCGGTCGTGCGGCCAGTTGTCGGGGTCGTCGCCGGGCGGGCACTCCAGGTAGTAGCGGGTGACTTCGGGACTGCGCGCCATGTGCCCGGCGAAACCACGCGGGTTGACGCCGAACAGCACACAGTCCGAGGACGGCGGCGCCTCGGCCAGCAGCGCGAGCCAGCCGATGCCGTAGTCGTGCCGTGCGACGCGGGCCCGCTCGGCGGGTATCGCGGCTCGACTCACCCCGCGCGCACCGTCGCAGCCCGCGATGAAGTCGCCGTACACGAACCTCCGTTGACCGCTCTCCGGGTCGGTGTACGACACCGTGGGCCGGTCGGTCTCCAGGTCGTGCAGCTCGACGTCCCGCACACCGAAGCGGATCTCGCCGCCGCGTACGTCCGCGTACTCCCGCACCAGGTCCGTCACCAGCAACGGCTGCGGATAGACGAAGTGGTGATGGCCCGTCAACTCCGTGTAGGAGAACCGGTGCCGTTGCCCGTCGAAGCGGAACTCGCACTCGGTGTGCCGCTGCGCCCGCTCCAGCAGGGTGTCGGCCAAGCCCCGTTGCTGAAGCCCGCGGACGGCCCACTCCTCGATGACTCCGGCCCGGGGGCGCCGTTCGATGAACTCGCGGGTCTCCGTCTCCAGCACCAGACAGTCCAGCCCGGCCGCGCGCAGGATGTTGCCGATGGTGAGTCCGGCGGGACCGGCGCCCACGACGACGACCGAACGGCTCTCCCTGGACGGGGAGTTGGGCTGGGGGGAGGGGGGAGCGGCTGCCACCCTCGCATTATGTCAGGCGTGATGTGGTCATGACGTGGTGATATGAGGTTGATTTGAGTTCTCTGTGGCCGTCATTCTCGCCGTCGCTTCGTCTTTCGGCGCGGTGGGCCAGGCCGGCGGAAAAGGAATACACGTGCCCGCTGCACGGCGCATGCAATTACACGAACCCGGTCAAGACCGACTACGTGTACGCGCACAAGTACATCGCTCCGAATTTCCGGATCGCGTACAACTGAAACAACTCACAGGCGAATTACTTCGTCGAGCGATCCCCGGCTGTCGGCTTTCAGCCCAAGCGCGGGATCTCGATAGCCGGGCAGCGGTCCATCACCATCTCCAGGCCCGCTGCCCGGGTCCGCTCGTACGCGGTCTCGTCGATCACGCCCAGCTGGAACCAGACGGCCTTCGCACCCTTGGTGACCGCCTCGTCGGCGACCGCCCCGGCGAGGTCGCTGTTGACGAACGCATCGACGACGTCGACCTCGAAGGGGATGTCCGCGAGGGAGGCGTACCCCTGCTCGCCGTGGACCGTCTCCGCCTTGGGGTGCACGGGGATCACGCGCTTGCCGAAGCGCTGCAGCACCTCCGCGACGCCGTAGGCCGCGCGGGACCGGTTCGAGGACAGCCCCACGACCGCCCAGGTGTCGCCGGACTCGGTGAGGATCTTGCGGACCGTTGCTGAGTCGCCGTACACGCTCGGCCTCCTGGGATTCGTTCGTCGCCTGCTGCCCGGGAGAACAGCAGGCGAGGCCCGGAGATTCCTTCAGTCCTCGACCACGGACGTGTTGAGGCCCTCGGCGTAGTGGTTGTGGGCGATCCGGATGCCCGAACTGCCGTGGAAGACGAACAGCGGAGAGGTGTACGGCGGCTGGTCCGGTGCGGCGAGGCGGCGCACGGTGTTGCCGGTGAAGCTGAACCCGCCGACGCTCTTGGCATTCACCACCGTGACATCGCCGATGTCGAAGGTGTTGTGCTCGACCGAGATGCCGTGGTGCACCGGGTGCGCCGGGTCGACGACCTGGTTGGTCGGCTCCACGAAGATGACGGGGCCCCTGGGCCGGGTGAAGGTGTTGCCGCGGATCGTGAGGTCGGCGACCGGCCCGGACTCGTACCACTGGTAGGCGTCCGCGGAGACGTAGACGCTGGCCATGGACATCGCGTCGAACCGGTTGCCGGTGATCAGGACGGGCTTGCGGGTGGTGACCAGGATGCCGCGGGTCGGCACGTCGCGGAACACGTTGCCGGAGATGACGACCGACGGGGTGGCCGTGATGTTCTCGACGACCGAGCCGCCGATCTGGACCCCGGCGGGCACCGGGTGGTCGAAGGTGACGGTCATCGAGGTCAGCGACTTCGAGTGGTCCATGCCGCTCGGCCCGTCGACTGCGGTGACCTTCGCGTGCGGGTCCGTCACCGGGGTCATCGTCCGCTGGTCGGTGAACTCGACCTCGTCACCCGGCGCGAACTGCGGGAACCCGGCGGTCTGCGGGTGCTCGTAGGCGAGGGTCAGGGTGTTCGGCCCGGGCTTCCCGACCACTTCGAGGTAGGTGCCGTGGATGTTGATCGGGTCGTCGTGCGGGCCGTCGAAGACGCTGCGGGTGATGGAGACCTTGCCCTTCACACCGGACATCTGCACGAAGTCCGCGAACGAGGCGCTGGACCGGCCGGACTTCGGGTCGGGGGCGAAGTTCACCTTGTCGATGGAGATGTTCTCGCTGAACTGCCCGACCACGCCGAAGGATTGGAGGTAGTAGGCGTTCATCGAGCGCATCGTGACGTTCTTGGACTGCCAGATGAAAGCGCCCGGTTCGGTCCGCTCGATGTTGCGCATCTGGTAGACGAGCCCGGCGTCCGACGGCTGTGACGCGGTGGTGTAGTCGATCCGGATCCGGCGGCCGCCGAGGTCGGTGACCGAGGCGACGTCGTTGAACAGGGGGTTGTCCCCGCGCCAGGTCTTCTGTGCCACCGGGTCGTGGATCTGGGTGTACTGGAGCCCGTCGACCCCCGACCAGTACGGCTGCCCGGTGGCCGGGCTCTTCTCGCCGAGCCAGGTGATGTGCGTGCCGTTCACCTCGTACGGGCTGCCGGCGGGGATCTTCAGGACGCGGTAGGCGTGCCCGTCGCTGACACCCGTGGTGGCGACCGTCGCGTCGATGACCTCGGGGGCCGCGTAGTCGAAGGAGAAGTTCTGGAACGTCACATCGGTCGAGCGGATGGACGCGAACGCCGTCTGGAGACCGTGGTAGACGAGCTTCGCACCGCCGCCGTCGACGGTGACATCGTGCATGTCCTCGATCAGCAGCCCGATCTTCTTGTCCCGGTAACGCTGGTCGGCGCCAACGGTGTTGGAGACATACAGCTCACGTGCCTCGGCCCGCTCGGGATAGAGCTGGTAGGTGCCCTTGGAGAAGACGATCCGCACCGGCCGGTGGCGGTCGACGCTCTTGGCGTGCCGCAGCGCCGCGACGACGGCGGGCGTGGAGTCCGTCCGGCCCGTGGGGTCGGCGCCGTAGGCGTCCACGTCGACCACGGCGACCGACGGCTTCTGCTGCGCCGCGGCGACGGGACCACCGACGCCCACGAGCAGCGCGAGCGCCACCCCGAGAAAAACGTACCGAGACATAGCCCCTCCGGAGCATTCATGAGCACGAAACACCCGATGAATAGGGGGAGTTGGCACCGGTATTCCGGCCCTAACTCCGAGAGGAGTGTCCATAGACCCGACCTCTAGGTCAATGGTCCGGACGAACGTTGGACGTTCACGCCTTCGGCGGCGCCGTGCTCGCGCGGATCACCAACTCGGGGTCGAAGAGGAGCTCGCCGACAGGCACGTCACGGTTGCCGACCAGGGCGAGGACGCTACGGCCCACCTCCGAGGCCAGCCGGTCGGCCGGCTGGCGGACCGTGGTGAGTGGGGGATCGACGAAGTCCATGATCATGGAGCCGTCGTAGCCGACGACCGACACCTCGCCCGGGACGTCGTACCCCTGCCGCCGCGCCCCCCGGATGGCGCCCAGCGCCATGTAGTCGCTGGCGGCGACGACGGCCGTGGCGCCCCGAGCCAGGAGCGAGATCGCGGCGGACTGCCCTCCCTCCACGGTGTAGGACTGCCGGACCACCCACTGCTCCGGGTCCTCCACGCCGCGCTTGGCCAGCGAAGCGACGAAGCCGCTGACCCGGCGGTCGGCCGGTCGGTTGCCGACCGGGCCCGATGCCATCCCGATGCGGCGGTGGCCCAACCGGTACAGATGGTCGACGGCGAGTTCGGCGGCGAGCAGGTCGTCCGTGGAGAACACCGGCGCCTCGCGCACCCCCTCGAACCGGCCGTTGACCCCGACGAACGGGATCCTGCGGGACAGCAGGAGTTCGTACGTCGCCGGGTCCGCGCCCTCCAGCGTGTTGCTGGCAGAGAGGAACACGACGGCGGCGACGCCCCGGTCGGCGAGCGAGGTCACGAAGTCCAACTCCTGCACCCCGCCCGGGAAGCACGGGCACAGGACCGTCTTCAACCCGTGCGGGGCGAGGATCGACTCGATGCGCTCGGCGACATCGGCGAAGAACGGGTTGGACACCAACTCGGTGACGACCGCGACGAGTTGACCTCGGGTCTGTCGCTCGTACCCCAGCTCGGCCATGGCCCGCTCGACCGCCTCGCGGGTCTTGCGGGACACGCCCTGGCGCCGGTTGATGACCCGGCTGACCGTGGCCTCGCTCACCTGCGCCCGGTCCGCGACCTCGGTGATGCCGACCTTCATACGGCCCCCTCCGTACTGACTTGCAAGAAGTCGACGAAAACTTTCAGCTCATCCTTCCGTGCAACGTAGCAGCAGAATTGCGTGTCTTCCATGTTTCTCACGCATGACCATTGAACCGCCACTTCGGCCCCTGCTAGCTTTCCGGCCACCACTCGGCCCCCACCCCGCAGTCACCGAAGACCGGGAGACCCGATGAAGCCCTCGCGGCTCATGCTGCTCACCGCTGTTGCCCTGCTCGCACCCCTGGCCCCCGCGCTGCCGGCCGCCGCCGCTGCTTCCGCCGCCCGTCCCCAACTCACCATCCCCGACCCGGGGTTCGAGAACGGCGGCACGGGCTGGACCTTCACCTCGGGCGCCGGCGTCGGCACCGGCAACAAGCACGGCGGCACCCGCTTCCTGTACCTCGACGCCGGAGCCGGCAAGAGTGCGGAACTGACCATCGTCGCGCCCAGGAACGGCAGTTACGACTTCTCGGCGTGGATCGGCAGCGCCGGCACCGGTGGCACGTACACGATCCGGCGCAACGGGCAGACCGTCGAGACGATCACGCTGCCACAGCATCCCGGTTACGCCCGCTACACCATCAGCGGCGTCCGGTTGAGGACCGGCGACCGGCTGCAGATCGAATTCGGCTCCGGAACCTCCTGGGTCAACGCCGACGACCTGATGATCTCGCCCGCCGCGCCCGCCCACCCCGAGGTCACCTCGTCCGACCCCCAGGTCGCCGAGATGTTCGCCTGGGCCCAGAAGAAGGCCAACAGTTGGGTCCAACTGCCCGGCACCGTGGGCCCGGTCAACGTCGACGAGTACCAGACAGGCGGCACCGGCACCGCGTCGTACGCGCCCACCTACTGGGCCGGGTACGCCAACCGCAGCGCCTACTACTCCCGCGACATGACCCACCAGCTCGCCGGCGCCCATCTCATCGGCCTCGACGCCGAGAACGAGACGATGCTCCGCTCGTACGCGCAGTCGGCCACCGCCGAGCACAAGTACTTCCCGGTGTGGTCCCTCAACTTCGACGCCAAGACCTACCTCAGCATCGACTACAAGAGCCCGGACGATTTCGTGCGCGAGGTGCCCGCCACCTTCGAACTCGTCGAGAAGGCGGCCCAGGCCTACCTCTGGACCGGCGACCGCAGATACGTCGACGACCCGGTGCTGTGGGACTTCTACCGGCACGCCACCGAGCAGTTCATCGACCTGCACAACTCCGCCAAGGACAACGGCAAGGTCAAGGTCGCCGAAGGCACCGGCCAGGGCATCTTCCAGGGCGCCGCCAGCTACAACGAACAGGACGGCGACGGCCTCGCCGAGGCCGGGGACGGCATCGCCTCCGAGTACCAGGCGTACCTGGCCATGGCGGTCCTCGCGCGAGGCAAGGGCGACACCGCGCTGGCCAGGACCTACGACAAGCGCGCCGCCGACCTGAAGACGTACTTCAACGACGACTGGAGCGGCACCGGCAGCGGTGCCGACATGGTCCGCGCCTACACCCTGTCCGGCACCCCGGTCACCGGCTGGGGCAAGGAGAACAGCGTCTTCATGCCGATGAAGCAGATCATCGACCCGGGCCCGCGCAACGACGCCTATCTCGACTACATCCAGGCACAGGAGCTGGGCCCGGACGGCTCGCCCAACATCGAGTCGACGACCTACCTGCCCGACATGTTCTTCAAGAACAACCGCGCCGATACCGCGTGGTGGTGGATGAAGAAGATCTACGGCGAGCGGGACACCCAGCACGTCAACGCCAGCCAGGGCCCCGACGGCGACTATCCGGAGGTGTCCTTCACCCTGGTCAGCCAGACCATCCAGGGCCTGATGGGCATCACACCGGACGCGCCGCACCACAAGGTGACCACCCAGTCGCGGCTGCCCTCCGGTATGACGTGGCTCCAGGCGGCGGACGTCCCCATCGGCACGGGCACGGTCACCGTCCGCCACGACGGCGCGACGAAGACCACCCTCACGAACAACTCCCGCAAGGACACCTACAGTTGGGAGGCCCGCTTCCCCGGCGTCCACAAGAAGATCAAGGTCAACGGCGTCCCGCAGCGCGTCCGCACCGAGACCGTCGACGGGGTCACCTACACCTACGCGACGCCGACGGTACGGCCCGGGGCGACGACGGTGGTGCAGGTGAGCGACTGACGTGAACTCCCGCTCACCGAGGCCTCCGTAGCGCGGCGGCCAGATCGTCGAGGTGCCGCGCGACCGGCCCCAGGGTGAGCAGGCCGCTGCCCGCCCCGGCCAACTCGACTGTGGCAGGCGCCAGTTCGGCGTGTGCGCGCTCCATCGTGTCCCGGTCGTCCACGGCGAGGGCCGCGCGGGCGGCCAGGCACCACAGGGCCTCGAACAGCAGGTCGCTCGGCGGGTCCGGGAGGGAACGCAGCATGGCCCGGGCGTCGTCGGGTCGGCCCTGGGCCAGCAGGACCAGGGGGCGGGCCCATGGTTCGTACGGTCCCCAGTCGATACGCTCGTCGGTCTGCGCTGGCTGCCCCTGCCGTAGTCGCAGGCTCAGCAACGCCAGCGGCAGCAGGCCGTGTTGCAGCCCGGGCATGCCGGCTCCGTCCAGCCGTCGCGCCGCTGCCTGGTAGGCAGCCGCCACCTCCGCCGGCTGCGCACTTCCGGTCTCGGCGAGCCGTAGCGCCCGGTACCACTGGGTGAACACGCTTACCAGCGGCAGTTCATGACGCTCCGCCAGGTGGTCTGCGGCCTTCGCGTGCCCGTCGGCCCCGGTGAAGTCCGCGAGGGCGCTCCGGGCCTGGAGTCGGACGAGGTGGCCGAGGACCTCGTAGGTGACCATGCCGTGCCGGGCGGAGAGGGCGATCAACTCGGCGCCGATCGCGTCCCGTTGGGGAGCCAGGCCCGCGCGGTGGAAGGTCTGCATGAACACCCCGTTGAGGGCGAAGGCCAGCAGCGCGGGGTCGTTCAACTGCCGGGCCAGGTCCTCCGCCTGGCGGGCGGCCTGAGGGCCGCGTGCCGAACGGGTGCCGCGCGACTCCAGGGCGATCGTGGCCAACAGGCGGGCCCGCGCGGCGAGATGGGCGTCCGGCGGGAGCGCGGCCAGGGTGTGCTCGGCCGCCGCCACCGTCTCCGCCGCCTGCTGAGGGTCGTCGACGCGGGTCCAGATCGCCGGGACGTCGTAGGCGCCGATCACGCGGGCGGTGAGTCCGGTGTCGCCCAGCTCCCGTGCCGCTGTGATCGCCGCGAGACGGTGCTTGCGAGCGGCCTGAAGGCCACCGCCTCCGGTCACCGCGAGATCGCGCAGCAGCCCCACCGTCGACTCCAGGCGCGCGCGGGCGCCGGAGGCCACGGTCCGGTCGTAGGCCGCGGCAGCCTGCGCCCAGACGCGCTCCGCCGGACCGACGGGCCCGGGATCCAGATGCGGGGCATGGTCGAGGATGTCCGCCTCCAGTCGGCGCAGGGCCGGGCCCGGGTCCGCGCCGAGCTGTTCCACGAGCGGGGTGCGCGCCCGGCGCAGTACGGCGAGCGCGTCGCCCTGACGGCCGGTGCGATACAGGGCCTGTGCCAGCAGCCGCCAGGCGTCCTCGCGCCATGGATGCTCGGCCACATGAGCGTCCAGGTCGGGCACCGCCTCGGCGCCCTGCCCCAGGCCGAGTTGGGCCTCGGCCCGGCGCTCGACGGCGTGCAGCCGCAGCTCGCCCAGGCGGGAGCGCTCCGCACGGGCCCAGGCCGCCTCGCCGAAGTCGGCGTAGGCGGGACCCCGCCACCAGCTCAGCGCCTCCTCCAGCCGGGCGAGCGCGGGCCGGTCCGGCAGGGTCCCGGCCGCGGCCACCGCCCGCTCGAACCGCCAGGCGTCCACGGCCTCCGGCCCGGCCCGCAGCGCGTACCCCGGGCCCTCGGTGACCAGCAGCCGGGCCGGAGTACGCGGTGGGCGCTCCGGTTCCAGTGCCCGGCGCAGCGCGGCCACGAAGGTGCGCACCGCGCCCAACGCGTCGGCGGGCGGCGTCTCTTGGTCCGCCCAGAGATCCTCGACGAGCCGCGCGACGGGGACGACCCGGCGCCGGGCGACGAGCAGCCGGGCCAGCACGGCCCGGTGCCGGGGCCCCTTCAGGGCGATCGCGTCCCCGGCACCGTCCCAGGCCGCCACCGGCCCCAGCACCCCGAACCCGACCTCCATCGCCGACCACCCTTTCCGGGGCATCGCCCCAGGTCACCGTAGCGCGCTCACTCGATGCTCATCGGCGCGCGGCAGGCTCGACGGCGACGGAACAAGAGAAGTACGGAACAAGAGAAGTACGTACGAAGGAAGGGCGCACCATGCCACCGGCCATCCCCGGCTTCACCTACCACCGTGTCCCCGTCGCGGACGGCGTGTCCCTGAACGCGGCCGTGTCCGGTTCGGGCAGCCCGATCGTGCTGCTGCACGGCTTTCCGCAGACCCATCTCATGTGGCGCCATGTCGCCGCCGACCTCGCGGCCGACCACACCGTGATCTGCCCCGACCTGCGCGGCTACGGCGCGAGCGACAAGCCCGCCGAGACCGACGGCTCCGCTTACGCCAAGCGCACCATGGCCGCGGACGTCGTCGCCCTCGCCGACGCCCTGGGACATGACCGCTTCGCCCTCGCCGGACACGACCGGGGCGCGCTGGTCGCCTTCCGCGCCGGGCTCGACCACCCCGACACGATCACCCACCTGGCCTGTCTCGACGTACTCCCCACACTGGACATGTGGGACGTCATGCACGGCGTCACCGCCGCCGTGGGCTTCCACCTCTATCTGATGGCCCAACCCCCGGGCCTGCCCGAGCAGTTGATCGCCGCCGCACCCGACGCGTTCTTCGGCCACTTCCTCGACCTCTGGACCAACGACCCCCAGGCGATCCCCGCCGACATCCGCACCGCCTACCTGGACGCCTGCCGCGCCGCGATCCCCTCGATCGTCGCCGACTACCGCGCCTCCGCCGGCCTCGACCTCGCCCACGACCGGGCGGACCGGGACGCCGACAACCCGCTGCGGATGCCGGTCGCCGTACTCCAGCAGGACTGGGGCGCCGCCCTCGGCTTCGACGCGGCGGCCCTGTGGCGTGCCTGGGCGCCGGACCTTCGGCACTCCACCGTCACCTGCGGCCACTTCATGGCGGAGGAGGCCCCCGCCATGGTGGCCCGGACACTGCGTGACCTGGTCGCCGCGGGCTGAAGAGCGAGATGGGTGAACGGGTGAACGCCGACCCGACCCCCACGGCGACCGGGACGGCCGGACGAGTGCAATCGGCCCGGAAATCTCCGTCCCGGACGCCGGACGCGATCACCCGCCGAGCGGTTCGGGAAACGTGACCCCCGTGAACCCCAGCCGCCGCGTCGCCCTCCTCCTCGTCCCCCTTCTCGTCCTGTGCCTCGGCGTGGGCAGGCCACCGGCCGCCCCGCGCGCCGGGACCGCGATCACCGTCACGGAGACCGCGTCGCATCCCAGCTACCAGCCTGGTGGGCACCTGACGTTCACCGTGGTCGTGGCCAACGACGGGCCCGCCCGCGCCACCGGACTGCGGATCACCGCCGCCCTGCCGCCCGGACTCCACACCTCACCCGGCTTCACCCACACCTGCGCGGCCAGGGGCCGGGGCAGCGTCTGTGGCGAGGCCGTCGCCCCGCACGGCACCCTGACCTACACCTTCGCGGGCACGGTCCCCGTCTCCGTGAGCGGCGAACTGACCGCCACCGCGAGCGTGCGCGTCCCCGCCACGGCGACCGACGCCCACTGCACGCCGGTCTGCCGGGCCAGTGTCACCGTCGGCGGTCCGCGCGTCCACCTCCGTACGACCGCCTCCACCGGACCGGCCGGGATCGTCACCCTCACCGTGACCCTGGACAACATGGGCTCGGGCGGCGCCAGCCGGTTCCGCTTCACCGACGACCTGCGGGACGTCGTGGACGACGCCGTCTTCGTCCGCGGTTCCCTCGACACCGGCCCGCCGGAAGCCGGTTCGGGCCTCTACGACGCCGAGGCGAAGACGGTGACCTGGACGGGCGCGGTCCCGGTCGGCCAGGCGGTTGCCGTCACCTACCGAACTCGGATGCCGGAGGGGCCGCGCGGCAACGGCATCCTGGCGGACCGGGTCACCGCCCCCGGCACGAACTGCGCCCCGCACTCCTCGGACCCGGCCTGCACGACGGCGCCCCAGGCGCATCCCGCGGGGTGAACCGCGCCACCCGGCCGCAACAGAGCGAACATGCATGCGTACGGCCCTCCACCCGCCTACGCTCAGGCCGTGCTGCGCATCAACGACGCCCGAACCGGCGACCCCGTCGAAGCCGCCCCCGCCCGCCGTGGCCTGACCAGGGTCCAGGCGCACGCGTCCGGCCTCGACCCCACGGCACTACGCGTCCTCCTGGTCGCCGACCTCCTTGTACGCGCCCTCGAACTCGGCGGTACCCCCGTGTTCGCCCTGCTCACCGGAGACCGGGAACAGCCCGAACTCCGCGCCGCCGCCCGGGCATTGGGCATCCGCCCGTTCGAGGACGGCCGAGACCTCGGCTCCGGACTCGGCGAGGCCCAGGTCCTGCATGTGGCGTCCGAGGGCGGTGAGACACCCGGGGGAGTCCTGGTCGCCGTAGCGCCCGTCGAATCCCCTACGGCCGCCGCCCCGGACCTCTCCGACCCGGACGCCCTCCGCCTCGCCCTGCTCTCGCACGCACGTGACCTGCCGGTACGGCTCGACGCGGACGCGCTGGACGAGGCGCGGCGGACCCTGGCGCACTGGCGCGGGTCGGTCGCCGACTGGGCGCGCAGGCCCTCGCGGCCGGTGCCCGACGAGGTGCGCGGGCAGTTGCGGGCCGCGTGGGAGGACGATCTGAACGTGCCCGAGGTGCTGGAGGTGCTGCGCCGGGTGGAGACCTGGCCCGACCTGCCGGACGGCGCCCGCTTCGAGACATACGCCTATGCCGATCGGCTGCTGGGTCTCGAACTCACCCGTGACATCGGGTCGTTGGCATGAGTGGCCGCGCCGGAGCCCGTCCGCTGCGCCGCCTGGTCGTGTTGCGGCACGCCAAGTCCGCCTGGCCCGAGGGCGTTCCCGACCACCTGCGCCCGCTCGCTCCGCGAGGCCGTCGGGACGCACCGGCCGCCGGTCTCGTGCTCGCCGGGGCCGACTCGTTGCCCGACCTCGCGCTGTGCTCCACGGCCGTACGCGCCCGCCAGACCTGGGAGTTGGCCTCCGCAGAGTGGGGCACGCCACCGCCGGTGCGCTACGAGCCGGAGCTGTACGCGGCCGACGCGGCGGAACTTCTCGACGCCGCCCGCCAAGTGCCGCCCGAAGTCGAGACGTTGCTCCTGATCGGGCACAACCCCGGTCTGGAGGAACTGGTCCTGGACCTCGCCGGTGACAGCCTGGACGACGCGCTCGACGAGGTCCGGGTGAAGTTCCCGACCTCGGCGATCGCGGTCCTGGCCTGGCACGGCGACACCTGGCAGGACCTCGCCCCGGGCACCGCCCTGCTGACGGGCTTTGTCGTGCCGAGGGGCAGCAAGAAGTAGCCCCGTCGCTAGGTGAGTTGGAGGAACTCCCGGGCTCCGCGCAGCCGTGTGCGGATGTCCGCCTGTGTAGTGGCGCAGTCCAGACGCACCTCCAGAGCGGTGCCTTCCTTGGGCCCGGCGGGGAGCCGGCCGGCGTCCAGTCCGTCGCGTCGGGCGATGAGCACGCCGAGTTCGTATCGGCTCAGGGCGTCCGGGCCCGCGAGGTGGAACATCCCGGGCCGGTCGGACCGCGCGAGTTCCAGCAGGGCGGCGGCCAGATCCCCGACGTGCACCGGGCAGCGGACGACGTCGGTGAACAGGACGCCGTCGCGGGTACCGGCGTTCAGTTCGTGCACCATGCGCTCGTGCGCGGAGTCGCCGTTCCCGATGATCAGTGAGGTGCGCGCGACCGCGGCGGCCGGTGCCAGGAGGCGTACGGCGGTCTCGGCGGCCGCCTTCGCCGCACCGTACGGGGTGACCGGATCGGGCAGACAGGACTCGTCGTAGGACACCCGGGAGCCGGAGAACACGGCGTCGCTGGAGACATGGACCAGGCGGCACCCGTGGCGCACGGCAGCCGTCGTCACACGGAACGAACCGTCGGCGGTGACCGCCCAGTCGCTCAGTCCGCTGGTCGCGTTGATGATCGCGTCCGGCGCCAACTCGGCCAGGAGAACGTCGAGTTGGTCGGCATCGCGGACGTCGACCCGGTGCCAGGAGACGCCGGGCAGGTCACCGGGGCGAGAGGAGCAGTACGTCGCCGCCGTGGACCATCCCGCCGCGCGCGCCCGGCGCAGGAGTTCCGCGCCCAGGAAGCCGCTGCCGCCGACGACGAGGACCTTCACGGCGGTCAGCCGACGTGGACGCGGGGCCGGCGTGCGGGGTCCGGTTCCGCGCGGCGCAGTACCTCGCGGGTGACCGGGGCGACCTCGCCGTCGCCGAAGATCAGGAAGCGGACGAGATGGCTGACGGGGTTGCCCTCGGTCCAGGTGAAGTAGGCGTGCGGGACCTCGCCGGTCCGGTCGCGCAGGGCCAGCAGGACGGCGGCGATCGCGTTGGGCACCGTGGGACCTTCGATGCGCAGCCGTCGTACCCCGTGCTTCTCGTCGCCGTGGACGGCGATGTCCGCCGAGAAGTCCGAGGAGTCGCGGACGAGCACCTCCAGGAACAGCACCGGGCCGCCGTCCGGGATGTGGGTCTCCTCGCGCTGGCTGTATTCCTTGGCGCGGTACTCCCGAGTGCTGTGCTCCTGCGGCTCGTTGGCGATCAGCCGCAACGGGCCGCTGCGCGCCGCCTCCTCGACGAACCGCGCGGCCGCGCTGTCGAACGTGACCTCGGCGGCGCGCAGTTCGAAGGCGCGGTGGACGCGCGAACCGAACGACGTCACCAGGATCAGCACGATGAAGATGCCCGCGATCTTGATGCCGTCGGGCCGTTCGATGACGTTCGTGACCAGCGTGTAGCCGAACACGGCGGTGATAGCGCCGAACCCGATCGTCGCCTTCCGGTGCCCCCGCTTGTGCACGGTGACCGTGGAGGCGAACGCGGCGGAGAGCATCAGCACCAGGACACCGGTCGCGTACGCGCCGCTCTGCGCGTCCACGCTCGCGTGGAACCACAGCGTGATCAGCACGGCCGTGACCATGAAGACCAGCACCAGCGGACGGACCGCCCGCGTCCACTCCGGGGCCATGCCGTAGCGCGGCAGATAGCGGGGGACGAGGTTCAGCAGGCCGGCCAGCGCGGAGGCGCCCGCGAACCACAGGATGGCGATCGTCGAGACGTCGTAGAGGGTGCCGAAGGCCTGGCCCAGGTGCTCGTGCGCGAGATAGGCGAGCGCCCGGCCGTTCGCCGGGCCGCCGGTCCTGAACGCGCTCTGCGGGATCAGGATGGTGGTCGCCAGGCTGGACAGGAGCAGAAAGCCGGACATGATCAGGGCGGCAGTGGTGAGCAGTTTGCGGGTCTCCCGGATGCGGCCCGTCGGCTTCTCAAAGGTGTCCGTCGGATCGCCCTTCACCTGCGGCATCACCGCCACACCCGTCTCGAAGCCGGACATGCCGAGCGCCAGCTTGGGGAACACGAGCAGCGCCACGCCGACCATCGCGAGCGGCGACGAGTGCGCGGCCGTCATCGCGTCCGTCCAGTCCCCGATCTTCACCGGATGGCTCAGCACCTCCCATGCGGACACCGCGAGGACCACCACGTTGAGCGTGAGATACGTGCCCACCAGCACCACGGCGATCCCGATGGCCTCCCGGAACCCCTTGAGGAAGACCGCGCCCAGCGCGCCGACGAGCACCAGGGTGATCCAGGTGTTGCCACCCTGCATCCAACCGGGCGCGAACGGGTTCTCCACGACATGCGCCGCCGCGTCCGCCGCCGACAGGGTGACCGTGATCATGAAGTCCGTCGCCGCGAAGCCCAGCAGCACCAGGACGAAGATCTTCCCCGACCACCACGGCAGCAGCCGCTCCAGCATGGCGATCGAACCCTCGCCGTGCGGACTCTCGTGCGCCACCCGTCGGTAGACCGGCAGTGCCCCGAGCAGGGTCAGCCCGATCAGCACAACCGTCGCGAGCGGGGAGAGCAGCCCGGCCGCGAGCGCGGCGATGCCCGGCTGATAGCCCAGGGTGGAGAAGTAGTCGACGCCGGTCAGACACATGACCCGCCACCAGCGGTGGCCCTCGTGTTCCGGGTTCGGGGTGGCGTGCGGGCCCGGGTGCCGGGCGCTCTGCTCGCTCAGGCCGTCCAGGAGCCAGGCCCGGCAGCGGTCCGCGGCGGACTCGCCGCCGGACCCGGTGGTCTCCGTGGGGTCCACCTGCGCGCCGGTCATGCTGAGAACTCCCTGTGATCGGACGACCGTGCCCGGTGCCTGGGCAACGAGGAGCGAGTATCCACCACATCGTCACCCGCACCCGGACCGGGGGCGACCCCTGGCCCTGCGCATAGGCTGGCCGGATGCAGGACGAGTACCGCACAGTGGCCCGCCCGGGCGTGCACGAGACCGAGGTCAACCGCTCCCGCTTCCTGTGCGCCCTCGCCCCCGCGGCCACCGAACAGGAGGCCCAGGACTTCGTCGCCCGCGTCCGCAAGGAGCACACGGACGCCACCCACAACTGCTTCGCCTACGTCATCGGCGCCGACGCCGCGATCCGGAAGGCGAGCGACGACGGCGAACCCGGCGGCACGGCGGGCGTCCCCATGCTCCAGATGCTGCTGCGCCGCGACATGCGGTACGTCGTCGCCGTCGTCACCCGCTACTACGGCGGCGTCAAGCTCGGCGCGGGCGGCCTCATCAGGGCCTACGGCGGCTCGGTCGGCGAAGCCCTCGACAGTCTCGGCACCCTCACCCGCCGCCGCTTCCGGCTGGCCACGGTCACCGTCGACCACCAGCGGGCCGGCAAGCTCCAGAACGACCTGCGCGCCACCGGCCGCGAGGTACGGGACGTGCGCTACGGCGAGGCCGTCACCATCGAGATCGGTCTGCCGGACGCCGATGTGGACGCCTTCCGGGGCTGGCTGGCCGATGCCACGGCGGGGACGGCGGGACTGGAACTGGGCGGCGAGGCGTACGGAGACGCGTGAGGTCTGTCAGGTTGCCCATGTCCAGACCTGGTTGGAGCTTCCCGCGCAGCCGAAGCCCTGCACGGTCTGACCGTCCTGCCCCGAGCCGGAGGCTTCCGCGTCCAGACAGAGGCCGTCCGGGACGCTGACCAGAAGCGCTTGCGGAACCGCGGGTCCTCCGTGTACTCGGGCCGGATCACCTTCGCGGCGGCCGGAGCCGAGCCGCCGGTGGCGTCGCGGCCCAGACAGACCCGGCCCATCCCGCCACTGCCGAGCATCGACGTCAATGTCTCTCGCGTGGTGCGTGTGACGTGAGATTCGCGCAACAGGCCTGTACGACCGGGCAGTTGAGGATGCCGAGTGGTGCGCACCCGGCTCCCGGACACCCAGGGTGGTGTCACTGATCGGCACATTGTGCATATTTACTGTCATAAGCTCCCGAATGCGTGGGAACTCCGGGGTCAATGGTGAATCAGGGGTCGCCAGGCGCTAGCGTGGTGGCTCCATGAAACTGCTGCACACCTCCGACTGGCACCTGGGCCGGGCGTTCCACCGCGTGAACATGCTCGGCGCCCAGGCCGACTTCGTGGCCCATCTGGTGACCACCGTGCGTGAGCGCGAGGTGGACGCCGTGGTCGTGTCGGGGGATGTGTACGACCGGGCGGTGCCGCCGCTGGCCGCCGTCGAGCTGTTCGACGACACCCTGCACCGGCTCGCGGACCTGGGCGTGCCCACGGTGATGATCTCCGGCAACCACGACTCGGCCCGCCGCCTCGGTGTGGGCGCCGGTCTGATCGACCGCGCGGGCATCTTCCTGCGGACCGAGCCGTCGGCCTGCGGGACACCCGTGGTGATCCCGGACGCGTTCGGCGATGTGGCCTTCTACGGCCTGCCGTATCTCGAACCCGCCCTGGTGAAGGCCGAGTTCGGGGTGGAGAAGGCCGGCCACGAAGCGGTGCTCGCCGCCGCCATGGACCGCGTCCGCGCCGACCTCACCGCCCGCCCGACCGGCACCCGGTCCGTGGTCCTCGCGCATGCCTTCGTCACCGGCGGCGAGGCCAGCGACAGCGAACGCGACATCACCGTGGGCGGGGTCGCCGCCGTACCGGCCGGGGTCTTCGACGGCGTCGACTATGTGGCGCTGGGGCATCTGCACGGCTCCCAGACGATCACCGGGCGCGTGCGCTACTCGGGCTCCCCGCTGCCGTACTCCTTCTCCGAGGCCGACCATCGCAAGTCCATGTGGCTCGTCGACCTGGACGCCGACGGGGCCGTCACCGCCGAACGCGTCGACTGCCCGGTGCCGCGTGAACTGGCCCGGATCCGGGGCACGTTGGAGGAGCTGCTCGACGACCCCGACCTCGCGCGGCACGAGGAGGCGTGGGTCGAGGCGACGCTCACCGACCCGGTGCGCCCGGCCGAACCCATGGCCCGGCTCACCGAGCGCTTCCCGCACACGCTCACCCTCGTCTTCGACCCCGAGCGGTCTCCCGACGACCCCGACGTGTCGTACGCCAGGCGCCTCGCGGGCCGCGACGACCGGGAGATCGCCGACGACTTCGTGGCCCATGTGCGTGGTGCCGGACCCGACGGGGACGAACAGGCCGTCCTCCAGGCCGCGTTCGACGCCGTGCGCGCGGACGCGGTCGTCCGGGAGGTGACGCCGTGAACGCGCGGCGGGCGCGGACGGAGGACGGTACCCGGTGAGGCTGCATCGACTCGACATCACCGCCTTCGGGCCCTTCGGCGGCTCCCAGACCGTCGACTTCGACGAACTGTCCGCCGCCGGGCTCTTCCTCCTGCACGGCCCGACCGGCGCCGGCAAGACCTCCGTCCTCGACGCCGTGTGCTACGCGCTCTACGGCTCGGTACCCGGCGTCCGCCAGAGCGGCCAGGGGCTCACCCTGCGCAGCGACCATGCGGCGGCCGGCACCCGCACCGAGGTGCGGCTCGAACTGACCGTCGCCGGGCGGCGGTTGGAACTCACCCGGCAGCCGCCCTGGGAGCGCCCCAAGAAGCGCGGCACGGGCAGCACCCTCGACAAGGCACAGAGCTGGCTGCGCGAGTACGACGCCACGGCCGGCACCTGGAAGGACCTCAGCCGCTCGCACCAGGAGATCGGGGAGGAGGTCACCCAGCTCCTCGGGATGAGCCGGGAGCAGTTCTGCCAGGTCGTGCTGCTGCCCCAGGGGGAGTTCGCGCGCTTCCTGCGTTCCGACGCCGAGGCGCGCGGCAAGCTCCTTGGCCGGCTCTTCGACACCCACCGGTTCGCCGAGGTCGAGAAGCGGCTCGCCGAGCGTCGGCGGTCCACCGAGGCCCAAGTCCGCGAGGGCGACGCCGAGTTGCTGGCCGACGCGCACCGCATGCAGCAGGCCGCCGGGGACGCCATGGAGCTGCCGGACCTTTCCCCGGGTGAACCCGGCCTCGCCGAAGCGGTGTTGACCGCGGCGGCCGTCGCCCGCAGCACCGCACGCGAGCAACTGGCCGTCGCGCGCAGCCGTCTCGCCGCCGCAGAGTCCGCCCAGGCAACCGCCGACCGGGAACTGGCCGACGTACGCGAACTGGCCCGCATGCAACAGCGGTTCGCCCAGGCCCAGGAGCGGGCCGCGCTCATGGAGGAGCGGGCCGACGGCTACCGGCAGGCGCAGGCGCGGATGGAACGGGCTCGTAAGGCGGAGGCCGTGGCACCCGCGCTGGAGCTACGCGAGGCCGCCGACCGCGAACACCGGGAAGCCGCTCGGGCCGAGGCACGCGCGCGCGACCTGCTGCCGGAGATCTTCGCGGGCGCCGGAGCGGCCGGACTCGCCGCCGCCGCACGCCGGGCCGCCGAGGAACTGGGCGGCCTGGAGTCGGCCCGCCGCGCTGAACAGCGGCTCGCCGAACTCGGCTCCGAGCGCGCGGAGTTGGACCGGCAGGAGCGCGCCGACGACGACGTACGGCAGGAGGCCGAGGCCTGGCTCGCCGAGTGGGACACCACCCGCACGGGACTTCAGACACGGATCGAGTCGGCGCAGGAGGCCGCCACCGCGGCCGAGCAGCTCGCCGTGCGGCGCGAGCCCGCCGAACGACGGCTGGCGGCGGCCCGGCAGCGGGACCAGTTCGCCGGGGACACGGAGGACACCCAGCGGCAGGTGCTCATCTGCGCCGAACGTGCCGTCGAGGCCCGCGACCACTGGCTCGACCTCAAGGAACAGCGGCTGAACGGCATCGCCGCCGAACTCGCCGCCCACCTCACCGACGGCGCGCCCTGCGCCGTCTGCGGAGCCACCGAACACCCCGCGCCCGCCCGCAAATCCGCCGGACACGTCGACCGCGCCGCGGAGGAAGAGGCCCTCGCCGCCCATCAGCGCGCCGAGGAGCAGCGCACCGAGGCCGAGCGGCGCCTCAGCCTCGTACGGGAGGCGCTCGCCGCCGCCACCGCCGAGGCCGGTGACACGCCTACCGATCAACTCGCCGACGAGGTCGCCGAGTTGGAGCGACTGTACGAACAGGCGCGCCGGGACGCCTCCTGGCTGCACCCCGCCACCGAGGAGCTGCGCCGGGCCGAGCAGGAACACGAACGGCGGACCGCGATCCAGCAACAGGCCGCCGTCCGGGCCGCATCCCGCACCACCCTCCGCGACAGCCAGGACCGCGAACGGGCCGCGCTGGAGGAGGAGTTGGCGCACTCGCGGGGCACCGCAGACAGCGTGGCCGCCCGCGCCGCCCAACTGGAGCGGCAGGCCGCGCTGCTCACCGACGCGGCCGACACCGCGCGCGCCGCCGAGGACACCGCGCAGCGGCTCAAGGACGCCGACGCCCGGCTGGCCGACGCCGCCTTCCGCGCCGGGTTCGACACCCCGCAGGCAGCGGCGGACGCCCTCCTCGACGACACCGTCCATCGCGAACTCCAACGGCGCCTGGACGCCTGGCAGTCCGAGGAGGCCGCCGTACGGGCCGTCCTCGCGGAGACCGACACGGCGGCAGCCGCGCGACAGGCCCCCGCCGACCTGGACCGGGCGGAGCGCGCAGCGGCCGAGGCCGTCCGGCGGACCCGCGAAGCCGCCTCCGGGTGCGACGCGGCGGCCCGGCGCTGCGCGGAACTCGACCGGCTCTCCGTCCGATCGGCGGCCGGGGCCCGTCAACTGGCGCCGCTGCGCGAGGAGTACGACCGGGTCGCCCGCCTCGCCGCGCTCACCGCGGGCACGTCGGCCGACAACGAACGCCGGATGCGCCTGGAGTCGTACGTCCTCGCGGCCCGTCTGGAACAGGTGGCCGCCGCCGCGACCGTACGGCTGCGGCGCATGTCGTCCGGCCGCTACACCCTCGTCCACTCCGACGACCGGGCCGGGCGCGGCCGCAGCGGACTCGGGCTGCATGTCGTCGACGCGTGGACCGGGCGGGAACGGGACACGGCGACGCTGTCAGGCGGCGAGACGTTCTTCGCCTCGCTCGCCCTCGCCCTCGGGCTCGCGGACGTGGTCACCGACGAGGCCGGCGGGGTCCGGCTCGACACCCTGTTCATCGACGAGGGCTTCGGAAGCCTCGACGAGCAGACCCTCGACGAGGTCCTCGACGTCCTGGACTCGCTGCGCGAACGGGACCGCAGCGTCGGCATCGTCAGCCATGTCGCCGATCTCCGGCGGCGCGTCCACGCGCAGTTGGAGATCGTGAAGGGGAGAGCGGGGTCGGCGGTGCGGCAGCGGGGTCAGTGACCCAGCGGGCGGCGGGGCAGCGGCGAGGAGTAGACGACGCTGGTGGTGACCGACCCCAGCGCGCCGATCCGCCCCGACACCTCCTCCAGGTGGCGCATCGAGCGCGCCGCGACCTTGATCATGAAGCAGTCGTCGCCCGTCACATGATGCGCCTCCAGGATCTCCGGCGTCGCCGCGACCAGGTCGTGGAAGGGCTTGTAGTTGCCGTTCGGATACCGCAGCCGCACGAACGCGAGGATCGGCAGCCCCAGCCGCTCCGGGTCCACGACCGCCGCGTACCCCTGGATCACCCCCGCCTCCTCCAGCCGCCGCACCCGCTCGGTGACCGCGCTCGCGGACATGGCGACAGCACGGGCCAGCTCGGCGAAACTCACCCGGCCGTCCCGCTGGAGGACGTTGAGGATGCGCCAGTCCGTGGCGTCCGGGGAATACATGGTCATCGCTGAGGAATAGCAGGGAGATCCCCGGTCGATCAAGGGATATGCCGGTGATCACCACTTCAGGGAACCGACCGCCGACCGTAGATTTCTGGCCGTAGCAGCCACTCGCTGAAAGGCCGAACCATGAGCAGCAGCACCGCCGTCAACCCTGTCCTACGGGTAGCCCCCGCCGCTCCCTCCGTAGCGGCTGCCCACTTCCGTGCGAGCCTCGCCTTTCACGCCGACGTCTCCGACGTGGCCGCCGCGCTGGCGACGGACGGCGAGCCCGGTTTCGTCGTCCTCGACTCTCGGTCCACCGAGTCCTGGGGCCAGGGCCACATCCCCGGCGCCCTCCACCTCCCCACCGCACTTATCCCCGAACAGGCCGAGCAACTCCTCGACCGCTCCGTGGCGGTCGTCACGTACTGCTGGGGCCCCGGCTGCAACGGCGCCACCCGAGCCGCCCTCGCCCTCGCCGAACTCGGCTACCAGGTAAAGGAGATGCTCGGGGGCTTCGAGTACTGGGTGCGCGAGGGTTTCGAGTTCGAGACGTGGGAGGGCCGTGAACGGCGTGTGCCGGATCCGTTGACGGCGCCGGCGGGGGCGGCGGACTGCGGCTGCTGACGTGGGGTGCGGCGTCAAAAGTGTGGCGATGGATTTCACATCGCGTCTGCCGCGGTCTGTTCAATTCTGATAGCGCTTCGACGCAGGTGATTGTTCTTCCTGCCGTACCGCACCGCCTGTATCGCGTACTTGGACAGGTCGCCCCTGTATTCATCGATCGCCTGCAACGTCACGTCGCAATCCGAGGCGGACAATTTCGGGGTCCTGCCGTAATAGATTTCCTCGAAATAGTGGGAGAGGTTGTACCTGAGGTGCAGGTGTGATTCGGCGAGTGACAGGGGATCTACCAGGCTTTCCTTCTGGTAGGAGATTAGATCTTCAAGAAGAGGTGTTGGCATCGGCAGGTCGTGATGGGATGCCAATTGCCTGATAAATGAACTCAGTTCCGAGAAAAGTTGGTCCTTCCGCGTGATCATACTGAGAAAGGAAGCCTCCTCGGGATACCATACCAACTCCCCAAATCCAGGAACGGGGCGCCCCATGCCGATCCCATTGGTGCCCTCCAGCATGACAGCGACCGTGTCGGCGTAGTGCTGGCCCAGCATGAGTTCGGGGTTGGCGGCTGCGAATTCCATCAGCTCCTCATAGAAGGCGTGATATTCAAGACCGAACTCGGTCCAGAAGAACATGGCCAGTGCCTGGCTGATATTGAGGCAGTGGAAGCACTGGACAGCCCAGGCCAGCATGAAGCACTTCTGCCAGTCCTCGAAGGGCAGCGTTGCTGTTTCGATGACGACGTCGAAGTATTCTTGAATGTCATCGGCGCTGGGAGTCGCATACCCCAACAACATGGGCAGACGTGTGGTACGGATAGAGTGAAGCGTTCGGTAGTGGAGCGTGGCCATCTCCGAGTTGGGCAGCAGTTCACACAGGTAGATCAACAGCCCTTCGTGCTGCCCCGCGCCGAACAGCCGACTGACTCCCTGGCGAAAACTCTCCAAGGTCTCGCCCGGAAGACCCAGAATGAGTTCCGTGTACGTCGGCATTCCGTGGCTTCGGTACAGGTTGAGCAGCTCGGTGAGGTTGTCCTGCTTGATATTGCGTCGCTTGATCACCGTCAGACAGTCGTCGCTCATGCTCTGCATGCTCAAGGTGATGCCGCGCTGAAGCCCCACCTCTTGGAGGACCTTGGCTATCTCGAAGACGGCCGGGCCACTCTTCTTGGCGAACGACGGACGGAACTGGACCGGGTAGCCATAGTCCGTTCGCACTTCTGCCAGCTTTTTGGACAGGCCGATGTCGCGGGGCACGATGCCGAAGTTTGCGTCACAATTGTACAGGATTTCTATCCGGTGGCGGCCGAACCAGTCCAGTTCTTTCATGAGTCGATCGTCATCGAAGTGCCGGAGTTTGGTGAAAACCGCAGATCCCCAGTCGCAGAACGTGCACGAGTAAGGGCACCCCCGGTTGGTCTCATGACTTGCGTTCCAGCGGTACGGTAGGTCGATCAGGGCGTCGAATGTTCCCGCCAGGTAGGGTGAAGCGAGTTGATTCACATCCTTCACGGCCTCGCGGGCGCTGGTCCTGATGCATTCACTGTTCTGGGTCCGCACGCTGAGCCCTGATATCTTGCTGTAATCCGGATCGGGCAGTAATGATTCACGCAAGATGTCGGCGAAAGCGAACTCGCCCTCATGGTGAACCAAGATGTCAACGAATGGGTTGAGTTTGAAGAATTCCTTCGAGTCGAGAGGAACCTGAGGTCCCCCCATCACTATCAAGCAGTCCGGATGGGCCGATCGGACCGCGCGCGCGAGTGCCCTGCTGTACTCCCAGTTCCAGATGTAGCACGAGATTCCCAGAACTCGTGGATCGCGAAAACGCCGTGCGACGTGGTCAACGTTTTCACGAAGGAAGATGAACTCCTGAAACCTGAAGTTCTCAGCTATTTCCGGTTGTCGCTGGCAATGCGCCTGGATGACACCAACGGAGTAGGGCAGAAAAGCCTGATCTCCGAAGCGATTGTTGACCTGAGCCAGATAAACGTTGTGGTGCATGGTCCCACCCTCTCGGTTCAGAATCGGCTCATCTAGTTGACGGTGACCAGAAGCAGCGGTCAGGCACTCTCGGTTTCCCGCATCGCCAATCGGATCTCCCGACACAGATCTGCGGGTCCCGCTACCCATCCGCCGGAGTGCTCCAATGGCAAGGTGTTCAACAGGCTCATTCCGTCGAGAGACATCAGCATTCCTCCGGCCTCAGCCAACAGGAGCGCCGCGGCTGCATAGTCCCAGAGGAAAATGCTCTTGCCCGGCTTGGGCGGGTAGAGGGCCGCATGGCAGTCCCCGCACAGGACCTGGGCGACTTTGGGGGTGAACGCGCCGACGGGCGCGATGCCCCTGGGAAGCAGACGGGTCCATACGGAGGCGAGGGAGGGGTCGGCCCGCTGGGTCGGACTGACGGCGAGCTTCGCCGCACGCAGGTGCGGTGGCGCCTGGAGATAGACAGGAATGCCGTTCACCCGCGCTCCGCCCTCGGCAGTGCAGGTAAATCGCTGACCACGG
The DNA here is from genome assembly GCF_040605995.1 of Streptomyces sp. NPDC005492. NCBI lineage: Bacteria > Bacillati > Actinomycetota > Actinomycetes > Kitasatosporales > Streptomycetaceae > Streptomyces > Streptomyces sp. NPDC005492. Next base: position 156,110 of record NZ_JBEXDX010000007.1, read on the forward strand.
AACGGGAGATCCAGGACGCCGGCCACCGGCTTCCCCTGTTGGAAAAGGGCAACCGAGATGGCGAAATCAGCAGTCCCAGCGATGAGCTCCTTCGTGCCGTCGATAGGATCGATGACAAAGCACAACTCACTGGCCAGCGCAGCGGGATTACAATGCGTTTCCTCGCTGAAGATATCGGCCGAAGGGTACGCCTCCAACGCGGCGGCGATGAGTCGACCCTCGATCCGGAGGTCCAGGTCGGTCACCGGTTCGACGCGTCCGTCGTCGAGCGTCTTGACTGATGACCGCGGAAGATGCTCTATCAGCTCTGACCTGCAACGATCCAGTATGGGATCGAGCCACTCCATCGGAAAGTCACGCATGTACGCCCTCCGCCGGACTGCCATGGTCGAGGCCTCTTGATCACGTCGCCAGAAGTGTCCGAATCTCGTCGGCGTTCGGAACTCCGAGCTCTTCGAAAATGACCAGCGCCTGGTCCAATTTCATACGCGCTGCGTCTTTGTCGCCGATACTGTGCAACAACTTTGCGAGTTGGTGAAGGGACTCGCCCTCTCCGAAACGGTCGGCCGTTTGCCTTCTCACCGTAATACTGGACTCGTAGAATTCAATGGCCTTAGTGGGCCTGGAGCCCAGTTCATGGGCCACCGCGAGCTGAAAGAGAGAGCGCCCCTCGTCGTACCGGTCCCCTATGTCCCGGAACACCGTCAGGCTCTCCTCGAAGCACTGGATCGCTTCGTCGAGTCGGCCACTCGCTTGGTACGCGACGCCAAGGCTCATACGCATCCGGCCTTCGCCGTACCGGTCACCGAGTTCGGTTCGAATGCTGAGGCTTTCCTGACCGCAAGCGATGGCCTCCGCATAGCGCTGCATCGCCTGATATATCGGCACCAGATTGCAGAGGACCGCGCTTTCGCTGTACCGGTCCTGAATCCTTCGGGCAATGGACAGACTCTGTTCTCCGTATTCGACCGCCTCATCGAAGCGGCCCACCATGTAGTGAACGCGTCCGAGTGCATCCAACGTCCGCCCTTCCCCGTAAAGGTCACCGATGCTGCGCCTGATTTCTAGACCCCGGTTGCCATGGCGTACGGCCTCTTCGAAGCGACGCAGGCGAAGGTTGGCTATACATAGATTGTGCAGGCTCTGCCCCTCGCCCTCACGATCCCCCAATCGCTGAGCGGTGGCGAGCGCGAGCTGGCTCAGCACTTCGAGGTCGCGGGGATAGGCGCGGAGGTGGCAGAACCAGAACAGCGCATCGGCGATCTGTGTGGCGATGGCTCCGAACTGGTCGGGAGCGGAAGCCGCCTGCCGCGCCGCTGCAACGAGGTTGGGCCGCTCGGCCTCAAGCCAGTCCAGCGCAAGTGTCCGAGTGGCGAACCCGGGCTCGCCGTTCACCTTTTGCGCGGTGCGACGTGGATCAGTGGGCTGCAGACAGGTGCTGGCCCCGCAGGCGCGCGCGAGAAGGAACTCGAATGTCCTGTGGAGGGCCAGTCGGCGGTCATCCTGTGCGTCGTCCCGGAAGGCATGCTCACGAGCGAACAGACGCAGGAGGTCGTGCATCTGGTATCGCCCCGGCGAGGGCGACTCCAGAAGCTGGGCATCGACAAGTCTTTCCAGGGCTTCGTCCGTCGTCTCATGCGTGCCACCGATCAGCGCGGCGACGATGTCCACGCTCACATCCGGGCCCTCCAACAGGCCGAGGAGCCGGAACGTGCGCGCGCAGGAGGCCTCGGTCGGTCCGTCGATCGCCGACAGGGCTTCGTAACTGATTCCGAAGCTGGCACGCACCGCGAGGTCGCCGAGTTGCAACTCGTTGAGCCGGGCTCGTTCGTCCGTCAGACGCGCGGCGAGGGCTTGGAGCGACCAGGACGGTCGTGCCGCGAGACGGGCTCCGGCGATTCTCAGTGCGAGTGGCAGCAGGCCGCACTGTCTCGCCAGTGTGGCAGTGGCCCCGGGCTCTGCCGCGACCCGCTCCTTGCCCGCGAATTTCTCCAGCAATGAGACGGCTTCGGTCGCGGATAGCACGCTGAGATGGAGGTGAGCGGCGCCGTCCAGGGTCGAGAGCACTTCGCGACTTGTGATGAGAACCGCGCATCCGGTGCCGGCCGGGATCATTTGACGGGCCTGCATGGCGGATGCTGCGTTGTCGAGCATGATCAGAATCCTGCGCCCGGAAGTGAGGGAGCGGAATCTGGTGGCCGCCTCGCCGGTATCGACAGGGATATCCTTGCCATCCATCCCCAGAGCCCTGAGAAACCGCCCCAGTACATCAATCGGGTTGAGCGGGGCGAGCCCCGGCGTCGCCCCCTGCAAGTTCACGTACAGATGGCCGTCGGCATAACGGTGCGAAATTTCGTGGGCGAAATGGATCGTCAGCGCGGATTTGCCCACGCCGGGCGGGCCGTCCACCACGATGATTGGTGTCGAAGAACTCGCTTCGGCGGCGCCGACAAGTTCCGTAAGCTGCTCCAGCTCAGAGACTCGGCCGGTGAACGCGGCGATGTCGGGAGGAAGTTCGGCCGGACGCGCGGGGTTGCTGGATGATCGCTCACGGTCCTGGTGGACGTGCACCGCCTCTGCGCTCGCGATCTGCACCAGTTTTCCAAGCATTCCTCCGGACACCGCTGCGGTGAAGCCGGGAATGCCGGTTTGCTCAAGCCGGGCAGCGAGTGCTCGGGTGCCCCGATCGGGCTCGGACACAAGCAACTGGAATACTTCCTGCCCCTGAAGGTCGACCTGCAGCCACTCGCGCAGAATAGCCCAAGCGGCAGCCAACGCATCCTGCCCTCTGCTGGAAAGGTCATGCACCACTTGGGAAATCCTCTTCTAGAAGGTCACGTCCCCGTGCACATTTCCCATGGATACGATCTTCCCGACCTGGGCCTGGCCCTCCACGGTGATGTTGCCGACACCTGGATTCTCGCGGGAAGTGCGGGTGATTTCGGCCAGGATTGAGGCGAAAGATTCGTCTTCTCGTGCCCTTTGCTGGAGTTCCCCGGCGAGATCTTCCAGTACCGATTCATTCTGCGGATCCGACTCCGCTGCGGCCAGGGCCGCTGTCCCACGGGTATCTTCGGAAAGCCGTCGGCGAACAGACTGAAGCAGTTCACGAACGCGCTCCCAGGTTGCTTTTCCGCTCTCTCTAGCGAACTCTTCACCGGCCGACTTGGCCAGAAGTGCGGCAACTCCAGCGGCTATAAGGTCAACTTCCACGGCGCCCCCCGGTGCGCATTACGCCAAGTTCGCTCGACGGTACCAGAGCATCAGGTCTTCGCGTGCGGTCCGTTCTTGATTACGGACCCACCCTTTCCTATGGCTGAACACAGCCGGCCCAATAGGTATTTCCTGTCGCAGTTGCCACAGAAGATTGTGCGGCGGGACTGGACTGATTCGTCGGCCAGAGCGGCGGCGAGGCCGCCGATCACGTGCTCAGACGCTCCCAACGTGGGCGAGCACCAAAGCTCACCTGACCACAACCGGCCGCGCACGGCCTCTCGACTTCACCGTCGCCACAGGCCAAGCATCTGATGCAGTTGCCTTCGAGCTGGTGAAAGCCCGATGCCGATGCACACGCCCGCTGAGCCGGGCTCAGGTCCGCCGTCGCTGGTGGGACAGCAGGCTGCGACTGCCTGGACCTTGTCGCTCATATGCTCGCGGCGCCGATGTGGCGCGCGAGCGACTGCCGGTTCTTCAGATGCGCGATGCCGTGTTCGACGCGGATGCGACGTGAGGAATGCGCCTGGTAGCCGGCGTCAGCGAGGATTTCGTCCACGGGCCTGCCTGTCAGGGGTTTGACCAGCCCTAGCTGGCGTGCGTGGGTGATGTCCGCACAGCTTGCGAGCCGGATTGGACTGCACCACCTCGCGCCGAGATGGTCGACGACTTCGGCCAGGGTTCTCAGCCGTATGTCGGAGGTGATGGTGCAGCCTCGCTCGGCGGACAAGGGCCGAACCTCGTTGATGGCTCGGGTGACGGTGGAACGGTCCATGTGGAACCAGCAGGCCAGCACGTCGTGGGTGGTCCCGCAGCGGGGAGGGACGAGGGTGGCAAGGAGCCTGTCGATAAACACCAGCCGGTGCCTTGCACCGGCGCCCACGGTCCGCTTGCGCCGCCGGGAGACAAGCCCGGCCTGGTGGCGCTCGTGGCACAACGGGCCGACCTCGGCGACGAGTTCATAGATCATGTCGGCCGTCAGACCTGCGATCCGCCGGTCGCTGATGATCGCTGCACGAGTTGCGCTTCGGACCCACACAACCATGATCAACGATCAAGGTATCGGTGCCTCACCGCCAGCCATGCACGAGCTCATTAGCTGCGGATCACGGTGGGCACCCAACGCAGGAACGCACGGTCGCTAGCGCTGAACTCCCCTTCCGGGCGGGCCGCTCGTCGGACGACATCGAGGGCTTCGTCGGCGTCGCAGGCGTAATGCCCGCTCGCCCAGGCCGCATTGGCCTCGACGGCCGCCCAGTCGCCGTCGGCCAGGCGCCCGACGTCCACCACAATTGCCATGGCAGCTCAAGACCTTCGGTCAGGCGGCCGGCGAAGCCCACTACCTCGTCCCCGAGCCGGTCCTCGGCGAACGGGTCGACATCGAGCCGACCGCCCGTCAAGTAGCGGCTGTCCATGCGGACGTGACCGTCCGGCGCGAAGAGCCGGTACTCCACGGCGAACGTGACGACATAGCTCGCCAACACTGCCGTGTAGTCATCGACCGCGTCGGGGCCCGGCATCGGACTGCTGTCCGGGTAGATCCGCGCCGGGAAGGTCTTGTCGTTGGGCGGCTTCACGAACGACGGACGGCGCATCTGCCTTGCCTCGGCGAATGTGGTTCAACTTCCCTGCCTGTGAGTTTGTACGGCAGCCGCGCCAGCCAGTCCGCCAGCGCCTCCAGCAGTCCGAGGCCTACGTCCCCGGCCACGGCGTCCGCGAACAACAGCCCGGCGTACAGCGAGGTCCCGGCCGCCCGGCGCGACTCCACCGGTTTCCGCCAGTCCCGCACTACTTCGACGTGCAGACCGCGCCGCCGTGCCGCGTCCGTGAGGGCGTACCCCGTCCCGGTGACGCGCGGAGAGGAAGAGGGTCCGGGTCTCATGGAAGAGAGGACGGTCGATAGGAAGGTCGGCGGACTGCGGCTGCTGAAACCGCGACCGCCTTCTCTGAACCGCCCGCCCCCGCAAGGGAGTTGACGGACGGTCAACCCGACTCGCCCGACCCGAAGGGTGAACATGTGGGATCGCTGTGCGTGTAGGTTCTGCCCATGGCGCGATACGCGGAGCCGGACACGGTGGTGCAGTGGGTGGAGTCGGGCGGCGGGCCGCTCATAGCGGTGCCGGAGACGGTGCTGCCGTTCTGGACGGGAGCCGACGGCGATGAGCTGGCCTCGGACTACGACCGCGCGTGCGAGGTCGGTGGGTGCGTAGGCCTGCTGCCCGTGGGCGACAGCGCGGCCCTGGTCCTCGGGGACGACCCCGCGTCGACCTCCTTCCTGCCAGACCACGGCGCGTTCGTACGGTGGGGTGCCGCGAACTGCGAGGACGACATCCTGGCCGGTGTGCCCGCCGCGCTCGCCACCGCGACCTGGGAGAACGAGGTGCGGTGGGACGTACCCGGACCGGTGGTGCTGTTCGACTCGGCGTGGCCGGGGCGGGACTCGGAGGGCACCGAGCATCTGAAGGTCGACCTGGAAGCGGGCCGCTACGCCGTCCGCGCGGGACGGGCCCAGCCGGGCCCTGAGACCTGGCTGGTCCTCGTCCAACTGCGACGACTCCCGGACTGAACCGAAGCCCCGCCCGGGAGTTGACGCCCGGGCGTCAGAGCCGCGACAACTCGTCCACCAGGTCGTCCAGTCCCAGTGAACCCTGCGACAACGCGGCCATGTGCCATGCCTTCAGGTCGAAGGCGTCGCCGTGCCGCCGCCGCGCGTTCTCCCGGCCCAACAGCCAGGCGCGCTCGCCGAGTTTGTAGCCGATGGCCTGGCCCGGGATGGTGAGGTAGCGGGTCAGTTCGCTCTCCACGAAGTCCGCCGGACGGCTGCTGTGCGCGCCGAAGAACTCCTGGGCCAGCTCCGGCGTCCACCGCTCACCGGGATGGAACGGCGAGTTGGCCGGAATCTCCAGCTCCAGGTGCATGCCGATGTCGACGACGACCCGGGCGGCCCGCATCATCTGCGCGTCGAGATAGCCGAGCCGCTGCTCGGCGTCCTCCAGGAATCCCAGCTCGTCCATCAGCCGCTCCGCGTACAGCGCCCAGCCCTCCGCGTTGGCGCTGACCCCGCCCACGGCCGCCTGGTAGCGCGACAGGTCCTCGGCGACATGCGCCCACTGCGCGAGCTGGAGGTGATGGCCGGGGACGCCCTCGTGGTACCAGGTCGAGACGAGGTCGTAGGCCGGGAAACGGGTCTGGCCCATCGTCGGCAGCCAGGTGCGGCCCGGGCGCGAGAAGTCCTCCGACGGGGGCGTGTAGTAGGGCGCCGCCGCACTGCCCGGAGGCGCGATGCACGACTCCACCTTCCGCACCCGCTCGGCGAGTTCGAAATGTGTGCCGTCCAGTTTGTCGATCGCCCGGTCCATCAGGCCCTGGAGCCATGCGCGGACCTCGTCGACGCCCTCGATGTGCCGGCCGTGCTCGTCGAGATGCGCGAGCGCCACCCATGGCGTCTCCGCGCCGGGCAGGACCTTCTCGGCCTCCTGCTTCATCTCGGCGAGCAGCCGGTGGTACTCGGACCAGCCGTACGCGTACGCCTCGTCGAGATCGAGGTCCGTACCGTTGAAGTAGCGCGACCAGCGCGCGTACCGCTCCCGGCCCACCGTGTTCGGCGCGCCCTCGATGGCCGGCGCGTACACGTCGCGCATCCAGTCCCGCAGTTCAACCAGGGCCGCGGTCGCCGCACGGGCCGCCTCGTCCAACTCGGGGCGCTGCGCCTCGGGCCCCGCCGAGGCGAAGTCCTCGAACCAGCCGCGCCCCTGGCCGTCCGTGTCCGACCATTCGGTGAGCTGGCCGATGAAGGTGGCCGTCGGACGCGGACCCGCGTACAGCTTGCGGTCCAGGCCCAGCGCGAGGGAATCACGGTAACCCGCCAGCGCGGTCGGTACCGCGCGCAGCCGCTCGGCGATCGCCGCCCAGTCCTCGTCGGTCTCGGTCGGTGTCACCGTGAACACCTCACGCACCGAGTGCGCGGGCGTGTGCATGTTGCCGACCGCGCGCAGGCCCTCCTCGGCCTCGTGCACGGCGAGTTCGGCGGTGAGCCGCTCGCGCAGCAGGCGCGCGCAGCGGCGCTCGATGTCACTGCTCGCGCCGGGTAGGCGCTCTGCCTCGTCGAGCTTCGCGAGGGTCGCCCGCTGAAGCTCCGCGAGTCGTTCCTGACCTGCGGGGGAGAGGTCGGGCAGGCGGCTCGAACTCTCCTTCACGCCGAGATATGTACCGGTCACCGGGTCGAGGGCGATGAGATCGTCGACATAGGCGTCGGCGACCTGCCGGGGCAGCGGAGTGTTGGTCTGCGACATGGGGACCATCCTCATACGGGGGACTCGGCCCCGTCACCCCGATATCACCCCGATTCAGCTACGGGCGTGGCAAGCGGCAGCAAGGGTCCGCAGTCCCACTGCTGGAAGATCAACCGGGTCTCCACCCGAGCCACTTCGCGCCGTGACGTGAACTCGTCGATCACCAGCCGTTGCAGATCCGCCATGTCCGCGACGGCCACATGGACGAGATAGTCGTCGGGTCCGGTCAGATGGAACACGGTCCGTGACTCCGGCAGTGCCCGGATCCGCTCGACGAACGGCCCCACCAGCTCCCGCCGGTGCGGCCGCACCTGCACCGACAGCAGCGCCTCCAGCCCGCGCCCCAACTTGGCTGGATCGACCCGCAGTTGATGCCCGAGGATCACACCGGCCCGACGCAGCCTGGTCACCCGGTCCAGACACGTCGACGGCGCGACCCCGACCTCCGCCGCGAGATCGCGATACGTCGCCCGGGCGTCGTTCTGCAACAACCGCAACAGATGGAGATCCACCGGATCCAGTACGACGTTTTCGCTCATCGCCCGAACGTAACACGGAGCATTCCCTGCTGAAGCCGGTCAATGTTCACCCTTGAGCACATGGACTCAGTGAGCCTCCACCCCTCCCCGGCCCCGCGCGCACTGGCCACCGAAGCCGTGCACGCCGGCCGTGACGACCTCGCCCGGCAGGGCCTGCACGCCCCGCCCATCGACCTGTCGACGACCTACCCGTCGTACGACAGCCGTGGCGAGGCCGCCCGCATCGACACCTTCGCCACCACCGGCGCCGAACCCGAGGGACCGCCCGTCTACGGCCGCCTCGGCAACCCGACCGTCGCCCGCTTCGAGACCGCCCTCGCCCGCCTCGAAGGCACCGACAGCGTGGTGGCGTTCGCCAGCGGCATGGCGGCCCTCACGGCGGTGCTTCTGGCCCGCGCCTCGATCGGCTTGCGGCACGTCGTGGCCGTACGACCCCTCTACGGCTGCAGCGACCACCTCCTCACCGCCGGGTTGCTCGGCACGGAGGTGACCTGGACCGACCCGGCGGGGATCGCCGACGCGCTGCGCCCCGACACCGGGCTCGTCATGGTCGAGTCGCCGGCCAACCCGACCCTCGCGGAACTCGACCTGCGCGCCGTCGCCCACTCCTGCGGCTCGGTGCCCCTCCTCGCGGACAACACCTTCGCCACACCCGTCCTGCAACGCCCCGCCGAACACGGCGCACGGCTCGTCCTGCACAGCGCCACCAAGTACCTCGGCGGGCACGGCGACGTGATGGCGGGAGTGGTGGCCTGCGACGAGGAGTTCGCCGGGCGACTGCGGCAGATCCGCTTCGCGACCGGCGGCGTCCTCCATCCACTGGCCGGCTATCTGCTCCTGCGCGGCCTCGCGACCTTGCCGATACGGGTGCGAGCCGCCTCCGCGAACGCCGCCGAACTCGCCCGCCGCCTCACCGCCGACCCGCGCGTCGCCCGCGTCCACTACCCGCGTATCGGCGGCGCGATGATCGCCTTCGAGGTCCACGGCGACCCCCACGAGGTCATCGCGGGGGTCCGCCTGATCACTCCGGCGGTGAGCCTGGGCAGCGTCGACACCCTCATCCAACATCCGGCCTCCATCAGCCACCGGGTCGTGGACGCGGAAGACAGAAGGGGAGCGGGCGTGAGCGACCGGTTGCTGAGACTGTCGGTGGGCGTGGAGGACGTAGAGGACCTGTGGGCGGACTTGGATGGGGCGCTTGCGCCCCTCCCAAGGGGCGCGGGGAACTGCGCACCTAGCTACAGCGCACCCGCACCTATCAACAAAGCGGCAGCTTCTACGGAGCGTCGGCCCGCCCGAACTCCGTAACGTCCACAGAACTCGCCGCCGCCTCCAGTCGAGCGGTGACCACCAACGTCCCCTCCTCGATCTGATAGTCGAGCGGCAGCTCGAGCCCCCGCATCGCCGCGACCATCCCCGTGTTGGACGCCTGCGTCACGGCATACACGCTCTCGCACCCGGCCTCGACGGCCATCGCCACCAGCCGCCCCAGCAACTCGCTCCCGATCCCGCGCCGTTGCCAGTCGTCCTCGACGAGCAGCGCGACCTCCGTCTCGTCGCCGTCCCACAGGAGGTGCCCGAGTCCGACGATCCGCCCGGAGGCCGTCTGCACGGCCAGCGTCCGGCCGAAGCGCGGGGAGAGCAGGTGGTTCAGATAGCGGTCGGCGTCATCGACAGGGCCGTGGTAGCGCATGCCGAGCGTCCGTGCCGAGCACCGCTCGTGCATGTCCCGTGCCGCGTCCAGGTCGCCAGTGTCCGCGCGGCGCACGGTGATCGCGTTGCCCTCGGGCAGCGTCAGCACGTCCTGGCTGCGCGGGATGCGGGGGCCGAGCCGGGCGTCGAGTTCGACCAGCGCCCGTGCCCGGGCGAACTCGGTGGGTGTGAACGGCAGATACGGCCGCTCGATGGTGATCACGCCGCCCTCGGGCGCCCGCAGCCGCATGACGGAGTCCTCCAACGCTCCCTCCACCGGCACCGACTCCGGCTCGCGCCCCTTGCCCGCGACGGTCGCGGGCAGCGAACGGATGGTGCACCGGCCCAGCAACTGCCGCAGCGCCAGCGGCAGTTCCGCTGCGTCCAGGGCCGTCCGGGTGGCCAGGCCCAGGACACGGGTCGGCGCGTCCACCAGATCATGGGCGTCGGCCCGCTCGATCCAGGTGCCCGAACCGCCGGCCGACGACACCGCCCGGGTGATCTCGGACGCCGCGACCTCACTCGGTGCCCGCAGCAGGAACTCGTCCACCGTGCCCTCGGCCAGCGGGTGCGTCTGCAGGCTGAGGATGTCGACCTGCCGGCCTGCCAGCGCCGTGCACAACGCCGCCAGCGATCCCGGCGCGTCCCGCACCGTCGTCCGCATGCGCCACAGCGCCGCCGGCGTGGCGACGGCGCCGGGTGTCTCGGGCGACTGCTCGGACCCGGCGTCGGTCTCGGACGGGGACTGCGCCTCGGACGGCCCGGTCCGCCGCGCGTCAGCGGCCGGCCGGGCACCGGTATCGCCCGTCGGCGGCGCATGACCGTGGCGGCGTGACCACCATGTGTGGAATCCCGCGGTGGCGATCAGGGCCAGCGCGGAGATCGCCAGCAGTCCCGGGCCGTCGGGCCCGTGCCCCACCAGATCGGCGACGACGTCCGCCACCGCGACCGCCGTGAACAGCGCCGCCAGCTCCACCAGGTCCCGTCGCCAGTGGTGCACCGGACGCCCGTGCCTCGTGCGTGTCACATCAGACATGTCTCGACTCATGCGACCACTGTGAAGGAAGGGTGTTGCGTGATCACGAACGCTCTGTGACCGACCGGTAAAAGCATGGTTCTGTACCTTTTGCTGTTCTTTTTACGAGTGCGGTGCACCGGAGGTCAGCCCGGTCGCCCTACGTCATGCGGCTACCTCCGCTACCGGCGCACTGCGCAGCCGACGTGCCTGGGTGACCAGTCGGGACGAACCGGTCCGGGCCGCCGTCTGCGCCAGATGGGGCAGTTCCCCCCGCGCTCCGGACCGCTCCGCGCACTCGGCGGCCACCCCGAGCAGGTCCCCGAGCCCACGGGTCCGCGCGGGCTTGGCCTCGCCGTCGAGGCCGGCGAGCAGCGCGGCCAGGGTGTGGCGGAGGATCCCCCATATCGTTGCGTTCGCGCTGGTGGCCGCCCCGGTCCGCACCGACTCGGTGAGCCGCGACGGCTTCACGGCCCCGCCGCGCACCAGCTCCCCGTGATCCGTGCCCAGCCGCGCCACGTCCAACTGGCCACGTGCCGCGAGCGGGTTGTTCACATCGACGTTCGTCGTGCCGTGTCCCACCTCGTCGCCGTCGAGGACGTCCAGTCGCGCGTACACCCCGCCGAGGCCCGAGAAGGACTCGAAGCGCAGCCGGTCGCCGCCCGCGGTCACCACCGGGTCGAGAGAGGAGGGCAGTTGGCGCTGGTAGTACCGCGCTGACGCCACGTCGGCCACCGCCGGCAGCGCTGCCGAGGCCACCTGAGGAGATGTCAGGAAGCCCGCGAAGAAGCGCGGATGGTCGGTGACGCCCGAAGGAGTCGCACCCTGTGAGGTCTCAAGGCCCAGGCGCCGCTCACCCGCCGCCGACTCCAGCACGGAGGGTCGGCGATAGGTCACGGCCTGCAAAGATCGCGTCATGGAAAAACCGTAGAGGCCACCACTGACAATCGGCCCTGACCTGCGAAAACGCGGTCCGTGAGGGGAGGTTGGGGTGGTCTGGGACGCGCCGCGCACCGGGGGATGACGCCGGTGCGCGGCCCACGTCCGAGGGTAGTGGAGTTACTGGCCGACCCGTCCCGGCTGAAGCGTCTGCGTGAACAGCACGGTGCCGTCCGACTCCCGCAGACGCACCGTCAGTTCTCCGCTGTGGCCGTCGATGTCGACCTCGCCGAAGAACTGGTAGCCCTCGGCCGGTGACACGTTCTGCGCGGTCGGCGCCTTCACGAACACCCGCTCCGGGCCGAAGGTGTTGTCGAGGGCGCTGGCCGGGAAGGCACCCGCGTTCAGCGGACCGGAGACGAACTCCCAGAACGGCTCGAAGTCGGTGAACGCGGCCCGCGAGGGCTGGTAGTGCTGGGCGGAGGTGTGGTGCACGTCCGCCGTCAGCCACACGGTGCCGGTGATCCGCCGGTGCTTGATGTACCGCAGCAGCTCGGCGATCTGCAGTTCACGCCCCAGCGGCGCGCCGGGGTCGCCCTGCGCGACCGCCTCGATGTTGGCCTTGCCCTCGGTGGCGTCGGGCACGACCAGGCCGAGCGGCATGTCCGCGGCGATCACCTTCCACACCGCGCGCGACCGCGACAACTCCCGCTTCAGCCACTCCAGTTGCTCGTGGCCGAGGATGCCCTGCGGATCCACGGTCTGTTGGTCGGGCGAGTTGGCGTTGCGGTAGGTCCGCATGTCCAGGACGAACACGTCGAGCAGCGGCCCGTGCCGCATCACCCGCTGGACCCGGCCCTCCTCGGCGCCCGGCCGCAGCGTCGAGATCGGGAAGTACTCGCTGAAGGCGCGCCGGGCCCGCACCGCCAGGGCGTCGACGCTCTTCTCGGTGTAGCGGGTGTCGGAGGCGGCGATCACCTCGCCCGGGTACCAGTTGTTGCGGACCTCGTGGTCGTCCCACTGGATGATCGACGGGACCTGGGCGTTGAACCGCTTCAGGTTCTCGTCGAGCAGGTTGTAGCGGAAGTTGCCCCGGAACTCGGCGAGCGTCTCGGCGACCTTGGACTTCTCCTCGGTGGTGACGTTCCGGTACAGGCTGCCGTCGGGCAGGGCCTGCGTCGCCGTGATCGGGCCGTCGGCGTAGATGTTGTCACCGCTGCACACGAAGAAGTCCGGGTCCAGCTTGGCCATCGCGTCGTAGATGCGGTAACCGCCGAGGTCCGGGTTGATGCCCCAGCCCTGGCCCGCCAGGTCGCCGGACCACAGGAACCGCACACCGCGCCGCCCGGTCGGCACCGTACGGAACGTGCCGGTGACCGGCTCGCCGGTACGGCGCGGGTCGTCGGGGTCGGCGAGCAGCACGCGGTAGTGGATCTGCTGTCCCGAGGGCAGCCCGCGCAGCCGGGTGGTGCCGGTGAAGTCCGTGTCCGCGCCGAGCAGCGGGCCGTGCCACCGGTGCGGGTTGCGGAACGGCTCGGTGGCCGAGGTCTCCACGATCATCCGGGCCGGGCGGTCCGAACGCACCCACACCAGGCCGGAGTCGGAGGTCACGTCCCCCGCCTGCACACCCCAGCCCGCCTTCGGACGCCCCGACAGGGCGAAGGCCGGCGCGGCCCCGAGGGCGGTGGGCAGGGTCAGCGCCGCCGACGCGGCAAGGGAGCCGCGCAGGACGCTGCGGCGGGCGGGGAACGGGCGATGCGACATGGGGATGCGCCTCCACGGACGGGATGCGGTCAGGGTGCACTGCCACAACTACTGGTGCGCCGCAGCGCACACGGAAACCACGGATGAACAACGAACGCGACGAGATCAGCGCCCGCGCGGGTGCATGGCGCCGGCCATCAGGCGTATCCCCGCACGGATCCGCGCGGGGGACAGATGCGCGTACCCCAGGACCAGCCGTACGACCGCGTCGTCCGCACGCGCGTGTGCGTAGGCGGTGAGCGGACGCACCGCGACACCGGCGGAGGCCGCGCGGTCGAGGAAGTCCTCCTGGGGGCCGTACTTCCCGGGCAGTTCGGCGATGACGTGCAGTCCCGCGGCGATCCCGGTCACCTCCGCTCCGGGGAAGTGCTCCTCCAGGGCGGCCACGAGGGTGTCGCGGCGCTGCCGGTAGGCGCGCTGGCAGCGCCGCAACTGGCGGTCGTAGTCGCCGCGTTCCAGGAAGCGGGCGAACAGCGCCTGGTCGAGGGTCGGATGGCCGAGGTCCATGGTCCGCTTCCGCTCGACGACCTCGTCCGCCAGCGACTCCGGCACCAGGAGCCAGCCGAGCCGCAGCCCCGGGGCGAGGGACTTGCTGACTGAGCCCGCATAGGCGACACGCTCCGGGTCGAGGCCCTGGAGGGCGCCCACGGGTGCCCGGTCGTAGCGGAAGTCGCCGTCGTAGTCGTCCTCGAAGACCAGACCGTCCACCGACCGCGCCCAGTCCAGGAGTTGGGCCCGCCGCCGCGCGGAGTAGGCGATGCCCGTGGGGAACTGGTGGGCGGGCGTCGTCACCACGGCCCGCACGCCGGAGGCCCGCAGCGGCCCGAGGGCCAGGCCCTCCTCGTCCAGGGGCAGCGGTACGGTGCCGACGCCCACCGAGGCGTACAGGGCGTCGTGCTGGGGGCTGCCCGGGTCCTCGACGCCGACGATGCGCATCCCGCGCGCGTGGAGCACGAATCCGAGCAGAGTCGTCGCCTGCGCCACCCCGGAGACCACGACGAGCCGCTCCGGGTCGGCGACCACACCCCGGCGGCGCGCGAGGAGTTCCGCGAGGGCCGTACGCAAGCGGGGCAGTCCGCGCGGATCGGGATACCCGAGCACGTCATGGGGCGACTCCGCCAGCACACCGCGCTGCGCGGCGGCCCAGGCGGCGCGCGGGAACAGCGACAGGTCCGGTGTCCCGGCCACGAAGTCGGCCCGGGCGCCGGGGGAGCGCGGCGCGAGGTCACGCGCGCGTGGCCGCGCCGCCCGCACGGCACCGCTCACCCAGGTGCCCGCGCCCCGCCCGCTGCGCAGATACCCCTCCGCCGCCAACTGCTCGTACGCCTCGGTGACCAGCCCCCGTGACACCCCGAGGTCGGCCGCCAGGTCCCGGCTCGACGGCAGCCGGGTGTCCGGCGCCAGCCGCCCCGTACGCACCGCCTCGCGCAGCGCCGCCTGAAGCGAGCGCCCACGCGCGCGTGCCGGTGCCGAGGCGGCCGGAAGGAGCAGTTCCCACGCGGCGGAACCCGTCAGATCCTCCGGTTCGCTCGTTCCCTCCGGATTGGTCCGCGATGACGTCATGGAAGTGGACCTTAATCCGGACCGCCGCGCTCCCTAGCGTCGCTGCCATGACCGCCACCACCGCGCGCGGCACCTCGCTCGCCGCCTTCGCCTGCGTCCTCGTCGGCGCGTCCTTCACGGCCAACAGCGTCCTGGGCCACTACCCGTACGCGGGCGGCCAGTTCCTGCGCTACGGCCTCGCCTGTCTGCTGCTGCTCCCGTTCACCGGCCGGGGTGCGGGGGCCCGGCTCCGCGCGCTGAGGCCCTGCCAGTGGGCCCGTCTCGCGCTGCTCGCGGCCGTCGGCATGGTCGGCTTCAACCTGGCCGTCATCGCCGCGGAACGCGGCGCCGAACCGGCCGTCCCCGGTGTCTTCGTGGGCTGCGCCCCTGTGGCCGTCGCGGTCATCGTGCCCCTCCTGGAGGGACGCCGTCCGCGCCGGATCGTGCTCTACGGGGCGTCGCTCGTCGCCGTCGGCGCGTTCACGGTCCAGGGGTGGGGCCGCACGGACGGCGCCGGAATCGCCTTCTCCGGGTGCGCGCTCGCGGGGGAGGTCGGCTTCGCCGTGCTCGCGGTTCCGGTGCTGCGCCCGCTGGGACCACGGCTGTTGGCGGCCACGGTGTGCGGTGTCGCCGCGATCGAGGCGGCGACGACCGGGCTGCTCCTCGACGGCTCGGGCCGGCTGCGGCGACCGGACGGTACCGAGGCCGCCGCGCTGCTGTGGCAGGCGGCGGTCGTCACGGTCGTCGGCTTCGTGTGCTGGTACATGGGCCTGCAACGGATCGGCGCGGAGCGCGCCACGCTCTTCTCCGGCCTCATCCCGGTCGCGGCCGCCGCCACCGCACCGCTCGTCGGAACGGGCTCCTACGGGGCCGTCCAGGCCGTCGGCAGTGCCCTCGTCGGCGCCGGAGTCGCCCTGGGATCCGGCGCGTTGTCGCTGCTGTCGCGCCGGTCAGCGGCTGCCGTCGAGGATGACGCGTGCGACCAGCGCCGGGTCGTCGTTCATCGGGCAGTGCCCGCAGCCGGGCAGCCGCACCAGCCGGGAGTGGGGTATCAACCGCTTGGCGCGGACGCCCTGGCGGCGCAGCAGCAGCCGGTCCTGGGTGCCCCACGCCACGGTGACCGGGATACCGGGGAGGTCGTCGGTGAACTGCACGGTCGTACCGGTCCTGAGGGTGTCGTCGAACCCGGTGGCGTTGACCAGCGCGAGCGTCTCGGCGACCACGGCCTCGGGTGAACGGCGGCCCGGGCGGGCGTAGATGGTGCTGGTGAGGGCGGTACGGCCGGCCGCCGTGCGGGCCAGCCGCTCGACCAGCGGGAGCGGCATGCCGCGGGCGATCCGCCGCATGGTGAACAGCACACCGAAGGCGTAGCGACGCTCGGCCTGCGACCAGAACCCGGCCGGGGACAGGGCCGTGACGGACCGTACGACCTTCTCGCGGCCCAGCTCCAGGGCCATCAGCCCGCCGAGCGAGTTGCCCGCCACATGCGGACGCTCCAGCCCCAGCGCCTCGCAGAAGGCCCGGAACACGGCGGCCGTCGAGGGCAGGTCGTACGACAGCCCCTCCGGCAGCGCGGGCGAGGCGCCGAACCCGGGCAGGTCCACGGCGATCACGTCGCGCTCGGTGGCGAGGATGTCCACCACCGGGTCCCAGGCCTGCCGGTGGTGGCCTATGCCGTGCAGCAGGAGCAGTGGTTCGCCGCTGCCCACGCGCGCGTAGGACACGGTCACGGTCCGCGGGCCGTGCGGGGTGGGAACCGGGAAGGAGACGGTGGCGGACATGGGGGTGCTCCTCTTCTGGGACGCGCTGACGGACGCTGTTGAGGCCGTGTAGACAGCTTGTCAGCAATTGCTACCGACCGGTAGCCCCGGGTGTCATGGACATCGTGCCCCTACGGCTCCGCGCGCCTCCCGCACCCCTCAACGCGCCCTGCGCACCTCGAGGTTGAACTCTCCGTGCCCGATGTTCCGGAACAGGTCCAGCCACAGCGGCAGGAACATCTCCACCGCACGCGCCGACTCGATGCCGCCCAGGTCCAGCACCCGGTGCGTGGGCCAGCCGAACTCCCCGAGCAGGGCCGTCACCTGCGCCTTGGCCGCCGCGTCCGCCCCGGACACGAACACCTGGTGCTCGCCCGGCACCAGCGAAGGCTCCACCATCACCCGGCAGTTGACGGTGTTGAGGGACTTCACCACGCGCGCGTGCGGGAAGGCACGCTGGATCTGCTCGCCCACACTGTCCGACTCCACGGGCGACAGCCTGAGCCGCCCGTCCTCGAACGCCATGGGGTTGGAGACATCGAGAACGACCTTGCCGTCGAGGTGCTCCGCCCCAGCCGCCTCCAACGCGGCGAGCGCCACCCGGCCGCCCACGGCGTTCACGATCACCTCACCCGCCGCTGCCGCCTCCGCGAACGTGCTGGTACGCGCACCGGCACCCGCGCCCTCGGCCCACTTCACGGCGGCCGGATTGTCCTTCGTGCGCGAGCCCAGGGTCACCTCGTGCCCCAACTCGACCAGCCTGCCGCCCAGCGTGCGGCCCACCTCGCCCGTACCCAGCACCGCATACCGCATGGTCACCTCCGGAAAGAGTGGCCGGACACCTCCGGCCCGCGACCGATTCTGCTCCGGGACACACGGGTTTCTCCTAGACAGGGCCGCACGCGTCGCATGGGATGAGACGGTGACCACCGAAACCCCGACCGATGTCTTCGAAGAACACCGCCCCGTCCTCATGGGCGTCGCCTACCGCATGCTCGGGCGGGTGGCCGACGCCGAGGACGTGGTCCAGGAGGCCTGGCTGCGCTGGTCCGCAGCCGACCGCGGCCAGGTCCGCGAACCACGTGCCTACCTGGTGCGCGTCACCACCCGCCTCGCGATCGACCGGTTGCGGCAGGTCAAGGCGCGCGGCGAGGCCTATGTCGGCCCCTGGCTGCCCGAGCCGTACGTCACCGACTTCGGGGACGCCGTCGAGGACACCGCGGAGCGGGCCGTGCTCGCCGACTCCGTCTCCCTCGCCGTACTCGTCGTCCTGGAGTCGCTCTCGCCCCTGGAACGCGCTGTGTTCGTCCTCAGGGAGGCCTTCGGCTACCCGTATGCCGAGATCGCGTCGATGCTGGACCGCGGTGAGCCCGCGGTGCGCCAACTCGCCGGACGGGCTCGCAGGCACGTCGACGAACGGCGCCCGCGCTACGAGGTCGACCCGGCCCAGCGCCGCGATCTGACCGAGCGGTTCCTCGCCGCGGCGGCAGAGGGCGACCTGGCCGGCTTGATGGAACTGCTCGCCCCGGACGTCCGACTGGTGGGCGACAGCGGCGGCAAGGCCAAGGCGCCGCTGCGAATCCTGGAGAGCGCCGACAACGTGGGCCGCTTCCTGGTCGCCGTCGCCGGCAAGGGCATCCCGGAGATCTCGTTCCGCTTCCTTGAGCTGAACGGCGGACCGGCGGCCCTGGTCCTTTCGGGTGATGCGCCCGACAGCGTTTTCCAGGTGGACGTTCTCGACGGACGCATCCGTTCCGTCTACATCGTCCGCAATCCCGACAAGCTCCGCTCACTGGCTTCCGCTTAGCCATCCCCGGACAAGGCCCCCGTTTCGTGACGGGGGCTTTGCCGGCGTGTCACCAAGCGGGCCGAGCGCCAACGCTTCATGAACGCTTCCGGGCAACCGCTCTCTGTGTTGCCTGTGGGATCGAGGATTGGTCTTGACCAAGGGTGTGGGCCGTCCTATGGTCGCTGATAAGTGAAACAACCTTTAATAAACAAGGGCGCTAAAACGCCGCCGGACCACGGCGATTGCGGAGGACAGGGTGGGGACCACGCAGTTGGAATCGGTGCCGGAGCCGAAGTACTGGCATCTCAAGACCGTGCTCAGTGAGGCACTGGACTCCGAGTTCTCCGTGGGCGAGATCCTGCCCAACGAGCGAGACCTGGCCGCCCGCTTCGGCGTCGCCCGGGCCACGCTCCGGCAGGCTCTGGAACAACTCGAACTGGAAGGCCGGCTCCAGCGCCGCCGCGGCGTCGGTACGACCGTCGCGCCGCCGCGCGTGGGTGTCGCCGTCGGCACCGAGCAGCAGGTCTGGCCGGGCGCCGCGGAGGACGCCTGGCAGCCCGTCGACTGTGTGCCGGCGGCTCCGCCGGCGGCCGTCGCGGGCATCCTGGAGACCGGTTCCGAGGAACCGGTGCACGTCGTGCGGCGCTCCCGGGTGAGCCACGGGCAGCCGGTCGCCGCGGAGTTGCTCTACATCCCGGAGTCGTCGGTGCCCGACCTCTCCGCGATCGACACTCCGTCCGCGACGGCACGCGCGCGTGCTGTGCTGCGCGAACTCCAGCGTCTCGAGCTGGAGGGCCAGGACCGCGCCGTAGAGCTCGGCTCGGCTCGCGCGGACGACGCCAAGGAACTGGACCGCCTCCCCGGGGCGCCGGTTCTGGTCGTCACGACCCGGTTCTTCGCCGAGGGCCGCACCGCCGCGGTCTCCGTCGCGACCTACCGCGCGGACACCTGCCGGCTGACCTTCGCCGACTCGGGCGGCGTCGAAATACACCACGGCCCGGAGCGCCAGGCCTCCTGACCACGATCGCTGCTCGTCCTTCGCGCCCCGGGAACTCCACCCGGGGCGCGACGATTTGGCGCATTAAGGGGCGCGCGGCCCTATCGATGTGCGGCTCCGCCGCATGGGCGCGCCCAGCCACGACGGCGCCGCGCCCGACGCACGCCCCCCGCCGAGCTAGCGCCGCGTGACCGTGCCCTCCACCGCGAACAACTGCTCCTCGACATGGTCCAGGGCCAACCGCAGTGCCCCCGTCGCCACGGCCGCCTCGCCGAGCAGCGACAGCGCCACCTTCGGCGGACGCAGGCAGTAGCGCGCCAACTCCCGCCGCAGCGGCTCCAGTACACCGTCCAGACCGGCCGCCCAGCCGCCCACGACGACCAGCTCCGGGTCGAGGGCCAGGACCAGCGCCGCCACGTCGTGCACCAGGCGCTGTATGAAACGGTCGACGGCCGCGCGGGCCCGCTGGTCGCCGTCGCGGGCCAGCGCGAAGACCTCCGCGACCGCCTGCTCGTCCAACGGGTGCAGCGGCTCGTCCGTGGTGGACAGCAGTGTCTCCGGAGTCACGTCCCGGCCCAGCAGATGCAGTGCGCCGATCTCACCGGCCGCCCCGCGATACCCCCGGTGCAGCCGCCCGCCGATCAGCGAACCGGCGCCCGGGCTCAGCCCCGCAAGCACCATCACCATGTCGTCGGACTCGGTGGCGGCGCCCTTCCAATGCTCGGCCACCGCCGCCGCGTTGGCGTCGTTCTCGACCAGCACCGGGCACTTGAAGGAGCGGCTCAGCCGCTCGCCCAGGTGCAGTCCCGTCCACTGGGGCAGCGCGGTGCCCAGCCGTACGGTGCCGTCCGCCTCGACGATGCCCGGCGTGGCGACGCCCACCGCGCGCAGGGAGCCGCGGGCGACCCCGGCCCGGCGCAGCAGTTCGGCGACCGCGGTCCGCAGCCGCTCGAGGCGCTCGTCCGCCGTGGCCGTCTCGTCGACGTCCTTGGCGATGGCGCCGAGCACCCGGCCGTCCAGGTCGGCGAGGAGCACGGCGACACGATGTGCGCCGATCTCCAGCCCGAGCAGATGCCCGGCCTCGGCCCGGAACCGGAACCGCCGCGCGGGCCGCCCCTGCCGCCGTACAACGCTCTCGTCGGCGGCCTTCTCGACGACCAGCCCGGCCTCGATCAGCCCCTCGACGACACCTTCGACGGTCGGCCGGGACAGCCCGGTGACCCGGGTGATCTCCGTCAGCGTGGCGCAGTCCGTGGCACGCAGTGCGTGCAACACCACCGCGGAGTTGATCCTCCGCAGCAGCGAGGGGTCCCCGCCGGTCAGCCCCGCCAAGGTCTGTCCTCCCAGCTCGTGCGCGTGTTGGGCGGATCGTACTCGGCGCGGCGGACCCCGGCGAGTGCCGGGCACCCCGGGCCCACCCGCCCCGCCCGTTCACCCGGGCGCCACGAACCCCGACTCGTACGCCGCGATCACCGCCTGCGTACGGTCCCGCGCCCCCAGCTTCGTCAGCACGGCGCTCACATGCGACTTCACCGTCTCGGTCCCGACGACCAGCCGACCGGCGATCTCCGCGTTCGACAACCCCCTGGCCATCAGCCGCAACACCTCGGCCTCACGCTCGGTCAGCCGGGCCCGCTCCATCACCGCGCGCGCCGCCCGGTTCCCGCCGTCGTCGCCGTACTCCGCGGCCAACTGCCGTACGGACGCCGGGAACAGCAGCGACTCGCCCTCGGCCACCAGCCGTACCGCGTGCACGATCTCGGCCGGCCGGGCCCGCTTCAGCAGGAAGCCGTCGGCGCCGGCCCGCAGCGCCTCGTAGACGTACTCATCGTTCTCGAAGGTCGTGATGACCAGGATCTTCGGCGGATCGTCGACCGTCCGCAGCACCGCGCGCGTGGCCTCGATGCCGTCCAGGAGCGGCATCCGTACGTCCATGGCGACCACGTCCGGCCGCAGCCGCCGCACCAGCGGGATCACCGCCGCCCCGTCGGCCGCCTCTCCGACCACCTCGATGTCCGGCTGCGCCTCCAGCACGGCCCGCAGACCCGCGCGTACGAGTGGTTCGTCATCGACCAGGAGAACGGTGACCGGCATCCGGCCAGCCTAGATCAGCCCAGCGGCAGCTCGGCGTGCACCTGCCAGTCACCCTCGTCGGGCCCCGTATGCGCGCGGCCCCCGAGCAGCGCGGCCCGCTCCCGTATGCCCCGCAGCCCACTGCCCCGCCCGGGGCCGGATATCGCCGCCGTCAGCGGATTGCGGACCTCCAGATCGAGAGTTCCGTCCGCGACCTCGATACGGACCCGGACCGGCACGGACCCCGCGTGCCGCAGCACATTGGTCAGCGCCTCCTGCAGAATCCGGTACCCCTCCCGGGAGACCGGTCCCGGCACCGTCGCCAACGGCCCGGTCACCTCCGCGTCGACCTTCGCCCCTGAGACCCGCGCGGACTCAAACAGCCGGTCGGCGTCGACCAGCGTCGGCCGACTGCTCACCGGCCGCTCCGCCTCGCGCAGCACGCCCAGCACCCGCTCCAGGTCCTCCAGCGCGGCCCGGCCGGTCTCCTCGATGGCACCCAGGGCGCGCTCGGTGAACTCCGGGTCTCCCGCCGCCCGGGCGGCACCGGCCTGCACCACCGCCACCGTCAGCGCGTGCCCGATGGAGTCGTGCAACTCCCGCGCGATGCGATTGCGTTCCAGCAACTGCTCGGTGCGCTCCTCCAGGGCGGCGAGCTGCTCCGCGCGCGAGGGACCGAGCAACTTCCGCGCCAGCGACGTGGCCAACCTGCCGAGACCGACCACGGCCGCGTACAGGGCGATCAGGGGCAGGGGCACCAGCAGCGCGTACCAGCCGTGCGGCGCCGCCTCCTTGAGCAGCCATACGTCGTCGTGGGGCACGCGCCCGCGTGCGGCCTCGATCAGCTGGAAGGCGATGATCGGCAGCCAGACGCAGGCGAACGAGGTCGCCCAGCCCAGCGCCATCCGGGCCTCCAGCCACAGCACGATGCGGCCCCGGTCCCGCCAGGTCGCCGACCGTGCCACCGAGATCCCCGAGTCCTGCTCGCCCGGCGTCAGCAGCAACTGCGCCTGCACGCCTTCCCCGATCCGGACGGCCGGGATCAGACCGACCGGGATCAGCATGAGCGCGGGTGCGTACGGGGTCTCCGGACTGATTAAGATCCACACGCTGGTGAGCAGCATCGGCACCCAGAGGTGCAACAGACGTGTGTACGTCGTCCCCCGGAGCAGCGGGCGCAGGAAGCGGGCCATTCCGACATCGTGACAGCCGGCACCGACAATCGGCCTCCCCCGGGCGGGGGAGACGATCTCCACCGGCGGGGGAGGAGCCAACTCCCTTGAACGGCCAGGCTGTTGGTCATGACCAGCATCGACGTACGAGACCTCACCAAGGAGTACGGCACCCGGCGGGCCGTGGACCACGTCACCTTCGACGTCCGGCCCGGCAAGGTCACCGGCTTCCTAGGCCCCAACGGCGCCGGGAAGTCCACCACCATGCGCCTCGTCCTCGGCCTCGACCGGCCCACCTCCGGAACCGCCACCATCGGAGGCCGCCCCTACGCCGCGCTCACCGAGCCGCTGCGCCACGTGGGCGCCCTGCTGGACGCGCAGGCCGCCCACGGCTCCCGCACCGGCCGCGACCATCTGCGCGCCCTGGCGGCGAGCAACCGCATCCCGGCCGCCCGGGCCGACGCGATGCTGGAGGAGACGGGACTCGCGTCGGTCGCGCGGCGCCGGGTGAAGACGTACTCCCTGGGCATGCGCCAGCGGCTGGGCATCGCCGGTGCCCTCCTGGGTGATCCCGAAGTCATCCTGCTGGACGAGCCGTCGAACGGACTCGACCCCGAAGGCATCGTCTGGATCCGGGAGTTGCTGCGCCGGCTGGCTTCGGAGGGGCGCACGGTGCTGGTCTCCAGCCACCTGATGAACGAGACCGCCTCCTTCGCCGACCACCTCGTGGTCCTCGGGCGCGGACGACTCCTGGCCGACACTCCGATGCGGGAGTTCATCGACGCGCGCGTGCAACCCCACGTACGCATCCGTACGACGGACACCGGCGCCCTCAAGAGCGCGCTCGCCCGGCACGGCCACGACGCCGTGGAGCACGAGGACGGGCATTGGGCCGTGGCGCACGCGCGCGTGGAGGAGATCGGCGCCCTGCTGTCCGCGGCGGGCGTACCGATCCTCGAACTGGCGCCCGCCGAGGGCACGTTGGAGCAGGCCTACCTCGATCTGACGGCCACCGAGACCGAGTTCACCGCACCCCACCAGGAGGCCTGACCATGACGTTCGCACCCGTCTTCCACTCCGAGTGGATCAAGATCCGTACCCTGCGCTCGCTGCTGGCGGCCCTCGCCACGATCCTCGCGGTGACTGCGCTCTTCTCCGCTCTCGCCTCGTCCGACTCCGGCGGCGAGGACTTCGACCCGCTCTTCTCGATCTTCTTCGGTGTGAGCTTCGGCCAGATCGCGGCGATCGCCTTCGGCACCGCCGCAGTGTCCTCCGAGTTCCACGGCGGAGCGCTACGGCTGTCGCTGGCCGCGGTGCCGCACCGGGGGCGCTGGTTCGCGGCGAAGGCGACGGCGATCGCCGTACCCGTGCTGGCCGTCGGCCTGGTCACCGGGATCGTGACGCTGCTGGTGGGCAGGGCGGTGCTCGGCGCCGAGGCCGACGGACTCGGCTGGGCGGAGCAGATCCGCGGTGTGATCGCCTGTGCCGTCTACCTCACGCTGATGGCACTGTTCGCGGCCGGACTCACGGCATTGCTGCGCAGCGGTACGGCGACGCTGAGCATCCTCATCCCGTTCCTGCTGATCGTGTCCTTCGTGGTCGGTGACATGTCGAACGACATCGCGGACCTGCTGCCGGACCGGGCCGGTCAGGTGGCGCTGCACGCGACCTGGGACGGCGCGATGGGCCCCTGGACCGGGCTCGCGGTGACCGCGCTGTGGACGGCGGCCGCGCTGGCGGCGGGGGCGTGGAGCGTACGGCGCCGGGACGCCTGACCGCGTCCAGCCTCGGGCGCTCCGCCCATTGTCAGTGGTGAGCGGTTCACTGGATCACATGGACATCGCGAAGCGCACCAGGACCAGGACCCACCGTGACCCGCTAGCCGCGGGCGGCCTCCCGCAGCCGGCCGAACTCCTCGGCCATCGTCGCCGCCGTCCAATGGGCGTTCAAGCCGCTCGGATTGGGCAGCACCCACACCCGCGTGTCCCCGAACGTCCGCTCCTGCGGCCCCACTTGGGCCCGGCGGTCGTCAAAAGCGGTCCGGTAGGCGGTGACCCCCAGCACGGCCAGCCAGCGCGGCTTCCACCCCGTCAGCTTCGAAGCGAGCACCTGTCCGCCCTCGCGGTACTCCTCGGCACTCAGCTCGTCGGCCCGGGCCGACGCCCGCGCCACCACGTTGGTGATGCCGAGCCCGTACGACAGCAACTCACCCTGCTCCGCGGGTTTCATGAGCCTCGGCGTGAAGCCGGACAGGTGCAGCACCGGCCAGAAGCGGTTGCCGGGGCGGGCGAAGTGGTGGCCCGTGGCCGCGGTCATCAGCCCCGGGTTGATGCCGCAGAAGAGCACGGAGAGGCCGTCCGCGACGACGTCCGGTACGAGACGGTCGCGGGCGGCCTCCAACTCGGCCTGGGTGAAGCGGGTCAGAGGATCGCCCCCGGGGTGTATCCCGCGGCCTCCGGGTGCTGCTTCGCGATCTCCTCGACACGGGCGACCGCGGCGGCGACCTGGTCGGCGGCGGCACCTGTGAAGGACAGCTTGTCGGCCATCAGGGCGTCCAACTGGGCGCGGTCGAGCGGGATGCGCTCGTCGGCGGCGAGCTTGTCCAGCAACTCGTTGCGCTCGGCGCCCTGTTCACGCATCGCGAGGGCGGAGGCGACGGCGTTCTCCTTGATCGCCTCGTGCGCGACCTCACGTCCGACACCGGCGCGAACGGCGGCCATCAGCACCTTGGTCGTCGCCAGGAACGGGAGATAGCGGTCCAGCTCACGCGCCACGACCGCCGGGAACGCGCCGAACTCGTCGAGCACGGTCAGGAACGTCTCCAGCAGACCGTCGAGCGCGAAGAACGCGTCGGGCAGCGCGACCCGGCGCACCACCGAGCAGGACACGTCGCCCTCGTTCCACTGGTCGCCCGCCAGCTCGCCGGTCATCGACGCGTAGCCGCGCAGGATGACCATCAGGCCGTTGACGCGCTCGCAGGAGCGGGTGTTCATCTTGTGCGGCATCGCGGAGGAGCCGACCTGGCCCGGCTTGAAGCCCTCGGTGACCAGCTCGTGGCCGGCCATCAGCCGGATGGTCTTCGCGAGCGACGAGGGCGCCGCCGCGACCTGCACCAGCGCGGTGACGACCTCGTAGTCCAGCGAGCGCGGGTACACCTGGCCGACCGAGGTGAACGCCTGCGCGAAGCCGAGGTGGGAGGCGATCCGCTGCTCCAGCTCCGCGAGCTTCGCCGCGTCACCGCCGAGCAGGTCCAGCATGTCCTGAGCCGTGCCCACCGGGCCCTTGATGCCCCGCAGCGGGTAGCGGCCGAGCAGCTCCTCGACCCGGCCGTACGCCACGAGCAGCTCGTCGGCGGCGGTCGCGAAGCGCTTGCCGAGGGTGGTGGCCTGCGCGGCCACGTTGTGCGAGCGGCCGGCCATGACCAGCTCGCCGTACTCACCGGCCAGCTTGCCGAGCCGGGCCAGGACGGCCACCGTACGGTCGCGCATCAGCTCCAGGGAGAGCCGGATCTGCAACTGCTCGACGTTCTCCGTCAGATCCCGGGACGTCATGCCCTTGTGCACCTGCTCGTGCCCGGCGAGGTCGTTGAACTCCTCGATCCGCGCCTTCACATCGTGCCGCGTGACCTTCTCACGCTCGGCGATAGAGGCGAGGTCGACGGTGTCCAGCACCCGCTCGTAGTCGGCGATCGCCGCGTCCGGCACCTCGATCCCGAGGTCCTTCTGGGCCCGCAGCACAGCGAGCCAGAGCTGCCGCTCCAGCCTCACCTTCTGCTCGGGCGACCAGAGCGTGGCGAGCTCGGCGGAGGCGTAGCGTCCGGCGAGGACGTTCGGGATGCGGGGCTTGGCGGGAGCGGAAGTCACGTGTACGGATTCTACTGGCGATTCGTGCAGGCCAGCGCCACAGCCCTCTTCGTCGAAAGCTACGAGACCTCCGTCACGCGCCCGAATCCGCGAGCTCGGCCAGCACCCCCGCGTGACACGACAACGGCGCACACCAGCACCCCAGCGTCCGTCCGCGCAGCGCGGGCACCAGGGCCAGCAGGTCGGGGCGGGCCAGGAGATACGTCCGGTACTTCGCCATCACCTCCGCGCGTGTGCCGTCCCGGTGGCGCGTGGGGGTGTCGTAGGCGAAGGGGTTGTAGAGCGGGTGGCGGGGGAGGTCCCAGCCGCCGAGGGTCCAGCGGCGGCCGACGTAGAGGATGTCCTCGGGGGCGCGTTCCAGGCGGGGGCCGAAGTCGTGGAGCCGGCCCCTGACGTTGATCACCCGGGTGGTCATGGGGAGTTAGGCCGCAGGGCCCTCGTACGGCAGCAGGTCCGGGCGCTTGGGCGAGAGGCCGTCGCCCGAGGAGCGGCCGGTGAGGCGGCGGGCTATCCAGGGGAGCAGGTACTGGTGGGTGAAGCGGGCGTCGGCGATGCGGCGGGCGGTCCAGTTCAGGGGCGGGGTCGGCGGCATCGGGGTGTGCCACTCCGTGTCCTCCGCGTCGTAGCCGAGGGTCTGCCAGACCGCCTCGGCGACCCGGCGGTGGCCCTCGTCCGTGAGGTGCAGGCGGTCCACGTCCCACATGCGCTGGTCGGCGAGCGAGGGGGCGCCGTACAGGTCCACGACCAGGGCGCCGTGCCGCTCGGCGAGGTCGTCGACGCACGCGAAGAGTTCCTCCATGCGCGGCCGGAAGCGCTGCTGGACCGGGCCCTCGCGGCCCGGGCTGCGCATCAGGACCAGTTGTTTGCAGGCGGGAGCGAGGCGCTCGACGGCCTCCTCCAGCAGCCCGCGCACCCGGCCCATGTCGACCTTCGGGCGCAGGGTGTCGTTGAGGCCGCCGACCAGCGTGATCACATCGGGCTGCATGGCGGCGGCCAGGCCGACCTGCTCGTCGACGATCTGCGCGATCAGCTTGCCGCGCACGGCGAGGTTGGCGTACCGGAAGCCGGGCGTCCGGGCGGCCATCCGCCCGGCGAGGAGGTCGGCCCAGCCCCGGTAGGAGCCGTCCGGGAGCAGGTCCGACATGCCCTCGGTGAAGGAGTCGCCGATCGCGACCAGGCTGGTGTGCGTGGGATTCGTCTGCATGGCGACAGAGATGGTAACCCGCACCCATACCCGCCGGTAGGTCGGCCTCCACGGTCACCGGGCCGGGCTCACGCCCGCTGCCCGAACAGCTCCCGCAGCACGTCCTCCATCGTCACAAGGCCGGTCAGCCGCCCCTCCTCGTCGAGCACCGCCGCGAGATGCGTACGACTGCTGCGCATCGCGGTGAGGACGTCGTCCAGCGGGGTGCTCTCCCGCACGTTCGCGATCGGGCGCATGTCCTCCACCCTGAACGGCTCGTCGCGCGGTGAGGCGTCCAGGGCGTCCTTCACATGGAGGTAGCCGATGATGCGGCGCTCGGCGTCCACCACCGGGAAGCGGGAGAAGCCGGACTCGGCCGACAGCACCTCCAACTCGGCCGGTGTGACGCCCGCGACCACGTACTCGACGCGTTCGAGGGGCAGCACCACGTCCCGTACCGGTCTGCTGCCCAGCTCCAGTGCGTCGTTCAGCCGCTCGCGGGCCCGTTCGTCGATGAGGCCCGCCTCACCGGAGTCCCGGACGATCCGGGCGAGTTCGGCGTCCGAGAAGGTCGCCGTGACCTCGTCCTTGACGTCGACCCGCAGCAGCTTGAGCAGCGTGCTGGCGAACGCGTTGACCGTGAAGATCACCGGGCGCAGCGCCCGCGACAGCGTCACCAGCGGCGGTCCCAGCAGCAGCGCGCTGCGCACCGGCTCGGCCAGGGCGATGTTCTTCGGCACCATCTCGCCGAGCAGCATGTGCAGATAGGTCGCCGCGGTCAGCGCGATCACGAAGGACACCGCGTGCCCCGCGCTCTCCGGCACGCCGACCGCGTGGAACACCGGCTCCAGCAGATGCGCGATCGCCGGCTCGGCGACGATGCCCAGCACCAGCGTGCACAGCGTGATGCCGAGCTGGGCCGCGGCCATCAGCGCCGAGACGTGCTGGAGACCCCACAGCACGCTCTTGGCGCGCCGGTCGCCCTGTTCGGCGTGCGGTTCGATCTGGCTGCGGCGCACCGAGATCAACGCGAACTCGGCGGCCACGAAGAAGGCGTTGACGACCAGCGTCGCCAACCCGATCAGCAGTTGTACGGCGGTCACAGTTCCCCCTTCGCAGAGCCGGAGCCGGAGCCGGAATCGGATCCGGTGTCGATGCCCGTCCCGGTGTCGCGCGGCGCGTGCAGCAGCAACCGCGCGGCCCTGCGCCCGGACGCGTCCACCACGTCGATCCGCCACCCGGCGACCTCGACGGTGTCCCCGACCTCCGGGATCCGACCCAGCTCGGTGGCGACCAGACCGGCCAGCGTCTCGTACGGCCCCTCGGGCGCCCGCAGCCCGACGCGCGCGAGCTGGTCCATGCGGGCGGCGCCGTCCGCCGAGAACAGCGTGCGGCCCTCGTCGTCCTTCCCGGCCGGGGCCAGATCGGGCGTCTCGTGCGGATCGTGCTCGTCCCGCACCTCTCCTACGACCTCCTCGACGATGTCCTCCAGGGTCGCGACCCCCGCCGTACCGCCGTACTCGTCGATGACCACGGCCATCGTGCGCTTGCCGGAGAGCCGGTCCAGGAGGCGGTCCACGGTGAGGGACTCCGGGACGAGGAGGGGTTCGCGTATCACCTCGGAGAGCGGGAAGCGGGCCCGGTGGTCGGCGGGTACCGCCAGGACGTCCTTGATGTGCACGGTGCCGACGACGTCGTCCAGGCTGCCGCGGTAGACCGGGAACCGGGACAGCCCGGTCGCCCGGGTCGCGTTGGCCACGTCCTCGCAGGTCGCCTGGGCGTCGAGGGCGACGACCTGGACGCGGGGCGTCATCACGTTCTCCGCGGTGAGGTCGGCGAGGTTCAGGGTGCGGACGAACAGCTCGGCCGTG
This sequence comes from Streptomyces sp. NPDC005492, assembly GCF_040605995.1. Classification (NCBI taxonomy): domain Bacteria; kingdom Bacillati; phylum Actinomycetota; class Actinomycetes; order Kitasatosporales; family Streptomycetaceae; genus Streptomyces; species Streptomyces sp. NPDC005492. The sequence continues at coordinate 185,754 of NZ_JBEXDX010000007.1, forward strand.
TCCGGCTCCAGGGCGCCCTCCTTGGCGGAGTGCCGGGCCAGCGCGGCCAGCTCCTGCGGCCCGCGCGCGGAGGCCAGCTCCTCGGCCGGCTCCAGGCCGAAGGCGCGCACCACATGGTTGGCCGTGTTGTTCAGATGGCTGATGAAGGGGCGGAAGGCGGCACTGAACCAGCGCTGCGCGTTGCCCACCCGTCTGGCCACGCCGAGCGGCGAGGAGATCGCCCAGTTCTTCGGCACCAGCTCGCCGACGACCATCAGGAACACCGTCGACAGCGCCGTACCCAGCACCAGCGCGAGGGACTTCGACGCGGAGTGCGAGATGCCCAGCGACTCGAGCGGACCCGCGATGAGCGCGGCGATCGACGGCTCGGAGAGCATGCCGACGACCAGGTTGGTGACGGTGATGCCGAGCTGCGCGCCGGAGAGCTGGAAGGTCAGATTCCGTACGGCTTTCAGGGCACCCGCGGCGCCCCGCTCGCCGCGCTCCACCGCGCGCTCCAGCTCGCCGCGCTCGACGGTGGTCAGCGAGAACTCGGCCGCGACGAAGGCACCGCAGAGGAGCGAGAGCAGGATCGCCACCAGCAGCAGAAGCACTTCGGTCATCGGGTCACCTCCGTCCCATGATCGGGCAGGGCAGGGAGGATCGCGCGATGTCGCTTACTGGGAGGCTCGCCCATGGGCGGACGCTCACACCTTTCGAGGAGGTTCTGAAGTTCGGAGTCGTCCGCCAATGGTAAAGGATGAGCAAAACGATCAGATGGTGAGGTGCTTCACCCAGCGCCGCCACTGCTCCTCGGGTGCGTACCCCGCCGCACGCCACGCATGCTGCCCGGTCTCGTTGCGCTCCAGCACCATCGCGTCCCCGCGGCGCCCGCCCAGCGCCACGAACCGCTCCTCGGCCGCCGTCAGCAGCGCTGAGCCGATGCCCTGGCGGCGGTGCTCGGGGTGCACGGCCAGCCGGTACAGGTGGCAGCGCCAGCCGTCGAAGCCGGCGATCACGGACCCGACGAGCCGCCCGTCACGTTCCGCGAGGATCAGCGCGTCCGGATCCCTGTCGATGAGCCGGGCCACGCCGTCCCGGTCGTCGCTGATGCTCGTCCCTTCGGCGGCCTCGCGCCAGAACGCCAGCACGGCGTCGATGTCGGAGCGGGCGGCACTGCGGATATGAAGATCACTCATGGGACGAGCCAAGCAGAGCGAGGGCGGGTCAGGCGAGAGGGTTTCGCCGCAGTTCCTCGACGACCGGTGCGAACGCCTCCATGTACGGCTCCAGCACGGTGAGATAGGAGAACCCGTACCGGTCGCGCAGCGCGCGCAGCTTCGCGGTGATGTGGTCCAGGGTGCCGACCAGCATGGTGGGGAGGTCGAGGACCTGCTCCAGGGTGAGGTCCGGACGGCGGTCCAGCAGCGGCCGGAGCGCGCTCTCGGGGTCGTCGGTCACCGCCACGAGCTGGATCAGCAGGTTCAGTTCGGCGGGCTCCTCGCGGCCTGCCGCGAACTCCCGGTACCGGGCGACCCGTTGGCCGAACGCGACGGCGTCGAGCGGCGCCAGTTTTCCGTCCCTGTCGTCCGGCACCAGCCGCGCGCCCGTGAACGCCGCGATGTCCGCGTGCTCGGCGGTCAGCCGGAGCATCCGGTCGCCGTTGCCGCCGAGCAGCAGCGGCACCCGGGCCCCCGCGGTGTCCCGCAGCCGCTCCAACTCCTCTACCGTGCGCCGCAGATGGTCCACCCGTTCCCCCGGCGAACCGAAGGGCAGCCCGGCGGTGTCGTGCTCCGCCTGTACGTACCCTGTGCCGAGTCCGAGTTCGAGGCGGCCGCCGGTCAGGTCGTTGGTCGTCGTCACCTCACGGGCCAGCAGCGCCGGGTTCCAGAAGCCCGCGTTGAGCACGAACGTGCCCACCCGGGGCCGCTCGGTCGCCTCCGCCGCCGCGACCAGCGCCGGGAACGGCGCGACCAGGCCCAGATGGTCGGGGACCAGGATCACGTCGTAGCCGAGTTCCTCGACCCGTCGGCATCGCGCGCGCCACTCGGGGGCGGGCGCGGACGTGAGCAGACTGGCCCCGAAGCGGAACGGTCGCGGCACGAACTCTCCTCGGTATGAAGGGACTTGAGAACGGCTCCGCTGCGATTCCATCACTCGTGCGCGATCGCCGCCAGCACATTCATGCGGGACGCACGCAACGCGGGCAGCAGTGCCGCGACGATGCCGACCACCGCCGAGCCGATCACCACCGCGACGATGGTGCTCCATGGGACGGCGAGCGCCTTCATGCCCTGGAGCGCCAGCACTTGTTGGGCGCACACGCCCCACACCAGCCCGAGCCCAAGACCCAGCACCGCGCCGAACACCGCGATCACCACCGACTCCAGCCGGATCATCCGCCGCAGTTGGCGCCGGCCGAGCCCGATCGCGCGCAGCAGTCCGATCTCCCGGGTGCGCTCGACGACCGACAGGGCAAGGGTGTTCACCACGCCGAGCACCGCGATGACGATGGCCAGCCCGAGCAGCGCGTACACCAGATACAGCAGTACGGCGATCTGATCGTGGACCAGTTTCTTGTAGTCGGCCTCGTCGCGCACCTGCACCTGCGGATAGGGCTTCAGTGTCGTGTCCAGTGCCTTGCGGAGCTGGTCGGCGCCGGTGCCGGAGGTGGCGTTCACGTACAACGAGGAGTCCTGGCCGTTCGGGACGTACTTCTCGACCGTGGCGATCCCGAAGAACAGCCCGCCCTGCGTGCCGAACCCGCCCGACGACTCCTGGTCGGAGAGCGCGCCCACCGTCAACTGAGTGGTGCGGCCGCCCGGGAACTCGACGGGGAGCACGCTGCCGAGCCGTACGCGGTGGTCCTTGGCGAAGTCGACGTCCATGGCGAGGTGTCCGGCCGCGAGCGCCGAAGTGGTGTTCCCCTGGGCGTACTTGATGTGGGCGACATCGTCGAGCTGGGTGTCGTAACCGGCCGCCGTCGTCTCCACCCGCTTGCCGTCCGGCAGCCGGACCGCGAGCGGCGCGAAGCGGGCTCGTACGACGAGTCCGACGCCGTCGGTGGCGCGCACATGGTCCGTGACCTCCTTGGAGAACGGCAGGAAGTTTCCGTTCTGGATCACGAAGTCGGCGCCCAGGGTCTTGTCGATCTGCTGGTCGAAGGACTTGGACATGGAGGCGCTCGCCACCGACATCCCGCCGACCAGTGCCAGGCCCACCATCAGGGCCGCCGCGGTGGCGCCCGTACGGCGCGGGTTGCGCAGGGCGTTGCGCTGGCTCATCCGGCCGACAGAGCCGAACAGGGCGGGGAAGGCGCCGCCCAGCACCCGGATCATCGGGCGGACCAGGAGCGGGCCCGCGATCACGGTCGCGATCAGGGTCAGGACGATGCCGAGGCCGAGCAGGGAGGCGGACGAGGCGGTCTTCGACGCGGCGGCACAGCCCGCGAGGGCGGCCGCGCCAAGCACCCCGACGACCGACCCCACGACGGCACGCACCCTCAACGGCCGCCCCACACCGGCGACTTCGGCGTCCGCGAGAGCCGCCATCGGCGAGACGACGGCGGCCCGCCGGGCCGGGAGATACGCCGCGACGAAGGTGACGCCCACGCCAACGACATACGCTGCCACCGGAGTTGGCCAACCGACCACCATCTCCGTGGTCTTGAGGTTCATGCCGAAAGCGGTCATCAGCTTGATCAGTCCGGCCGCGAGCCCGATCCCGGCCGCCAGTCCCAGTGTCGAGCCGACCAGGCCGAGCAGCAGCGCCTCGGTGAGCACCGAGCGCCGCACCTGCTTGCGGTCGGCGCCCAGGGCGCGCAACAGGCCCAGTTCGCGGGTGCGTTGGGCGATCAGCATCGAGAACGTGTTGACGATCAGGAAGATACCGACCAGGACCGCGATCCCGGCGAAGCCCAACATCACGTATTTGATGACGTCGAGGAAGCCGCCCAGGTCGGCGGCGGCCGACTTGGCCTGTTCGTCGGCGGTCTTGATGTCGTAGCTGCCGGATCCGCCGATCGCGGCCGTCACCCGCTGCTTGAGTACGGCGTCGCTCACGCCGTTGGCCGCGTCCACCGAGATGCTGGTGGCCCGGTCGGGCGCGCCGAGCAGTTGGTCCTTCGCGGTGGCGGGGTCGAGGAAGACCAGCGCGGCGCCGGGGTTGGTGGTGGTGAAGGTGGCGATGCCGACGATCTCGACCTTGAAGCTGCCGGGCTGCGCCTGCACGGTGAGCGTGTCACCGATCTTCACGTGCTTGTTGTCGGCGGTGTCCGCGTCCAGCAGGGCCTGGTCCGCGCCCTGCGGGGCGTGCCCCGAGGTGAGTTTCACCGGGCTGCGGTCGGTGAGGTACCAGTCGGTGGCGATGGTGGGCGCGCCCGTGGTCGGGCCGACCGACTTGTTCCTGCTGTCGACGACCACGATGTTCTGCACGGAAACGTCGGCGTGGGTCGCGGCGACCCCGGCCACCTTCGCCACCTGCCCGGCGAGCGCGGCGGGCACGGTCTCGGTCGCGCCGGTGGGCACCGAGGACTTGAGGTCCTGCTTCGGCTCGACGGTCACATCGGCGGACGTGGAGGCGAAGAGCCGGTCGAAGGTACGGGTCACCGTGTCGGAGAAGATCAGGCTGCCGGCCACGAACGCCACGGACAGCACGACGGCCAGTGCCGAGAGCAGCAGCCGTCCCTTGTGCGCGAGGAAGCTCCGGAGGGTCGCCTTCAGCACGGCTTCAGTCCTTGTCCCCAGTGTCCTCAGCGGGTGTCGACGGCTCGCCTAGCTGGCCCCTCGCAAGGTCGAACCGCTTCATGCGTTCCAGCACCGCCTCCGCGGTCGGGCGTTCCATCTCGTCCACGATGCGTCCGTCCCCGAGGAAGAGCACCAGGTCGGAGTGGGCGGCGGCGCCCGGGTCGTGGGTGACCATGACCACGGTCTGCCCCAGCTCGTCGACCGCGTCCCGCAGGAAGCCGAGCACTTCCAGACCGGCGCGCGAGTCGAGGTTGCCGGTCGGTTCGTCCGCGAAGATCAGTTCGGGGCGGGAGGCGAGCGCCCGGGCGCAGGCCACCCGCTGCTGCTGGCCCCCGGACAACTGGGACGGCCGGTGCTTGAGGCGGTCCCGCAGCCCGAGCGTGTCGATGACCTGGTCCAGCCACTTCTGGTCCGGCTTCTGGCCGGCGATGTCCATGGGCAGCGTGATGTTCTCGGCCGCGTTGAGGGTGGGGATGAGGTTGAACGACTGGAACATGAACCCGATCCGGTCCCGGCGCAGCCGGGTCAGCTCGCGGTCCTTCAGCCCCGTGATCTCGGTGTCGCCGAGCCACACCTGTCCGGCCGAGACGGTGTCGAGCCCCGCCAGGCAGTGCATCAGCGTGGACTTGCCGGACCCCGAGGGGCCCATGACCGCGGTGAAGCGGCCGCGCGCGATGTCCACGTCCACCGAGTCCAGGGCGAGCACCGTCGTCTCGCCCGAGCCGTACGCCTTGGTCAGTCCGCGGGCGCGGGCCGCGATACGGCCGGCCGAGGCCTGACCCGGAGCGTGCTCCGCAGCAGATGTGGACAAGACAGCCCCCTGGGATTCCTTCGCTCGTTGTCGTTCCGACGCCTTCGTCGGGGGCCGAGCCTAGTGTGACGCGCCGCACACCCGATATCCCCCGTGCGGCCGAGGCGGCCTCCACCCCAGGTCGGTCCCCGGATACCGGTGTAAGGGGCACTCTCCACCCGTCGGAGGATCCCTTGCCAGTGCTAGCGTTCCGGCGCTAGCTTTGAGGTATGGCGAAGACCCAGTTGAACGTACGCGTGGACGAGGGCACCGCCCGCGCGGCCCGTGAGCGTGCCCTGGCGCGGGGCATGAGCGTCAACCGGTACATAGAAGAGCTGGTCAGACAGGACACCGGCCAGGTCGGCCATACGTTCGTCGAAGCCGCGGCCGACTTCATGAAGCAGTACGAGTCTGTTTTCGCCGACGAGTTCGGCGCCGACGGGGAGAGCACCCGCGAAGGTCGCCGCTGATCTCTTGAACAACCTCAGGATCGACCTCGCCTGGCTGCTGATGCTCGCCGAACAGAAGACCCCCGGAGACCCCCAGGTCACCGACTGGGGCGCACTCGTCGCCGCCGTCGCCCGCCACCAGGCCGACATATTCGACGTCCCGGTCTACGACAGCCCGCACGCCCGCGCCGCCGCCTTACTCCAACTCCTCATCCACGTCCCCGCGTTGGAGCGCTCCAACGCCCTCTTCGCCTCCGCGGTCGCCTACGCCTACCTTGTCGCCAGCGGCCTGAAGGTGGTCACCTCACCCGAGCAGGTCCGCGACCTGGCCCGGTTGGTGAAGAGCGGCGAGGCATCGGTCGACGACATCGCGCGTGAGCTGCGGCAGTGGAGTCTGTGATCATTTGTCCATGACGGGGGGCGGGTTGTGCCGAGGACGCGGTAGGCGGTCGGCAGTGTGGGTCCTCTCTGGGGGATCAACACGCGCCGGTAGGGCCCGACTTCGGCCGCAGAGCGCGGTCCAGGCGTGCTGAGCGAAGGCCATCACAGGTGCGCCGCTTCGGCCGTGCGCGGAGAGTCGCAGGATCCCGCCGGGGCGGCGGCGCCCGTCCCAGCTCCGCGAGCGTTCGTGGCGCATCGCATGCGAGCTGTGCCGGTGGAACCTGTGATCACTTGTCCGTGACCGGTCGCCAGGCCGTGTCGAGGACCCGGTGGCCGGTCGGCAGTGTGGGCCTTTCTGGGGGATCAACACGCGCCGGTTGGGCCCGAGTTCGGCAGCGGCCGTTGTGTGGCGGCCGCAGAGCGCGGTCCAGACGTGCTGAGCGAAGGCCATCACAGGTCCGCTGCTTCGGCCGGGCTCGGAGAGTCGCAGGATCCCGCCGGGGCGGCAGCGCCCGTCCCAGCTCCGCGAGCCTTCGTGGCACATCGCACGCGAGCTGCCCCGGTGGAACCTGCGATCACTTGTCCGTGACGGGGCGCCAGGCCGTGCCGAGGACCCGGTAGCCGATCGGCAGTGTGGGTCCTTTCTGGGGGATCAACACGCGCCGGTTGGGCCAGAGTTCGGCAGCGGCCGTTGTGCGGCGGACGCAGAGCGCAGTCCAGGCGCGCTGAGCGAAGGCCATCACAGGTCCGCCGCTTCGGCCGGGCTCGGAGAGTCGCAGGATCCCGCCGGGGCGGCAGCGCCCGTCCCAGCTCCGCGAGCCTTCGTGGCACATCGCACGCGAGCTGCCCCGGTGGAACCTGCGATCACTTGCCCGTGACGGGGCGCCAGGCCGTGCCGAGCACGCAGTACGACGTCGGCAGCGTGGGGCCCTTCTCCGGGATCAACACCCTCCGGTACGGCCCGAGTTCGAACCCAGCGGCGCGTAGCGCGGCGATCGGGTCGCGGGACAGGTGGCAGCCGCCGTTCAGGGGTGGCCAGAGGGTGCGGTCCAGGGCGCGTTGGGTGAAGGTCATCGCGGAGCCGCCGCCCCGGCCGTGCTCGAAGAAGCGCAGGACTCCGCCGGGGCGCAGTACTCGCCGTACCTCGGAGAGCGCTCGTGGGACATCGCGCACGCTGCACAGCACCAGGGAGAGCACGGCCGCGTCGAAGGCCTCGCTCTTGACGGGGAGCTTCTCGGCCGCGCCCGGCACCACGTCGACGGGTACCTCGGAGCGGAGCGCGGACTCCACCGCCAACTGGCGCAGACTCCGCTCGGGCTCGATCGCGACGACTTCCGAGACGGCGCTCGGATAGTGCGCGAAGTTCAGGCCGTTCCCGGCCCCGATCTCGATGACCCGCCCGGTGAGCCCGGCGAGCAGCCGGTCGCGCATTCCGGCCATGCCGAGCCGTGACTCGGCGGTCACACTGAAACGGGCGTAGTAGCGGGCGAACAGCGGGTGGTGGACGGCGTCCCGCGGCACACTGCCGGAGCCTGCGGACCGTAGCGGCATGGCGACCTCCCGGACCGGACCGGACCGAAACCGGTCCCTACCGGGATTGTCCCCCCTGCCGCCCTTGACCACCCCCGCTGCCGCCCCGGGCGGGTCAGGAGAGGAAGTCCCGGACCTGCTCGTAGACGCCGTAGTCGTTGTTCATGTCCTCGTGCGCGATGCACCCGACGTCGACATTGGTCGCGCCGCTCAGCTCCGCCGAGGTGTCCGGGTCGATCGCCGCGTCGCAGTCCGACCAGTAGGCCGCGTACGCCACGCCGCCCGGCGTCTCGTCGCCCGAGTTGAGCGCCGTGAGGAACGAACTCCCCGTCTGCATCTCCTTGCAGGACGTGTACAGCCACCCGCACAGGGAGGCGATGGAGGTGCCGTGGTTGACCCCGGCGACGGAAACGAAGTGGTCCACGTACGACGTGCCGCTCAGGTTCTTGAGGAAGTAGCGGGAGCTGAGCGAGCCCATGGAGTGCCCGACGATGTCGACCTTCGACGCACCGGTCTGCGCGAGCACGCTCTTCACCTCGGTGGCGAGCTGCGAGGCGGTGGTGACATTCGACTGCGTCCAGTCGTACGACCATGCGAACAGCTCGGACGAGGTGTAGCCGTCGGCCTTGAAGTCCGCGACCCAGTCGTTCCACGTGCTCGACGAACTGCTCAGCCCGTGCACGAACACGATCGGATCGTGGCTCGCGGCGTGGGCGGGTGTAGAGGCCAGGGAGAGTGACAGAAGGAGCGAGGTGGTCACGGCCGACAGGGCCGTGGCGATGCGACGCTTGTGGCGCTGCATGATGCCTCCTGATACGGGTGGGGTTGTCAGGAGTGTCAGCGGGGTCTACGCGCGCCGCATCGGCGAAATCGCCGGTCTTTACGGGTGAATTAACTCGCCAGTAACGTCAGTTGTGTGGTGACACCAGTGAACCCCCCACCTCTGGACCGCACTTCGCCACCGTCGCACCCCGACACAGGGCGAACCCTCCAACCAGCGCTCCCCGAAGGCGTCCGCATCCGGGCACTGCGCGCGGCCTACGGCGACCCGCGCGCCGCCGCCGAACTCCTTCCGCGCCTGACCCCACGCCAGGCCGCGGGTCACGACCCCCTCCCGACCGAACCGACCTCCCTGGCACCGGAGTTGCTGAGCCGGCACCGCCGGGAGATCCGGGCCCTGCCCGACGCCACCCGGCTGCTCCTGCTGCTCGCGGCGGCGGACCAGTACCCGGTCCCCACCCATGCCTTCCTGCGCGCCGTCGCCGCGGGCCGGCTCGACACCCGGCCCCTGGAGGCCGTCGAGGCGACCGGTCTCGCGCACGCGACAGCGGGCGGAGTCGTCTTCCGCGACGCGTGGACGCGGATCGCCGCCTACGAGACCGGCTCCCCGGCCGACCGGCGGGACGTCCACCGGCTGCTGGCACGGGTGTTGCGCGCCGAGGGCGAGACGCCCAGGCGCTCGTGGCACCGGGGCGCGGGCGCGCTCGGCCCCAGCGTGCGGCTCACCGCGGAACTCCGCACGGCCGCGCAGCAGGCCCGCGACGCCGGTGAACACGCCCTCGCCTGCGCCCTGGTGGAACGCGCCGCCGCCCTCTGCCGCGACCCCCGTGAACAGTCCCGCCTCCTCAACCGCGCCGCCGGCGACGCCTGGCAGTCCGGCGAGGGCGACCGGGCCCGAAGACTCGCCGCCGCGACCGACAGCGACGCGTTGAACGGAGTCTTCGCGCTGCGGGCCGGCAACGCGGCGGAGGCGTTCGACGCGCTGCTGATCGCGGTGGCGCGGCGGGCGCCGGAGGAATCCGGCGCCGAACCGGGACCGACGCCCTGGTCGACCGCGCCCCGTCGATCGCCCGCGACACCTCTATCGGCTGACTCGCCGCGATCGGCTGACGCGCCGCGATCGCCCGCGACACCTCGATCGGCTGCGGCACCTCTATCGGCTGACGCGCCGCGATCGGTCGAAGTGCCGCGATCGGTCGAAGTGCCGAGACCGGCTGAACGATCGCCGTCGGCCGAGGCACCCCGCATACCGGCGGCAGCCCGAACTCCCGCCTCCGAACACGCCGTTCACCTCCTCGCCCGCGCCACCGAGGCCGCCATCTACACCGGAGATCTGAGACGGTGCCGGGAGGCGGCGGCCGTCGCCTCCCGGCTCGGGATCGTGCCGCACGGGACGCTCGCGGGACTGGCCGCCGCCTTCGAGGGGCGGTACGAGGACGCGCGGGATCTGCTCAAGGCGGCAGCCGGTCGGTGCGGCCCCGGCGGCGACCCCACCCTCCTCATCCACGCCGGGATCGCCGCGCTGATGCTCGGCGACCACACCCGCGCCACCACCGCCACCGTGCGAGCGGCGGCCTCGGCACGGGCCCGGGGCACCACCGTCGTCGTGGCGCAGGCGATGGAGTTCCGGGCCTACGCCGAGTTCTGGACCGGGCACCCGAAGGCCGCCGAGACGGCCACGGCCGACGCCCTGTGGCAGGCCCACGCCACCGGCCAGGACAACGGCGCCTGCCATCTGCAGGCCGCTCTCGCCATGTTCGCGGCCCTCACCGGCGACGGCGACCTCTGCCGGGAACGGGCCGGCGCCACCCGCGCGTACGCCCTCGGCCACGGCCTGGGACTGCCCGCCGCGCTCGCCCAGTGGGCGCTGGCCTACCTCGACCTCAGCAGCGGCCGGTTCGCCGCCGCCGCGGCCCGGCTGCGCGCGCTCGCCGGGTTCGGCCCGGGCCACGGCCACCGGGCGATCCGCCACCTGGCGACCCCGCACTACGTCGAGGCCGCCGCGCGCAGCGGTGACACCCGGATCGCCCGCGCCGCACACGCCGACTACGACCGCTGGGCACGGGCCGTCCGCAGCCCCGACGACCTCGCCCTCAGCGCCCGCTGCCGGGCCCTCCTCGCCCCCGGTGACGAAGCTGTCGAGCACTACCGCCACGCACTCGACCTGCACGCGCGCGGCACCCGCGACTTCGAACGGGCCCGCACCGAGCTGCTGTTCGGCGGCGCTCTGCGCCGACTGCGCCGCCGCACGGAGGCCCGCGACCGGCTGCACACCTCACTGGAGGCCTTCGAGTCCTTCGGCGCCCCGCACTGCGCCGCCCAGGCCCGCGCCGAACTCCGCGCCCTCGGCACACCGGTGGGCGCGACCGCCCTGCCCACACCTGCCGCCCGCCTGACGGCCCAGCAGTTGATGGTCGCCCGCATGGCCGCCGACGGCGCCACCAACCGCGAGATCGCCGTCCGGCTCGCCCTCAGCCCGCGCACGATCGACCACCATCTCCGGGGAGTCTTCAGCCGGTTGGGCATCCGGTCGCGGATCGAACTGGTTCGGCTGCTAGCGGAGGGAGAGGCGTCGTAGCGCGCCCCACATGCGATGCGAGGTGGGGGGCGCGTCTGCCGGGGAGGCCCTGCGGACGGCTCGTCGGAGGGTCGATTCCGGCGAAGCGGAGTCCGCTGAGCCGCGCCGCTGTCCCGTGAAGGCGTCGCATGTGGTGCGGGGCGGGGCGTGCCTGCGGGGGACGCCCTGTCGATTGCTCGCCGGGGGGCCGATTCCGCCGATGCGGAGTCTGCTGAGCCGCACCGCCGTCCTGGGGAGGCGGCGCATGTAATGCGATGCGGGGGCGCGCCTGCCGGGGAGGCCCTGTCGATTGCTCGCCGCAGGGCCGAGAGCCGCCGAAGGGGGGTCTGCTGTGCCGCGCCGCTGTCCTGGGAGGGTGCCGTATGTGGTGCGGGGCGGGGCTAGCCTGCGGGGGGACGCGCTGTGGGCCGCCCGCCGGAGGGCCGGCAGTCTGCTATGCCGCGCCGCTGTCCTGGGAGGGTGCCGCATGTGGTGCGGGGCGGGGTGTGCCTGCGGGGGGACGCGCTGTGGGCCGCCCGCCGGAGGGCCGGCAGTCTGCTATGCCGCGCCGCTGTCCTCGGAGGGTGCCGTATGTGATGCGGGGCGGGGCTAGCCTGCGGGGGGACCCCCTGTGGGCCGCTCGCCGGAGGGCCGATTCCGCCGATGCGGAGTCTGCTCAGCCGCGCCGCTGTCCCGTGAAGGCGCCGTATGCGATCCGAGGCGGGGCGCGCCTGCCGGGGAGGCCCGCGGACGGCTCGCTGTAGGGCCGGCAGTCCGCCGATGCGGAGTCTGCTCAGCCGCGCCGCCGTCCCGTGAAGGCGCCGCATGCGATCCGAGGCGGGGCGCGCCTGGCGGGGACGCTCCGCGGACCGCTCGCCGCAGGGCGGCCACCCGTCGAAGAGGCACGCCCGCCGCCATAGGGTGGGCAGTCCGCCGCAGCGGAGTCCTCTAAGCCGCGCCGCCCTCGCGGGAAGGTGCCGCCTCCCGCCTCCGGAACCCCTCCGCGTCCCACGTCCCGTCCAGCCGCGCCGCCAGCCAACTCGGCGCCGCAGCACGGAAGTCGGCCGGTGCGTAGGAGCCCGCGCCCTCCGGGAGTGCGCCGAGCAGGGGTGCTCCGGCCACCTCCGGCAGGTCGGCCACATTGCAACGCGACGCGAGATCGGGTGCGGTGGGCCAACTGCCGATCACCACACCCAGCAAGTCGAGGCCCTGGGAACGGAGTTCACGGGCCGTCAGTTCCGTCGTGTTCAGGGTGCCCAGACCCGCCGACGCCACGACCAGGACCGGCGCCCCCAGCAACCGTGCCGCGTCCGCCAGTGTGCCGCCCTCCGCGTCGAACCGTACGAGCAGCCCGCCCGCGCCCTCGACCAGCACCAGATCGTGCTCGGTGGCCAACTTCTGTGCCGCTTCCGCCACTTCGTGGGGGCGGACCGGAGCCATACCGGCCCGGCGTGCCGCCGTGCCGGGTGCCAACGGCTCGGGGTACCGGGCGAGTTCGGTCGCCGTCACGGCGCCCGCGAGCCGGGCGACCTCGTCGGCGTCCCCGCGCTCGTCGGGCCGTAGACCCGTCTGGGCGGGCTTCAGGACTGCCACCGTGCGGCCTGTCGCGAGGGCCGTGGCGGCCACCGCTGCCGTGGTGATCGTCTTGCCGATCTCCGTGCCCGTGCCCGTGATCACCAGTACCGGCATGTCATCCCTCCCGTGCCGCCGCGCACACCGCGCGGGCGATCCGAGCCAGGTCGGCGTCGCCCGTGACATACGGCGGCATCGTGTAGACGAGGTCGCGGAACGGCCGTAGCCACACGCCCTCTCGGACGGCCGCGTCCGTGGCGGCCTTCATGTCGACGTCGTGGTCGAGCTGGACCACGCCGATGGCGCCGAGGACGCGGACGTCCCGGACGCCGGGGATCTCCGACGCCGGGGCCAGCCCTTCCCGTAGGCCGGCCTCGATGCGCTTGACCTCCGCCAACCAGTCCTGGTTCAGGAGCAGTTCGAGCGAGGCGCAGGCCACGGCCGCCGCCAGGGGATTGCCCATGAACGTCGGGCCGTGGGCCAGCACCGGCACCTCGCCGCGCGAGATGCCCTCGGCCACGCGGGACGTGCACAGCGTCGCCGCCATCGTCATGTAGCCGCCGGTCAGCGCCTTGCCCACGCACATCACGTCCGGGGTGACGGCCGCGTGGTCCGCCGCGAACAGCGCGCCCGTACGGCCGAAACCGGTGGCGATCTCGTCGAACACCAGCAGCACGTCGTGTGCGTCGCACGCCTCGCGCAGCACCCGCAGATAGGCGGGGGAGTGGAACCGCATCCCGCCCGCGCCCTGCACCACCGGTTCCACGATCACCGCGGCCAGTTCGTGCGCGTGCCGCTCGATCGCCGCGCGCAGTTCGTCGGCGTACGACTCCTCGTACTCGGCCGGAGGCGCGTCCACGAACACCTGCCGGGGCAGCACCCCCGACCACAGCTCGTGCATCCCGCCCTCGGGGTCGCACACCGACATCGGCTGCCAGGTGTCCCCGTGATAGCCGCCGCGCCAGGTCAGCAGACGCTGCTTGGCCGGGCGGCCGAGGGAGCGCCAGTACTGCAGGCACATCTTCACCGCGACCTCGACCGACACCGAGCCCGAGTCGGCCAGGAACACATGCTCCAGGCCCTCGGGGGACATATCGACAAGGAGCTTCGCCAGCCGTACGGCAGGCTCGTGGGTGAGCCCGCCGAACATCACATGGCTCATCCGTCCGAGCTGCTCGCGCGCGGCCTCGTTGAGCACGGGGTGGTTGTAGCCGTGGATCGCCGACCACCAGGACGACATCCCGTCGACCAGCTCGCCCGAGCCGTCCGCGAGCCGCAGCCGCACCCCGCTCGCCGATGCGACGACGAGCGGTTCGACGCGGCCGGGCATCGGGCCGTAGGGATGCCAGACGTGTCGCCGGTCCAGTTCCAACAGCTCCGGGACGGGCAGGGTGGTCCGGTCAGGCATTGGGCGCGAGATCCGTTCCGGCACCTCGACGGCGTACGGAGACCAGGTCCCGGCGGACCTCGTCGACCTGCGGCGCGGGAGCCGAGCCACAGACGCCTGCGCCCTCGTGCGAACCGCACCCGGCACCCTCGTGCGACCCGCAGCCCGCACCGGCTTCCGCGTGCGAGCCGCAACCGCCCACCGTCGCCCGGTGCTGCGGCAGCGTGACCTCGCCCGCGCCCTCCACCTCGAAGCCCGCGTCCGCGATCATCTCCAGGTCGGTGTGGCCGGCCTGGCCCTCGCTGGTGAGGTAGTCGCCGAGGAAGATGGAGTTGGCGAGGTTCAGGGCGAGGGGCTGCATCGTGCGCAGGTGGACCTCACGGCCGCCCGCGATGCGCACCTCGACGTCCGGGCACACGAACCGCACCATCGCGAGGATGCGCAGACACCGCTGCGGGGTTAGGTGCCACTCGGCGGCGAGCGGGGTGCCCTCCATCGGGATCAGGAAGTTCACCGGGACGGAGTCGGGGTCCAGCTCGCGCAGCGAGAAGACGACGTCGACCAGGTCCTCGTCGGTCTCGCCCATGCCGGCGATCAGACCGGAGCAGGCGGACAGCCCCGCCGCGTGCGCCTTCTGCACGGTGTCGACGCGGTCGGCGTACGTGTGGGTGGTCGTGATGTCCCCGTACGTCCCCTCGGACGTGTTGAGGTTGTGGTTGTAGGCGTCCGCGCCGGCCTCGCGCAGCCGGTCGGCCTGGCCGTCGGAGAGCAGACCGAGGCAGGCGCACACCTCGACGCCCTCGTTCTGGTCCTTGATCGCCTTGATGGTGCCCGCGACCCGGTCCACGTCCCGGTCGGTCGGACCCCGGCCGGAGGCCACCAGGCAGACCCGCTTGGCGCCGCCCGCCACGCCGGCCGCCGCCGCCTTCGAGGCATCGTCAGGTTTCAGCCAGGTGTACTTCAGGATGTCGGCCTTGGAGCCGAGCCGCTGCGAGCAGTACGAGCAGTCCTCGGGGCACAGGCCGGACTTCAGGTTGACGAGGTAGTTGAGCTTCACCCGTCGGCCGAACCAGTGCCGGCGCACCTTTCCGGCCGCGGCCACGACGTCCAGCAGGTCGTCGTCGGAGGTCGAGAGGACGGCGAGAGCTTCCGCGCGGGTCGGCAGCTCGCGCCGAAGCCCCTTGTCCACGAGCGTGTTCAGCAGGTCCATGAGGCCCGATCCTGTCCTACGGGACCGCCCTCGGCCAAGGAGAGATCGGACAAGACACAGGGTTGGGTGTGTGGGTATTGCCACATCCTGGGCGGCGGGTCGTCCGATTAGTGTCTGTGCACTGCCTACAAAAGCCCCGGAGGAACCATGGCGTTCGGCTGGATCGACGAGCAGGCGGAGCAGCGCCGCCGCGCCGGGCTCGTACGGACCCTGCGGCCGCGTCCCGCCGACTCGCCGCTGCTCGATCTCGCGAGCAACGACTACCTGGGTCTGGCCCACCATCCCGAGGTCGTCGAGGGGGCCGCGGCGGCAGCCCGGACCTGGGGCGGCGGGTCCACCGGGTCGCGGCTCGTCACGGGGACGACCGAGCTGCACGCCCGACTGGAGCGTGAACTGGCCGAGTTCTGCGGGTTCGAGGCGGCCCTCGTCTTCTCCTCCGGCTACGCGGCCAACCTCGCCGCGGTCACCACGCTCGCGCCGCACGGCTCGCTGATCGTCTCCGACGCGGGCAACCACGCCTCCCTGATCGACGGCTGCCGACTGGCCCGGGGCGCCACCCAGGTCGTAGGACACGCGGATCCGGAGGGGGTGCGCAAGGCGCTGCGGACGCATGACGGGCAGGCCGTCGTGGTGTCCGACTCGGTGTTCTCGGTGGACGGGGACGCGGCGCCGGTCGCCGCGCTCGCCGAGGCGTGCCGGGAGCGCGGGGCCGGGCTGCTGCTGGACGACGCGCACGGGCTCGGGGTGCTGGGCGAGGGCGGGCGCGGGGCGCCGTACGCGGTGGGGCTCGCGGGGGCCGAGGACGTGGTCGTTACCGTCACACTGTCCAAGTCGCTCGGGAGCCAGGGCGGGGCTGTGCTCGGTCCGGCCCGGGTGATCGACCATCTGGTCAACGCGGCACGGACGTTCATCTTCGACACCGGCCTCGCCCCGGCGGCGGCCGGCGCCGCACTGGCGGCCCTCACCCTGCTGCGGCGCGAGCCCGAGCGGGCCGCGCGCGCTCGGGCCGTGGCGGGCGAACTGCACGCACGCCTGACCGCCGCGGGTCTGGAAGCGGTGCGTCCGGACGCCGCGGTGGTCTCCGTGCGGGCACCGTCCCCGGAGGCGGCCGTCCGCTGGGCGGCCGACTGCCGTACGGCAGGGCTGGCCGTGGGCTGCTTCCGTCCTCCTTCCGTGCCCGACGGCATCTCACGGCTCAGGCTGACCGCCCGAGCGAACCTCTCCGGGGCCGAGATCGAACGCGCTGTACGTGTGATCGGCGAGACGCGACCATGAGTCGGCGTGACACGGCCGTGTGTCGCTGACGGGGGAACAGATCAGTGGAACGTGGTGAGGAAGCCCGTCCAGCTCTCGGGGGAGAAGAGCAGGGCGGGTCCTTGCGGGTCCTTCGAGTCGCGTACGGCGAGCAGCCCCGTGGCGGGGCCTGAGCGCGGACGGGCCGCCTCGACGCAGTTGTTCGCTCCCGTGCTGTAGCTGCTGCGCAGCCACCGCACACCGGACAGTTCGGTACTGGAAGGTACGTTCCGAGGCAGTGCAGACATGGTGCCTCCTTACGAGCCGTCACCTATCCCGGCGATGTGATCCAACGAATCCTCGGGCGAAAGTGCGTGGAACTGAAGGGTGTTGAAGGCCTCGCTGTAGGCCTCTAGGTCTTCTTTCCGTTCGAGGTAGAGGCTACTCGTCAAGTGGTCGAGAACAACCACGTCCAGATCAGAAGTGCTCGGAAAGGAGAAGATAACGAAAGGGCCGGTGATGCCGATGTGTGCTCCTGCGGCGAACGGCAGTACCTGAAGCCTGACTTGGGGCAGTCGCGCGGCCTCCACGAGCCGGTCGAGCTGCCGCGCCATCACGCCTGGTCCGCCGACCTCCCGCCGCAGTACCGCCTCGTCGAGGACCACGCTCAGCGACAGCGGCGGATCAGCGCGCAGCACGTCCTGCCGGGCCAGCCGAACCCGCACCAGCGTGTCGAGCCGGTCGGCCCCGTCGTTGTCGAGGCCGCCCACCGCGGCCCGGGTCACCGCGCGGGCGTACTCGGGCGTCTGCAGCAAACCGGGGACCACCGACGTCTCCAGGTTGCGGATCGTGCTGGCCTGTGACTCCAGACTGATGAAGTCCCGGTAGGCGGGCGGCAGTACGCCGCGATAGGCGTGCCACCAGTGGTGTCGGCCGCCGTTGTCGTCCGAGCCCGCGAGCACGAGCAGCATGTCCCGAAGCTGGGCGTCACTCACCTGATAGGCATCGAGAAGTAACCGGACGTCAGGCGGTTTCACGCCACTCGCGCCGGTCTCGATCCGGCTCACCTTCGACTGGTGCCAGCCGACCAGTCGGGCTGCCTCCCCACTGGTGAGCCCCGCTTCCGCACGCAACGCGCGGAGTTCGGCGCCCAGTTTGCGGCGGCGCACCGCGGGACCGTACTGCATGGGTTTCTCCTTACTCCTTCCGAGCCGCCCAAATACGGTCTGAGGTCGCAGAGTTCACCGCTTCGAGCGACAGATATATGCATATCTTGGTGGATCGGCACCGTTACCGCCGAGGTAATGGCAGTCTGGCGAAGAAGCACCAGTCCGGGACCGTACTCGAACCATCCGCTCCGTGTCGGACACCGGTCCCGCGGGAAAGGGACGACCGCGCCATGGCAGACCATCTGGAAGCATCCGTCACTCTGCCGAGCGATCCCGCCTCGGTCTCCACCGCCCGCACCTACGTGGTCGGGACCCTCGCGGAATGGGGACTGCCGGCGGACACGGAGGTCGCCGACACCATCCGCCTCATCGTCTCCGAACTCGCCACCAACGCCGTACAGCACACCCTCGGACAGTCACCCACCTTCACGGTGGACATCCAGTTGGAGCGTGACGAACACCTGCGCATCGGCGTCACCGACAGCCACCCCCGCTTCCCCAAACGACTGCCGGCCGCCGTCCAGCAGGACAACGGCCGGGGGATGGTCATCATCCGCTGGCTGACCGCGGAGTGCGGCGGCAAACTCAAGGTCAGGCCCACCAGGGAGGGCGGCAAGACGGTCTCCGTCGAGGTGCCCTGGACGGTCCCGGCCCGACCGGTGACCGCAGCGGGCCAGCAGGAGCCGTAGGCCCTGTCGGCCTGGCGCACCCGAGGGGGTGGCGGCCCGTCAGGTGGCCGCCACCCCCTCGGGAGGCTCAGCGAGGGTCAGCTGACCCGGCCGTACCAGACGCTCTTGGTCCAGATCTTCTGCAAGCGCACCACGTCCCCGGTCTTGGGGGCGTGCCAGATCTTTCCCTTCCCGGCGTAGATGCCGACGTGGTAGACGCTGGAACCCGAGTGGAAGAACACCAGGTCCCCGGCCTTGCGGCCCTTGGCCGAGACGTGGTGGGTCTTGTTGTACTGCTGGGCCGCCGTACGGGGCAGCTTCTTGCCCGCCTTCTTGTACGAGTAGAGCGTCAGCCCGGAGCAGTCGAAGCGGCTCGGTCCGGTGGCGCCGTACCGGTAGGGGGAGCCCTTCTTGGAGGCGGCCACCTGGAGTGCCTTCGTCGCTGGTGTCGCGGCCGCGGCGTCGGATGCGACGCCCGGGATCACGACGGAGCCGCCCACGGCGGCGATGGCGAAGGCCGAGGCCGTACCGGCCCGGACCATCAGCGACGGGACACGATTGAGCGCAGTCATGCGCAACCCTTCGTCAGCCGCCTGTGAAGGATGACCTGTCGGATTCGGGCTGGCGAAGTTGCCCGGCCGCACACTCGCGGCTTCACCCCAAGGGCTGCTCGACCCGGTCATGGCGTGACCGTCCCGGCGACCCGTCGTGCTTGGGTCCTCCACTCCTGCCGATGCAATCCTGTCGACCTGTCATCCGGGCGGCGGCAGGACTCGGCGTCCGCCCGGATCGCCCCGCCGCTGCGGCGGGGTCTTGTCGTCAGACAGGGATCTTGACCCATGGATGTCCGAAAATCCCAACGGAACCGGGGATTTGTGGGGTTACTCACCACTCACCCGTTCGGGTGGACACCCCAATGTTCGAAGAGGTGTCGAGGGGCGCGCACCCCTCGGACCAGCACCGGAGCACTTCATCCGGCCCCCGGTCTACGCCAGTTGCGCAAGCCCGGGGGCCTCACGGACGGAGGAGTGGCTACTCCGATCGGGGGTAAGCCGTTCGGCCCGTTTCACCCGCGCCCGCGAGGACTCCGCATGCCCTCAACTGTCGGAGGGTGCGGGGATGGTGACGCGAGCCGTGCGGCGCTCCCCGTCCAGCACGCGCAGCGCCCGCGCGAGGGTGGGCGCGTGCAGCTCGGTCTCGCCCCGCTGGTGCATCAGCGCCAGCGCGTCCCGCAGCTCGGCCGCCTTGGCCACCAGCGCCTGAGCGGCCCTCAGACCACGGTAGGTGTCTCCGTGATGCGCGGGGTTGATACGGCCCAGCAGGTCGGCCACATCGAGATAACGGTCAATCAACTCGCCCTCGGCACGCGTCAGTGCGGGCAGCGGTGGAAGCTCCGGCGGCAGCATCGCGGGCTCACTCCCCGCCCGGCTCGGTGAGCGAGCTCCTGCGGCTGGGCACGATCCGGTCCACCAGGCCGTATTCCAGGGCCTGTTGGGCGTCCAGGATGCGGTCCCGCTCGATGTCCGCGCTCACCTGCTCCACCGTCCGGCCCGTGTGACGCGCCAGCAGCTCCTCCAGTCGGGACCGGGTGCGCGCCAACTCCTGTGCCTGGATGGCGAGATCACTCGCCTGACCGTGGACCGGCTCGGGCAGCGAGGGCTGGTGGATCACCATCCGCGCGCCCGGCAGCGCGGACCGCTTGCCCGGCGTGCCCGCCGCCAGCAGCACCGCGGCGGACGAGCCGGCCTGGCCCAGGCAGATCGTCTCCACGTCACAACTGACGTACTGGAGCGTGTCGTAGATCGCCGACATCGCGGTGAACGAGCCGCCGGGCGAGTTGATGTACAGCGAGATGTCCCGGTCCGGCGCCTGGTGTTCGAGGTGCATGAACTGGGCCATCACATCGTTCGCCGAGATGTCGTCGATCGGCGTCCCGAGGAAGACGATCCGCTCCTCCAGCAACTTCGAGTACGGGTCGAGGGTCCGGTGCCCGGCGCTGGTGCGCTCGGTGAACTCGGGCAGGACATGGCGGGCGGACGGTCGGGTCATGGCGTAGCCCCTCTCCGGCCGGGCTCTCTGCGAAAACCGGCTCTGTACAAAATGTACAGGACGTATGGAACGTATGATGGGCTCATGGCCTACGAGATTCCGGTGACGCAAGCCAGGGCTGAGCTCGCCGACCTGATCAACCGGGTGGTGTACGGCGCCGAGCGCGTCGTCGTGACACGGCACGGGAAGCCGCTCGTCGCCCTGGTCTCCGCCGCCGACCTGGAGCGACTGGAGGCGCTGGACCGGTCCGGCGAGGAGCGGGTGGTCAGTGCCGTCTCCGCCGTGCGCGAGGTCGCGTCCGCTCCCCGCGAACACCAGCGGTTCGGTATCGCGGCCGAACACCGTGGGTCGAACCCCTCCTAGCGAGGGCGCTCTCTACGGGCGTAGATCCGATTGCCCTGATCACGGCTCGGTTAACTTGCTTGAAACCCGGTCCAACTAGCCTGCCGATCCACGCCACCAGGGACTTTGCCCCGGGGCTGCGGCAGCCGGACCCCGCACGGTCCGGAGCGAGGACTGTGAGGTGGGAGCGTGCAACTGACCCCGCACGAGCAAGAGAGGCTGCTGATCCATGTGGCGGCCGACGTGGCAGAGAAGCGCCGGGCCCGTGGTCTCAAGCTGAACCACCCCGAGGCGGTCGCCCTCATCACGTCGCACATCCTCGAAGGCGCCCGTGACGGCCGCAGCGTCGCCGAACTGATGGCCTCCGGGCGCACGCTGCTCACCAGGGACGACGTCATGGAAGGCATCCCCGAGATGATCCACGACGTCCAGGTCGAGGCGACCTTCCCGGACGGCACCAAGCTCGTCACCGTCCACGACCCGATCGTCTGAGGTGCCTCGATGATTCCCGGCGAGATCCTGTTCGCGGACGACCCGATCGTCTACAACGCGGGCCGCGAGGTCACACGGATGACCGTCCTCAACGCCGCCGACCGGCCCGTCCAGGTCGGCTCCCACTACCACTTCGCCGAGGCCAACCCCGGGCTCGAATTCGACCGTGCCGCCGCGCGCGGCAAGCGACTCAACGTCGCCGCCGGTACGGCCGTGCGCTTCGAGCCGGGGATCCCCGTCGACGTCGAACTCGTCCCGCTCGCCGGCGCCCGTGTCGTGCCCGGACTGCGTGGGGAGACCGGAGGTGCCCTCGATGCCTGAGATCTCCCGTGCCGCGTACGCGGACCTGTTCGGGCCGACCACCGGCGACCGGATCCGGCTCGCCGACACCGATCTGCTGATCGAGATCGAGGAGGACCGCTCCGGAGGCCCCGGACTCGCCGGTGACGAGGCCGTCTTCGGCGGCGGCAAGGTCATCCGCGAGTCGATGGGCCAGGCACGTGCCACGCGTGCGGAGGGCACCCCCGACACCGTCGTCACGGGTGCCGTGATCGTCGACCACTGGGGCATCGTCAAGGCCGACGTGGGCATCCGCGACGGCCGGATCACCGGGATCGGCAAGGCCGGCAACCCCGACACCATGGACGGCGTCCACCCCGACCTGGTGATCGGCCCCGAGACCGAGGTCATCGCGGGCAACGGACGCATCCTCACGGCCGGTGCGGTCGACGCGCACGTGCACTTCATCTGCCCGCAGATCGCCGACGAGGCCCTGTCCGCCGGCGTCACCACCCTGGTCGGCGGCGGCACCGGCCCCGCCGAGGGCTCCAAGGCGACGACCGTGACGCCCGGCCCCTGGCATCTGGCCAGGATGATAGCGGCGATGGAGCAGTACCCGCTCAACATCGGCTTCCTCGGCAAGGGCAACACCGTCTCGCACGACGCGATGATGTCCCAGATCCGCGGCGGCGCCCTCGGCCTCAAGCTGCACGAGGACTGGGGCTCGACCCCGGCCGTCATCGACGCCTCGCTCACCGTGGCCGACCGCACGGGCGTCCAAGTCGCCATCCACACCGACACGTTGAACGAAGCGGGGTTCGTCGGTGACACCCTCGCCGCCATCGCCGGACGCGGCATCCACGCGTACCACACCGAGGGCGCGGGCGGCGGGCACGCGCCGGACATCATGACGGTGGTCTCCGAGCCGCACGTGCTGCCCAGCTCCACCAACCCGACCCGCCCCTACACCGTCAACACCGCCGAGGAACACCTCGACATGCTGATGGTCTGCCACCACCTCAACCCGGCGGTGCCCGAGGACCTGGCCTTCGCCGAGTCCCGCATCCGGCCCTCCACGATCGGCGCGGAGGACATCCTCCACGACCTCGGCGCCATCTCGATCATCTCCTCCGACGCGCAGGCGATGGGCCGCGTCGGCGAGGTCGTCCTGCGGACCTGGCAGACGGCCCATGTGATGAAGCGACGGCGCGGAGCGCTGCCCGGCGACGGGCGGGCCGACAACCGCCGTGTCCGGCGCTACATCGCCAAGTACACGATCAACCCCGCTCTCGCCCAGGGCCTCGCCCGCGAGATCGGCTCCGTCGAGACCGGCAAGCTCGCCGACCTCGTGCTGTGGGAACCGGCGTTCTTCGGCGTCAAGCCGCACCTCGTCCTCAAGGGCGGCCAGATCGCCTACGCGCAGATGGGCGACGCCAACGCGTCCATCCCGACACCCCAACCGATCCTGCCCCGGCCGATGTTCGGCGCGATCGGACGGGCCCCGGCCGCCAACTCGTTCAACTTCGTCGCACCGCTGGCGATCGAGGACGGACTGCCCGAACGGCTCGACCTCGGCAAGAAGTTCGTCGCCATCGAGTCCACCCGCGGGGTCACCAAGGCCGACATGCGGGAGAACGACGCCCGCCCCCGCGTCCAGGTCGACCCCGACAGCTTCGCCGTGCACATCGACGGGGAACTCGTCGAGGCGACTCCGGCCGCCGAACTGCCCATGGCCCAGCGGTACTTCCTCTTCTGATGGCCAGGGGAATCTGATGTCCAGGGGCGCACTGCTGATCCTCGCCGACGGCCGCTTTCCCGCCGGTGGACACGCCCACTCCGGCGGGGCCGAAGCGGCCGTCAAGGCAGGGCGGGTCACCGGGGCGGCGAGCCTCGGCGACTTCTGCCGGGGACGGCTGAACACGGCCGGGCTGGTGTCCGCCGCGCTGGCGGCGGCGGCCGTACTCGGCGTCGACCCGGTCGAGTTGGACCGGGCGGCGGACGCCCGGACGCCGTCGCCCGCGCTGCGGGTGGCCGCACGGAAACTTGGCCGGCAGTTGACGCGGGCCGCCAGGGCGACCTGGCCGTCCGTCGAACTAGACGCCCTGGCACGGGAGTTCCCCAAGGGCGCGCATCAGCCGGTGGTGCTGGGCCTGGTGGCCCGGGCGGCCGGTCTCGGCCCCGAGGACGCGGCGTACTGCGCGGCCTACGAGAGCGTGAGCGGACCGGCCTCCGCGACCGTACGGCTGCTCAGCCTCGATCCCTTCGACGCCACGGCCGTACTGGCCGGGCTGGCACCGGAGGTGGACCTCGTCGCCGACCGGGCGGTGGACGCGGCCCGGCGGGCGGTCACGGGCGGGATCGACGAACTGCCCCGCGCCGCCGCGCCGTTGCTGGAGATCGGGGCGGAGGCGCACGCGGCCTGGCCGGTGCGCCTGTTCGCCTCCTGAAGCACCGTAGAAGAACAGAAGGAGCCGCACTCATGCACCTCGACCACACCCACGACGGCCCCGCCGCCGTCAGCGCCGACGCCCGTCGTCCCGACGGCACCCGCCGCGCCCTGCGCATCGGCCTCGGCGGGCCGGTCGGCTCGGGTAAGACCGCCACCGTCGCCGCGCTCTGCCGGGCCCTGCGCGACGAGTTGTCCCTCGCCGTCGTCACCAACGACATCTACACCCGCGAGGACGCCGAATTCCTGCTCCGGGAGGCCGTGTTGCCGCCCGAGCGGATCACCGCCGTGGAGACCGGCGCGTGCCCGCACACCGCGATCCGGGACGACATCTCGGCCAACCTCGAAGCGGTCGAGGACCTGGAGGACGCGGTCGGACCGCTGGACCTGATCCTCGTGGAATCGGGCGGGGACAACCTCACCGCGACCTTCTCCAAGGGACTCGTGGACGCGCAGATCTTCGTGATCGACGTCGCCGGTGGCGATGACATCCCGCGCAAGGGCGGGCCCGGCGTGACCACGGCCGACCTGCTCGTGGTCAACAAGACCGACCTGGCGCCGTACGTCGGCTCCGATCTGGGTCGGATGGCCGCCGACGCGAAGGCGCAGCGGGCCGAACTGCCCGTCGTCCTCCAGTCGTTGCGGACCGAGGCGGGCGTCGCCGATGTCGCCGCCTGGGTGCGGGCGCGGCTCACCGCGTGGACGGCGTGAGCGCGACCGGGGTACGGGCCACCGCGCGGATCGCGGCCCGCGAGGACGGGCGGGGCGGTACCGCGCTGCCTGTCCTGGCGGGCGACGGGCCGCTCGCGCTGCGCCGGACCCGGGCGAGCGGGTCCGAGGCGCGGGTCATGCTCGTCGGGGCGATGAGCGGGCCGCTCGGCGGGGACCACTTCGCCGTGGAGGCGGAGGTGGAGCGCGGGGCCCGGCTGCGGGTCGGCTCTGCCGCCGCGACCATCGCGCTGCCGGGGCAGGCGAAGGGGGAGTCGCGGTACGAGGTGCGGATCGACGTCGCCGAGGGCGGTGAACTGCACTGGCTGCCCGAGCAGTTGATCTCCGTGCGGGGGAGCGACCTGCATGTCACGACTCGGGTCGAGCTGGCCGCCTCAGCCCGGCTCGTGCTGCGCGAGGAGCAGGTGCTCGGGCGGGCCGGTGAGGAACCCGGGCGGCTCACCAGCCGGCTCGCGCTACGGATCGCCGGACGCACCGTCCTGGACCAGGAGTTGGCCTGCGGTCCCGGAGCACCGGGCGGCTGGGACGGGCCCGCCGTCCTCGCGGGACATCGCGCGGTGGGTCAACTCGTCGTCGTACGACCGGAGTTCACCCACGAGCCGCCCGCCGCACGCATGCTGGGGGAGTACGCGGCCCTGGCGCCGCTCGCCGGACCCGCCGTGCTGGTGACGGCCCTCGCGGCGGACGGGCTGCGGTTGCGGAAGGTGCTGGACGAGGCGTTGGTGGCGCTGGGGTGAGTATCCGCTGAGCGGTACGCGCATTTCCGCTTATCGGATTGGTAAAGAAGGTCAACTGCCTCTGTTCTCAGGTGGCTCATAGCCGCGAGGATCCTCCGAGACCATGTCGCAACGATGTACGGGGAGGGGCCCACTTGAGGTACACCAGACCGAAGGGCCGGGTGATGGCGTTCGGTTCGGCCGGATTCGCGGCGGCGGCACTGATAGCCGGAGCCGTCGTGGCACCCGCGGCGAACGCGCAGAGCGGCCACACGGCCGGCGGCGGTCAGGATCGTGCGGCCGCCCGCGGTGCCGCGCTCACGGCCGCGCGCGCCGCCAAGGCCGGGATCAACTGGCAGGACTGTCCCACCGACTGGGCGCTGGCGAAGCCGGTCCAGTGCGGCTGGGTCACCGTGCCGATCGACTACACCAAGCCCGACGGCAAGAAGATCAAGCTCGCCGTCGACCGTGCCGTCAGCACCGGCACCAAGGCGGAGCACCAGGGCGCGCTCGTCTACAACCCCGGCGGGCCGGGCGGCTCGGGCATGCGCTTCCCGCTCCGGGTCACCACCAAGAACCCGCTGTGGGTCAACACGTCCAAGGCGTACGACTTCGTGGGCTTCGACCCGCGCGGTGTCGGCCACTCGGCGCCCATCTCCTGCATAGACCCGCAGGAGTTCGTGAAGGCGCCCAAGGCGGACCCGGTACCGGACAGCACGGCCGACAAGAACGCGCAGCGCAAGCTGGCCCGTGAGTACGCGGACGGCTGCGCCGAGCGCACCGGCACCACCATGCTCGCGCAGATGACCACGCCGAACACCGCGCGCGACCTGGACGTCATCCGCGCCGCCCTCGGCGAGAAGAAGCTCAACTACCTGGGCGTCTCCTACGGCACCTACCTCGGCGCCGTCTACGGCACGCTGTTCCCGGGCCACCTGCGCCGGATGGTCGTCGACAGCGTCGTCAACCCGGCGCGCGACAACATCTGGTACCAGGCCAACCTGGAACAGGACATCGCCTTCGAGGGCCGCTGGAAGGACTGGGAGGACTGGGTCGCCAAGAACGACGCGGCCTTCCACCTGGGCACCACCCGCGACGCGGTCCAGGCGAAGTGGCTCGAACTGCGCGCCACCGCCAAGAAGAGCCCGCTCGGCGGGGTCGTCGGTCCGGCCGAGCTGATCGGCTTCTTCCAGAGCGCCCCGTACTACGACTCCTCGTGGGTGCCGGTCGCCACCGCCTTCAGCAAGTACTTCGCCGGAGACACCCAGGCGCTGATCGACGCGGCCTCGCCCGACCTGTCGGACACCGCGGGCAACATCACCGCGGAGAACGGCAACGCCGTCTACACGGCCGTCGAGTGCACCGACGCCAAGTGGCCCACCAGTTGGGCGAAGTGGGACAAGGACAACACGGCGCTCAACAAGAAGTACCCGTTCATGACCTGGGCCAACGCCTGGATGAACCTGCCGTGCGCCACCTGGCCGGTCAAGCAGCAGTCCCCGGTCGAGGTGAAGACCGGCAAGGGTCTGCCGCCGGTGCTGATCGTGCAGTCCACGCGTGACGCCGCCACTCCGTACGCCGGCGCCGTCGAACTGCACAAGCGCTTCAAGGGCTCCCGCCTGATCACCGAGAAGGACGCGGGCTCCCACGGTGTGACCGGTCTGGTCAACCCGTGCATCAACACCCGGGTGGACACCTACCTGTTGACCGGCAAGCTCGACACCGCCGACGTGACGTGCACCCCGCACGCGACGCCGGTGCCGTAGGCAGCAGAAGTCGTAAGCAGCAGTAGTCGCACGTGACGAGGGGCGGCCGGTCCTGAACCGGCCGCCCCTCGCTCATGTCGTCTCGCGGGCTCTCAACTCAGCGGCAGGCGCGGGAACTTGCGCTCCTTGGCCGCGGCCGCCTCCTCCGCCTTCACGACGGCCGCGTACTGGTCGACGTACTCCTGCTCGGAGAGCTTGAGGATCGCGTACATGATCTCGTCGGTGATGGCGCGCAGGATCGCCTTCTCGTTCTCCATGCCTTCGTAGCGGGAGAAGTCGAGGGGCTTGCCGAAGCGGATGGTCACGGGGTGGATGTTCGGGATGACCTTGCCCGGCGGCTGGGCCTCGAAGGTGCCGATCATCGCGCACGGGATGACGGGGACCTGGGCCTTCAGGGCCATCACCGCGACGCCGACCTTGCCCTTGTAGAGGCGGCCGTCGTGGGAGCGGGTGCCCTCCGGGTAGATGCCGAGCAGTTCGTCCTTGGCGAGGACGCCGAGGCCTTCGCGGATCGCGGCCTGGCCGGCCTCCTTGCCGGAGCGGTCGACCGGGATCTGGCCCGCGCTGCGGAAGAAGGTCGCGGTGAGGCGGCCCCTGATGCCTGGGCCGGTGAAGTACTCGGCCTTGGCGAGGAAGGTGATACGGCGCTTGAGGACCGCCGGCATCAGGAAGTGGTCGGCGAAGGAGAGATGGTTGCCGGCGACGATCGCCGGGCCCGACTCCGGTATGTGTTCGAGGCCCTCGATCCGGGGCCGGAAGGTCAGCCTGAGCAAGGGCCCCAGAATGACGTATTTCAGGAGGTAGTAGAACAAGGGGGGTCGCTCCTCACTCCGGCGGGTCGGCTCGACCGACCTGTTCTCGCAGGTCACCCGGTACCTCGTGAGGTGCCAGTGTAGGGGCAGCCGTCGTCTGGTGGAACCGGCGACGGAGGGCGGCGAGATCTCTCTCGCCGCCCTCCGTCGTGTGGTTCACCCGGGGTCACGTCACAGCGACGCGGTGGTCCCCCTGGCGTGCGTCCTGCGGCGGTACACGGCGAACGCGGTGGTCGCTCCTACGGCGGTGAGGAGACCGGCGCCGACCGCGATCGGCAGGGTCGTGGAGGAGGAGGTGCTGTCGGCGACGTTCTGCGCCTTCAGGTCCTGGACGTACGCCGGGTAGGGGGCCTCGGTGGCCGTCGACGACGTCTGGGAGTAGTGCGGGATCCGCTTGACCGACTGCACGGAGCCGTTCGTGTTCAGCAGCACCTGCTTGTTGTTGGGGTGCCGGAAGTCGAACATGTTGCCCAGGCTGCCCGCGCGCTGGTCGAAGGAGGAGTCACCGATGCGCCCGGTGTGCCAGTTGTCCTCGATGAACTTGGTGATCGACGCCTGCTCGGTGGCGGTGTGGTCGATCTTGTTGACCTTGCTGTACGGCGAGATGACCAGCAGCGGCTGCCGGGTGCCGGGGCCGCAGCGGTCCGCGTAGCCGCCCTTGGCGGCCGGACCGGACTGGCAGGCGGGGCTGTCCGTGGCCTTGCCGTTGGAGCCGACCGTGGAGTCCTTGGAGCCGTTCAGCACCTTCGAGGAGACGTGGTCGTACCAGCCGTCGGAGTCGTCGTAGGCGAGCACGACCGCCGTCGACTTCCACTCGGGCGACTTCTGCAGCGCGTTGATCTCCTTGATCAGGAAGTTCTGCTCGTCGGTCGGGTCGGAGTAACCGGCGTGCCCGTCCTGGTACTCGGCCGCCTTCAGGAAGCTCACCGCGGGAAGGCTGTCGGCCTTCAGCGCGGCGTCGAAGTCGGTCAGGTCGTAGTTGTGGTTGGCCCGGCCGTTGTGCCCGATCTCGGCGACGGACTTCGGGGCCAGGTGGTGCGGGTTCGACGTCGACTTGTAGTACTCGAACGGCGAGTGGTGCGGGCTGTAGTCCTCGGAGGCCGCGCCGCCGACGTTGGTGTGGGTGGTGCCGGCGCACTTCGCGTAGTCGCCGCTCTTGCCGTCCCAGGCGGTGCTGGGCCGGAAGCCGCCCTGGAACCAACCCCAGCTCACGTTCTTCGAGTTGAGCAGGTCACCGATGTTCTTGCCCTGCATCACCGCGAGCGCGCTGGTGGCGGTGTGGTCCTTGTCCGAGCAGTCGTCGAAGGCCGGGTCGGGGTCGTTGATGACCGTGCCGACACCCTTGGCGTTCGGGGAGACCACGGCGTACGAGTCCGGGGTCGTCGTCTGCTTCGGGTTCGTGGTGCCGGACGCCGGGTCGACCGAGATCACGCCATGCGTCTGACCGGAGATCAGGTTGAGGGCGCCGGGCGTGGAGGGACCGAAGTTCGAGCTGAACGAGCGGTCGTTGAGGGAGTACTGCTGGGCGTAGTTCCACAGGCCCGTGACGGTGTTGCCGTCGTAGTAGTCCATCACCAGGCCGGGCTCACCGAAGAGGCCGGAGCACTTGTTGACCTCGGTGTTCTCGACGTACTTGTCGGCCTTGCCGCCGTCGGCCGCGTACTGCTCGGGGCCGTAGGAATGGTTCTGGTCGCAGGTCATCGCCTGCGAACTGCTCAGCCGGGTCGGCGTGTAGAGGTTCGGGTTCTTCTTCAGCAGCCCGGCGTTGAGCAGGTTGTCGGCCTTCGGCGTGTGCGCCGCTGCCTTGAACTTGGTGCCGTCGGTGTTCGCGGCCTGCGGGTAGGTCGCGAAGTAGTGGTCGAACGAGATGTTCTCGTCGTAGATCACGACCACGTGCTTGATCGGCGTCGACGTGTGCGTGCTGCCCGAGGGCTGGTGGCCGCCGGTGTTCGCCGCCGCGGGGACGACTCCGCCCGCGCCCGCCAGCGCCGCGGCGCCGAGCAGGGCGCCCATGCGCGTCAACCGGCGCCGAGCGCCCGGGTTTCTTCCTTTGCCGACTTTGCCGATCATGCTGTCTCGCCTTCCGGGAGCACTGGTTCTCGCTGTCACGCCGTGCGGGGCCGCGACACCTACGACCGAAGCCTCGGCAATGGTGACGGCGGGGCGGGGGAGCGGCAATGAAGCGCGAGCGAACGCCCGGTCAGGAAATTCTCATGGTCTGTTGGCCTGTTCTTGACCGTGCTCTCAGGTCAGCAGGCTCCGGCCCAGCCAGTCGGACGCGTCGCGCACCCCGGGCAGCGCGAAGAAGTAGCCGCCACCGTACGGCGAGATGTAGTCGACCAGCGGCTCACCGGCCAGCCGCTTCTGCACGGTCTCGAACTGCCGGGCCAGGTCCTGCTGGTAGCAGCAGAACAGCAGCCCCATGTCGAGATTGCCGTTGCTGTCCATGCCCCGGTCGTAGTTGTAGCCGCGCCGCAGGATGCGCTGGCCGGCGCTCTGCGTGGTGCGCGGGTTGGCGAGCCGGATGTGGCTGTCGAGCGGGATCACATCGCCCTGCGGATCCTGCGCGAAGTTCGGGACGTCCTTCTCGTGGTGTCCGTCCAGCGGGGCGCCGGTGTCCCGGGCGCGGCCGAACATCCGCTCCTGCTCGGTGAGGGAGACCCGGTCCCAGAACTCGACCAGCATCCGGATCAGCCGAACGACCTGATAGCTGCCGCCGGTCGTCCACGCCGGTTCGCCGCTGTCGCTCCCCACCCACACCAGGTCGTTCATGGCGCGGGCGTCGGTCACCGCCGGGTTCGCGATGCCGTCCTTGAACCCCATGTGGTTGCGCGGGGTGCCAGAGGGGCGCGGCGGACTGATGAACCCGTCCATCCGCCACCGGACTTGGAGACCCCCTCGGGTGTGCCGGGTGACATCGCGCAGGGCGTGCAGCACGGTGTCCGCGCTGTCGGCGCAGAACTGCGCGCTCACATCGCCGTGACACCAGTCGGCGTCGAGATCGTCGTCGGGGAACGACGGCATCGCGGTCAGCCGGTGAGGCACGCGCTTCGCCAGCCCGTAGCGGTCGTCGAAGAGCGAGGCCCCGACGCCGACCGTGACGCTCAGCCGGTCGGAGGGCAGGTCCGGGCCCAGGGTGCCGGAGTCGGCGGGCGGCGCGGTGATCCCCAGGTCCTCCGGGCTGCCGCCGGAGGTGAGGAAACGGGCCCGCTCGGTGAACGTCCGCAGCAGATCGGTGAGTTCGGACCTGTTGGCGGCGGTCGTGTCGAAGGACACGAACGCGGTGGCGCGTTGCGCGGGGGTGAGGATCCCGGCCTGGTGCGCGCCGTGGAAGGGCACGGCAGCCCGCGTCCGGACGGCGGCCGAGGCGGCACCGTGATCGGCGGCCACCAGTCCGGCTCCGGCCACGGCCGCCGCACCCGCCAGGAAACCCCGGCGGCCCACCTCTTCCACGCGCTTCACGCGGTCCTCCGTACGTCCGTGAGGGCGGCCACGTCGGCCAGCTTCTCGACCAGTCCACCGAGATCGGCGTCGACCTTCTCCCGCTGCGCACGGGAGAGTTGGGACAGCGGGGTCCACTTCCCGGAGTGGTCGGCCGCGTCCAGGGTGTGCTGGGCCCGGTCCATCCAGTCGCCGAGTTCGGCGAAGCCCGTGTCCCGGGTCTTCAGCAGCGGGCGCAGATACCCGAGCAGCACCCGGGTGCCGTCCAGGTTGGCGCGGGCGGCGGCGAGGTTGGTGCCGCTGCCGTAGTCGGTACGGCCGGTCAGCTCGAACTGCACGGTGTTCTCCAGGATTTCGTGCGCGCGCAGACCGGTGTCGGACGGATCCATCCGCTGGGTGGGCCAGCTCGTCTCCAACGCGTGGACGTCCTTGGCGAGTTGATCGGCCGGCCCGCGCAGTCCGCTCGCCGACTCGCCGTGCCACAGCCCGTACTCGACCCGGTGGAACCCGGTGAACCCGGCGTCCCGCTCCCCGCCTGCGAGGCCCGCCGTGGTGCCGTTGATCGCCCCGTCCAAGTCGCCGAACGTGCCGTAGGCGGCGCCCATCCGCTCGTAGACGAGATGCGCGGGCAGCCAGGCCCTGCGGGCCGCGGCGAGATCACCGCGGTCGACGGCGGCCCGCAACACATCGGTCTTCCGGGCGAGTTCGACGGTCTGGCCCTGGATCCACTTCTGGTAGGCGAGCGTCGGCGGGATCAACTCCTGCTGGGTGACGGGGAGCGCGGCCGGTCCGCTCCTCACCTTCGAGCCGGTGATCCGCACGGTGGGACCGGTCACGGCGTCGGCGTCGTCGGGCAGGCACTTGAAGGCGTACGAGCCATTGCCCAGGGTCACCCCGAGCGGCCGGACCGTCCCCGGCGCGAGCCCCTCGACCTCGCCGTAGACCGCGCCGGTCGTCGGGTCGGTCAGATACACCTCGGCGGCCTCGCCGGACGTGTTGTGCAACTCGAAGACCTGATGCCCTGCCTGCGGATGCGTCCAGCCGCTTCCGCACCCGGAGGTCGCGACCTCGACGGTGGTGTGCGGCAGCCCGTCGGCGGCTCGCCCCGGCCCCGCGCTCGCCCCGGACCCCCTGTCCGCCAGCAGACCGGCCCCCACACCCACCACGGCGACCAGGGCACCGGCGGCGAGCAGCACGGTACGGCGACGGGCGGCGGTCGCCGGAGCGGGCTCTGTCCGACCGGGCTCGGTCTCGGCGTCGGCGCCGCGCGCGGTCTCGGGCACGCCGGGCCTCCAGGGGGAGTCGTACGAAAGGGGGGTGATACCAGCGATCTTATGAGCGCTCCACGTCCCCCACCGCGCCCCTTGACCCTGTTCTGACCGGCGGGCGGGACAGAATTCCCCCGGGGTTCACCCACCGGCCCGCGACCATCACGGTCCGCCGACCACCTGCACACGATGCGCTACGACCGCCCCGCCCCTGCCGGGAACAACCCGGACCCGTCCGACGCTCCTCCTGATACCTCGCCGGATATTGAGAGAAGGGTCGTGGACAAGATGGTTCGGTCAGGGCAGGAGCCGCTCCCGCCGTCGGTTGAAGCCCCACTGGTGACCACCTGCGGCCGCCACGTCGCCGTGAAGCGCCTACGACTGGCGATCCCGGAACTACCGATCACCCGCGTCACCTTGGACGTGGGCCCGGTCACACACGGCGAACCCGGCCTGTGGGCGTCCCTGACCGTGGACGAGGCCCGGGACCTGGCGCGTCGGCTGCTGGCGCAGGCTGCGTTGGCGGATGCGGGGGGGGGGCGTGGGGAGCGTGGGGTGGTGGGGGGATAGTTGCTGGGGGTGGCGTGTTGTGGCATGTCGGTGGTGATGGGGGGCTGGTTCGGGGCGGGAGTTGCTCCCCTCCGTCCGGCGAAGCGCCGGTGGTGACCCCCTCGGGACAGGCGGGTTCCGCCCCGCCCGACGCCGCTCTTGCTGCGGAGCGCGGCGGTGCGGTGGGCAAATACCCGCTGCGGCACGGGAGTTGTGTGGCGTCGCGGCGCCCGAGACGCCCCGCCTAGGTCCGGAGCAGCTCCCGTCACCCGGCGAAGCCCGATGGTGACTGGGTCCGGTGACCGGGTGGGTGCCGCCTGCGTCGCAGAGGGAAGCGCGGCGGCCAAGCAGCCAAACCCAGCGCCTGACAGGCAGCCGTCGACCAAGCAGCCGGTCCCGCGAAGGGCCGGAGCAGGTCCCGCCACCCGGCGAAGCTCGATGGTGATCGCGTCCGGTGACCGGGTGGGTGCCGCCTGCGTCGCAGAGGGAAGCGCGGCGACCAAGCAGCCAAACCCAGCGCCTGACAGGCAGCCGTCAACCAAGCAGCCGGTCCCGCACAGGGCCGGAGCAGCTCCCGCCACCCGGCGAAGCCCGATGGTGACCGGGTCCGGTGACCGGGTGGGTGCCGCCTGCGTCGCAGAGGGAAGCGCGGCTGCCAAGTAGCCAAACCCAGCGCCTGACAGGCAGCCGTCGACCAAGCAGCCGGTCCCGCGCAGGGTCGGAGGAGCTCCCGTCACCCGGCGAAGCCCGATGGCGACCGCGTCCGGCGGCCCGGTCGGCGCCGCCTGCGCCTCAGGGGTAAGCGCGGCGGCCAAGCAACCATCCCAGCCCCTGACAAGCAGCCGCTCCCGCCCAGGAGTTGCCGGGCCCCGCCACACAGACCCGGCTGGACCGATCCCCGTGCACCGATCCAGCCGACCCGCCTATCACGCCCCCTGCACTACACCCCCCGCGTCAGCACCTTCTCCAACGCCCCCACAGCAGACCGGAGTTCATCCGCCGTGATGGTCAGCGGCGGTGCCAGTCGGATCGTGGAGCCGTGGGTGTCCTTGGCGAGGACGCCCTCCCGCATGAGGCGTTCGCTGATGTCGCGGCCGGTGCCGATGGTCGGGTCGATGTCGACGCCCGCCCACAGGCCTCGGGCGCGGAAACCGATCACGCCCCGGCCGACCAGATCCACCAGACCGGCCCGCAGCACCTCGCCCAACTCCGCCGCCCTGCGCTGGAATTCGCCGGTCTCCAGGAGTTCGACGACCGCGGTACCGACCGCCGCGGCGAGGGGGTTCCCGCCGAAGGTCGAGCCGTGTTCGCCGGGCCGTAGTACGGCGAGTACCTCGCGGCGCGCTACGACCGCCGACACCGGCACGATCCCGCCGCCCAGTGCCTTGCCGAGGAGCAGTACGTCCGGGACGACGCCCTCGTGGTCGACGGCGAGGGTGCGGCCGGTGCGGCCCAGGCCCGACTGGATCTCGTCGGCGATGAACAAGCAGCCCTTGCGGGTGGTGAGTTCGCGGACGCCGGACAGGTAGCCCGGGTCCGGGATGATCACCCCCGCCTCGCCCTGGATCGGCTCGATCATCACCGCCGCCGTCGTCTCGTCGACCGCCGCCTCCAGCGCCGCCAGGTCGTTGTACGGGACGATCCGGAAACCCGGCGTGAAGGGGCCGAAGCCCGCCCGCGCCGTCTCGTCGGTGGAGAAGCTGACGATCGTCGTCGTACGGCCGTGGAAGTTCTCCGCCGCGACGACGATGGTGGCCCGATCGGCCGGGACGCCCTTCACGTCGTAGGCCCATTTGCGGGCCACCTTGATGCCGCTCTCGACCGCCTCCGCGCCCGTGTTCATCGGCAGCACCATGTCGAGGCCGGTCAACTCCGCGAGCCGCTCGGCGAATTCGGCGAGCCGGTCGTTGTGGAAGGCGCGCGAGGTGAGCGTGAGTTGGTCGAGCTGGCGATGCGCCGCCTCGATCAACGCGGGGTGGCGGTGACCGAAGTTGAGGGCCGAGTACCCGGCGAGCATGTCGAGGTAGCGGCGGCCCTCGACGTCCTCCACCCAGGCGCCCTCGGCGCGCGCGACGACCACGGGCAGCGGGTGGTAGTTGTGCGCGAGGACCGGTTCCTCGGCGCGGATGAGGTCGGCGGACGTACGGGCGGCGGCGGGTGCGGTCATGAGCGGATCTCCTGGGTGCAGCACTTGATGCCGCCGCCGGCCTTGTGGAACTCCGACAGGTCGACGGGGACGGGGACATAGCCGTGACCGGCGAGACGCGCGGCCAGAGCCTCGGACTGAGGCGCGATGAAGACATGGCGGCCGTCGGACACGGAGTTGAGGCCGAACGTCATCGCGTCCTCCCGGGTCGCGAGCACCGCGTCCGGGAACAGCCGCGCCAGCACCTCACGACTGCCCGGCGAGAACGCCTCCGGGTAATAAGCGATGTTGTCCTCGTCGAGTACGAACAGCGCCGTGTCGAGGTGGTACAAGTACGGGTCCACCAGCGTCAGGCTGATCACCGGGACGCCGAAGAACTCCTGCACCTCGCGATGCGCCTCCCGGGTCGTGCGGAAACCGGTGCCGGCCAGCACATAGCGGCCGGTCGGGATCAGGTCACCCTCGCCCTCGCTGACCGACTCCGGGCGGTACACGTCGTAGCCCGCCGCCTTGAACCACATGTCGTAGTGGTCGGACTCGGGGCGCCGCTCGGGCGCGTGGAAGAGGGAGCCGAAGACGCGGCCGGCGACGACGACCGCCGAGTTCGCGGCGAAGACCATGTCCGGGAGGCCGGGGGCCGGGGGCACGGTGTCGACGGTGTGGCCGTGGGAGCGGTAGGTGTCGATCAGCGTCCGCCACTGCTCCTGGGCGAGATCGACGTCCACCTGGGTGTCGGGATGCATCCAGGGGTTGATCGCGTACTGCACGGCGAAGTGTCTGGGTTCACAGACGAGAAAGCGCCGCCGGCGCCGCACACGGGTCTCGGGCACAGAGGGGTTCCTCCGCTTCCTGTGATGTCGACTGAGGGTTGACATCACGGTAGGAAACGACAGATACGGGCGACAAGGGATGAACGCTGCGCGTCCGCGCAGGAACGCTGCGTCTTTCGTGGCGTCAGCGCATGTCTGATGCGTCGTCGGGAGCCGGATGGGTCGCGCCCGCCTCCGGGCTCTCCGGGAGGAGATGGGACAGCACCATCACGCTGATCGTCTTCCGGATGAACGGCTCCTGCCGGATCCGCTCCAGCACCTCCTCGAAGTGGTCCACATCGGTCGCCCGCACGTGCAGCAGCGCGTCCGCGCCGCCGGTCACCGTCATCGCCGCGGTGATCTCCGGATAGTTGCGCACCACCTCCGCGAGCCGCCTGGGGGGCGCGGCGCCCTCGCAGTACACCTCCACGTACGCCTCCGTGCGCCACCCGAGCGCGGACGGTTGCACGGTCGCCGTGAAGCCGGTGATCACCCCCGTCTCCCGCAGCCGGTCCACCCGCCGCTTCACCGCCGTCGCGGACAGCCCGATCGCCGCGCCGATCTCGGCGAAGCTGCTCCTGGCGTTCGCCATCAGCGCGGTGATGATCTTCCGGTCGAGGTCGTCGAACGGGGTGGTCCTGCTGTTCATGTCGGCACTGTATCCAGCGCGAACGTCCACGCAGGGCACACGCAGGACACATGTCCAGGCGTACGAATTCCTCCTACACTCCACGTTCATGCTGCGCGCCCTCGCCGTCGACGACGAACGCCCCTCGCTGGAGGAGTTGCTCTATCTGCTGAACGCCGATCCACGCATCGGCAGCGCGGAGGGCGCGGGCGACGCGACCGAGGCGCTGCGCCGCATCAACCGCGCCCTGGAGTCGGGGCCGGCCGGACCGGAGGCCATCGACGTCGTCTTCCTCGACATCCAGATGCCCGGCCTCGACGGGCTGGATCTGGCACGGCTGTTGAC
Source organism: Streptomyces sp. NPDC005492 (assembly GCF_040605995.1). Taxonomy (NCBI): domain Bacteria; kingdom Bacillati; phylum Actinomycetota; class Actinomycetes; order Kitasatosporales; family Streptomycetaceae; genus Streptomyces; species Streptomyces sp. NPDC005492. The sequence goes on from NZ_JBEXDX010000007.1 coordinate 223,021, forward strand.
GGGATTCGCGCAGCCACCGCTCGTGGTGTTCGTCACCGCGCACGAGGACTTCGCCGTACAGGCCTTCGACCTCAAGGCAGTTGACTACGTGCTGAAACCCGTCCGCAAGGAACGGCTCGCGGAGGCGGTACGCCGGGCAGCCGAACTCGGGGGCGCCGCACCGCGGATACCCGTGCACGAACCCGACCCCGACCACATAGCCGTCGAACTCGGCGGTGTCACCCGCTTCGTGGCCGTCGACGACATCACCCACGTCGAGGCACAGGGCGACTACGCCCGACTGCACACCGACCGGGGCAGCCACCTCGTCCGCATCCCGGTCTCCACCCTCGAAGACCGCTGGCGCTCGCGCGGCTTCGTCCGCATCCACCGCCGCCATCTCGTCGCCCTGCGCCACATCGGCGAACTCCGCCTGGACGCGGGCACGGTGAGCGTTCTCGTGGGCGGCGAGGAACTCCAGGTCAGCCGCCGCCACACCCGCGAACTGCGGGACCTGCTGATGCGGAGGTCATGACGGTGCCCCAGGACCCCACCGAACGCCGGGTCGTCGTCACCGGCCCGCCCCGCCGCACCCGCCGCGCCTCCTCCTACTCCCGCCCACGCACCGAGATCGACGAACAGACCACCCTCGGCCACACCTACGTCCGCTCCCTCATGCGCACCCAACTCCGCGCCGCCCTCACGGTGTTCGCGGTCCTGGTGCTGCTCGTCGGCCCGCTGCCCCTGGTGTTCGCGGCGACCCCGGACTCCCGCCGCCTCGCCTGGCTGGTCCTCGGCTTCTGCCTCTACGCCCCGCTCGTCCTGCTCGCCCTCTGGTACGTGCGCCGCGCCGAACGCAACGAACGCGACTTCGTACGCCTCGTAGAGGACCGCTGAGGCGCGTGAACTCCAGTTACGCGATACCGGCGGTCGCCCTCGTCGTCGTGGTGACCGTCCTCGTCGGCGCGTTCGGCCTGCGCATCTCCCGCACCACCTCCGACTTCTACGTCGCCTCCCGCACCGTCGGCCCCCGCCTCAACGCGGCCGCCATCAGCGGCGAATACCTCTCCGCCGCCTCCTTCCTCGGCATCGCCGGCCTGGTTCTCGTCCAGGGCCCCGACATGCTCTGGTACCCGGTCGGCTACACCGCCGGATACCTGGTGCTGCTGCTGTTCGTCGCCGCCCCGCTGCGTCGCTCCGGCGCCTACACCCTCCCCGACTTCGCCGAGGCCCGGCTCGCCTCGCACGGCGTACGACGACTCGCGGGCGCCTTCGTCGTCGGAGTCGGCTGGCTGTACCTGCTGCCCCAACTCCAGGGCGCTGGGCTCACGTTGACCGTGCTCACCGGTGCGCCGGACTCCCTCGGCGGCCTGATCGTCGCCATCGTCGTGGTCGCGACCGTCGCCGCGGGCGGCATGCGCAGCATCACCTTCGTGCAGGCCTTCCAGTACTGGCTCAAACTCACCGCGCTGCTCGTCCCCGCCCTCTTCCTGGTCCTCGCCTGGCAGAGCGACGGAGCACCCCGGCACGCCTTCGAGGAACCGGCCACCTTCCGCGAACAGCGCGTCGTCCGCTTCGACGACACCCTCGACCTGAGACTCGACCACCCCCTGACCGTCACGGTGAACGGCACCGTCGACCACCACCGCTACGACACCGCGCGGCTCCAACTCCCCACCGGCGTCCACCACATCGGGCGCGGCACCCGCCTCACCTTCGCCAAGGGCGCCACCGTCCCCGTCGCCGCCCGCGGCACCAACGGCGGCATGTCGACCTCCCTCGCCGCGAGCCGCGAGGAACGCCCCCTGTACGCCACGTACGGCCTCATTCTCGCCACCTTCCTCGGCACCATGGGCCTGCCGCACGTCGTGGTCCGCTTCTACACCAGCCCGCACGGCGTCGCCGCCCGCCGCACCACGGTCGCCGTCCTCGGCCTGATCGGCGCCTTCTACCTCCTCCCGCCCGTCTACGGCGCCCTCGGCCGCCTGTACACCCCCGAACTCACCCTCGCGGGCGACGCCGACGCTGCCGTACTCCTGCTGCCCGACCGCATGATCGGCGGCGTCGGCGGCGATCTGCTCGGCGCGCTGGTGGCGGGCGGCGCCTTCGCGGCCTTCCTGTCCACCGCGTCCGGACTGACCATGGCGGTCGCCGGGGTCCTCACCCAGGACGTCCTCCCGTCGCGCGGGGTACGGCACTTCAGGCTCGGCACGGTCCTCGCCATGGCCATGCCGCTGGCGGCGAGCGTCCTGGTCGGCGGGCTGCCCGTCGCCGACGCCGTGGGACTCGCGTTCGCCGTGTCGGCGTCCTCCTTCTGCCCGTTGCTGGTCCTCGGCATCTGGTGGACCCGGCTCACCCCGCCCGGCGCGGCCGCCGGGATGCTGGTGGGCGGCGGGTCGGCGTTCGTCGCCGTGGCCGCGACCATGGCCGGCTTCCCCGGCACCGGCCCCCTGCACGCCCTGCTCGCCTGGCCCGCGCTCTGGTCGGTCCCGCTGGGCTTCCTCACCATGGTGCTGGTGTCCCTGGCCACCCCGGGAAGGGTGCCCACGGGAACGGCGGCGATCCTGGCGCGGTTCCATCTGCCAGAGGAGCTACGGGCGGAGGTGAAGGCGTGACAGCGCCGGACAGGACGGAGGCGGGCGCATGAGCGGATTCCTGGCCGGCCTCTGCGTCGCCGTCCTCCCGCTGCTCGCCGCCGGCTTCTGGCTCGGGCGACGCACCGCGCGCCCCGAGAGCCTCGGCGGACTCGGCACCCCCGTCGAACATGCCACCTTCCAGACCCTGCACACCGCCTCCCTCGCCGCACCCCCGCTGCGCGCCGGCCTCACCGGGGAGACGGCCGGCCGTTCGGCCCGCCGACTGCGCAGCCTGCTCGGCACCGACGCGCTGTGCCTGACCGACCAGAAACAGGTCCTAGCCTGGGACGGCGTCGGCGACCATCACCGGACCGAGATCATGGAACGGCTCGCGGGCCCTCTGGAGACCGGCCGCGGCGAGGCGTTCCGCCTCAACTGCGACGCTCCCGACTGTCCGTTGCGCTGGGCGGTGGTCGCCCCGCTCACCGTCGACGACCGGGTCCACGGCGCGCTGGTGGCCTGTGCGCCGCGCGAGTCCGCCGTCCTCGTCCGGGCCGCCGGAGAGGTCGCCCGCTGGGTCTCCGTACAACTGGAGTTGGCCGATCTGGATCAGTCCCGCACCAGGCTGATCGAGGCCGAGATCAGGGCACTTCGGGCCCAGATCTCCCCGCACTTCATCTTCAACTCGCTCGCGGTGATCGCCTCGTTCGTCCGCACCGACCCCGAGCGCGCCCGCGAACTTCTCCTGGAATTCGCCGACTTCACCCGCTACTCGTTCCGCAGGCACGGCGACTTCACCACCCTCGCCGACGAACTCCAGTCCATCGACCACTACTTGGCCCTCGTCCGGGCCCGCTTCGGCGAGCGGCTCTCGGTCACGCTCCAGATCGCCCCCGAGGTGCTCCCGGTCGCGCTCCCGTTCCTGTGTCTGCAACCGCTCGTCGAGAACGCCGTCAAGCACGGCCTCGAAGGCAAGGCAGCTTCCGCCGCGGGCAAGAGCCGCATCAGCATCACCGCGCAGGACGCGGGCGCCGAGGCCCTGGTCGTCATCGAGGACGACGGCACCGGCATGGATCCCGACCTGCTGCGCCGCATCCTGGCGGGCGAGGTCAGCCCCTCGGGCGGCATCGGCCTCTCCAACGTCGACGACCGGCTCCGCCAGGTCTACGGCGACGACTACGGCCTCGTCATCGAGACCGCCGTGGGAGCGGGCATGAAGATCACCGCCCGGCTGCCGAAGTACCAGCCGGGCGTGCACTCGGCGAGCCGGCGCAGCGAGCAGTAGCGGGCGTCAGGTGCTGCGGGTGGCCACCATCCCGAGGGTGATGAGTCCCAGCACGACCCAGCCGAACCACAGCCAGCCGTTGCTGCCGAGCGCCACCGTGTAGGCCGTCACCACCACCAGCCCGCCGACGGTGATCACCCCCATGGTCTTCGTGGAACCGGGCATCGCGACACCCTCCTCATGGTTCGTTCCCCTCCATGGTGCCTCCGTTCTGCTTCCGCACGGTGCACACGACGAAATGTGTGCCCGACTTCCACGGTCCCTGGCTGGTCCAGGAGGCGGACTCGTAGACCGAGGGATCGAAGCCGTAGTCGGCCGGCGGGAGGTCCCGCGCACATGCCGCGTCCGACCGCGATCGTGCCTGAGCCAGCGTGACGCCCGCGCCCAACCGGGTGAACCCGACCACTTCCTGATCGTGCTTTCCCGCACAGGAGACGAGGCTCGCGGCCCGGTTCGACGGCACGTCCAGACAGTCCCGCTTCTGCATGGTCGAGGTGTCCGCGAACGCCGACCCGAGGGCACGGTGGCTGCCCAGTGGCCCGTAGACCGGCCCGTGCGCACCCAGCACCAGACAGGCGGCGCGGTGTCCGGCTGCCTCGAAACCCGCATCGGTCGGTACGACGGCGAAGCCCCGCACATCCGCGAGCTTCTCCCGGATCTCCTGCGTCCGCTGCGCACACCGGTCCGCCCCGACCTTGCGCGCCTCGTCGGCGGATGTGGTAGATACGAACGCCATGACTTGGCCGTCGGGCACGGTGTTGCGGCACATGTGGTCGACGACCAGCCGTGGCGTACCCCGGAAGCGGTTCCCGCCGGGCCAGTCGGCGCTGACACAGTCGCCGTCCCTGAGTGGCGCGGACAGCCCGACGGCGTCGCCGTACGGCCGGCTGTCGCTGCCCGTGCCCGTGTTCCCGCCGGGCTGCTGATGGGCCATCGCGTACCAGACACCGCCCAGGGCGAGGGCCAGCCCCAGGAGCCCCGCGAGGACGGACTGCAAGGCGCGGGGACGCCGACGGCGGCGCCGACCCGGAGACGGTGCGGGAGGTGGTGCCGGCACCGCAGTCGCGACCGGCGCGGGCCCGGTGGCCAGATCCTCCCAGGGCGACGGCGAGCCCAGGTCGGTCTGGGTCCTGGAGTACGCCTCCGCCACCGTCTGCGGGGTCACGACCCGCGACAGCGCCACCTCGGCCTCGGCCGCCGGAATCCGCCGTAGCGGATCCTTCTCCAGCATCGCGTGGAGCACCGGCGCCAGCGCGCCCGCGTGGGCCGGTGGCAGCGGGTCCTCCATCACCACGGCGGTGACCTCCGCGAGCGGCGACTCGCGGGCGAACGGGCCGTGACCCTCGACGGCGTGGTACAGCGTGCAGCCCAGTGAGAACAGGTCGGCGGCGGCGGTCGGCGGCCCGCCCGTGGCCCGCTCCGGCGCCAGATACCCCGCGGTGCCGACGAGCACGGACGTCAGCGTGTACCGCGTCTCCCCGGCGTCCGGCTGCACCGAGATGCCGTAGTCGGTGAGCAGCACCCGTGCGTACGGCGAACCGGTGCGGTCCGGCGCGAGCAGGATGTTCGCCGGTTTCACGTCCCGGTGCATCACACCCCGCTCGTGCCCAGCCGTCAGCGCGTCGAGTACGGCGAGACCGATGCGGGCGCACTCCGCGGGCGCCAACGGGCCCTGTCTGCCGACCAGTTCACGCAGGTCGACGGCGTTCGCCACATACTCCATGACGATCCACGGCAGCCCGTCGTGCTCCAGCACGTCATGGACGGTCACCACATGGGGGTGGCCGCGCAGCCCCGCCGCGTGCCGGGCCTCGGCCTGGGCCCGCGCCACCCGGGCCTCCCGCTCGGCGTCGGCGTACGCGGGATTGCTGAACACGATCTCCTTGAGCGCGACTTCACAGGCCAGCCGCTGGTCATGTGCGAGCCACACATGTCCCATACCGCCACTGCCCAGCTTGTTCAGCAGCAGATAACGGCCGGCGATGACCCGGCCCACTCCCCGGTCCACGTCACGTCTCGGTCGCGGCGGGCGTGCCGGTCACCGGGTCCGTGGTGATCGGCACGCTGCTCGTGACAGGGACGCTGCTCGCCACGGGCGCGCTGCTGGTGACCGGTGCGCTCGTCGGGGGTGAGCTGGTCACCAACGAGGTCGAGCCGGTCGTAGCCGCACTGGTCGTGGCCGATGCGCTCGACGGCGCACTGCTCGACGGCGGTGGCTCGCTCGTCGGCGGCGGCGTGGACGGAGGCGGCGACGAAGTCGGCGCGGAAGACGTGGGCGGTGTCGACGTGGAAGGCGTCGAGGGCGGTGCCGTGGACGTCGGCGGACCCTGGGTCGGCGCGGAGGTCGTCGGAGCCGGGGGAGTGGACGTCACCCCTCGGCTCGCCCCTCCGCTCGTCCCGTCGGCGACACTCAGCATCACGTACTGCCCGAACCGCAGCTCGGTCCCCGCCGGTGGATCGGACGCGGTGACCCGCGCGTCGTCGGGCGGCGACGCGCTCCCCGCGTATCCGACGGCCAGACCGCTGTTCACCAGGTGCCGCCTGGCCTCACCGAACGTCGTCCCCATGAGGTTCGGCACCGCGTGCCGCTGCCTGGTGTCGAAGGTGGTGTCGCGCTTGCCCGTCGTACCGACCGGACGCGTGATGCCCCGGTCGGGATCGTCGACGTCCACGAGGGCGAGCCGCTCCATCGTCCGCGGCGCCGGACGTACGGCCACCACGGAGGTCGGCTCATATCCGTTCCACTTCTTGTTGCCGTCCGCGAACTTGACGGAGATCCGTCCCGCGTCGCCCTTGAACGGCCGCAGCGGATTTCCGCACGAGCACTTCGCCGCGGGTTCCCCCTGCTCGTCGACGAGAATCGCGATTCCCGACTGGAGAAGGGAGTTGAAGGGCGTGGCCTTTCCTTTTTTGTAGTCGTGGTTCTGTACGAGAGTGTCGTGACGCAGGAGCACGGGTGTGAGCCGGTCGAGATAGGCCGGTATCCGATCCGTGGTGATGCCGAGCACGGACGACCACGCCACCGCCTTCTGGTGGTTCGCGGGATCGGTCAGAAACCTCTTGAGCTTCGCCACGTCACAGATGGTCGGCTTCTTCGTGCCTCCGTAGAGGCCCGGTGTGTCCCCTTGCTGCAAGGTGCCCCGCACCGGCATCGAGCGGATGTCGGCGTCCTGCCCCAGTCCCTGTTTCTCGTCGAAGAAAGGCGCGAGCGACGGAACTCCGGCGGCGACCGCCTGCACGGCGAACATATGTGCGCCCCCGCCGCATCCGCTCATGACCAGGACGCAGACGAGCAGCACGGCGATCCTGCGGATCACCGGAATTCCGGTCCTTTGCACAACTGCGCGAAATGTCATTACCGCTCCCCCCGGCGGCGGTTCCCCCATCGCGCTTTATGCTACTGAATGAAATTGCCGTTCAGTTGCCGAGTGTGTTCAATTGCCTCGTGTGTTCAATGAGGCCAAATAGGCGTTGTACGCCTCGAGTTCCTTGTCGCCGTCCCGGTCGGCGGCCCGGTCCTGGCGCTTGGCCTGCCGTTGCTCCGAGCTGTACCACTGGAACAGCAGGGCTACCAGCACCAGCACGGAGGGCACCTCGCTGAACGCCCAGGCGATACCGCCGGCCGCGTTCTGGTCGGAGAGCGCGTCGATGCCGAGCGAGGCGGGCGGGTGCTTGAACGTCTCGACCATCGGCTCCGACGCCATCATCAACGCGATGCCGAAGAACGCGTGGAACGGCATCCCCGCGAACAGCTCCAGCATCCGCATCAGATAGCCCGGCCGGCTGGGCCCCGGGTCCACGCCCATGATCGGCCAGAAGAACACCACACCCACGGCGAGGAAGTGCACCATCATCGCGATGTGCCCGGTCTTCGAACCCATCAGGAAGTCGAAGATCGGTGTGAAGTACAGGGCGTACAGGCTCGCGATGAACAGCGGGATGGTGAACGCCGGATGGGTGATGAGCTTCATGTACCGGCTGTGCAGGAACATCAGCAGCAGCTCGCGCGGCCCCTTGCGCCCCCGCGCTGCGGGCGGCAGGGCACGCAGCGCCAGGGTGACCGGGGCGCCGAGCAGCAGCAGGATGGGCGACAGCATGCTGATGACCATGTGCTGCACCATGTGCACGCTGAACATGACCATGCCGTAGTCGTTGAGCTTGGTGCACATCACGAGACCGACAGTCAGCACCCCGATGACGTACGAGATCGTCCGTCCCACCGGCCACGCGTCCCCGCGCCGCCGCAGCCGGACGACCCCCCAGCCGTACAGCCCGAGCCCCAGCAGGCAGGCCGTCAGGAAGAACGGATCGGCCGACCACTCAAGCCCGCGCCCGAACGTGAACGGCGGCAGATCCATCGTCATGCCGTGCCCGCCGTGATCCATCGGACGGCTCCTGATTCGTGGGGGTTGTGCAAGTCTGTCCGCACCCAGACTAGAACCGCCCCCGGCCACGATCGTGACCGGGGGCGGTTTCGCTCAGCTACGCGTTACAGGACGCACTCCGCCTCTTCGTACCGGTCGGCGGGCACCGTCTTCAGCGTCTCCACCGCTTCCGCCAGCGAGACCATCAGGATGTCGGTGCCCCGCAGCGCGGTCATCTTGCCGAACTCGCCCCGGTGCGCCGCCTCCACCGCGTGCCACCCGAACCGGGTCGCCAGCACCCGGTCGTACGCGGTGGGCGTACCCCCGCGCTGAACGTGCCCGAGGATCACCGGCCGCGCCTCCTTGCCGAGGCGCTCCTCCAGCTCGATCGACAGTTGCCGCGCGATGCCCGCGAAGCGCTCGTGGCCGTAGACGTCCTTCTTGCCCTCGTCGAACTCCATGGAGCCCGCACGCGGCTTGGCGCCCTCCGCCGCGACCACGATCGCGAACCGCTTGCCCGCCTCGAAGCGTTCGCCGACGCGGGCGGCCAACTCCTCGATGTCGAAGGGGCGTTCAGGTACGACGATGGCGTGCGCGCCGGCCGCCATGCCGGAGTGCAGCGCGATCCAGCCGGTGTGGCGGCCCATGACTTCCACGACCAGGACGCGCTGGTGGGACTCGGCGGTCGTCTTGAGCCGGTCGAGCGCCTCGGTGGCGACACCGACGGCCGTGTCGAAGCCGAAGGTGACGTCCGTGACCGCGATGTCGTTGTCGATGGTCTTGGGGACGCCGACTATCGGGAGACCGGCGTCGTACATCAGCTTGGCCGCCTTGAGCGTGCCCTCGCCGCCGATCGGGATGATCGCGTCGAGACCCAGCTCCGCGACGTGACCCCGGGCCCGCTCCACACCGTCCCGCAGATGGGAGGGCTGGACACGGGAGGAGCCGAGGATGGTGCCGCCGCGGGCGAGGATGCCGCTCACCGCGTCGAGGTCGAGCTTGAGGTAGTCGCACTCCAGGAGGCCCTTCCAGCCGTCCCGGAAGCCGATGACCTCGTCGCCGTGGTCCACGACGGCGCGGTGCACGACGGACCGGATGACGGCGTTCAGGCCGGGGCAGTCGCCGCCGGACGTGAGGACACCAATGCGCATAGCCCGAAGAACCTTCTCAACGTGGGCCGGGACCGGACCACACTGTCCGGCACGAACCCCGCCACCCTAGCGGCAGCAGGGGGCGGGATCGTAGCGTGCGTCCGCCTGCTGGACGACCCCGCTCACCTGCGCGGACTGGTCGTCAGACGGGCTGGTTCCCGGGGTTCGGCAAGGAGATGAACGCCTGGCTCAGGCAGGCTGCTGAGCTGCGGCGATGCGCTCGTTGCGGAGCGCCTCGTACCAGCGGTCGTCGATCGGCGGCAGCGCGTTGACGTCGAGGGCCAGCTTGAGCAGCAGGTCCGCGATCAGCGGGTTGCGGGCCAGCACGGGACCGTGCATGTACGTGCCGAACACCGTGTCGTTGTACGCGCCCTCGGTGCCGTCCCCCGTGCCGTTGCCCTTGCCGAGGCGGACGTTGGCGAAGGGGCGGGCGGTGGGGCCGAGGTGGGTGATGCCCTGGTGGTTCTCGAAGCCGGTCAGCGGGGGCAGGCCCAGACGTGCGTCGATGTCGCCGAGGACATCGCCGACGCACCGCTCGCCCTCGCCGCGCGTCGACACCACGTCGAGCAGGCCGAGGCCGGGCTCGCGCTGGCCGAGGTCGTTGATGAACTCGTGGCCGAGGATCTGGTAGCCGGCGCACACCGAGAAGACGATCGCGCCGTTGCCGACCGCCCGGTGCAGGCCGCCGTCGCGGCGCAGCCGCTCGGCCGCGAGCCGCTGCGGGCGGTCCTCGCCGCCGCCGATCAGATAGATGTCGCCCGAGGTCGGGATCGGCTGGTCGCTGCGCACGTCCAGCCGGGCCACGTCGAGGCCGCGCTGCCGCGCCCGGCGCTCCACGACCAGGGCGTTGCCCTGGTCGCCGTAGGTGCTCAGCAGGTCGGGGTAGATCCACACCAGACGGAGCTGGTTGTCGCTCATGGTCATTCGTCCTCTGGGGGTTCTGGGTCTCAGTTGCCGACGCGGCGGCGCAGGTCCTGGAACGCGGTGTAGTTGGCGATGACCTCGATCCGGCCGGGCGGTGCCATCTGCACGGCCTGGTCGAGGTTGTCGCAGACCTGGAAGTGCTGGCCCGCGACCTCCAGGCGGACGGCGAGGTCCAGCTTGCGGTCGCCGACGACGAAGATGGGGTGGCCGGTGAGGCGGGTGTAGTCGACGTCCCACAGCCAGGAGGTGTCGGTGCCGTCGGCGCCGCGCGCGTTCACCGAGAGGATCACCGGCGTGGGCGGCGGGTCGATCAGGCTGAACGTTTCGAGCCAGCCCGCCGGGTTCTTCGCCAGCAGCAGGCGCAGGTCGCGCTGCATGAACTGGACGACGTCGTACCGTCCGGCGACCGCCTGCACCCGGTACATGCGCTCCAGGGCGACCTGCGGCGGCACCCCGAAGACCGCGGCGACCGCGGCGGAGGAGGCGGCGTTGGCCTTGTTGGCGCGGCCCGGGAGCTGAAGGTGGATCGGCCAGGCGGAGCCGTGCGGGTCGAGAACGTGGTCCCCGGACAGCGCCCAACTCGGCGTCGGACGGCGGAATCCGCACTCGCCGCAGAACCAGTCGTCGCCCGGCCGCTGCATCACACCGCCGCAGGACGGGCAGGACCAGGCGTCGTCCTTCCACATCTGCCCGGCGGCGACCCAGATCACGTTGGGGGAGGAGGAGGCGGCCCACACGACCAGCGGGTCGTCGGCGTTGGCGACGATGACGGCCTTGGAACCGGCCAGCCCCTCACGCCAGTTCTCCGCGAGCATGCGGGTCTCGGCCGCGCGGTCCAGTTGGTCGCGGGAGAGGTTGAGGAGCGCGATGCACTTGGGGTCGGTGTCCCGGGCGACACCGGCGAGGTACTTCTCGTCGACCTCGATGACACCGAACTTGGCGTCCGAGCCGCCGGCCAGCGCCGAGGTGATACCGGCGGGCATGTTGGCGCCGAGCGCGTTCGACACGACGGGTCCGGCGGCCCCCAGGGCTTCGGCGATCAGTCGTGTCGTCGTCGTCTTCCCGTTGGTCGCGGAGACGAGGGTCACATCCAGACTCTGTGCGAGCCGGGCCAGCAGGTCGGGGTCGAGTTTGAGTGCCACTCGGCCGCCGATCACCGATCCGCTGCCCCGCCCCGCGGCACGCGATGCCGCCGCGACCGCCTTGCCCGCCGTCACGGCGAGCTTGGCCCGCGGCGTGAGCGGGTCCGAGTTGCCTGCCATCAGTTCTCGATCCTCCTTGCGTACGCGCCGCGCCTCTGCCTCCGGCAACGTGGTGTGGACCTCAGCCTATCGAGATCCGTATCAGTGCCCGAACCGCGGCACCGCGAACGCCTCGCGGCGGGCGTGCGCCGTAGAGAACCGTACCCTTGCGCCCATGCGATACGGCTCCATCCCGGGCGCCCACGGGCGAGTCCGTCCCCTCACCCTGCTCGGCGACCCCCTGCTGCACGCCCCGTGCGAGGAGGTCACCGACTTCGGCCCGGAACTCGCCCGTCTCGTCGAGGACTTGTTCGCGACGATGTACGCGGCCCAGGGCGTGGGTCTGGCCGCGAACCAAGTGGGCGAGTCCCTGAGGGTGTTCGTCTACGACTGCCCCGACGACGAGGAGGTCCGCCACCTCGGCCATGTGGTCAACCCACGCCTCGTCGAGGCGGACGGTGTGGTGCTGAGGGGTCCGGAGGGCTGTCTGTCCCTACCGGGCCTGGAGGCGGGGACGGAGCGCTACGACCACGCGGTGGTCGAGGGTTGCACGGTGACCGGGGAGCCGGTCACCGTGCACGGGACGGGGTGGTTCGCGCGGTGCCTGCAGCACGAGTACGACCATGTGGAGGGGACGGTGTACGCGGACCGGGTCACGGGCTGGCGGCACAGAAGGCTGATGAGACAGGCGACCCGGGCTTCTTGGCACCGGTGAGCCGCGCGGGACCCTAGAACCCCGGCCCACCGATCCTGTCCCCGGCGGCGGCCAGCCGCCCCCACAGCAGATCCGCGAGGCTCCGCACCAACTCGGCCCGAGCGCAAGGCCGTTCCCCCAGCCACCAGTCCCCGGCCGCGTGCATCATGCCGACGATGCCGTGCCCCCACACCCGGGCGAGCTGCTGGCTGTTCGGTCCGAGATCGACCCGCTCCTCGATGACCTGGGCCAGCTCCTCGCCCATCCGCCGCAGCAGCGGAACCGAGTGGTTCCCGGTGTCGAACCCCTGGTCCGCGGTCTGGCCGCCCTCCACGGGATGCATCAGGAACCGGTACACCTGAGGCAGCGCCTCGATCGCGGCGAGGTAGGTGTCGAGCGTGGCCTCGACCCGCTCCCGCCGCTCGGCGGGCGCGTCCAGCGCGGCCCGCAGCGAGGACAACAGGGCGTCCGTGTGCCGCTTGGCGAGGGCGGCGTAGAGTCCACCCTTGTCACCGAAGTGCCGGTACAGGATCGGCTTGGTGATACCCGCCTCGGCCGCGATGGCGTTCATCGAGGCCTGCGGTCCGTCACGCAGCACCACTCTGTCCGCGGCCTCCAACAGCTCACGCCGTCGGCGGTCGGCGGACCGTTGCTGATCGGTCCGCTGCGTGGTGTCCATGATCTCTCCCCACCCGTGCTGAATCGGTGACGCCTGCGCAAACTAGCACTCAATGTGCCCTACACCTCGAACGGGTTGTCGGGCCACTGACCGGTCATCGGGAGTTGACTTTTCCTACCCGTCGGTAACAGACTCTGTCGTTACCGCAAGTAACATGCTAGTGCGCCGCTGGAGGAGTCATGGCCGAGTTCACCATGGAACTCAACGACGAACAGAAGGAGGTGCGGGACTGGCTGCACGGCTTCGCCGCCGACGTCATCCGCCCCGCCGCCGCCGAATGGGACGAGCGTGAGGAAACTCCCTGGCCGGTCATCCAGGAGGCCGCGAAGGTCGGCATCTACTCCCTGGACTTCTACGCCCAGCAGTACTTCGACCCCACCGGCCTCGGCATCCCGATGGCCATGGAGGAGCTGTTCTGGGGCGACGCGGGCATAGCCCTCTCCATCGTCGGCACCGGCCTGGCCGCCGTCGGCGTCCTCGCCAACGGCACCGAGGAGCAGATCGGCACCTGGATCCCGCAGATGTACGGCGACGCCAACGACGTCAAGGTCGCCGCCTTCTGCTCCTCCGAGCCCGACGCCGGTTCCGACGTGGCCTCCATGCGCACGCGTGCCGTCTACGACGAGGCCAAGGACGAGTGGGTGCTCAACGGCACCAAGACCTGGGCGACCAACGGCGGTATCGCCAACGTGCACGTCGTCGTCGCGGTCGTCGACGCGGACCTCGGCTCCAAGGGCCACGCCTCCTTCATCGTCCCGGCCGGCACCCCGGGCCTGTCCCAGGGGCAGAAGTTCAAGAAGCACGGCATCCGCGCCTCGCACACCGCCGAGGTCGTCCTGGAGAACGTGCGCGTCCCCGGTTCCTGCCTGCTCGGCGGCAAGGAGAAGCTCGACGAGCGCCTCGCCCGCGCCCGTGAGCGCGCCAAGGCGGGCGGCGGCGAGCGCGTGAAGAACGCGGCGATGGCCACCTTCGAGGCGTCCCGCCCGGCCGTCGGCGCGATGGCCGTGGGCACGGCCCGCGCCGCCTACGAGGTCGCCCTCGACTACGCCAAGACGCGCGAGCAGTTCGGCCGCCCGATCATCGACAACCAGGGCGTCGCCTTCCAGCTCGCCGACATGCGTACGTCCATCGACGCGGCCCGGCTGCTGGTGTGGCGCGCGTCCTGGATGGCCGTCAACGGCAAGCAGTTCACCGCGGCCGAGGGCTCGATGTCGAAGCTGTTCGCCAGCGAGACCGCCAAGAAGGTCACCGGCCAGGCGATCCAGATCCTCGGCGGCAACGGCTACACCCGCGAGTACCCGGTCGAGCGGATGCACCGCGATGCCGCGATCTACACGATCTTCGAGGGCACGAGCGAGATCCAGCGCCTGGTGATCGCCCGCACCCTGTCGGGGATGCCGATCCGTTGATCCGGGACGCCACGCGCGACTACCGGTGTTTCAGGGGCGTGAGCTGCTCGATGTCGTAGCGCGAGCGCAACTCCTCGATCGCCGCGTGGTCCGGAGGCCCACCGCCCCCGAGGATCTCCAACAGCTCCTCGAAGTACCGCTCGTGGTCCGGCGGCGGAGACGCCTGGAAGAACATCTTCGCGGGCGTCTCCGTCGGGTTCGCGAACGCGTGCGGACACCCCGGCGGTACGACGATCACCGTCCCCGGTGTCGCCCGTACCACCCGGGTGCCCGAACTCGACTCCCAGCGCTGCCAGTTGTCCGGGGTCCGGACGCGCGGCTCGAAGGCGAGCACGTCCAGCTCGCCTTCGAGCACATAGAACAACTCCTCGCTGCGCGTGTGCACATGGGCCCCGACGTCGAACCCCGGCGGCACCACCACCTCGAAGGTGGACGCCGTCCGCGAGTGCGAGCCGGTCACCTTGAACGTCACGTGCTGCGCCGGTGTCCGCACGATCCGGCCGTGCCCCGGCGGCACCAGCAGCCCCTCCGTCGCCGTCACCGGCACCTCACCACGTCACGGGCAGTGCCTCGGGCCCGCGGATCAACGCGCCCTTCCTGAACGGCACTTCATCGGCCGGAACCGCGAGCCGCAACCCCGGCAGCCGGTCCAGCAACGCGTCCACCAGCAGCTCGGACTCCAGCCTCGCCAGCATGTTGCCGGGACAGAAGTGCGGGCCGAAGCCGAAGGACACATGCGGGTTCGGACTGCGCGAGAAGTCGATCTTCTCGGGGTCCGGGAAGACGTCCGGGTCGCGGTTGGCGGCCAGGTACGACACATACACCGGGTCGCCGGCCCGCATCCGTACGCCACGGATCTCCACGTCCTCCATGGCGATCCGGGACAGCCCGACCGCGTTGCGGTGCGGGATGTAGCGCAGCAGCTCGTCGATGGCCTGCGGCCTCAACTCCCGCTCGGCGCGCAGTCGTTCGACAAGATCCGGTCGGGTCAGCAGCAGGTAGAACATCTGCCCGCTGTTGTTCGTGACCGCCTCGCCGCCGATCTGGAGCAGCACCGCGAGCCCGACTGCCTCCTCCAGGGTGATCTCCTCCCGGCCCACAGCGGCACCGAGCAGCGAGGCCACGTCCTCGCCGTCGCTGCCCACCCGCAAGCCGATGAGATCGCCGAAGTAGGCGCCCATCTCCTCCTTCGCCCGCTCGCTGACCTTGACGCCGTGCGACGAGGACAGAATGAGCTGGGTCCAGGTGTGCATGCCGTGCCGATCGGCGGCCGGCACACCCATCAACTCGCAGATCACCGTGATCGGGAACGGGCTCAGCACGGTCTCGGTGAGATCCGCGGGCGGCCCGTCCCGGAGCAGCTCGTCGACCAACTCGTCGAGCAGCAGCCGGGATTGCTCCCGCACCCGCTCCACCCCGCGCGCCGTGAACGCCGCGGCCACCGAACGCCGTAGCCGGGTGTGGTCCGGCGGATCGAGGAAGCCGACCGCGCCGCGGGCCGGGATGAAGTGCGGGGCGAGCCGGGTCACCGGCTGGTCCATCACCGCCTCGCGGCTGAACCGGGGGTCGTTGGTGACCATCCGCACGTCGTCGTGGCGGGTGACCAGCCAGGCCCAGCCCTCGCCGTTGGGCAGCTTGATCCGGTTGACCGGACCCTCCCGCATCAGCTTGGAGAGGACCGGGTCGAAGTCCACCCCGGTCAGATCGAGGGCCGGCCAGGGCCGGACCGGGGGCAGGGTCTCGGTGAGCGTCTCTTCAGTCATGCCGCCGTCTCCCGGTCGTCGCTGTGCCAGCGGCCCAGGGCCATCTCGGCGGTGATACCGGGTCCGAACCCGGCGAGCAGTCCGCGCGCCCGGTGTTCGGCGCCGCCCTCGTCGAACAGCCGTCGCAGCGCGTCCAGGACGACCGCGCTGGCGATGTTGCCGTACTCGGTGAGGGTGGCCCGGCTGAACCGGAACGCGTGCGGGTCGACCTGGAGGAACTTGCTCAGGTCGTCGAGTATTCGGGGCCCGCCCGCGTGGACTATGTAGAAGTCCAGGTCGGCCGCGTCCCAGCCGTGCAGCCCCGCGAGGTCCTGGAGTGCCGGTGCGAGGGGCTCCATGGTGGCCGGCACCCGCTTGTCCAGCAGGAAGTGGAAGCCGGTGGCCCGGACGTCGTACATGATCCACTCTTCGGTCTTGGGGATCAGGTACGACCCGTTGCGTTCGAGCTCGATCCCGGTGCCGCCCCGCCCGCGCACCACGGCCGCGGCGATGCCGTCGCCGAACAGCCCGTTGGAGAGCAGGGAGCCGATGCCCAGGTCGGTGGGCTGGTAGCACAGCGAGCAGAACTCGCAGGCCACGATGAGCGCGTTGGCCTCGGGGTAGGCCGTGCAGAAGTCGTGCGCCCGGTTGATCGCCGCACCGCCGGCCGCGCAGCCGAGCTGGGCGATGGGGATCTGGCGGGTGGTGGACTCGAAGTCCATCTCGTTGATCAGCCAGGCCGTGAGCGAGGGCATCATGAAGCCCGTGCACGAGACGTAGATGATCACGTCGATGTCGTCGGTGAGCAGCTCGGCCTCGTCGAGCGCGCGCTGGACGACCGCCGGGACCCGGGCCTTCGCCTCGGCCGTGTAGATCTTGTTGCGTTCCTCGAACCCCGGGTGCTTCAGGGTCTCCTCGATGGGCTGCACGATGTGCCGAGTCCGTACGCCGGTGTTCTCGATCAGCCGAAGGGCCAGCGGCAGGTTGGGGTGGTCCGCGTGACGGGAGCGCGCCAGCTCCAGCGTCTCCTCCATCGTGATCACATGCTCGGGAACCGACACCGAGGGCTTGCACAAAGTCGCCATGAACCGTCCCTGCTTTCGCTTTCCGGTAGGCCTTGGCCCGCCGGTCAGAAGGTGGTTCACCTCTGAGGGTGGTGCATCCACGATCACCCTTGGGGGCGACGATCTCTCGGTGGACTACTCCAATTCAGCGACCCTGTGTAAAGGTCGGATCAGTGAAAATCTGTGCACTGTCTGTGGGAGGACCCGAGGCCCGCCAACCCCCTCGTCCCCCTGATCGCGACCGGCACCGCGCCCCTCGAAACCCTCGCCACCCTGGCCCTGGAACGGCACCATGTGATCCCCGCGGACCGCACGCCCTTCCTCCACCTGGCCCACCGCGCGACCCTTGAGGCGTACGCGGCGGCATGCGGCATCGACGACCTCGCCCTGACATCGAACTTCGCGGAATGGGGCGGCTATTGCGCCAGCACCGGAACTGGAGGAGAAAGCGGCGGCAGCGGTGCGTGCGGGCCAGGCGAACGGCGGATGTTCTGGTCAAGCCTTCCGACGCAGGCTCAGGGCACCCCCTAGGGGCGCGGGGCTGCGACATTTGTGGCTCCGCCGCGGGCGCACCCAGCTACAGCGGTCCCGCACCCATCCACCCGCTTACGAGGACCCCCCACTGCTGTGCGCAATACACGCAACGTCAATACGATCGGCCAGCTTCGCCAGCTCGATCGTCAACGCGGCGACCGTGTCCTCGTCCAGCCCCTCATCCCCGGCCTCGACAAGGTGCAGCCAGCGACCACCCACCGTACGGAGCAGCTTGCTGACATCCGCCGCAGCCACCTGCAAGGTCCCGCGGTCGTCGACGATCAGAGGCAGAGTCACTTCGCGGTTCACAGAGGGGATCGTAGCCGCGGAATGCTCACGCTCCGTGCCATACCGTGGTGATGTTGCAGAACTCGCGGATTCCGTGCCCCGACAACTCCCGCCCGTACCCGGACCGCTTCACCCCGCCGAACGGGAACGCCGGATGCGACGCGGTCATCCCGTTGACGAACACCCCGCCGGCCTCCAGGTCCCGTACGAAACGGTCGACCTCCGCCTCGTCCCGCGTCCACACGTTGGAACTCAGCCCGAACGGCGTGTCGTTGGCGATCAGTACGGCCTCGTCGAGGTCGGCCGCGCGGTACAGGGTGGCGACGGGGCCGAAGGTCTCCTCGCGGTGGATGCGCATCTCGCGGGTGATGTCGCCGAGCACGGTCGGCGGGTAGAACCAGCCGTCCCCGTCGGGCCGCTCGCCGCCGCACAGCACGGTTGCCCCGCTCTCCACCGCGTCGTCGACGAGTTCCTCCAGATCGCTGCGGCCCTGTTCGCTCGCCAGCGGCCCGACCTCGGTCTCCTCCACCAGCGGATCGCCGACCGTCAGCGCCTTCATACCGGCCACGAACCGCTCCGCGAAGGCGTCGAAGACATCCGTGTGCACGATGAACCGCTTCGCGGCGATGCACGACTGCCCGTTGTTCTGCACCCGCGCGGTCACCGCGGTCTTGGCGGCCCGGTCGATGTCGGCGGACGGCATGACCACATAGGGGTCGCTGCCACCCAGTTCCAGCACGGTCTTCTTGACCATGTCCCCGGCGACGGACGCGACCGCCCGGCCCGCGGGCTCGCTGCCGGTGAGGGTGGCCGCCTTCACCCGCTCGTCGCGCAGGATCTCCTCGACCGCGCCGGAGCCGATGAGGAGGGTCTGGAAACACCCCTCGGGGAAGCCCGCGCGGTGGAACAGGTCCTCCAGGTAGAGGGCGGTCTGCGGGACGTTCGAGGCGTGCTTGAGCAGGCCGACGTTGCCCGCCATCAGCGCGGGTGCCGCGAAGCGGATCACCTGCCAGAGCGGGAAGTTCCACGGCATCACGGCGAGCACCGGGCCCAGCGGCCGGTACCGCACCAGGGCCCGGGAGGCGCCGGAGTCCTTCACGTCGGACGCGGCGGGCTCCTCGTCCGCGAGCAGTTCCCGCGCGTGGTCGGCGTACCAGCGCATCGCCTTGGCGCACTTGGCGGCCTCCGCGCGGGCCTGCTTGATCGGCTTGCCCATCTCCGTGGTCATGATCCGGCCGATGTCCCGCTGGTCCTCGTCGAGGAGGTCGGCGGCCCGGTGCATGAGCCGGGCGCGTTCCGCGAAGGCGGACGCCCGGTAGGTGCGGAAGGTGGCCTCCGCGAGCTGAAGCCGGCGCTCGATCTCCTCCGCACCCATGGCCTCGTACGTCTTGAGTGTCTCGCCGTTGGCCGGGTTGACCGTCGCGATGGGCATGGCTGACCTCCTGGAACGGGCTGTGCTTCGACCTTCCCGCGTAGCGGGAACAGTCGCAACGCGTACGCATCTGCTCAGTCCGAGTGCTCCGCCAACCGGTCGAGAAACCTGGCCTGCGCCGGAACGACGACCGCCCGCGCCCGGTCCAGGCCCATCCACTCGACCCGGTCCAGCTCCGGGAACTCCTGGACCTGCCCGGACTTCGGTGGCCACTCCATCCGGAAGGTGCCGGGCACCATGGCCGCCGGGTCCAGGTCGGCCTCGATCGCCCACGCGGTGACGACCTTCCCGTTGGTCTGCCGCACCTCGCCGAGATCGATCGCCACACCGTCGGGCGGTGCGATCCCCAGCTCCTCCTGGAACTCGCGCCGGGCCGCCTCCCAGGCCGGTTCGTCCGGCTCGTACTCGCCCTTGGGCACACTCCACGCCCCGGCATCGCGCCGCGCGAAGAACGGGCCACCCATATGGCCGAGCAATACCTCCAAGCCTTGATCGGTGTGCCGGAACAACAGCAGTCCGGCGCTCCGTTTCCCTTTTCCGGTCCCCGCCCCGCTCACAGCTTCACCTCCGGGTGCGCGGCCAGCAGCGTCTCCACGGTGTCGGCGTCCTCCGGTCGCTTGTCCTCGCGGTAGCGCACAACCCGGGCGAAGCGGAGCGTGACACCGGCCGGGTAGCGGGTCGACTTCTGCAGACCGTCGTACGCGATCTCCACGACGAGTTCGGGCCGTACGGTCACCACGTGGCTGTCGCTCTGCACGGCCAGCTCCTGGAGGCGCTCGGTCTGCCAGGTCAGCAGGGCGTCGGTCATGCCCTTGAAGGTCTTGCCGAGCATCACGAAGGAGCCGTCCGCCGTGCGGGCGCCCAGGTGGAGGTTGGAGAGCTTGCCGGTGCGGCGGCCGTGGCCCCATTCGGCGGCCAGGACGACCAGGTCGAGGGTGTGGACCGGCTTCACCTTCAGCCAGGAGGCGCCTCGGCGGCCCGCGCTGTAGGGAGCGTCGAGGCCTTTGACCACGACGCCCTCGTGGCCGCGTTCCAGGGTCTCGGCGAGGAAGGCCTCGGCGGCGGGGACGTCGTCCGGGCCGGAGACGAGTGTGCGCCGGACGCGCATGGGTTCAGGGACCAACTGGGCCAGTTCCGCATGCCGTTCGGCGAAGGGCAGGTCGAGCAGGTCGCGGCCGTCGACCGACAACGCGTCGAAGAACACGGGGGAGACGGGGACGGTCTCGGCGGCCGTGGCCACGTCCACCCGGGAGCCGACCCGGCCGGCCGTCTCCTGGAAGGAGCGGGGCCGCCCGTCCGCGTCGAAGGAGATGACCTCGCCGTCCAGGATGAATCGCTCACCTCTCAACTCCAGTGCCGCCGCGGTGAGTTCGGGCAGGCGGTCGGTGATGTCGTCGAGAGTGCGGGTGTAGAGCCGTACGACGTCGCCGTCGCGGTGGACCTGGACGCGGATGCCGTCGAGCTTCTCCTCGACCGCGCAGTCGCCCAGTTTCTGCACCGCCTCGGCGACGGACGAGGCGCTGTGCGCGAGCATCGGCAGGACCGGGAGGCCCACGGTCAGCCGGAAGCGGTCGAGGGAGGCGGGGCCTTCGGCTAGCAGGGCCTCGGCCACCGTCTGGAGCGAGCCGGCCAGCATCACCGCCCGCCGTACGTCCGTGGCGGGGGTGCCGGTCGCCTCCGCCAGTCCCTCCACGGCGACCGCGTCCAGCGCGCCCTGCCGGACCTCGCCGGTGATCAGACCGAACAGGAAGCGCTGCTCGTCGGCGGTGGCCGCACCCATCAACTCGCCCACCAGGCGCGCCCGTTCGGCCTGCGAACCGGCGCCCGACACCTTGCCGAGATCCGTGAGGCGGGCGTCCACCTCGCGGACGGTCAGGGTGGGTTCCCGGGCCGGGTCGACCGGCCGGCTCAGCACCTTCCAGCCGATGCCGAGCCGGCCCTGCGGCAGGCGGCCCGCCAGATACGGGATGACGATCGGGACGTCGTCGGCCTCCGCGTCCCGGAACAGCTCCGCGAGCAGAGCGATCTTCCGGGACCGCGCCGAGGTGGCGGCGACCTCCTGGGACACATGCGCGAGCCGGGTCAGCAGCATGCAGCCATCGTGCAACGGAGGCGGCCGGTCTACACCCGGACGGTGGCGTCGAGATCGGCCATCAGCAGGTCCCCGTTGATCGTGGCGCCCGCGCGGTATCCGGCGGAGGCCGCGTTCACGACCTGCTCGGCGAAGCCCATCGCGTTGCCGGCCGCCCACACCCCGGGCACGGTCGTCAGACCCGTCGGGTCGACCACCGGGTAGGCGCCGAACGGGGTTTCCTGCAACTCGGCGCCCAACTGCTCCAGCAGGCCGGTCTGCGGGATCGCGCGGGGTGCGACGAACAGGGCCTCGCGGGGGTGCGTGACGCCGTTCGTGAGACGGACGCCGGTGAGCCGGTCGCTCTCGACGGCGAGTTCCGCGACCTCGCCGGGCACCACGGCGACCCCGGCGGTGGCCAGCCTGCGCAGGTCGTCGTCCGTCAGCTCGGACTCGGCGACCGTGTGCAGGAACAGGGTCACGTCCTTGGACCACTGCGAGACCATCAGCGCCTGGTGCACGCTCATCGGCGTCGTCGCGAGCACCCCGAAGGCCTGGTTGCGGACCTCCCAGCCGTGGCAGTACGGGCAGTGGATCACATCCCGGCCGAAGCGCTCGGCGACTCCGGGAACGTCCGGCAGCTCGTCCTTCAGTCCGGTGGCGATCACCAGCCGCCGCGCGTGCACGGTCTCCCCGCCCGCCAGGGCTACGGCGAAGTCGGCGCCCTTCGTGACGTCGACAGCTCGGTCCCGGACCAGGTCGACGCCGTAGCGGGCGATCTCCTCGCGGCCAATGGCCAGGAACTCGGCGGGTGACATGCCGTCCCGGGTCAGATAGCCCTGCATGTGCGCGGCGGGTGTGTTGCGCGGCTCGCCCGCGTCGACGAGCAGCGTGCGGCGCCGGGCCCGACCCAGGACCAGCGCGGCGGACAGTCCGGCCGCGCCGCCGCCGATGACGACCACTTCGTACGATCCGGTGTGCGCCGACCCTGTGTGTGCCGACCACGTGTGTGCCGGCTCCATGTGTGTCCCGGTCATGGTGACCACCTCCGCCCCCGAAGGTCGCGCCATCCCTGCCGCATTGACAAATGTGTTTGCCGAAACTGCAATATCGGTCATGAGCGACGACACGGACGAGGTCCTGGCGGAGGTCGGCCCGCGGCTGCGGCGGATCCGGAAGGAGCGGGGCGCGACCCTCGCCGGGCTCTCGGAGACGACCGGCATCTCGGTGAGCACGCTGTCCCGGCTGGAGTCCGGGCTCCGCAAGCCCAGCCTGGAGCTGCTGCTGCCGATCGCGCGGGCCCATCAGGTGCCGCTGGACGAGCTGGTGGGGACGCCGCCGGTGAGCGATCCCCGGGTGCGTTCCGAGCCGATCCAGCGGCACGGGCGTACGTACTGGCCGCTCACCCGCCAGCCGGGCGGACTCCAGGCCTTCAAGGTGCTGGTGCCCCAGCGTCAGGAGGAGCCCGAGGCGCGCACGCACGAGGGCTATGAGTGGCTGTATGTGCTGGCGGGACGGCTGCGGCTGGTGCTCGGGGAACATGATGTGGTGCTCGCGGCGGGGGAGGCGGTGGAGTTCGACACGCGAGTGCCGCACTGGTTCGGGTCGACGGGGGAGGGGCCCGCGGAGTTCCTGAGCCTGTTCGGGCCACAGGGGGAGCGGATGCATGTGCGGGCGAAGCCCCGGCGGGCGTGACGCGCCAAGGTCGTTCGATGCCGTTCGATGCCGTCCGATGCCGTCCGATGCCGTCCGATGCTGTTCGTGACCCACGTGACTGTTCCCTGATCGGCAAGCGACCGCTTAGTATGCGATCGAGCCCGGTTTGGCACAGCAGTCCCGTGGAGGCCCCGCATGCAGGCATGGCAAGTGCACCAGAACGGCGAGCCGAGTGAGGCGATGCGCCTGGAGGAGGTGCAGACGCCCACACCCGGCGTGGGCCAGGTCCTGCTGAAGGTACGCGCCGCGAACATCAACTTCCCGGACGTGCTGATGTGCCGGGGCCACTACCAGGTCAGGCCGCCGCTGCCGTTCACCCCGGGCGTCGAGATCTGCGGCGAGACCGAGGACGGCCGCCGCGTGATCGCCAACCCCGCGCTGCCGTACGGCGGTTTCGCCGAGTACGCCGTCGCGGACGCCGCCGCCCTGTTGCCCGCGCCCGAATCGCTGGACGACGCGGAGACGGCCGCACTCCACATCGGCTACCAGACGGGCTGGTTCGGCCTCCACCGGCGCGCCCACCTGGAGGCCGGCGAGACCCTGCTCGTGCATGCCGCGGCCGGCGGCGTCGGCAGCGCGGCCGTACAGCTCGGCAAGGCCGCCGGTGCCACCGTCATCGGTGTCGTGGGCGGTGCCGAAAAGGCAGCCGTGGCACGGGAGTTGGGCTGCGACGTCGTCATCGACCGGCGTACCGAGGACGTGGTCGCGGCCGTCAAGGAGGCCACCGGCGGACGTGGTGCCGACGTGATCTACGACCCGGTCGGCGGCGACGCCTACACGCAGTCCACGAAGGTCGTCGCCTTCGAGGGCCGGATCGTGGTCGTCGGCTTCGCGAGCGGCACGATCCCGAGCCCGTCGCTCAATCACGCCCTGGTTAAGAACTACTCGATCCAGGGCCTGCATTGGGGCCTGTACGCCACCAAGAACCCGAAGCTGATCCAGCACTGCCACGAGCAGCTCACCGACCTGGCCGCCAGGGGTGTCATCAAGCCCTTGGTGAGCGAGCGCGTGCCGCTCAGTGATGCGGCCGCCGCCGTGCAGCGCGTCGCCGACGGTGTCACGACCGGCCGGGTCACCATCCTGCCGTCGTTGGAGAACGGAGCCGCCGCATGACCATCGACGCAGCCGAACTCAGGCGTCTCACGGCCGAGTTGCTGACCGCGCATCCGCCCCTGGAGACCGACCGCCTCGACTTCCTCAAGGCCCGCTTCGACGCGGGTCTGGCCTGGGTCCACTACCCCGAGGGTCTCGGCGGCCTCGGTGCCCCGCGCGCCCTCCAGGCCGTCGTGGACGCCGAGTTGGAGGCCGCGGGCGCCCCCGACAACGACCCGCGCCGGATCGGCATCGGCCTCGGCATGGCCGCCCCGACGATCCTCAAGTACGGCACGGAGGAGCAGAAGCAGCGGTTCCTGCGGCCGCTCTGGGTCGGCGAGGAGGTCTGGTGCCAGCTCTTCAGTGAGCCGGGCGCCGGGTCCGACCTGGCCGCGCTCGGTACCCGGGCCGTGCGGGAGGGCGACGACTGGATCGTCAACGGACAGAAGGTGTGGACGTCCAGCGCCCACCTCGCCCGCTGGGCCATCCTCATCGCGCGCACCGACCCGGACGTGCCCAAGCACGCCGGCATCACCTATTTCGTCTGCGACATGACCGACCCCGGCGTCGACGTCCGGCCGCTGCGCCAGATCACCGGCGAGGCCGAGTTCAACGAGGTCTTCCTGACCGGCGTCCGCATCCCCGACGCCCACCGCCTCGGCGAGGTCGGCGACGGCTGGCGGGTCGCGCAGACCACGCTGATGAACGAGCGCGTCTCGATCGGCGGCATGCGCATCCCGCGCGAGGGCGGCATGATCGGCCCGATCAGCAAGACCTGGCGCGAACGACCCGAACTGCGCACCCACGACCTCCACCAGCGCCTCCTCAAGCTCTGGGTCGAGGCCGAGGTCGCCAGGCTCTCCGGTGAACGACTGCGTCAGCAGCTCGTGGCGGGCCAGCCCGGTCACGAGGGCTCCGGCATGAAGCTCTCCTTCGCCCGCCTCAACCAGGAGATCAGCGGCCTGGAGGTCGAACTCCGGGGCGAGGAAGGCCTGTTGTACGACGACTGGACCATGCGCCGTCCGGAACTGGTGGACTTCACCGGCCGCGACGCCGGTTACCGCTACCTCCGCTCCAAGGGCAACAGCATCGAGGGCGGGACCAGCGAGGTCCTGCTGAACATCGTCGCCGAACGCGTCCTGGGCCTGCCGGCCGAGCCGCGCACCGACAAGGACGTCGCATGGAAGGACCTGGCCCGATGAACGCGCAGCCCGATCTTCTCTACTCGGAGGAGGAAGAGGCGCTCCGCGCCGCCGTCCGGGATCTGCTCACCGACCACTGCGACGCGGCGGGTGTCATCGCGCGCACCGAGTCGGACGCCCCGCACGACCTCGCCGCCTGGAAGGCCCTCGCCGAGGGCATGGGCCTCGCCGGACTCCTGGTGCCCGAGGCGCAGGGCGGCCAGGGCGCCACCCACCGCGAAGTCGCCGTCGTACTGGAGGAGTTGGGCCGCGCGGTCGCTCCCGTGCCGTATCTGACGAGCGCCGTCGTCGCCACGGAGGCGCTGTTGGCCTGCGCTGCCGAAGGGGGCCTGCTCGCAGACCTCGCGTCCGGCCGCCGGATCGGGGCCCTCGCCGTCGCGCTCAGCGTCGCTCCCGGCCACGCCTACAAAGTCGTACGCCATGAAGGTGGCACGCTGCACGGGGAGTTGACCGGCATCGCGGACGGGGCCGCCGCGGATGTGCTGCTGGTGCCCGCGGACGACGGCGGGCTGTACGCGGTGGACGCGACGGCGGCGACCGTCACCCCTCAGGTGTCCCTGGACCTGACCCGACCGCTGGCGACCGTACGCCTGGACGGCGCCCCCGGACGGCTCCTCGGCGACGCCGAACCCGCCGTACGACGTGCCCTGCGGGCCGGTGCCGGGCTGCTCGCCTCCGAGCAACTCGGGGTCGCCGACTGGACGTTGACGGAGACGGTCCGGTATCTCAAGGAGCGCAAGCAGTTCAACCGGCCTGTCGGCGGGTTCCAGGCGCTCAAGCACCGGCTCGCCCAGCTCTGGCTGGAGGTCGTCAGCCTGCGGGCCGCCGCACGCAACGCGGCCGACGCCCTCACCACCGAGGAGGACACCGACGTGGCGGTGGCCGTCGCCCAGGCCTACGCGGCGTCCGTCGCCGTCCACGCGGCCGAGGAGGCCGTGCAGTTGCACGCCGGCATCGGCATGACGTGGGAACACCCCGCCCACCTCTACCTCAAGCGGGCCAAGGCCGACTCGATCGCCTACGGCACGGCGGGCGCCCACCGCGAGGCCCTGGCGGAACTGGTCGATCTGCAAGCCCCCTGACCGACGGCCGGACATCCGGTGAAGCCCGTCCCACCTGGGACGGGCTTTTCCGTGCGCCCCCGCCGAAGGAGTGAACACGCGAGGGCGGTCCGGCCAACTCCTGGCATGTACAGGTTCGTTGCAGTCCCGACGGCCTCATACTCCCTGTGGTTCGAACCCGCCCCACAGGGAGGAACACCATGGCCCTCATCACCCGCCGCAGAGCCCTCACCGCGTTCGGTGCCACCCTCGCGGCCGTCCTCGCCCCGCCCGCCGGCAGCGCGTTCGCCGGTGAACAGGGGCACCGCCCGCGCCCGTTGTGGCGCGCGCACGCGCACAACGACTACGAGCACCCCCGGCCGCTCTTCGACGCCCTCGACCACCGCTTCGGCAGCGTCGAAGCGGACATCTTCCTCGTGGGCGACCAACTCCTCATCGGCCACGACACCACCGAACTCGACCCGAGCCGCACGCTCGAATCGCTCTACCTCGACCCGCTCTCCGCCCTGGTGAAGGCCAACCACGGTTCCGTCTACCGGGGTTGGCACAAGCCGCTCCAGCTCCTGATCGACATCAAGACGGAGGGCTCGTCGACGTACCTCGAACTCGACCGCCATCTCCAGCGCTACCAACACCTGTTCACGACCTACGCCCACGGGCGTGTCCACCAGGGCGCGGTCACCAACGTCATCTCCGGCGACCGCGCGGCCCGCATCCCCATGGAGGCGCAGACCGTGCGCCGTGCCTTCTACGACGGCCGGCTCGCCGACCTCGGCAGCTCGGTGCCCGCCTCCTTCATCTCGCTCATCAGCGACGACTGGCAGGCCAACTTCACCTGGCTCGGCACCGGCGCCTTCCCGGACGCCGAGCGGCAGAAGCTGCGCTCCATCGTCCGGCAGGCGCACGCGCACGGGCAGACCGTACGGTTCTGGAACACCCCGGACGTGGCGGGCCCGGCCCGTGACGCGCTGTGGGACGAACTGTTCACCGCCGGGGTGGACTTCCTCAACACCGACGACCTCGCCGGCCTGGAAGCCTTCCTGGACGCCCGCCGCACGGTGTGACACCACATGGGGTGAGACCACATGGGGTGACACCACACGTTCGGGGGACACGTCAGTAGGCCGATTGAACCCTCCGCTACGCCACACTTGCGGCCGAACGCCGCGAACCAGACAGGCCGGCGTGGTGGAGGAGGACGTCGATGGCCATTTCCATCTCTGTGGTGCTGCTGCTCCTGATCCTTGCGGTGATCTTCGTGCGCGGCGGCGGGCTGAAGCTCTCCCATGCGCTGGTCTGCGCACTGCTCGGGTTCTTCATGGCCAGTACCAGCATGGCGCCCACGATCCACAGTGGCCTCACGGCCACCGCGGACCTGGTGAGCGGACTGCGTCCCTGAGGTCAGCGTGTCGAGAAGACCCCGACGCCGTTCGGTACGGGCCGTTCGGCGCCGCCGCTGGGATGGTTCCGTACCGTGACGGCGCTCGCGCCGGACGCGCGGGCGACCAGGGTCGTCGAGCCGCCGCCGTCCAGACTGAAGGCGTCGACCGAGCCCAACTTCCGCATCTGGGCGGCGACCTCGGCGATCGTCAGACCGCTGCGGTACGCGACCGCGCCGTCCGTGGCGAACAGCAGCAGTCGGTGGCCTCTGTCGGCGATCCCCACGGCGGTGCGGACGGCCGAGGTCGTGTTGTCGAGGCCGGCCAGCGGCTGTCCGTGCCGCAGGACCGGGTAGCCACCGAGGGCGAAGCGGTAGGCGACCCCTGACCTCGACGCCACCAGGCGGTGCCGCACCTGCACCCGCTCGCCCTTGACCAGCTTCCGAAGCCGCTGCGCACCCGCCTCACGGCCGACGAGCACGGTGGTGCCCGCGGCGATGGCACCGCTGCCGGGGGTGGTGGAGGACGATACGACCCGGCCGCCGCGAAGCGTCACTTCATAGGTGTTCGCACTACAGGCGGCGGCCCGGTCCGCGTCCGTGCCACATGTGG
This sequence comes from Streptomyces sp. NPDC005492, assembly GCF_040605995.1. Lineage (NCBI taxonomy): Bacteria > Bacillati > Actinomycetota > Actinomycetes > Kitasatosporales > Streptomycetaceae > Streptomyces > Streptomyces sp. NPDC005492. The sequence goes on from NZ_JBEXDX010000007.1 coordinate 251,516, forward strand.
CGCGCACCCGGGAGACACTGCCCCACTGTGTGGTGAACGCACCGATGGAGTTCTCCGGCAGCGCGTACTGGTTGAACCCGCCGAGCGTCAGCCGTCCCGTCGGGGTGCGGATCGTCCCCCTGAGGGCGAGGCTGTCCAGCCGGGCCACCCGGTCGACCCCCACACCGAGCACGTTCCGCGTGTTCGTACCCGGCGGCAGGGTGGGTCCGAAGCGCTGGCCGTCCGGCACCGCCGCCTTGAGCGCGACACCGCTCGCGATGGCAGGGCCGTCGGTGGAGCCGGTGGCCTCGACGCCCGGATGCTGGGTCTCGGTGATGTTGAAGAAGTCGCCGTTGACACCCGCGACGGCACCCACCGAGTCGGCCAGCTCGGAGACGGGTTTCCGGGCCGCGACCGCACCCGGGTACAGCAGGTTGACCCGCACATGGGGGTTGCGCAGGTCGACGACGACCACATGGGCGTGGGTCACACCCTTGGCCGCCGTGATGTCGAACTGCTCGTAGGTGACACCCGGCGCGAGCCGGACGACGCTCTGCACGGCGCCGGCCGGTGCCGCCCCCACCAGGGCCGCACCGGCCAGCGCGCCGAACGCGGTGAGATAGGTGAATACCGATCTGCCGGCTCTGAACCGCTCTTTCCTGAACCGATCTGCTCTTAACCGCTCTGCTCTGACACGCTTTTGACGGAGCGTCACTGTGTCCCCTGATGTCTCGTCAACTGTCCCAGGACTCAGGGGAAGTGCATCAGAAGACGGTGACCGGCGGGGCTCCTAGGCGCCGACTACACGGGAACGAGTGAGAAAACGCACCCCCTCGGGTGCTTCCAGCGAGAAACCGCTGCCGCGACCCGCTACGACGTCCACGATCAGGCGCGTGTGGCTCCACACCTCGTACTGGCTGCGTGAGATCCAGAACGTCACGGGCTCCGGTACACCGTCGACCTCCAACTCGGCGAGCAGCACGTCCGAGCCGCCGGTGCGGAACTCGCCCTCCGGGTAGCACATCGGCGCGCTGCCGTCGCAGCAGCCGCCGGACTGATGGAACATCAACGGGCCGTGCCGCTCGTGGAGTTGACGCAGCAGGTCGGCCGCCGCGGGGGTGAGTTCGACGCGCGGGGTGTTCTCGTCCATGTCAGCCGTCCCCAGGAAGCCGGATGCGGTGGCCCAGTGCAGCACGGGCAAGGTTGCGAGAGGGTTGCGTGTCCGGTCGGCCCCTCCGGCTCCCCTATTCGGCACGCAGCGCGGTCGCCGTGCGGATGCGTGCCGCCCAGCCGGCCGGTAGCAGGGAACCGAGGACGGCGACGGCGACACCGGCGAGCCCGAGCAGGGCCAGGTCCCGGGCGTCGTAGACATCGATGACGGACCGGGGCAGCCGTAGGTCCGCCGCGTGGCCCATCGCGGGGATCACCGCGCTGTGCACGGCCAGGCCGAGCGGCCCGCCGAGGGTGCCGCCGAGCAGCCCCGCCGGGACGACCGAGGCGACGACCATCGTGACGGTCTGTCGGGGTGTCATGCCGAGCGCCTTGTGGATGCCCAGGTCGCGGACGCGCTCGTGGGTGTCGAGGACGACCCCGCCCAGGACACCGAGCCCGGCGACGCACACCAGCATCATGGTGAGCAGGGCCGTGAGCGAGTCGATGACGGTGGCGGTACCGCTGCCGTTGGAGTACTTGGTGCTGGTCGCGCTGACCCCCAAGGGCTTCAACTCGGCGTTGAGCGCGGTGACATACGCGTCCGTGTCCGTGCCGGGCCGCAGATCGACGTACTCGCTCGTGGACTTGAGGTCGGGTACGGCGGGCTTGAGTGTGGCGGTGTCGGTGAGGACCGTTCGGCCGTCGTGGCTGGTGTCGAAGACCTCGCCGACGATCCGGACCTCAACTGCCTTGCCGCGCACGGTGAGTGTGATGGTGTCGCCGACCTTCGCCCCGGTGGCGGTCAGGATAGTACTCGGCACCACGGCCTCGCCCGCCCTGCTGAACCACCGCCCGTCGACCATCGTGAAACCGCCCCAGGACGCGGCGCCGTCGAACGAGGTCACGGTGACGGCTCCGCTCATCCCCGATACGGCGGCCTCCGTGGAGGCGCTGCCGTAGTACCTGCGGGTGCCCGGCTGGGCCGCGATCGCGGCGGCGACGGCGGCGGGATCGGCGTTGCTCGGCCCCTGCCCCTGCCTGTCCACCTCACCGCCGCCGACCTGCCTCCCCGGTGCTCCGACGGTGACATCGGCGGCGTTGTGGTTCTTCGCCGCGATCACCTCGCCCAACGACGAGGACAGCCCGGTCGCGAAGGTGACGGCCGCGGTACCGAACAACACGGCCACGACCATGGCAGCGGTACGCGCGGGCCGGGCGAAGGGCCGCGCTAGCCCGAGCCCCAGGGGGCGCGACAGGGGGAGACGGGCGGCGAGTTGGGCCGCACGCCGGCCTCGGGGTGTGGGAAGGGGTGGTTCGGTCGGGCGGCGGCTGTGGGTTGTGGTTTGGGTGGGCAGCGGGGTCCGCGGGGCGTGGCTCGGCGCTGGGATGTGCTCGACCGGCTTCCGGTCGTGGTGGTGCTCTGTGGCCGGGGAGGGCCTGACGGCCCTGCGGGGCCGGCCCGCCATCCGGATGAGCCGGGCCGCCCACCGGCCTCGGCCCGTCACCGGGACGCCTCCGACCGAGTGCCGGTCTTGGTTCGCCGCCCGGGCGCGCCTGGCCGCCCGACGGCCGCGGTCTGCTGTGGAAGGGTGCTCCGGCGCCCAGCTGCCCCGATCCGCCACCCCAGCACGCCCGGCAGACCACCACCCCCTCCCCGACCCCGTAGCCCGTCCCACCGCCAACGCGTCGATCGTCCGTAGTCGGCCCGCTCGCCAGGCGAATGCGCAAGCGGTGAGGGCGACCAGCGTCAACATCCCGCCGACGACCGCGACATCGACCCACGTCTCGACGCCGAGCCCGGCCGTGCCGTAGGCGGTCGCGGTGTCGGAGAGGACGGGGGCTGCGAGCAGGTGGCCGGTGGCCGTGCCGAGGGCCGCTCCGATCGTGGCCGGGAGCAGAGCCTGGCCGGCGCAGGCCCGTACGACCTGGCCGGGTGTGCAGCCGACGGCCTTGAGGATGCCGATGCGGCGCCGCCCCGTGGCCACCGCGCCCGCGACCACGTTGCCGACGATCAGGACCGACATGACCAGGCCCAGCACCCCGAACGCGACGAGGAAGGGCACGAACAGGGCGGTGTTCCGGGTGGCGATCTTCCGTACGCCGAGCCAGGACTGAGTGCCCGTCAGTGACTTCGCGGGTACCGTCGCCGTCACCGCCGCGCGGTCCCGGGTCAGTTGGGCCGAGGTGTCGGCGTGGGTGAAGCGGTAGAGCATCTGGTAGCCGCCGATTTTGCCGGACGGCGTCAACTCCGCGATCTGCGACGGCAGTACCCATGCGTCGGCGGTCTGGCTGACCGAGCGGGCCACCCCGACCACCGTCAGCGTCGGAGTGCCGGGCAGGTCGGGGAACTCCAGCTTCTGACCGAGCCGTACCTCGGGTCCGGTGTCCGCGGACATGACGATCTCGCCGGGCTTCTCGACCCAACGCCCGCTGGTCACCGTCACCTTGTCGACCGCGCCCGTGGACGTGGCACGTCCGGCGACCGAGATCGGCGCTCCGCTCTGCCCACTGAAACCCGGAGCGATGGTCGTGGTCGGGAACGGGCCGGAGGTGCCGGTGACCCCGAACGCTCGTGCAGAGGCGGTCAGTTGAGCGGCCGTGGCTCGTCGCGCGTCGAAGTGTGCGGTCAACTGCGCCCCGTGCTGCAGGTCGAAGGCCTTGTCGAACGGCGCCTCGGACGACGTCAGCAGCGCTCCGCCGAGCACGGACGCGGTCACGGCCAGCATCGTGGCCAGCCCGATCACCAGCGTCTGCACCCGACGACGGGCCATGCCCGAGCGGATCACCCGGCCCAGCGCGCTCATCGGACGGACTCCGGCTCCGTGGTCGCGGCGGCCGCGTCCGAGGTGACGTCCGAGGTGATCCGGCCGTCGACGAGGCGGATCGTGCGTCGCGTGCACGACCGCGCGAGCGCCACGTCGTGCGTGACCACGAGGATCGTCTGGCCGTCGTCGTTCAACTCCCGCAGCAGTCGGCTGACGTCCGCACCGGACGCCGAGTCGAGCGCGCCCGTCGGCTCGTCGGCCAGGAGCAGCGGCGGACGGTTCATCAACGCCCTTGCCACGGCGACCCGTTGGCGCTCTCCGCCGGACAGCCGCCCCGGGTGGGCCCGGGCGTGCCGGGCGATACCGAGCGACTCCAACAGCTCGGTCGCCCTGCTTCCCGACTCGCGCCGCCCGAGCCCCGCCAGTCGTGCGGGCAGCGCCACGTTGTCGGCGACCGACAGATCGTCCAGCAGATTGAAGAACTGGAACACCATCCCGATCTTCGCCCGCCGGTAACGGGCCGCCCCGGCCTCGCCCAACCGGTCCACGCGCACGCCGTCCACGGTGACGGTCCCGGAGTCGGGCCGGTCCAGGCCGGCGACGAGATTCAGCAGCGTCGACTTGCCGCTGCCCGACGGTCCGAGGACCGCGACGGCCTCACCGGCCCGCACGCTCAGCGACGCGCCCTCCAGCGCGGGCGGCCCGCTGCCGTAGCGGCGGCTCACGTTGAGCAGTTCGATGAGGGGTGTCGGCATGGTGGCCTTCCTCGGATTCGGGGGTGTCGGATCGGATGCCGCCGACGCTAGGAGGGTGACCGTCCCGGGCGCGCCGGTCGAGCGGACCAATTGCCGTACCGCACTGGGCCGATGGCCCGTGATGTCATCCCTGAGATGTAGGCGAGGGATGTATGCGGCCCGTCCGCCGGAGGGATTCCGGGCAGGACCGCCGGCCGAGAGAATGGGCCGGTGACAGTGCGAGAGGAAGTCCCGGCCCGGCTGCGCCGAGCGGCCGGCGCGCTGCTGCGCCCCGGTGGCCGACTGCCGCGCCCCACAGGGCAGCAGTGGCTCGCGGACACCGCTCTCGCGCTGGTCCTCACGTTCGTGTCGATGCAGTACGCGTGGGGCGACGGCTACGACGAGGCCCACCGGTACCGCATGGTCGACCTGGTGATCCTCGTGTTCCTGTCCTCGGCGTCGCTGGCGTGGCGGCGCCGCTACCCCCTCGCCGTGCTGTCGATCGTGACGTTCGCGACGGCACTGACCCCGGACGAAATATCCCGACTCACCTTCTACTCCTGTGTCATCGCCGCCTACAGCGCGGCGGCCTACAGCCCCCACCGGCTGCCCACCCTGGCGGGCCTCTCCGTGGTGGTCGCCCTCATGAGCAGGTCGGGCCAGGCCGGCCCGACCACCCCGTACATCTACGTCGCCCCCACCGTGCCCACCCAGTACGTCCCCCTGTTCATCTCGGTGCCGATCGTCGTGGCCGCACTCGGCCTCAGGACCTGGAAACTCCGGGCCGCCGAGACCCGCACCCGGCTGACCGCGGTGGAGAGCGCCAGGGCCGAGGAACTGCACCGGGCCGTGGAGCACGAACGCGCCCGGATAGCACGCGAGTTGCACGACGTGGTCACCCACAACGTGAGTGTGATGGTCATCCAGGCCGGTGCCGCCCGCAAGATCATGGACAAGTCACCCGACCGGGCCCGCGAGGCCCTCCTCGCGGTCGAGGCGGGCGGCCGGGCGGCGATGGGGGAGCTGCGCAACGTGATGGGCCTGCTCACCATGGACCTGGACCCGGAGAGCGCGGAGCCGGAGAACCTCGCGCCGCAACCGGGCCTGGACCGACTGGAGGCGCTGGTCGGCCGGATGCGCAGCGCCGGCGTCCCCGTGGAACTGACCGTCTCCGGAGCCCCCCGCCCCCTGTCCGCTGGGGTCGAACTCGCCGCGTACCGCGTGGTCCAGGAGGCCCTGACCAACACCGTCAAGCACGCGTCCGGAGCCGACGCGAGCGTCCGGTTGTCGTACGGCGCCGACGAACTCCACGTCGAGATCACCGACACCGGCGGCAGACCCGGCCCCGCCGCGACCACCGGCAACGGGCGGGGCCTGATCGGCCTGCGCGAACGCCTCGCCGTCTACGGCGGCACCCTGTGCACCGGCCCGCGCCCGCTCGGCGGCTACCGGGTCCGGGCCCTGATCCCCCTGGAGGGCCGGTGAACCGGCCACCGCGCGTCGTGGTCGCCGACGACCAGGCCCTCGTCCGCACCGGCTTCCGGCTGATCCTCGACGCCGACGGCATCGACGTGGTGGCCGAGGCGACGGACGGCACCGAAGCCGTCGACGCGGTCCGCCGCACCCGGCCCGACGTGGTGCTGATGGACATCCGGATGCCCGACATGGACGGCCTGGAGGCGACCCGGCGCATCCTCACCGGCTCCCAGGACGGGCCGCGCGTGGTCATGCTGACCACCTTCGACCTCGACCACTACGTCTACGCGGCGCTCGCCGCCGGCGCCAGCGGCTTCCTCCTCAAGGACGTCACCCCCGAACACCTCGTCGCCGCCATCCGCACGGTCCGCGCAGGCGATGCCCTGCTCGCCCCCGCCATCACCCGCCGCCTGGTCGAACGCTTCGCCCACCGCACTCCGGAGACGGCCGCCCTCCACCGCGACCTCGCCGCCCTCACACCCCGCGAACTCGATGTCCTACGACTCCTCGCCCAAGGCCTGAGCAACGCCGAACTGGCCACCGGCCTCCACCTCTCCGAGGCCACGGTCAAGACCCACGTCTCCCGCATCCCTCGCCAAACTCTCCCTCCGCGACCGGGCCCAGGCGGTCGTGGTCGCGTACGAGACGGGACTCGTCAGCCCGGGAGAGCGGGACAGGGGGGACGGCGAGGACGGTCCCGGGTGAGTGGGGTGCGCTGTCGCCGGTGGAGCCTTCATCGGCGGTCACGTCTGAGTCGCGCCGGGGTTCCAGCCCGCGCGACAGGGAACACCGTCTGCCTATCGGCGGGACCTGGGCAGCAGCGTTCGGACAGGACGTTCGGCGGGCGCGGGAGGTAGAGGCATCCGGCCGGTGCCGCTGCGGCCCGCCCGGCCGGGCCGCCCCAGGACGACCCCGGCCAGGACCAGTGCCAGTCCGCACAGTTGCCGGCCCGTCAGCACCTCCCCGGCGACCGCCGTGCCGAGCAGTACTCCCGTCACGGGGTTGAGGAGTCCGACCAGGCCCACCGTGCCGGCGGGAAGGTGCCGCAGACCTGTGAACCAGGCGGCGAAGGCGAGGGCCGTGGCGATGAGGGTGACGTAGCCGAACGCGAGGAGCGCCGGTGTGGAGAGGGCGGGCGGTGGGCCCTCGACGGCTGCCGCGACCGGGAGCAGGAACAGTCCACCAGCCGTGAGTTGCCAGGCAGTTGAGGCGAGGATGTCGGTGCCGGTGTCGTTCCACCGTTTGGTGAGGATGTGGCCGAAGGCCGACACAAGCATGGGCGCGGCCGAGGCGAGGACACCCGGCACGCTCACCCCGCCCGCACCCGTGAGCAGCATGAGGCAGACCCCGCCGAGCCCGATCGCGGCGCCGGCCAGGTGTGCGATGCCGGGCCGCTCGGACACCAGGGCCCAGGCGATGAGCATCATCGTCGGCGGGGACATCGCCATGACGGTCGAGGCGATGCTCGTCGGGAGCAGTTGGGAGGCGGCGTAGACGAGGACGAAGAACACGCTCACGTTGAGCAGCCCGAGTACCGCGGACCGCCACCACCACGCGCCGCGCGGTCGCTGCCTGCACAGGGCCAGCAGGACGAGACCGGCGGGGAGCGCCCGCAGGGCCGCTCCGTAGAGGGGGGTGTCGGGTGGCAGGAATTCATGGGTGACGTAGTAGTTGGCGCCCCAGGCCACCGGCGCGACGGCGGTCAGTGCCACCCATCGCAGATTCGCTTCCATGGAAGACAATATAGCTTCCCGGGAAGCTATCGTGGGAGGCATGGACAATCCGCAAGCCCCGGACCGTGTGGCCCGCATCCAGGCCGACTGGCGTCGTGAGCGGCCCGACCTCGACATCTCCCCGCAGGGCGTGATCGGCCGGCTGCACCGCCTCGCCGACCATCTCACCGAGGAGCTCTGCCTCGTCTACGGCCGCTACGGCCTCAGTGAGGGCGAGTTCGACGTCCTGTGCGCACTGCGTCGCGCCGGTGAGCCCTATGAGCGCGCGCCCGGCGAACTCGCCGCGCACACCATGGTCACCACCGGTGCGATGACGAAGCGGATCGACCGCCTGGAGCGGGCCGGACTCGTCACCCGGCGCCGTTCCGACGACGACCAGCGCGGCCGGATCGTCGCCCTCACCCAGCCCGGACGCGAGCTGATCGACCAGGCGTTCACCGACCACATGCGCAACGAACGCCGGTTGCTGGACTCGCTGACCCCCGCCGAGGCCGAGGCGCTCGAAGGACTGCTCACCGCCTGGATCTCCCGTGTGGAGAATCCGCGTCCGTCCGACGGATCCTGATCGTTTGCGAGTTGCGCAAGCCGCGAACCATTACACTCGCCAACCCTCACCGCTCGCGCGGTCGGCTCCCGCGGTCGCGGGCTTTCGTTCATCGGGGGAGATGCATGCCGGATCCTGAGCATTCCGAGGCGGACGTCGCTGTCGCTTTCGAGCGGGTCCTGGACCGGGCGCTGGACTCCGGGCAGGTCAGGGACGCGTGGGACCGGTCCCCCGCGACGCTCGATCGCGAGGAGCTGCGCGGGCAGGTCCTCCAGGCGCGTACCGCCATCTCCGAGGCGGTCGCGGTGGAGTATCGCGCCCATCTGGAAGCGGGGAACGGGCGGGACGGCGGGCAAAACCCCGCTTCCCCGGCCGCGGCCGGGACGCGCGGTGGTCGCCTGCTGATTGCCCTCCTCGTCCTGGTCGCCGTCGTCGCGGCCGTGCTGCTGGTGGCCGGTTTCGGACTGCGCGGTCCAGGTGGGCGGCCCTATGTCGGTGACGGCCTGCTGACGGCGGGGCTGATCACCGGGGCCGTGGCCGTCGGGGCGACGGTGGGCGACTTCGCCTGGTCGCTCGTGGGCGCGGCCGACGGGGCGTCCTGCGCGGGCGGACCCGAGGACGCGTGGGTGCCGGAGGAGTGGGAACTGGCTCTGTCGGAGTGGGGGATCGTGCCGTTCCTGCTGGACCGTATCGAGGCACGGTGCGCGGCGGAGCGAGACGTTCGCGGCGGTTCCCCGGCGCCGGGGCGGGTGTCGCGGGGCACCTAGACTGGAGCGACCCGAGTACGGCGGGTGACGATCAGGGCGGGACGGGAGAGGGCTGTGGCGGCGGACATCGGTGACTTCGAGGATCCGACTGCCGAGGTGCTGGCGGAGGCGGCGGCCGCCTTCGGTCTGCTGGCGTCGGCCGCGCGGCTGCACATCATGTGGGCGCTGGCACAGGGCGAGTGCGATGTCACCCACCTCGCGGACCGCGTCGGCGGAGCCCTGCCCGCGGTCAGCCAGCACCTGGCGAAGCTGAAACTCGCCGGCCTCGTCCGCTCCCGCCGTGAGGGCCGTCGGCAGATCTACTTCGTCGACGACCCCGATGTGGTGACCGTGGTGCGGTCGATGGTCGGGCAGTTGGCGGCGCGCGCCGACGCCCCGTCCGCACGCGTGCGCGAGCTGCGCGGGACCGGTGGCTGAGACCACCGCGGACCCGGAACCGGACGCGGCGCCGACCGTGTTGCAGACCTTGCGGCGGCTGGACAGCGGGCCGCGCGGTCTGACGGAGGCGGCGGCCGAGGAGCGGCAGACCCGCTTCGGCGCGAACGTCCCGCCCGGCCACCGGGGCATCTCCTGGGCACGCGTGCTGCTGCGCGGTTTGCGCGATCCGTTCACCGCCGTACTCCTGTCTCTCGGGCTGGTGTCGGCGCTCGTCGCCTCCTGGGGCACCGCCTGCGTGATCCTGCTGCTCGTCGCGGTGAGCTGTGTGCTGCGCACCTCGGGGGAGTACCGGGCCGACCGTTCCATGGCCGCGCTCCGCGAGCTGGTCGCCACCACCGCCACCGTCCTGCGCCGCGCGGACGAGGCCGCGCCGCCGGACGCCCGGGAGATCCCCGTGGCCGAGTTGGTGCCCGGCGACGTGATCCGGCTCGGCCCTGGCGACCTGATCCCGGCCGACGTACGCCTGCTGCGCACGCGGGGCCTCGCCGTCCACCAAGCCGTGCTCACGGGGGAGTCGGCGCCGGTCGCGAAGAACGCCGCCGACGAGGCGGTCGACCGTACGTCCTTCGATCGGCCCCAACTCTGCTTCCAGGGCACGAGTGTGACCTCGGGCAGCGCCACCGCCGTCGTCGTGGCGACCGGGGCACGAACGCGGTTCGCCGCCGCCCACGCGCCTCCGTCGGTCCGGCGAGAGGCGAGCGCCTTCGACCGTACGGTGCACGGCATCTCCTGGATACTCATCCGGTTCATGCTGCTGACCCCGCCGCTGGTCCTCATGGCCAACGCGGCCCTGCGCGACCGGGGCCTGGAGACCCTGCCGTTCGCCGTCGCGGTGGCCGTCGGACTGACCCCGGAGATGCTGCCGGTCATCGTCACGACCTGCCTGGCGCGCGGTGCCTCGCTGCTGGCCCGCACCCACGGGGTGATCGTCAGACGGCTGCCCGCGCTGCACGACCTGGGCGCGGTCGACGTGCTCTGCCTGGACAAGACCGGCACCCTCACCCAGGACCGGCCGGCCCTCGACCGCGCCCTCGGCCCGGACGGGCGGGACGACCCCGAGGTGCTGCGCTGGGCCGCGGTGAACGCCTGGTGGACCCTCCAACTCGCCGATCTGCCCCTGCCGGACGCCCTCGACGAGGCGGTCCTGGACGCCGTCGACGAGAACGACCTCCTCGCCCACGACGGGCTGGCCGCCCTCCCCTTCGATCCGGTACGGCGGCTCGCGACCGCCGTCGTCCGTACGCCGGGCCGACTGGGCACGCACACCCTGGTCACCAAGGGCGCCGCCGAAGCCGTACTGGAGCGCTGCGCACTGACGCGGCCGGAGCACGAACGGCTCCTCGCCCGCGCCGCCGAGCTGGCGGACGACGGTCTACGGGTCCTGGCGGTCGCCGTCGCCGAAGCCCGCGCCCGCACCCGGGCCTACACCCCGGCCGACGAACTCGGCCTGTCCTTCAGGGGTTTCCTCACCTTCAAGGACGCCCTCGCGCCCACCGCCACCGACGCGTTGAGGGCTCTCGCCGACCGAGGTGTCACCGTCAAGATCCTCACCGGCGACCACCCCGGCACGGCCGCCCGCGTCTGCCGCGACCTGGGCGTCGCCGTCCCCGCCGACCACGTACTCACCGCCGACCGCGTCGACCGGCTCGACGACACCGACCTCGCTGAGGTCGTCGCCCGCACCACCGTCTTCGCCCGCTGTGCCCCCGAACACAAGGCCCGCGTCTGCGCCGCCCTGCGCGCGGGCGGCCACACCGTCGGCTATCTCGGCGACGGCGTCAACGACCTGCCCGCGCTGCGCACCGCCGACGTCGGCATCGCCCCGCGCGAGGCCGTGGCCGTCGCCCGGGAGAGCGCCGACGTGGTCCTCGCCGAGAAGGACCTCACCGCGATCGGCCACAGCATCGCGGCCGGCCGGTACGCGGGCGGCAACATCACCACGTATCTGCGCGTCACGCTCTCCTCGAACCTCGGCAACGTCATCGCGATGCTCGCCGCCGGCCTCCTCCTGCCCTTCCTGCCGATGCTCCCGGCTCAGGTGCTCGCGCAGAACCTGTGCTTCGACGCCGCCCAACTCGCCTTCGCCCACGACCGACCGCATCCCTCGGTGCTGCGCCGGCCGACCGTGCTGCGCCCCCGCGAACTGCTGCGGTTCATCACGGGCTTCGGCGTCCTCAACGCCGTCGCCGACCTTGCCACCTTCGGCGTCCTCTTCCTCGCCCTGAACGGACCCGACGGACTGGACGACGCGGCGGTGTTCCACTCCGGCTGGTTCACCGAGAACCTCATCACCCAGGCCCTTGTGATGCTGCTGCTGCGCTCCGGCCGACACACGGCCGAGGGCAACCGACCGGGGCCGATCGACTGGGCGGCCGCCGCGCTCACCACGGCAGGACTCCTGCTGCCGGTCTCCCCACTCGGCTCCCTGCTCGGCCTCACACCACTGCCGGTCCTCTACTACCTGCTGCTGGCGGCCGTTCTCGTCCTCTACGGGGCCGGTCTGACGGTGGTCAGAGCGCGCGACGAACGACGGCTGAACGGCCACACATCGATGCGGTGAGCCCCCGTGTTGGCGGTCTTAGCGGTCGTCGTCCACGTCATCGTGCGCGCGGCCGAGACACCGCCTATGCGCCCCAGGTCTGCGGGCGGGCCCAACAGACAGGTGTGAGCGGTCAGTTGGGGCCCGGCGGCGGTACAAGCCGGACGCGGCCTTCGGCATCGCGAACATGCGTCGGGAGGCGCTCAGGGCGTGGCAGGGGCAGGGCTCGTGGTGCCGGGCGGATCCGCGGGTGGTGTGTCCGCCGAGCTGTGGTCGGGGGAGAACAACGCCATGCCGACCAGCAGCGCGGCGAGGAAGACGACCACGGCGGCGACGGTGCCCACCGCCCTCGACCGGTGTCCGACGAAGGCGCGAACTCCCGTTCGCTGCCGACGCCGTGTCCGGTGGGCCGGAGCGGTACTGCCAAGGGAGGACGGGAAGGCGTACGTGGTCACGGAGCCGGGAGTCGAGTTCGGCGCGGGTTTCGTGACCGGGTCCCAGGCGGCCGCGCGCGGTTCCGGCGCGGGGTGCGGTGCGGCTGCGGGGAGGGGCTCGGGACGTCCTCTCCAGGCGCCCGCGGCGAACCACTCGGCGGCCTGACGCGCCGTAGGACGGTCCTCGGGTCGCTTGGCGAGGAGGCCGAGCAGATAGTTCTCGAAGGCGGGCGGCAGGCTGACGCCGAGTTCCCTTGGCGGTACGGGAGCCGTGTCGAGGTGGTGGTGGAGCACGGCGATGGCGCTGCCGGCGTGGAACGGCGGCCGTCCGATGAGGAGTTGGTAGAGGACGCAGCCCAGTGAGTAGACGTCGGACGGCGGTCCGGCGGGCTGCCCGAGGGCGCGCTCAGGGGCGATGTACAGGCTGGTGCCGACGATCTGGCCGGTAGCGGTGAGTGCGCCACCGGGGTCGTTCATGAACTGCGCGATCCCGAAGTCGCCGATTTTCAGGTCGCCTTCGGCGTCGAGGAGAAGGTTGCCGGGCTTGATGTCACGGTGCACGATGCCCTGGTCGTGCGCGGCGGCGAGCCCGGCGGCCGACTGGGCGGCGATACGGGCCACTTCCTCGGGCGGGAGGGTGCCCGCCTGGGCGAGCACGCGAGAGAGACTGTCTCCCGCGACCAGCTCCATCACCAGGAACAGCCGGCCCTCCTGCTCACCGAAGTCGAGAACACCCACCACGTGCGGGTGGTTGAGCCGGCCCGCTGTCTGGGCCTCCAGCCGGAACCGGGCGGCGGCGGTGGGTTCGGAGTTCTGGGCGTGCAGCAGCTTGACGGCCACCGGTCTGCCGGCGATCTCGTCGTACGCCTGCCAGACCTCTCCCATCGCACCTCGCCCGATGGCGTTGCTCAGCCGGTACCGGCCCGCTATCAGCACCTGTTGCTTCATCCTCACGCAGTGAGTCGACTCGCCCGCTGCCGGCCATGTCCCTTTGCGGGGACGGGTGTTGAAGGGGATACCGCAGCTTACCCAGCCTACTGGCGACCCGGAGGTGAACCGGTCGGATCGGGAAGAGTGCGGTGCGTTGGTGTCCGGAGGAATGGGCGGGAGCGTCCCGCATCCGGGGCGTGGCGTGCGAAACCCGGCGGCCGGAGCCCGGGAGCCTGCCGACCGGCATCAGGACCCCGTCCGGCAAGACGCCCTCCGCCAGCCCGCCAGACTCCGCACCACCCCTCTCGAAGATGGCCACTCCCAAGGACTAGAACGATTAAGCTTTCTCCCCTAACCTGAACCACCTAATCGATTTAGCATTCCTTTCTCGCGGCGGGACGCGAGGTCAAGGAGGTTGCCGCCGATGCCAACCATGCAAGACGTCGCCGTCGGGCGACCTGGAACATCCAAGGAGTTCGACGGGCTGCCCCGGCCCGGCCGGTGCCTGGTCATGGGGATCCTCAATGTCACGCCGGACTCGTTCTCCGACGGGGGCCTGTACGCGGACACCGGGCGCGCCGTCGACCGGGGGCTGGGACTCGCCGCCCAGGGTGCGGACATCGTGGACGTGGGCGGGGAGTCGACTCGTCCGGGGGCGTACCCCGTGGGTCTGGACGAGGAGCTCGCCCGGACCGTCCCGGTGGTGCGCGCACTCGCCCGGGCCGGTGTGTGCACGAGCATCGACACCATGCACGCCCCCGTGGCCCGGGCCGCCGTCGAGGCGGGCGCTCGTCTCGTCAACGACGTGAGCGGGGGTCTGGCCGACCCGGCCATGGCGTCGACCGTCGCCGCGGCCGGCGTTCCGTACATCGCCACGCACTGGCGTGCGCCGAGCCATGAGATGGACGGCCATGCCGAGTACGGTGACGTCGTCACCGATGTCGTCACCGAACTCGCCCTGCGTGTACGGAATTTGGCGGAAGCAGGAGTCGACCTGGACCGCGTCGTGCTCGACCCGGGTATCGGCTTCGCCAAGCGGCCCGAGCACGACTGGGCGCTCCTGGCCCAGTTGGGAGCCCTCCAGCGACTGGGGTATCCGCTGCTCGTCGGCGCGTCCAGGAAGCGCTTCATCGGCGCGGCCCTCGCGGCCGGGGGCGCCGGTGAGGTGCCGCCCGCGGGACGGGACGTGGCGTCGGCGGCGGTCTCCGCGCTCGCCGCCGTCGGGGGCGCGTTCTGTGTGCGCGTCCATGATGTCCGCGCAGGCCTCGACGCGGTGCGCATGGCGGCCGCGTACCGTGCTCACCTCGACCGGGGACCTTAAAAAATCCTTCGCCCGCCATCCGGCACTCGCCTTGGGCGGGGCCACTCTGCTAGCTTCCGCTGGATCGTTTTAGCGCCGCGACTCCCCCCTTCGGACCTGACGGCTGAGGGAGTCCTCCGTTGACGTACTAGATCGATTTAGTTCTCCTGAGCAAGACCGCTGAGAGTCGCTACGAGCAAGGAGTCACCATGGCAATGCCCACCCTCCAGAACGCCATCGACCAGGCCGGTTCGCCGATCAAGCTGCTGTGGCAGCCCGATGCCGAACCGTGGACGCCCGAGGTCGTCGACCGCGAGTACTCCGGCTGGCGTCAGGAGCAGGCCGCCTGGCACGAGGGCGTGGCTCTTCTCAACCTCTCGCACCACATGTACGACATGTGGATCGAGGGACCGGACGCCACGAAGGTGCTCGCCGACCACGGGACCAACAACTTCGAGAAGTTCGCGATCGGGCAGGCCAAGCAGTACGTACCGGTCACCCGCGAAGGCCACATCGTCACCGACGGGATCCTCGCCCGGGAGGGCGAGAACAAGTACCTCCTCAGCGGGATCCCGGCCGCTCAGCACTGGGTGCAGTACCACGCCGAGAAGGGCGGCTACGACGTCGAGTTCGTCACCGACCCGTCCTCCGCCTTCCGTCCGGGCGGCGGCGACCCGAAGCTGTTCCGTTACCAGATCCAGGGCCCGCTGGCGGCGGAACTCGTCGAGCGGGTCTTCGGCGGGCCGCTGCCGGAGACGAAGTTCTTCCACTCCACCGCGGTCTCCCTCGACGGCCGCCCCATCCGCGCCCTGCGGCACGGCATGGCCGGCCAGGCCGGCTACGAGTTCATCGGCCCGTGGGAGCACGCCGCGTACGTGCACGAGACCTTCCTCAAGGCGGGCGAGCCGCTCGGCCTGGTCCAGGTCGGCGCCCTCGCGTACGCCACGCCCAGTGTGGAGAGCGGCTGGATCCCCTCGCCCGTCCCCGGCATCTACACCGACCCGGACCTGGCCGACTACCGCACGTACCTGCCCATGTTCGGCATCGAGGGCAAGCGTCCGCTCAACGGCAGCTACTTCTCCGAGGACATCGAGGACTTCTACGTCTCCCCGTACGAGCTGGGCTACGGCAAGGTGATCCACTTCGGCCACGACTTCGTCGGCCGGGACGCGCTGCAGAAGGCCAAGGAGAAGCCGCTTCGTACCAAGGTCACTCTCCTCCTCGACCAGGACGACGTGCGCACCGTCCTTGGACAGGGCGAGGACCCCGGCTTCGTCCTCTCCTACGCCCGTCACCGGGTGGAGAGCGCCACCGGTCTGGTCGGGATGACCATGCAGAGCGCGTCGATCGACCCGGTGGGGGCCGTGCTGGCGCAGACCCTGATCGACGCCGACCACGCGGCGCCGGGCACCGAGGTGACGGTGGTCTGGGGTGAGCACCCCGGTTCCGGCACCGACCCCGAGGCCGACCTCGGCTTCCCCCGCATCCGTGCCACCGTCCACCCCGCCCCGTTCAACCAGCACGCGCGCACCCTCTACCGCCGCAACCGCTGACTTCAGCCGACTTGGCGGCGCCGAGCCGGCCCGGCCCCTGACCCCTGACGCGGCGTCAGGGTGCCCGGGCCGCCTCGGCGGTGCCGCGGGCGCGCCCCGGAACCCGGCCCCCGCAGACGAGAGAGCGAGACGAAAGACGATGAATCCCGCGAGCACCGTACGAACGGCGGTCAGTACCTCGCTGCTTGAGGACTTCTCCCTGGAGATGACGGGGAAGGACGTCCCCAAACTGGAGGAGGCCCGCGACAGCATTCCTCAGGGCACCCGGATCAATGTCACCTTCCTCGGCAACGAGAACCTCCAGATGCGCCTGGAGGCGGCCCGTGCGGTCAAGCGGCTCGGGTTCGCGCCGGTGCCGCACATATCGGCCCGCCGCCTGGGGTCGCGCGCCGACTTCGAGCAGTTCCTGGCCGGCCTGCGCGACGACGGCACCTCCGACAACGTGTTCGTCGTCGGGGGAGACCCGACGCATCCCGAAGGCCCCTACGCCGACTCGCTGTCCCTGATCGAGACGGGCCTGCTCCAGGAGTACGGCGTCCGCCATGTCAGCGTCAGCGGCTACCCGGAAGGGCATCCCGCGATCGACGACGGCGAGTTGTGGTCCGCGCTGCGGGACAAGCACGCCTCGCTCGCCGCCCAGCCCCTGGAGGGCGGCATCATCACGCAGTTCGGGTTCGACGTCGACCCGGTGCTCGCCTGGGTGGAACAGGTCCGCGAACAGGGTGTCGAACTCCCCGTCCGGATCGGGGTTCCCGGCCCCGCCGGAGTGCGCCGGCTCATGTCGTACGCCGCCCGCTTCGGGGTCGGCACCAGCGCCTCGGTCGTCAAGAAGTACGGGCTCTCCCTGAGCAACCTCATGGGCACGGCGGGACCCGACCGCTTCCTGCGCGACCTCGCCGAGGCCCACGACCCGGGCCGCCACGGCGACTTGAAGATCCACTTCTATACGTTCGGCGGGCTCAGGGCCACCTCCGAGTGGGCCGCCCGCTTCCGGAAGGAAAGCCCGGCATGACCCTCACCCAAGACGCCCCGGCCCGTACCGCCAGCGGCAAGCGACCCGCCCAGCAGGCCTCGCTCGTCCTCCAGGGCGCCGACGCCACGGGCATCGTCGCCGCCGTGACCTCCGTCCTGAGCAGCCACGGCGCGAACATCGTCTCCCTCGACCAATACTCCGACGATCCGCACGGCGGGGCCTTCTTCCAGCGCACGGTCTTCGGACTCGACGGTCTCCAGGCCGCGTTGCCCGCGCTGCGCGCCGACCTCGATGAGCACCTGGTGGACGCGTTCGGGCTGAGCTACACCCTGCGCGACCTGTCGGTGCCCAAGCGGGTCGCGATCTTCGCCTCGAAGTCCGACCACTGCCTGCTCGACCTGCTCTGGCGGCACCGGCAGGGCCAACTGCCCGTCACCGTCGCCATGGTGATCTCCAACCACCCCGATGTCGCCGAGGAGGTGCGGTCGTTCGGTATCCCGTTCTTCCATGTCCCCTGCCAGGGCCCGGACAAGTCCGCCGCGGAGGCGGAACACCTGCGGCTCCTCAAGGGCAACGTCGACTTCGTCGTCCTGGCCCGCTACATGCAGATCCTGTCGGGAGACTTCATCGAGAACGTCGGCATCCCGATCATCAACATCCACCACTCCTTCCTGCCCGCCTTCATCGGCGCCGGACCCTACGCCAAGGCCAAGGAGCGGGGCGTGAAGCTGGTGGGAGCCACCGCCCACTACGTCACCCAGGACCTCGACGAGGGCCCGATCATCGAGCAGGACGTCGTCCGCGTCACTCACGCCCACTCGGCCACCGACCTCACCCGGCGCGGTGCCGACGTGGAACGCGCGGTGCTCTCCCGCGCCGTGCTGTGGCACGCCGAGGACCGTGTCATCCGGAACGGCAACCACACCATCGTCTTCGCCTGACGGCGACCCGGCTCACCCGCTCCCGCCGGGCGACCGGGGCGGCCGCCGCGACGTTGCCGCGCGGGTGTCACGGCGACGGCCGGCCCGGTACGGCCGCGGTCGCACCGGTCGCACCCGGCACGTACCGCCCCTGTCGCCCGGGCGGATCGTTCCCCATCACACGAAGGCGGTTCGACCATGACCACCAGGATCGACGGCACCGGCATCGCCCGACGGATCCGCTCGCAGGTCGCCGAGGAGGTCGCCGCGACCGCGGTCACGAGTCCGGGAAGTGTCCCCGGACTGGCGACCGTCCTTGTCGGCGACGACCCGGCAAGCGCCGTGTACGTGGCCGCGAAACGGCGCGCCATCAAGGAAGCCGGCATGCGCGACTTCCACCGCCATCTGCCTCAGGACGCGACCCACGACGACGTGGCCGCCGTGGTCGACGCGTTGGCCGCCGACCCGGACGTCTCCGGCATCCTGCTCCAACTCCCGCTGCCCCGGCAGCTCGACGCGGCCGCGCTGATCGACCGCATCCCCGTCACCAAGGACGTCGACGGCCTCACCACCGCCAGCCTCGGCCTCCTCGCCCGCGGGGAGCGGGGGTTGCGCCCCTGCACGCCCAGCGGAGTCATCGAACTGCTCGACGCCGAGGGCGTTCCGCTCCAGGGCGCGAACGTCGCGGTGGTCGGCTGGGGCGAGCTGGTCGGCAAGCCCCTGACCCAACTGCTGCTGCGTCGCGGGGCGACCGTGTCGGTGGCCCACGAGTTCACCGTGGACCTCGCCGCGGTCACCCGTCCCGCCGACATCGTCGTGGTCGCCACCGGCGTGCGCGGTCTCATCGGCCCCGAGCATGTCGCACCCGGCGCCGTGGTCATCGATGTCGGCATCCACCGGACGCCCTCGGGCCTGGCCGGTGACGTCCGCTCCGAGGAACTCGACGGAATCGCCGGTCGCATCACCCCCGTCCCCGGCGGCGTGGGTCCCATGACCATCGCGATGCTCCTGGTCAACACACTGCGTGCCGCTCAGTGGAGTTCCGGGCGCGAGGCCGTCGCGGCGTGAGAACCCGCCGAACGCGGGCCGCTCTCGGCAAAGGAGGTTCGGAATGGACCGCTTCCCCGCCCTGGCCGTACTCGGCGGACAGCTCGCCACCGGTCTCATGGACGTCACCGACGACCCCGCGGCCCTGGACTCCGAGGGCTTCTGGGCCGTGGCGGCGGACTTCGAGGGACACCTGACATGCGCCCGCTTCCGCGACGTACGACGGACGGACGTACGACGAATGGAGGACCGCCACCTTCCTACGGCGCCCTGGCGCGGCCCGCGTGCCGACACGTGGACCACCTCGCTCGACCGGGTCGCCTACACGGACGGGGTGACCCGTATCCGCGAGCACATCGCCGCCGGTGAGGTCTACCAGGCCAACCTGTGCCGGGTGCTGTCCGCCCCGGTCGCGCCGGAGGCTGACGTCCTGGCGCTCTCCGGCCTGCTGGCACAACACAATCCCGCACCGTACGCGGGTGTCGTCCGCCTGCCGCACCACGGTGTGGAGGTGGCCACCGCATCACCGGAACTCTTCCTGCGGCGCACCGGGAGAGACCTGGTCTCGGGGCCCATCAAGGGAACCGGCCGCACCGAGGCGGATCTGCTGGAGAAGGACTACGCCGAGAACGTGATGATCGTCGACCTGGTCCGCAACGACCTCGGCCGCGTCTGCGTCCCCGGCACCGTGGTCGTACCCGACCTGTGCGCGGTCGAGAAGCATCCCGGACTCGTCCACCTCGTGTCCACGGTGCGAGGACGACTGCGTGCCGGCATGGGCTGGCCCGAGCTGCTGGCGGCGACGTTCCCGCCCGGTTCGGTCACCGGAGCGCCCAAGGAGAGCGCCCTGCGGATCATCGGGGCGTTGGAGACGGCACCCCGTGGTCCCTACTGCGGTGGCATCGGCTGGGTCGACGCGGACCGTGGACGCGGTGAACTGGCGGTCGGCATCCGCACGTTCTGGATCGACCGGGGCGCGGGGCTCCTCAGGTTCGGGACCGGAGCGGGCATCACCTGGGGCTCGGAACCCGAGCGCGAATGGCAGGAGACCGAGCTCAAGGCGCATCGGTTGCTGGCGATAGCGAGCGGCGAGCCGGGTCGTGGTCCGGAGAGCTGAAACGATCTAGCGCGTACAGTTGACTCGGCGTGGTGGAGCGTGGAAGGCCGACGGATGGGAGTGTTCCGGCATGGGGCGTGCGGGCCGGGTGACATTGACCGACGTGGCCAAGGCGTCCGGTGTGTCACGGGCGACGGTGAGTTTCGTACTGAACGACGACCCGCGCCAGACCATCTCCGCGGCCACCCGGGAGCGGGTCATGGAGGCCGCCCAGGATCTGGGATACGTCCCGCACGGCATCGCCCGCGCACTGCGTGAGGGGTCCTCGCGCATCGTCGTGCTCAACGTCGACTGGGGCATGGAGGGCAACTTCTCCCGCAGCTATGTCCGGGGCCTGGACGAGGAACTGGCCGAACACGACCACATCCTGCTGGTCCGGCACGGGCACTCGATCCCCGAGGCCACGCAGAAGGTCCTGGACACCATCGCGCCACGGGCGGTGCTGCGGCTCGGCGAGGCCTATATGCGGGGACACGAACCGATCGAGGACGACTGGGAGAACGGCTTCGCCGCCAACGCCGCGCTGCAGATCGAGTTCCTCGCCGGCCGGGGGCACACCCGGATCAGCCTGGCGATGCCCGACCACGACTTCCCCCTGACCGAGGCCCGGCTCGGATTCGCCCAGGAAGCCGCCCGCCGCCTCGAACTCCCGCCCCTGGAACGCCTCGTCGTTCCCAGGCCCCGCGAAGCAGGCGCCGCCGCCATCGAGTCGTTCCTGGCAGCCCACCCCGACGTGACCGCTCTGGCGGCCTTCGACGACGACATCGCCCAGCGCAGCCTCGCCGCCCTCCGCGACCTCGACCTACGAGTCCCCGAAGACATGGCCGTGATCGGCTTCGACGAGACCGAACACGGCTCCCTGTCCACCCCCGCCCTCACCACCGTCCACATCGACGCGGAGATCCTCGGCCGGATCGCGGCGCGCGATGCGCTGGGGATCGGTACGGGGGGGCTGGCGCCGGTGCGGGGGTGGGTTGTGGAGCGGGGGTCGGTGTGATCGGTGCGGTGATGGTGTGCCGTTGCCGGGCGTCGGTGTGATCGGCGCGGCCGTGAAGGGTCGAGGGGACGGCGTCGCCTGGCGGCGGTTCGGTCAGTGCGTGCCCCAACGGACTGTGGCGGTAGGGAAGTTGCCTGACGCCCTAGGTGCCCGTCCGGGGGTTGGCGCCGATGCTCGGCCGGATGGTGGAGCGTGACCGTCGCGGGTCAGGGAGATCCGATGGGCCGCCGTTCGCCAGAAACCAGGCCCGGGGTGCAGCGAATCATGCCGCGGAGGCGGGGCCTGTCCCGCGCGTCTGCCGCGTAGTCGCTGGTTTCCGACGTTCCCTGCGCCTTGCAGCCACACACACCAGATCCCGATCAGGCGCTGTTGCTTCCTGCTCGCGTCGGGGCGAGTCCTGGCGGAAGGTTCAGGCTGCGCGTGTTCCAACAGGCCTTCGCAGCACGCCTGTTGCCCGCCACTGAAGCAGGCCTTCGCGTGCCCCAACTGGCCCCGGCGGTGCGCCTGTTGCCTGCGGCGGTAGCCGTCCGCACCAGCCCCCGCCCCCACTGCCGATCAGCGCCCCCGCCGAAGCACCTTCCACCCCCCTCACGAACTGGACCGAACCACCGGCCACATCCCCTCGTACACCGGATCCTCCCCCTCCAACGCCACCAGCACCTTGCGCAGTTGGCCGATGATCTCGTCCTTCCCCCCGCCGCCCAGGATTTCCGCGAGGGCGCCGTCGATCGCGGCGATGCGGGCGCGGCCGTCCGCGACGCCGGCCAGGCCCGCCTCGGTGAGTTCGTGGAGGATGACGCGCTTGTGGACGGGATGGGGCAGCCGTCGGACCCAGCCGGCGCGTTCGAGCTGGGCCAGCGCCGTCGTCGCGCTCTGCGGTGTGATGTGGAAGCGCCGTGACAGGTCCGAGGCGGACATCAGGCCGAGTTCGTCGATGTGGACGGCCAGGCCGAGCTGGGTCACCGTGACGCCGAGTCCGTCGAGTGCGCCCTGAAGCCGTCCGTGCACGGCCTGCTGTGTGCGCCACAGGACGTAGGGCAGTCCGTCCTGCCATGCGGAACCCGTGCTGTCCTTCGCCGAAGACATCGTGACCCTCCGTTTGTACGGGACGCCAGTATCCGTCCAAGAACATTGTTTCAGGTGCCTTAAAACTTTACAGGCATCTGTTATATGGTCGCGGGGCACAGCGACGAGGCTGTGCGCCGGTGACCGAGAGGAATCCCATGGCCAGTCTCGAAGAAGAGATCAACAAGGCTGGAGGGGCGCTCGCCCTGCTGCGGCAGGGGCGCTCCGGGGCGTACCCGTTCCCGATCAAGCCCGAGTTCACCAACTGGCGTGACGAGCAGGAGGCGTGGCGCAACAGCGTGGCGCTGATGGACCTGTCGCACCACATGACGGACCTCGTCGTGCAGGGGCCCGACACCTACCGCCTGCTCGAACACCTCGGGGCGAACAGCTTCCAGGGCTTCGGCCCCGGCAGCGCCAAGCAGCTCATCACGGTCCGCCCCGACGGCTACATGATCGGCGACTGCATCCTGTTCTGCGTCGGCGACCACCACGTCCGGATCGTCGGCCGTCCGCCGGCCCTCAACTGGGTCCAGTTCAACGCGGACACCAGCGACTGGGACGTCACCGTCCGCCGCGACGAGCGCACCGTGAACAACCCCAAGGGCCGCGAGCTGTTCCGGCTCCAGCTCCAGGGCCCGCACGCCGCGGCGATCTTCGACAAGGTCAACGGCGGCCCGATGCCGGACATCCCGTTCTTCACCATGGGCAGCTTCAACGTCGGCCCGCACAAGGTCACCGCGCTGAACCACCGGATGTCCGGCTTCCCGGGCTACGAGTTCACCGGCCCGTACGCCGACATCGAGTCGGTGCGCGACATCATCGTGGAGGCCGGCGCCGAATACGGCCTGCGCCAGATCGGTTCCCGCGCCTACGCCTCGGTCGCCACCGAGTCCGGCTGGATCGCCAACACCCTGCCGGCGACCTATACCGGCGAGGACACGAAGGCGTTCCGGGAGTGGCAGTCGGCGCGCTCCTTCGAGGGCAACCTCGCGCTCGGCGGCAGCTATGTCGCCGACCGCATCGAGGACTACTACCTCACCCCCTGGGACCTCGGCTACGGCCACATCCTCAAGTTCGACCACGACTTCGTCGGGCGCGAGGGCCTGGAGGCCATCAAGGACCAGCCGCACCGCCGTAAGGCATGGGTGCTCTGGGACCGCGACGACGTCGCGAAGATCTTCGCGAGCATGTACGAGAAGGGCGACCAGCGCTTCAAGTACATCGAGATGCCGGCGGCGTTCTACACCGCCTGCCAGTTCGACCGCGTGGAGAAGGACGGCGAACTCGTGGGCGCGGCGATGCTCACCTCGTACTCCGCGAACGTACGCGGTTGGATCTCGCTCGGCACGATCGACCCCTCGGCCGCGGCCGGCGACCAGGTGGAGATCGTCTGGGGCGAGCCGAACGGCGGCTCGCCGAACCCGGCCGTCGAGCGCCACGCCCAGACCCGTGTGCGCGGAACGGTCATGGCGCGCCCGTTCGCCACGAAGAAGCACTGATCGGACGAAGCACTGATCAGGGGTACGGGGGAGTCGCGGGCCTCGCGGTCGTGAGTGGTGTCTGCTAGGGTCGCTAGATCGATCTAGTGACCCTAGCTGGATGTGCCGACCGGCTCCTCCCGACCCCGCACCGCCTCTGTTCGCGCGGCCCGGAGGGCCCGGCGCCGCGGATGACCGGAGGAATGCCATGGACCGTCTGCTCCTCATGCGCAGCTTCGTCATCGTCGCCGACCTCGGCAGCTTCAACGGAGCCGCCAAGGCGCTGGGGTCGTCCGGCTCGCTCGTGTCACGGCATGTCGCGGAGCTGGAGCGACAGGTCGGCGTCCGGCTCGTCAACCGCACGGCCCGCTCGGTGAGCCTGACCGAACCGGGCCTGCGGTACGCCGAGTTCGCCGCCCGCATAGTCAAGGAGATCGACGCCGAGGACTCCAACATCGCGGATCTGCACGACCGGGCGGAGGGTGTCCTCAGCATCATCTGCCCGAAGTGGATCGGGAGCCTGGACCTCGGGGACGCCATCGCCGCGTTCTCCGCCGCGCACCCGAAGATCCACATCCGCTACGAGCTGGGAGGCGTGTCCGACCGGACGTACGACTTCCTGGACGGCGGTTTCGACCTGGCGTTCCACACCCGGGACCTCCGGGACTCCAATGTGCGCCTGAAGAAGATCGCCTCGCTGCCCTTCGTGCTGTGCGCGTCGAAGGCGTACGTCGACGAACACGGCCCCCTGACGCACCCCAACGACCTGGCCACTCGCGACTGCCTGGTGCACGTCAACGACCCGGTCTGGCGCATCGGCCACGGTCACACCTCCACGCTGCACAAGATCCGCAACGTGGCCTTCTCGTCCAACTCGTACATCGCGCTCCAGAAGGCGGCCGTCCACGGGCGCGGTATCGCCCTGCTGCCGCAGCGGTCCGTCTACGACGATCTCGTCTCCGGCGCCCTGCAGGTCCAGCTCCCCGAACTGGCCGCACCCGACCGGCCGCTCTACGCGATCCACGGTCCCGGCCCCGGCACCCAGCGTAAGATCACGGTCTTCCTGGACTTCCTCGCCGAGTGGTTCGCCAAGAACCCGATCCCCACGATCACCCGCTGACCTCCGCCGAGGGCTACTCGGAGCGAAACCTTATGGTTCGCCCCGAGAACTTATATTTTGTGCCAAGTGATGGACAGCCGTGCTCCAAGTGGCCACTGTGGCAACGCGAATCGAGCCGCGAAGGAGCTGTCTCTACATGTGCGAACCCCTGGGTGAACCGACATCCCGCCGGACGATGCTGGGCGCGATGGCGGCATCCGCCGCTGCCGCGGTCGCCGTACCACTGCTCGGCGCCGAGCCGGCCGCCGCGGCGACGACCACCGCATCCGCGTCCTCCGGAACGGGCCTGTCGGTGACACTGCTCGGCACCAACGGCGGACCGCCGCCCCTGGCCACCCGCTACGGCATCTCTTCGGCGCTGACGGTGAACGGCACAACGTATGTCGTCGACTGCGGCCGAGGAGCGGTGACCCAGTACCTGCGCGCCGGCCTGTCGATGCCGGCGCTCGCCGGAATCTTCCTGACCCACCTGCACGCGGACCACGTCGTCGACTACTACTCGTTCCCGCTGCTGGCGGCGGGCGCCTCGGGCGCGCAGGGCTTCCAGAACCCGATCCAGGTCTACGGCCCCGGTCCCGCCGGTGTCGCCTCCACCGTCGCCGGGGCTCCCGGACCCGTGCCGGGCACCGTCGAGATGACGAAGCTGGCCGGTCAGGCGTATGCGGCCTCGCCGACCTTCTTCATGACCGAGCACGCGGGCATCGACCCGGCGACCCTGCTCGACGTCCACGACGTACTGCCGCCGTCCGGTGTCGGCGCCTCGGCGACGAACTCCGCACCGGCCATGGCTCCGTTCACCGTCATGGAGAACGACGACATGAAGGTCACCGCTGTCCTGGTCCCGCACGGCGCGGTGTTCCCCGCCTACGCCTACCGCTTCGACACGGACCACGGCAGCGTCGTGTTCTCCGGCGACACGTCACCGACCCAGAACATCATCACGCTCGCGGCGGACGCGGACGTCCTGGTCCACGAGGCCCTGTACCCGGCCGGTCTCGCGAGTCTCGGCCTGCCTCAAACGCTGATCGACCACATCCTCTCGACCCACACGGACGTGGCGGAACTCGGCCGGATCGCGGCCGAGTCGAACGCGGGCACGCTGGTCGCGACCCACCTCGGCCCGGGACAGGAGTCCGTGGTCTCCGACGCGACCTGGCGCCGCCTGCTCCGCGACAGCGCGCGCCGGGCCGGCTTCGGCGGCTCGATGGTGCTGGGCACGGACCTGCTGCAGGTGCCGGTACGGAAGCGCGGATCCCGGAGGTCCTGACCGATCCGGTACCGCGCGGAAGTTCCGCATTGCTTGCACCGCGCGACCGATCACCGGTGCGTCACGACGCTCGCCTCGCCTCGAACTGCCTGTTACCGTCCAAACTAAATCGATCTAGCACGGGCGGCGCTCCGGACGCCGTCCTGGACGACGGCCACTCGACGGAGAGTGAAATGGACCTTTTCTCACAACAGCGCAGCACCTACGAAGCGGTCCTCCGGCTGCGTGACGCACCGTTCATCACCGAGCGGCCGGCGATGTTCAGCCCGGCCGCCGCGGCCCAGGACGAGGGCAACACCCGCGGCACCTACGGCCGCTTCGCGCAGTTGCTGCTCCCCGAGGAGTACTCGGACTGGGTCGAGGAGAGCGCCGCCCATGTCGGTTCCTGCTACATCGGTGACTGGACCGCGCTGCACAAGGTGAAGGTGCACGGCCCGCAGGCGCTGGGGTTCCTGAGCAGGTTGGGGATGCGGGACCTGTCCCGATTCGAGACCGGGCAGATCAAGCACCATGTGCAGCTCGACGAGAACGGCTGGGTCGCCTCCGAGGGCGTGCTGTGCCGACTCGGAACCGACGAGTTCGTCTACACCGCGGGCAGCTGCGACTGGCTGTTGTGGCAACTGGGCCTGGGCAGTTGCGACGCGGCGGCCACCGACATCAGCCCCGACGTGTTCATCTTCGGCGTCCAGGGCCCCGCGTCCCTGGCCGTGCTGGAGAAGCTGACGGGTGACGATCTCCGCGACATCGGCTTCAGCCGCAGCCGGATGTCGACGGTCGACGGGGTTCCGGTACGGGTTCTGCGCACGGGGATCTCGGGCGAGCTCGGGTACGAGCTGCACGGGCCGACCCAGCACGCCAACGAGATCTGGGCGGCGGTCGTGGCGAGCGGGCAGGACGCCGGCATCCGCCAACTCGGCTTCCGGGCCCAGCCTGTTCAGCACATCGAGGCCGGGATCGCGACCAACGGCCTGGACTATCTGCCGGCGTCGATCCTCACGCCGGGTGCGCCGAGGCAGTTCCGCAAGGGCGTGCCCACCGGCAGTTTCGTCCCGGTCAACGGGGTGAGCGACTACTTCCGCAAGCCGGGCGAGCTGGGCTGGGGGTTCCGCAAAGGTGTCCCCGACCGTGACTTCATCGGCCGGGACGCACTCGTCCGGGACGCCGAAAGCGGCGTCCCCTCCCGGCAGTTGGTGGGCCTGCGCTGGAACGAACAGGACGTCGCCGGCATCCTCACCTCGCTCCTCAGTGAGGCCGAGCTGCCCGACCCGATGGAGATGCCGCGCGGCCGCGGACCCCACTTCGACCAGGTCCTGGTCTCCGGCGAACCGGTGGGCGTGGCCACGGGCCGGACGCTGAGCCCCACCCTGCGGGCGATGATCTCCCTCTGCGTCCTCGACCCCGCGCACACGACACCCGGCACGGAGGTCGTCGTCCTGTGGGGCCGCCCCGGCACCCCGCAACGGGAGATCCGGGCGACGGTCACCCCGCTCCCCTTCAAGCCGGACAACCGCCGCACCGACGTCACCAAGCGGTGACGCCCCCTCGCGCGTGCGTTCGCGGCGCCGCGTGAGGGCTGGGAGGCTGATGGTGTAGCGGGCTACACCATCAGCTCGGGAGCGTGCTCCCTCGTGGCTCCGGGCGAGCGACGGAATCGTAGAGGACAGAGATTCCGAGAGCGCTCAGCTCCCCGTCCCGAAGGAAATCCCATGATGTCGAAGTCGCCTCTGGCCCGCGTGAAGTCGTTCTTCGCCGATCTGTTCCTCTGGTCGTTCTTCGTCGTCGGCCTGGCCACCAGCATGGGAGGGGCGGGCGCGGTCCTGGACGGCACGGCGAAGACCGCCGCGACATTCGTGGGTATCGCCGTCGCGCTGTTCACCGGCTCGAAGATCACGAAGAAGCCGAAGATCAAGGCATTCCTGTCGTCGCGGCCGGTGCTGTGGTTCCTCTTCCTGTTCAACGGCGGCGTGGCCGCGGTCTCCTACGTCACGATGGACGGCGCGAAGGGCATCGCGACCGCGGCCGGCATGGGCCTGGTCTCCCTGGGAGCGGCCGGCGGCCTCGTCTCGAACTACCGCAACGGCGGCCGGACGGCCCCCGAGGAGCCGATGTCCGAGGCCCCGTCCCAGCAGCAGCCTGCCTACGAGCCCCAGTACCCGCAGCCGGTCTACGACGCCCCGTACGAGCACCCGGCCTACGACGCCCCCGCCCCGTACCAGCAGCAGCCGGTCCGCGGGACCGCGAACCGGCCGGGAGACGACACGCACTGGGCGTGATCCGACCGGCCGGACTCCCGAAACATCTGTGCGTCAGCCCCGCACCCCCGCACCCCCACATCCCACAGCCCCAGAGAAAGCGAACCTTCCCATGGCCACGATGAAGTCCCTCCGGACCGGCGGTGTCGACAAGGTCGAGGTGGTGGACGTCGAAAGGCCCGCCCCCGGCCCGCGAGACGCCCTGGTACGCATCCGGGCCTGCGGCATCTGCGGCACCGACGTCGGCTTCCTGCACATGGGCGGCATGCCCGCCCGCGCACACCTGGGCGGGGAGATCGTCCCCGTACCCCTGGGACATGAGCCGGCCGGCGAGATCGTCGAGGTCGGCGCCGAGGTCGCGGACCTCATGGCCGGCGACCGGGTCGTGATCGACCCCACCGGTCACCCGTCCGGCCTCATCGGCTGCGGCGGCGCGCAGGGCGCCATGAGCGAGTACCTGCTGGTCGAGAACGCCGTCATCGGTCAGAACGTGGCCGTCTTCCCCGACCACCTGCCCTTCGCGGTGGCCGCGCTGAACGAGCCGATGGCGGTGGCCCGGCACGCCGTCAACCGCTCCGAGGCCAAGCCCGGCGACAAGGTGGTCGTCTTCGGCGCCGGGCCCATCGGCCTGGGCGCGGCGATCTGGCTGAAGCTGCGCGGGGTCGAGCATGTCGTCGTCGCCGACGTCATCCCGTCCCGGCTGGAGAAGGCGCTGGCCGTGGGCGCGGACGCGGTCGTCAACTCCGCCGAGGAGGATGTGACCACCCGGCTGACCGAACTGCACGGCGAGGCCGCCAACGCGCTCGGCCAGCCCCGCCCCGGCACCGACATCTACATCGACGCGGCCGGTGCCCCCGCGGTCTTCAACGCGGTGATCGCCAACGCCAAGTGGCACGCGAAGCTGGTCATGGTCGCCGTACAGAAGAAGGGCTCCGACATCGACCTCGGCGGCATGCTGCGCAGCGAACTCACCCTCGTCGCCTCCCAGGGCTACCCCACCGAGATCTTCGAGGTCACCCCCGAACTCGCCGAGCACCACGAGCGGTTCGCCAAGCTGATCAGCCACCGCGTGCCGTTCGACGAGGCCGAACGTGCCTACGAGTTGACGCTCACGCCGGGCGCGGCCGAGAAGGTCGTCGTCACCTTCGACGAGTAGCCCCGGCCGCCCTGATCTGCCGTCGGGCCCACGACGCGAGTCACCAGCTCAGCAGAATCGTGCTCCGGGGGAACGCCCGGTATCAGGTCCGGGACCTCCCGGAACAGCACCTGGTGGAAACCGCCGGCGCCGATCTCCCTGCCCATGAGCTGTTCGCTGCCCGGATACAGGTCGCCGCCCACTGGCAGTTCGCCGACAGCAGCCAGTTCAGCCGCGCCTTCAAGAAGCGCTAACGGCCAGACGCTCACGGAGTCCCGACCCGGCCACGGACATCGAGGAGTCACTGTCGGCGCTGACGGACCTTCAGCGCGCGGCAAGGTGCTCTACGTCGGGACGTCGACGTTCTCCGCCGCGGAGAGCGTCGAGGCGCGGTGGACGTCCGAGCGGCGTGCGCTGACGCGCTTCGTCACCGGGCAGCCGTCGTACTCGATCCTCGCCCGGGGCATCGAGGCCGATGTGCTGCCCACCGCGCGGAAGTACGGCATGGGCGTGCTGACGTGGAGTCCGCTGTCGGGCGGGTTCCTCTCAGACAAATACCGGCCGGGCGCCGAGCCTGAGCGGTCCCATCGGGACACGCTCGGAGCGGGCAGGCCGGTGCGGGTCAGCGGCGGCGACGCCCTCAAGCGGGAGGCCGCGGAGAAGCTCTACGCCCTCGCCGAGGAGCACGGCATGTCGCTGGTCGAGATGTCGCTCGCCTTCGTCACCAGTCACCCCGCTGTCACCAGCGCGCTGATCGGCCCCCGCACCCTGGACCAGTTGGAGTCCCAACTGCCCGCCGGTGACCGCGTACTGAGCACCGAAGTCCTCGACCGGATCGACGAGATCGACGCCGCCGACCGCAGCGTCGACGTCGGCGACGCCCATGCCGTCAACCCGGCCTTGCAGGCGGTCAACCGGCACCGCTGACGCTGTCTCCGTGTCGGGGACGCGGTGATCGTCGGCCCGCCCAGCGCTACGGCGAGGTCGGTGGATGCGGGGAGCGGAGCACGAGCAGGGTGATCTCGCTCGGGGCGAAGACGCGGAACGGCGGGCCCCAGAAGCCGGTGCCGCGGCTGGTGTAGAGGAGGGTGCGGGCGCCGTGGCGGCTGAGTCCGGCGACGGCGGGCTGGTCGAGGCGGACCAGGTAGTGGAAGGGCCAGATCTGGCCGCCGTGGGTGTGTCCGGAGAGCTGGAGGTCGACGCCGCCCGCCGCGGCCCGGTCGACGAATGCGGGCTGGTGGGCCAGGAGCAGCACGGGCAGTTCGGGGTCGGCGCCCTCCAGGGCTCCGGCGAGGTGGGCGCGGTGTCCGGCCAGGCCGGAGGACTCGGCGGTGACGTCGTCCACGCCGGCCACCACGAGGGTGTCGCCGCCGCGTTCGAGCAGCAGATGGCGGTTGCGCAGTGGCTCCCAGCCCAGTTCGGCCATCAGGTCGACCCAGCCCTGGGCCTCGCTGTAGTACTCGTGGTTCCCGGTGACGTAGACACGGGCCCGGGTCGCCCGCACGGTGCCGAGCGGGACGGCCTGGGCGCGGCGGCGCTCGGCGGTGCCGTCCGCGATGTCGCCGGTGTGGCAGACCACGTCGGCTTCCAGAGTGTTCACCGTCTCGCACACCCGCGCCGACCAGCGAGCGCGATCGAGGGGGCCGTAGTGGGTGTCGGTGACAAGAACGACCCGCAGGCCGTCCAACCCGGCGCCCAGCCGCGGGAGTTGCACGTCGAGGCGGCGTACGCGCGGCACACGGCGGGCCTCGGCGTATCCCCAGCCGAGCAGTACGGCGCTGACGGCGAGGACGGCCCAGGTGACGATCCGGGCCCGGTCCTGACCCCCGCCGACGCCCGCCACGGTCAGGGCGAGCCGCAGGAGGACACCGAGCAGGACGGACCAGGTGAACAGGATCCAGCCGGTGCCCAGCAGGGTGTCCCCGATGATCGCCGCCCGATCCTGCTGACGCCGGCCGTGGCCGCGCATCATCGCGAGCGGCATACCGACGAGACCGAGGACGAACAGGGCGGTGCCGACCAGCGTGACGGGCAGCGGCCAGTGCTGGCCCGTGTATAGGAGCACCAGGCAGGGCACGGCCCACAGCAGGACGGGGGCGATCAGGGGGATATAGCGCATCAGGCGGCGCAGCAGGCTCCGCCGGGGCGCTTGCGCTTCACCCTCGGCGGGGCGGGTTTCACTGGTGTCGGTCATGCTTCCCCTCCCTGACCGGACTGCCGTTCCGGGCACTGTATCCGCTCGCGTTGAGCCGACCGGAAGGGCGTTAGCGGACGCGGCCGTTTGGCGTGCGAGATGCCTGCCCTGCCCGTCGGTGAGGACATGGCGCTCGCTGCCCGGACGCGCGCGGCCGACCCGGCTCCCCGAGGCCGTCATGAAGATCACGGATGTTGAGGCCGAACTCCTGACCCGATCGAGTCGACCTTCGCGACCAGGCTGCGGACGAAGGTCACCAGGGGTGCCGCGTAGTTGCCGCAGCCATTCGATCCAACACGCAGCGGCCTCGTAGGTAGTCGTCGGGGTGCTGTTGAACGCGGGGGCCGCATCCGGTGTGTGACGCCGAACCAGGTTGGCTACTCGCTCAAGGAGTTCGACTTGATCGTCGGAGTGCCGCAGGCCACCGCCGACGGTGACGCACTCCCACGGATGGGCTCTGAGCGCACTCCCGCCGACCTCTTCCGCGGGCGCACATCCAGCTCAGCGGCCCCATCGTCCTCGTGTGGGACAGCCTGCGCGCTCACCTGATGCCGCCGATGCAGCAGTTCATCGAGGCCAACAAGGACTGGCTGACCGTCTTCCAACTCCCGTCCTACGCGCCGGACCTCAACCCGCAAGAAGGCATCTGGTCGCTGGCCAAGCGCACCATCGGCAACCTCGCCGCCGCCGACCTCGACCAACTCGCCCGAGCCGTCTTGCCGCCACTGGGCTGATCATGGACGGCTGACCACCATGGGACCAACACGACGTGGGTGTAGTTCTTCTGCAGTGAGCGCGCGGGGCAGGCGGTGAAGGTATCTGTCCTGGCGGGTAGCGAGGTGGAAGCAGAAGTAGTCGACGAGGTGTCAGCTTCCAGCTGTCAGAGCGTGAAGCTCCCTGTGCAGGACTTCCGCGCCCACCGCCGACCCTATTACGACGACGGCTGCCCAGCGCGCGCGAGTTCGCCGACTGGCGCGAGGATGCGTCCGCCATCGCCCGCGCACCACCATACGGCCGTACCATCTCGCTCCGAGCCGTGGACGCCGAGGTCATGCCGGGGACAAACCGGCCAGACCTACCAGGTCCACTCGAGCAGGCTCTCCTTGATCATGATCGCCAGGCTGGTCAGTGCCATGGTCGGGTCGTCGCACGTGAGGGATGCTGCGATCCGGGGACCGCGCTGTGAGAGATGCGGAGAGACACGGAGAGACAGGCGGCGATACGGGTCTGACGCCTGCGCGCCCGGGGGCGCCGGATCTGACTTGTCCGATTCCGGTGCGGCGCGCACTCTGGGTTTGTGAGGCACCTCACCGCGCGAATAGAGCAAGAATGGCCACATTCGATCAAGGGAACGGTCACAGCGGGTGGTCATCGGATGTCGCGACGGTCACCCTCGGTCTGGACGGCGTGGTCACAGGGTGGAGCGAAGGCGCTCGACGACTGCTGGGCCACCGTGCCCCTGAGGTCGTAGGGCGCCCCGCGACCGAGCTGCTCCTCGGTGCGGGAGCTCCCGAGGCGACCGGACTCTCCCTCACCGGCTCCCAGGAATGGCGGGGCACGGCGGCACTGCGGCATCGGGACGGCCACCGCGTCGCCACGACCCTGCACGCCCAGCCCTCGCTGGACGTCGACGGCAGGGCCCGGTCCTTCGTCGTGGCCCTCTCCCCGGACCCGGGCCCGCCCCTGGTGCAGTGGGCCTTCGACCAGTCCTCGATCGCGCTCTCCACCCACGCCACGGCGTCCGGCGCATGGCAGCGGAACGCGGTCGCGCAGGGCGGAGCGGAGCGCGCTCCCCTGACGGGCGGTGAGCGGCGGGCGCCGGCCCTCGCCGACGAAGGCTTCCTCCGGTGTGTGCGCCGGGTCGCCGAGGAAGGTGTCCCGCTGCACTACGAGTGTCTGGCCCCGGAGCCGTCCTGCGGCCCCGGAGCCCCGTCCGCCGTCCTCCTCGGCTCGGCCCGTCACCGCGCCTGGGTCATCGAGCTGTGGCCCGTCCGCGACCCCGGCACCGGTGAGGTCGTCGGGGTGGGCACCGCCGCTTTCGACAGCAGTGACCAGCACGCGGCCCGGCAGCGGCTCGCCCTGTTGCAGGAGGCCGGCACCCTCATCGGCACCACCCTGAACGTGGCCCGTACCGCCCAGGAGCTCGCCGACCTCGCCGTGCCCCGCCTCGCCGACTTCGTCAGCGTGGACCTGCTCGACTCGGTGCTGCGCGGCGAGGAGCCGGTGCCGGGACAGGTCGACGCGGCCGTGGTGCTGCGCAGGGTGGCCCATCAGTCCACCGCCGAGGGGGAGGACGTGCCCGAGGCCGCCATAGACCTCGGCGACATGGACACCTACCCGCCGTTCTCACCGCCCGCCCGCTGCCTGGCCGACGGTAAACCGGTGCTCAGCGGCGTGGACGACCCCGACTTCGCCGCCTGGATCGCGGGACACGAGAGGCGTACCGCCCGGGTGGCGGAGTTCGGGTTCCACTCCGTCATGGCCACCCCGCTGCGCGCCCGGGGCATCACCCTCGGCGTCGCCGTCTTCGCCCGTAGCGGCGGTTCCCCGCCCTTCGAACCGGACGACCTGATCCTTGCCGAGGAACTCGCCGGCCGGGCGGCGGTGGGCGTCGACAACGCGCGCCGCTACACCCGCGAACGCACCAACGCCCTCACGCTCCAGCGCAGCCTGCTCCCCCGCGACCTGCCCAAACAGGCGGCCGTCGAGGTGGCGTACCGCTATCTGCCCGCGGGGACCGGCGCGGGCGTCGGCGGTGACTGGTTCGACGTCGTGCCGCTGTCCGGCACCCGCGTGGCCCTGGTCGTCGGGGACGTCGTCGGACACGGCATCCACGCCTCCGCCACCATGGGCCGGCTGCGCACCGCGGTCCGCACCCTCGCCGACGTCGACCTGCCCCCGGACGAACTCCTCACCCACCTGGACGACCTGGTCGCGCATCTCGCCACGGACCTGGAGGACATCCACCCGGACGAGCCCTATCTCGTCAGCGGCGAGATCGGCGCCACGTGTCTGTACGCCGTCTACGACCCGGTGTCCCGCGTGTGCACCTTCGCCAGCGCCGGACACGTCCCGCCCGTCGTGCTGCTCCCCGACGGCACGGCCCGCGTGGTCGAGCTGACCCCCGGCCCGCTGCTCGGGGTCGGCGGGCTGCCCTTCGAGTGCACCGAGCTGGAGCTGCCCGAGGGAAGTCTGCTGGCCTTCTGCACCGACGGCCTGGTCGAGGCGCGGGAGCGTGACGTCGGCCTGGGGCTCGACCGGCTCTGCGAGGCCCTGGCCGGACCCGTCACCTCGCTGGAGGCCATCTGCGACACCACCCTGAGGGCCCTGCTGCCCGCGAGCCCCTACGACGACGTGGCCCTGCTCCTCGCCCGCACCCGCGCCCTGCACGCCGACCAGGTCGCCGCCTGGTCGCTGCCCTCCGACCCGGCGGTCGTGGCCGACGCCCGGGCCCAGGTCACCCGCCAGCTCACCGCGTGGGGACTGGAGGAGGTGGCGTTCGTCACCGAGCTGGTGGTGAGCGAGCTGGTCACCAACGCCATCCGTTACGGCGCCGTACCGATCGGCCTGCGGCTCATCCGTGACCGCACCCTGATCTGCGAGGTCTCCGACGCCAGCAACACCGCCCCGCATCTGCGCCGTGCCCGCACCTACGACGAGGGCGGTCGCGGGCTGCACATGGTCGCCCAGCTCACCCAGGGCTGGGGCACCCGGCAGGGCCCCATGGGCAAGACCATCTGGGCCGAACAGTCCCTCCCGGCCGGCTGACCATGGCAGCGCGACCCGGAACCGACGACGCCGGCCGTGGCACCCACACGCTCGGGCTCCTCTATCCGCCCTCCGGCCGCCTCGGCGAGTACACCACCATGCAGCTCGCCTTCGTCGGCGGGGTGGCCGAGGCCGCCGCCCAGCAGGGCTACGACCTGCTGCTCGCGCCCGCCGGACGTCACGACGACCCCTCTTTCCCGCGCATGGTCGACGACCGGCGTGTGGACGGCGTCATCGTCATGGAGATCCGCCGGGAGGACGACCGCGTCGCGTACCTGGCCGAGGCGGGCTTCCCCTTCGTGGCAATCGGCCGCAACCACCGGGCCGACGTGGCCGGCTGGGTCGACCTGGACTTCGCCGGTCTGGCCGGCGGCTGCGTCCAGCACCTGGCCGACCTCGGCCACCGCGGGATCGCCTTCGTCAACCGGTCCGAACAGCTCTTCGACAGCGGCTACGGCTTCGCCCGCCTCGGGGACGAGGGCTACACCGAGACGATGAAGAAACTGCTGCTCACCCCGCATGCCTACCTGTGCGGCGACGACCTCGCCTCGGGGGAGGAGGTCGTGGAACGCATCCTGAGCGAGGACCCGGCGACGACCTCGCTGGTCACCATGAACGAAGCGGCCCTGGAGGGGGTCTACCGCGGACTCACCCGGAACGGCCGCGCCGTGCCGCGCGACTTCTCCGTCGTCGGCGTGGCGGCGAGCCCCTGGGCCGAACAGGTGGACCCGCCGCTCACCGCCGCCGAGATACCCGCCAAGGAGATGAGCCGGGTCGCCGTCGACCTGATGATGAGGCGGCTGCGCGCACCGGACGTGCCTCCCCGGCACGTCCTGCTGAAACCGCTGATCACCCTGCGCGGGAGCACCGGACGCTGCCGACCGGTGCCGGGCTCGGAACCCGAGTCAGACTTCCCCGACTTCCCCGATATCGACCTTGATGTCTGATATGTCGGTTTCTGTGCCCGATCATCGAACCACTGGGAGCAGACCATGTCGTACCCCGTCGACCGCCGTGATTTCCTGCGGGTCTCCGGCGCGGCGGCGGCCACCGCCGCCCTCGGTCTGACCTCCTGCAGCTCGGACACCTCGGGGCCGGTGGCCCTGAGGTGGTGGGACTACTTCACCCTGGACAACTTCCAGCCCGGAATGAACCGGCTGATCAAGGACATCGAGGCCGGTGTCCCGGACGTGCGCATCGAGCGGCGGACTTTCCCCTTCGCCGAGCTGGAACGGCAGATCACCCTGGGCGCGATCTCCGGCGACCTGCCCGACCTCGCCATCGTCGACAACGTCGCCATGAACACCCTCGGCGGCAGCCGGCTGCTGGCCGACCTCACCGCCAGAGTCGAGAAATGGGGCCAGGCCGACCAGTACTACAAGGGACCCTGGTCCGGTTGCCAGGTCGGCGGAAAGACCCTCGGCATCCCCAACAACAGCAACTGCCTCGCCCTCTACTGCAACACCCGCATGCTCAAGTCCGCCGGCGTCGAACCTCCCACCACCTGGGACGAACTGGCCTCCGCCGCCCAGAGGCTGACCAGCGGCGACCGCTACGGCCTGGCACTGAGCGCC
Source organism: Streptomyces sp. NPDC005492 (assembly GCF_040605995.1). Lineage (NCBI taxonomy): Bacteria > Bacillati > Actinomycetota > Actinomycetes > Kitasatosporales > Streptomycetaceae > Streptomyces > Streptomyces sp. NPDC005492. The sequence goes on from NZ_JBEXDX010000007.1 coordinate 288,770, forward strand.
ATCAAGACCGAAGAGGGCGTCTTCCAGTTCCTGCCGTTCCTCTGGCAGACGGGCGGCGACCTGGACACCTTCCGCACCCACGGCGCCACCGCGCTCGCCTTCCTCGACGAACTGATCGCCAAGGGCTCCCTGTCCGAACAGTGCGTGGGCTGGACCCAACAGGACGTCAACACCCGCTTCCTCAACCAGCGCGCCGCGATGCAGATCAACGGCCCCTGGCAGATCCCGACCCTCAAGAAGGCCGACTTCGACTGGAACGTCGTCGCCCTGCCCCGCGACAAGGAGGCCGCCACCTGCCTGGGCGGGGAGAACTGGGTCGCGATGGCGAACAGCAAGCACGTGGACAAGGTGTGGGAGGTCCTGGAGTACACCCAACGCCCCTCGGTCCTGGTGCCGTACCTGGTGTCCTTCGGTGAACTCCCGGCCCGCAAGGACCTCGCCGACCGGGGCAGCTGGGCTTCCGACCCGGCTCTGCGGCTCTTCCTCAGCCAGCTGCCCCTGGCCCGGCCACGCCAGTACGGCGCCCATTACGCCGAGGCCTCGCAGGCCGTCGCAGAGGCGGAGCAGGGCGTGCTCACCGGCTCCGCGTCCGCGTCCGCCGCGGCCAGGACCGCCGCCGGAAAGATCGACAAAGCTCTGGGCGCGCCATGAGACAGCCCCTGTCGCTCTCCACGCGCCGCCGCCGCACCGGCTACCTTTTCTGCCTGCCGGGCCTGGCCTTCCTCGCCCTCTTCCTGGCCTACCCGCTCCTGTACAACGTGTGGACCTCCGTCCACGATGTCGACCTGGGCCAACTCCTCGGCGGCGCCGAGCGGTTCAACGGACTGGACAACTACCGGTCCGTGACCGACGACCCGGCCTTCTGGCACTCCGTACGTCTCTCCCTGGTCTTCACCCTGGCCTCGCTGCTGCTCCAGTTCACGATCGGTTTCGCCCTGGCCCTGCTCTTCGCCCGCCCTTTCCCTTTCAACGGCCTGCTGCGTTCCCTCCTGCTGGTCGCCTGGCTGCTGCCCCCGGTGGTCAGCGGCACTCTCTTCCGCTGGATGCTGGACGCCGAGTCTGGCGCCTACAACGCCCTGTTCCAGGCGGTCGGTCTGAGCGGCCTCTCCCACGACTGGCTCACCGACCCCTCCACCTCGATGGCGGGGGTGGTCTTCGCCAACGTCTGGGTCGGCGTGCCCTTCAACATGCTGCTGCTCCTGGTGGGACTGCACACCATCGACCCCGAACTCCACGAGGCCGCGGCCATCGACGGGGCCAACGCCTGGCAGCGCTTCCGCCACCTCACCCTCCCGCTGATGCGGCCCGTCTCGGTGACCGTCCTCCTGCTCGGTCTCCTCTACACCTTCAAGGTCTTCGACCTCGTCTTCGTGATGACCGGTGGCGGCCCCGTCGACGCCACCCGCGTGCTGTCCCTCTACGTCTACGAGGTCTTCTTCACGTTCTTCCGGTTCGGCCAGGGCGCGGCGGCGGGCCTGCTGCTGCTCGTCCTCCCCCTGCTGGCAGGGGCCTGGTACGTACGACGGCTGCGGCGCGAGGAAGAGGCGCCGGCGGGAGGTGCCGGATGAGACCACCGCGCCACCCCTGGCTGTTGACCGCGCTCGCCACGCTGATCACCGCCGCCTTCCTGCTGCCGGTGTACTGGATGGTGAAGACCGGCCTGACCCGGCCCGACCGCATCCAGACCCCCGACCCGCAGTGGGCGCCCACCCCTCTCACCGGCGAGAACTACTCGACGGCCCTGGGCTACGAGGGCCTGACCCGCGCCCTGTTCAACAGTCTCGTCATCTGCTGCGGGGTGGTCGCCCTCACCCTGCTGCTCGGCGTCCCGCTCGCCTACGCCCTCGCCCGGATCCGGATGCGCGGTTCGGGCGCGATGGTGCTCGCGCTCCTCGTCTCCCAGCTCCCGCCCGCCATCGTGCTGGCGGCCCCGCTGTTCATCCTCGAACGCCGGGCCGGCCTCACCGACACCTACCTGGGCCTGATCGCCGCCGACACCACGCTCACGCTGCCCTTCGCGGTGATCGTGCTGCGTCCCGTGATGCGCAGCGTCGCTCCGGAACTGGAGGAGGCGGCCCTGGTCGACGGCTGCGGACTGCCCGGTGTGCTGCTGCGGGTCGTGCTGCCGCTCATGGTGCCCGGTGTGGTCGCGGCGGCCGGTCTGTCCTTCCTGATCGGCTGGGGCGAGTTCCTGTTCGGGCTCACGCTCGCCGAGGGGCCCGACGTCCAGCCCGTCACCGTCCTGCTGAACGCCTTCATCGGGCAGCACGGGACGTCCTGGGGCGCCCTGATGGCCACCGCCACCCTCATCAGCATCCCGGTGGTCTGCGTCTTCGCCGTCTTCCAGCGCTTCATCGTCGGCGGGCTCACCGCGGGCAGCGTGAGGGGCTGAAGGCCATGCACCCCCGTGACTGCACGCCCTGGGTGGCACCGCCCCCACTCCTCGTCCCGGCCCTGCTGGATCCCCTGGCCACTGCTTGTGTCGCCTCCGCCGGCAAGGACGGCGCGAGCCTCGACGTACGCACGGCGGCCGGACGTACGGGTACGCTCCGCCTGCGCCCGGCGACGGACAACTCCCTGCGCATCACCCTGCGGTTGGACGGGGTACCGACGGCACCCAGGGTCTCCGTCGTGACCGCACCGGCCGACACCGGCTGTCTGGTCGAGCGGTCACCGGACACGCTCACCCTCCGACTGGGCGCTCTGACGCTCGACGTCCAACTCCCGTCCCTGACACTGGAACTGAGGGGCTGTCGTCTACGACAGGCGACCGACGTGAGTGACCCCGGCGACCGCACGACCGTCCTGCCCCTCGGGGTCACCGAGCTCGCCGACGGGCAACTCGCCTACCACGACAGCTGGTTCACCGAGCCCGACGAGCACTTCTACGGCCTCGGCGAACGCTTCACCGGTCCCGACCTGCGCGGACAGCGCGTGGACTGCTGGGTCGAGGACGCCCAGGGCTCGACCGGCACCCGCTCCTACAAGGCGGTCCCGTTCCTGCTGTCCAGCCGGGGCTACGCGGTCCTCGTGGACACCACCACCGCGGCCTCCTTCGACCTCGCGCACAGCAACACCGGCGCCTGGTCGCTCACCGTCCCCGACGAGGAACTCGACTACTACCTGATCACCGGCACCCCCTCCGAGTGCCTGCGCGCCTACCGCGATCTGACCGGACCCGCCCTGCTGCCCCCGGGGTGGGCCTTCGGACCCTGGATCTCCGGCGGCTTCCGCCGGGACAGCGCGGACGAGGTACGCGAGCGGGCCCGCCGTATCCGCGAACTCGACTTTCCCTGCGAGGTGTTGCACATCGACACCTACTGGCAGCGACCCGGCTGCTGGTCGGACATGGAGTGGGACTATGAGGCGTTCCCGGACCCCCGCGGTCTGCTGGCCGAGCTGGCGGCACAGGGCTTCCACGTCTCGCTCTGGATGAACCCGTATCTCAGTGTCGAGAGCCCGCACTTCGCCGAGATCGACCGCAACGGCTGGTTCCTGCAAGTCCCTTCGGGAACCACGTGGATCGGGCGGGTCTGGAACGGCGCGCACCCGGACTCGGCCGTCCTCGACCTGACCCATCCCGGCGCCGCCGACTGGTTCCGCGGCCGGGTCCGCCAAGTACTGGCCACCGGGGTGTCGGTCCTGAAGACCGACTTCGGTGAGGCCGTCCCCGTGGCGGCGGTGGCCCACAACGGCATGACCGGCGACCGACTGCACAACCTCTATCCGCTCCTCTTCAACGACCTGGTCGCCGAGGTCACCCAGGAGGTCGCCGGCCACGGCCTGACCTGGGGCCGCTCCACCTGGACCGGCGGCCAGCGACACGGCGCCAAGTGGACCGGAGACCCCAACGCGAGCTGGCAGGACCTGGCCTCGACCCTGCGCGCGGGCCTCTCGCTCTCCTTCTCCGGTCACCCCTTCTGGAGCCATGACATCGGCGGCTTCCACGGCACACCGGACCCCGAACTCTTCGTCCGCTGGGCGCAGTTCGGACTGCTGTCACCCCTCAGCCGGTTCCACGGCATGACGTCCCGGCTGCCCTGGGACTTCGGCGAGGAGGTGTACGCGGCCGTCCTGCACGCGGCCCGGCTGCGCACCGGCCTGCTGCCGTACCTCCACCGGTCCGCCGCCGACGCGGTCCGCACCGGCGAGCCCCTCGCCCGCCCCATGGCTCTGGACCACCCCGACCGCCCGGACGCCCACGCGGCCGACCTCCAGTACCTGCTGGGCCCAGATCTGCTGGTCGCCCCGGTGTACGCGCCCGGTGGCCGCAGGCAGGTGTGGTTCCCGCCGGGGGAGTGGCTGCCGTACGCGGGCTCCGGAGGTCCGATCGACGGCCCCGCCTGGCGTCGGGTCCGCATCCCCCTCACCGCGGCCGCGCTCTGGCTGCGGGCCGGGGCGCACGTTCTGTGAGCGGGGCGTCGCACGCCGGCCCGGGGCTGTGCGCCGACTGTCCGGGGCGCTTCGGAGGTGGGACTCTGGGACGGGAGAGGTATCCGCCGAGGGGACTCGGGAGGGCCCGATGGGACGTGACGTGCCGGCCCTCGTGTTCACGCGGGAGGACCGGCGACGGTACCGGGACAAGATGCACACCTGCCTCGACGTCCTGGCGCAGATGCTGCGCGAGTTCGGCTTCGAGAGCGAGCGGCCGCAGGTCGGGCTGGAGATCCCCGATCCGCAGCCGCCCGCGCCGCCAGCCCGCATCTGCCCGAACGTCCGGCCTACCAGCAGAACTCCTGGACGCGAGATCTCCTCCACGGCGAACGGTCAACCGTGGCCACAGCGTCTAGAGGTTGTCCCGTATGGGGCGTGAGTTATCGGGTGAGGGCTGGGTTGTGGATCCGGGCGATGCCGAGCATGGCCTGGTGAACGCGATGTAGTGTTCACCGTGCTTCCCGCCCCGTCCGCCGTCGTGGCGGAAAGCTGGAGCCCCGCAGCTCGCGGGCCAGCACGGCAACAGGTGCCGCTGCCCGC
>NZ_JBEXDX010000008.1:0-285575 GCF_040605995.1 Streptomyces sp. NPDC005492
GTTGATAGGCCGGATCTGGAAGCCCCGTAAGGGGTGGAGGTGACCGGTACTAATAGGCCGAGGGCTTGTCCTCAGTTGCTCGCGTCCACTGTGTTGGTTCTGAAACCACGAACAACCGTCGTAGCTTTTGCCACGGCTCCGGTTGTCTGTTTCATAGTGTTTCGGTGGTCATAGCGTGAGGGAAACGCCCGGTTACATTCCGAACCCGGAAGCTAAGCCTTACAGCGCCGATGGTACTGCAGGGGGGACCCTGTGGGAGAGTAGGACGCCGCCGAACAAATATTGCGAAAACCCCGTGCCATATGGCACGGGGTTTTTTGCGTTTAGGCTCGTTCCCATGCGCTATGACCTCGTGATCTTCGACAACGACGGTGTTCTCGTCGACAGTGAGCCGATCTCCAACAGGATCCTCGCCGGCTATCTCACCGAACTGGGGCATCCGACCACGTACGAGGACTCCATCCGTGACTACATGGGCTCGGCGATGCACCGGATCCATGAGCTGGTCCTGGAGCGGACCGGGCAACGGTTGCCGGGCGACTTCGACGACCTCTTCCATGCCCGCGTGTTCGCCGCGTTCGAGCGGGAGTTGAAGCCGGTCGGCGGGGCCGTCGACGTGCTGGAGAAGTTGGCGGCGGACGGGGTGCCGTACTGCGTGGCCTCGTCCGGGAGTCATGAGCGGATTCGGGTGGGGCATCGGACGACCGGGCTCGACCGGTGGTTCGAGGAGGGGCGGGTCTTCTCCTCGCAGGACGTGGGGCGGGGTAAGCCGGCGCCGGATCTGTTCCTGTACGCGGCCGAGCGGATGGGCGTCGTACCGGAGCGGTGTGTGGTCGTGGAGGACAGTCCGCTGGGGGTGGAGGCCGCTGTCGCAGCCGGGATGGATGTCTATGGGTTCACCGCCATGACGCCTGCTGAGCGGCTTGCCGGGGCCACGGAACTCTTCGGTGACATGCGGGAGTTGGCCGACCTGCTCGTCTGACATTTGTCATGCCGAGGTCCGGACGATCGGTTCTACTGGCGGTGGGGGCGTCGGCGGCAGTCTGAGTGCATGACGACGAACACGGGCTCCAAGAAGCAGAACTTCGCGCCGCTCCTCATCGACGTGGCGGTGCCGATCGGGTCGTACTACCTGCTGAAGAGCGGGTTCGGGATGAGCACGGTGGCGGCGCTCGGGTGGAGCAGTGTGGTGCCGGCGGTGCGGACGGTGTGGGGTGTGGTCGCCGAGCGGACGATCAATGCCTTTGCCGCCCTGATCCTCTTCGTGAATGTCGTCGGGCTGCTGCTGAGTCTTGTCGCCGGTGATCCGCGGCTGATGCTCGCCAAGGACAGCGGGGTCAGCAGTGTCGTCGGGATCGGGGTCCTGGTGTCGGTGGCGATGGGGCGGCCGATGATGACCGCCGGTATGAAGCCGTTCCTGGTGAAGGGTGACCCGGAGCGGGAGGCCGCTTTCGAGCGGCTGTTGGGCGGGTCGGCGGCCTTTCAGCGGGCCGAGCGGCGCTTCTCGCTGGTCTGGGGTGTCGCGCTGCTTGGAGAGTGTGTCGCCCGGGTCGTCGGCGCGTACACGCTGCCGGTGGACACGATGGTCTGGCTGGGTACGGTCGTCATGATCGGCACGATGGCCGTGACCGCGGTGGTCAGTGGTGGTGTCGCCGTCGGGCCGATGACGGAGATGATCGCCGAGGAGCTCAAGGTCGGGGAGGCCCCCTCATCTGCGGTTGTTCCCTCGCTGGTTGCCGCTCGGTAAAGGTGAACCGAATTCATCTTTGGCTGGATCTACCCACGAGTACGCCGGGGCCCTTACGCTCGCCGCCATGACAGATGTGCTGCGGCGCGGTAGGGCCTCGTTGGCGTTCAGCTTCTTCGCTCAGGGCGCCACCTTCGCGCTGCTCGTGACACGGATCCCGGCGATCCAGGACCGGTACGGGGTATCGGACGCGCTGCTGCCCGTCTTCCTGGCCGCCGTACCGATCCTCGCCGGGGTCGGCAGTGTCACGACCGAGCAGTTGGTGAAGCGAATACGGCCCAGCGTGCTGCTGCGCTGGTCCCAGCCCGTCGTGCTGCTGGCGCTGCTCGGGGTCGGGGCCGGGGACAACATGGCCGAACTGGCCGTCGCGCTCGGCGTGTTCGGGCTCGCGGTGGGTGCGCTGGACGCCTCGATGAACATGCTCGGGGTGAGTCTCCAGCGGACGTACGGGCGGAGCATCATGCTCAGCTTCCATGCCGCGTACAGCCTGGGCGGGATCATGGGGGCCTCGCTCGCGTGGGCGGGGGCGCACTGGCATCTGGCGTTGTGGGTGTCGTATCTGCCCGTGGTGGCGGTGTTGCTGCCGGCGGCCCTCGTGGGGAGTCGGTGGTACGTCGACGGGAGTGGGTCGGGCGTCGAGGGCGAGGGGGCCGAGGCCGGGCCGCTGGTCTTCAAGTTGCTGCTGCCGCTGTGTCTGGTGATGACCTTCGCCTATATCGGGGACTCGACGGTCTCCAACTGGAGCGCGAAGTATCTGAAGGACGTGCTGGGCAGCTCGGAGCAGGTGGCTACCGTTCCGTACAACGTCTACATGGTGACGTGCCTGCTCGGGCGCGGGATCGGGGACCTCGGGGTGCGGCGGTTCGGGGCCGTGGCTGTCGTACGGCTGGGGGCGGTGGTGGCCGCGCTGGGGTTCGCCGTGGTGGCCGTGGCGCCCGGGGCCTGGGTCGGGATGCTCGGGTTCACCCTGTTGGGGCTCGGGTTGTGTGTGCTGGTGCCGCAGACCTTCGCGGCTGCCGGGCGGTTGTTCCCGGGGGCCTCCGATACGGCGATCGCGCGGCTGAATGTCTTCAACTACGTCGGGTTCCTGATCGGTTCGCCGTTGGTCGGGGCGTTGGGCGACGCGTGGAGTTATCGCTGGGCGATGCTCGTGCCGATGGTGTTGGTGCTGGTGACGTTGGTGTACGCCCGCTCGTTCGCGCCCCAGGTGGACCGATACGGTGACGGGCATGAGCGGGCGCGCACAGTTGATGTGGGACGAGGCAGTAACGGGCTATGACTTCGGTCCGGACCATCCGATGGATCCGGTCCGGCTCGCCCTGACCCGGAGACTCGTCGACGCCTTCGGGCTCGACAAGGACGTGGATGTCGTCGCGGCGAAGCCCGCCGGTGATTCGACGCTGCGGCTCGTCCACCGGGAGGACTACGTCCAGGCGGTGAAGGCCGCCTCGGCCGATCCGGAGTCGGCGGACGGGGCGTATGGGCTGGGGACGATGGATGATCCCGCCTTCGCCGGGATGCACGAGGTGTCCGCGCTGATTGCCGGGCAGTCGGTGGGGGCGGCCGAGGCCGTGTGGCGTGGGGACGCGCTGCACGCCGTGAACTTCGCGGGTGGGCTGCATCACGCGATGCCGGGGGCGGCTTCCGGGTTCTGTATCTACAACGACGCCTCGCTGGCCATCGCGCGGCTGTTGGAGCTGGGGGCCGAACGGGTCGCGTACGTCGATGTGGACGTGCATCACGGGGACGGGGTCCAGGCGGCGTTCTGGGAGGATCCCCGGGTGCTGACGATCTCGCTGCACGAGCATCCGCGGACCTTGTTCCCGCAGACCGGGTGGCCGGAGGAGACCGGGGCCGCGAGTGCGAAGGGCTCCGCGGTGAACGTGGCGCTGCCGGCCGGAACCGGGGACGCGGGGTGGCTGCGGGCCTTCCACTCCGTCGTACCGGAGCTGATCGCGGACTTCCGGCCGCAGGTGCTGGTGACGCAGCACGGGGCCGATACGCACTTCGAGGATCCGCTCGCGCATCTCGCCGTGTCGCTGGACGCGCAGCGGGCCGTGCAGGTGGCGTGCCATGAGCTGGCGCACGAGTACGCGGACGGGAAATGGGTCGCGCTCGGTGGGGGTGGTTATGCCGTGGTGGAGGTGGTGCCGCGGTCGTGGACGCATCTCGTCGCGATCGCCGCGGGGCGGGAGATCCCGCCCGAGGCGATGATCCCGGAGGGGTGGCGGCAGGAAGTGTTCGCGCGGACGCGGCAGTTGGGGCCGCAGCGGATGACGGATGGGCGGTGGCCGGTGGCCTACGCCTCCTGGGAGGCGGGCTACGACCCTGCCGACCGCCTCGATCAGGCGATCGTGGCGGCTCGGCGGGCCGTGTTCCCGCTGCGGGGGTTGTTGGCGTAGGCCACCGGTTGCTGTCCTGATCGATGCGGGCCGGTGCTGACAAGTGCCGGGAGCGGATGGTCGGTCCGCCCCCGGCGCGGGTGCCTCAGCCGCAGTGCCCCGAGTCGCCGCCCTTGGCCGTGCCGATGACGCCGTACCAGACGGCGCACTCGCCGCGGGCGGGCATGTAGACGGGGCCGGCGTACGACGTGTACTGGCCGCTGTCGACGACCGGGGTGCTCTCGTGGTTGACGCTGATGTTGAGTTCGACGGCCATGAAGATCTTGGCGCCCGGGGCGTTGCGGATGGTCACGGCGCAGTTCTTGCCGGTCGACTCGTTCCAGGTCAGGAACACCTTGCCGACGTTGCCGACCGGAGTGGAGTCGATGACCTTGTAGCCGGTGCCGCAGGCGCCGTTGTAGGTGGCGGTGGCCGCCGCCTTGGCGGAGGTGGTGGTGGCCGCCGAGGCCGGCGCGGTGGCGGCGACCGTGCCGCCGAGGGCCAGCACGGTCAGGGCCGCGGCGGTCGTGGTGCGGCGGGACAGGTTCAGCTTCATGGTGTTCCCCCTGTTGATGTGATCGTCAACTCGCTTGGGACGGTTGGTCGTTCCGTCCACGCAAGGTGAGACCCGGGACCCCGTACGGCAGTTGTGGTGGTTTTTGTCACTGTTCTGTCACCGGGACTACGCCAACGGTGCGGTGTTTCCGGCGTTCCCCCCGTGCCCGGTGCCGGGGTCCGTCACCATCGCTCCCGTGTTGACCACCGGCGCGCTCCGCGCCCATCTGCTGGCCGCCAAGCTGGCCGGGCCCGTGGCGACCTCGCGGGAGGAGAGCCTGCGGAGCTACCGGGCCTTCGCCGCCCGGGACCCCCGGGTGCTGATCGGACTCGATCCCGAATGGACATGGGGACAGCGGGACTTGATCGGTCTGATGGCGGACAAGTGTGGAGTTTCGGCCGACCCCGAACATGTTTCCGGGCATGATGTGATCGACCCGGAGCGGACCCTGACCGCTCTGGATGCTTTCGCCGACCGGTTGGCGGCGGTCGCGCAGCGCAGTGGGACCGTGCTCCTCGGTACCGGGCATCCGCATCGGCTGCTCGGGTTCTACGCCGACTTGGCGGACGCGCTGTCGGCGGCGGGATGTACTGTCCTCACCCCGGCGCATGGTCGCTGTGTCGACATAACGACCCGGTTCGGTCTACGCACCTACAACCTTGCCTACGTACGAGGCGTCGCGCTCGTCCGCGATCCTGGCCCCGAACGCCCCGGTTGTGAGCCCGGCGCACACACGCACTCACCGCTCCCGGTTCGTACCGTGCTGGCTGCGGCGGCGGAGGCCGGCGGGGTGCTTCCGGAGCTGGTGATCGGAGACCACGGATGGGTCTGCGGAGCAGGTCAACTGGGGTTTGAGGCCATTGGGCTCGCGGATACGGATGACCCCGCGCTCTTCGTGGGGGAGGCCGAGGGGTCGGTGTCCGTGGTAGTTCCGCTTGATGACGCTGTGCGGTCCGATTACTACCGCCCGCTTACCCGCTACGTACTCAATCGAGCGTGTCTGTCACAGTAGGCCGCCGATGGGTGCACCTCTTCCCCACTCGCATCACCCGCCCCTACATTGGGGAGTGAGCACGCAACGACGAAGAGTCATCGGAAGGGGAAGCCGGTGACCGTCGAGTGCGGAAGGTTCAGGTGTGTCATGGCTGCTGGCGAGAGGCCTCTGAACGAGGTTCAGTTCCTTACCGTGGCGGAGGTCGCCTCGGTGATGCGAGTGTCGAAGATGACCGTGTACCGGTTGGTGCACAGCGGTCATCTGCCCGCTATCCGGGTGGGGCGGTCCTTCCGCGTCCCCGAGCAAGCGGTACACGAGTACCTTCGCGAGAGTTATGTGGGGGTGGAGACAGCCTGAGGCGAACCCTCGATTACGACCTCAGCGCTCGGACGGGTAGGCTGGCCCCTTGTAGGTCGTATGGGCCCATGATGCCCAGCACCGAGTGATGAGAAGTGAGCGAGGGTAGTCGTGGGCTCTGTTATCAAGAAGCGGCGCAAGCGGATGGCTAAGAAGAAGCACCGCAAGCTGCTGAAGCGCACGCGCGTTCAGCGTCGTAACAAGAAGTAGACGACGCGACGCGGCGAAAGCGTCTCCTGTGGCCCCCCACCGAATTCGGTGGGGGGCCACAGTCATGTGCCGAATGTGGGTACTCGCCATGTCGGGCGTCAGGCGGTCATCACAGCGCAACACCGACCCGCTAGGTTGGCCGCACACGGGTAACGCAAAAGGAAGGCGCTGATCTTGGGGAAGGTCGTGCTCGTGACCGGAGTGGCCCGTCAGTTGGGGGGCCGGTTCGTACGACGGATTCAGCGTGACCCGGAGGTCGACCGGGTGATCGCCGTGGACGCGGTCCCGCCCGGGCACCATCTGGGGGGCGCGGAGTTCATCCAGGCCGACATCCGGCAGCCCACCATCGCGCGCGTGCTCGCCGAGTCGGGCGCCGACACGGTCGTGCACATGGACGTGACGGGCACCGCGCTGGGCAGCGGCAACCGGACCACGGTCAAGGAGACCAACGTCATCGGCACCATGCAGCTCCTCGGTGCCTGCCAGAAGTCGCCGGTCGTCAAGCGGCTGGTGGTGAAGTCCAGCACCAATGTGTATGGGTCCGCGCCGCGCGATCCGGCCGTCTTCACCGAGACGACCCCGCCGAAGTCCCTGCCCAGCGGCGGCTTCGCCAAGGACACCGTCGAGGTCGAGGGCTATGTGCGCGGCTTCGCCCGCCGCCGCCCCGACGTCGCGGTGTGCGTGCTGCGGTTCGCCAACATCCTTGGTCCTACGGCGGATTCGCCGCTCGCGTCGTACTTCTCGCTGCCGGTCCTGCCGACCGTGTTCGGCTACGACCCGCGGCTGCAGTTCGTCCACGAGGACGACATGATCGAGGTCATGCGGATCGCCTCGCACGAACCGGAGCGGGGCACCCTCAACAGCGGCACCTTCAACATCGCCGGGGACGGCGTCCTGTTGCTCTCCCAGTGCTCCCGGCGCCTGGGCCGCCCGACCGTGCCGCTGCTGCTGCCCGCGGTCACCTGGGCCGGTTCTCTGGTGCGGACGCTGGGGATGACGGACTTCTCTCCCGAACAGATCCGGTTGCTCACTCACGGCCGGGTCGTGTCGACGGTCCAGATGCGCGAGACGCTGGGGTACAAGCCGAAGTACACGACCGCCGAGACCTTCGCGGACTTCGCGCGCGGCCAGGGCCCGGGGCTGCTGCCGCCCGAGGCCGTCGCGGGAGCCGTCGACCGGATCGCCGCGCTGTCCCGACCGGGCAGTGGCCACACCCCGACGCCGAGCGCCAACTGAGGAGCGCATCAACGATGGCGGATGCCAAGGTCATTCCGTTCGACGACGACCGGTCCCGCGCGAACGCCGTGCAGCGGCCGCAGCGGCGTCGGAGTACGGGGAGCCGGCGCAAGAACGGCGAGCCCGCGCTGGTCCGTGAGGTCCAACCCCTGCCCGGACTGGACCTCGCGCAGGATGATGTTCTTGTGGAGCGCGGGGAACAAGAGCCGGAGCGGGCACCGGACGACGAGGTCGGCCAGGGTGCTCAGAGTGTCCAGGGCGGCCTGGAGCGCCGTATCGCCCACGGCCTGTCGTTCCTGCGCCGCCGGCTGACCGGGGACTACGAGGTCGACGACTTCGGCTACGACGCGGAGCTGACCGACCAGGTCCTGATGTCGGTGCTGCGCCCGTTGTACGAGAAGTACTTCCGGGTCGAGGTCAAGGGCATCGAGAACATCCCGGCCGAGGGCGGGGCGCTGATCGTCGCCAACCACTCCGGGACGCTGCCGCTGGACGGCCTGATGATGCAGGTCGCCGTCCACGACAACCACCCCGCGGGCAGGCACCTCCGGCTGCTCGCGGCGGACCTGGTGTTCATGCTGCCGGTCGCCAACGAGCTGGCCCGCAAGGCCGGTCACACCCTCGCCTGCGCGGAGGACGCCGAGCGGCTGCTGGGGCGCGGTGAGCTGGTCGGTGTGATGCCGGAGGGCTTCAAGGGCATCGGCAAGCCGTTCAGCGAGCGCTACAAGCTGCAGCGCTTCGGCCGGGGCGGCTTCGTCTCGACGGCCCTGCGGCAGGGCGCCCCGATCATCCCGTGCTCGATCGTGGGCGCGGAGGAGATCTACCCGATGATCGGCAACTCGAAGACGCTGGCCCGGGTCCTGGGCTTCCCGTACTTCCCGATCACCCCCACGTTCCCGTGGCTGGGCCCGCTCGGCGCGATCCCCCTCCCCACGAAGTGGACGATCCAGTTCGGCGAGCCGATCCCCACGGACGGCTACCCGCCGGAGGCGGCCGAGGACCCGATGCTGATGTTCAACCTCACGGACCAGGTGAGGGAACAGATCCAGCACACGCTGTACAAACTGCTGGTGCAGCGGCGGTCCGTGTTCTTCTGACGGCGGCTTCGCGCGACCGTTGTCTGAGAAACCTGACATGTGCCTGTGGGGCTACGGGAAAGTCCCGTAGCCCCACAGGCATGTGATGGTCGCCTAGTTGGCGTCCTCGCCGTCGATGCCCAGGCCCGGCAGAAGGCCCGGGAGCAGGGGCGGGAGGGTGACGTCCGGTTCGGGGATGGTCGGCTTGGTGGTGGACGGGGATGCCGTGCCGGAGGACTTCGGGGGGTCCAGGAGGCCGCCTGTGTTGCCGCCGAGGAGGCCGTCGCCGGTGGTGGCGGACTCGGTCGGAGTGGTGGAGTGGCTGTTCTCGGCGGAGCCCTCCGCGGTGCTCGGGGTCGTCGAGCGGTGGGAGCCGGAGGAGCCGCCGGTGGACGGCGTGTCGGGGGCGCGGTGTCTGCCCGTGCCGCCGGTCGATTTGGCCGGGGGCTGGGGGAGCAGCGACTGGAGCGGGGCGACCTCTTCGTCTATGGCGTCGAAGACCGAGGAGACCTGGTCGCTTACGTCGCCGAGCTGGACGGGCAGGCGGTCGCGGAGCGCGCCCCAGGCCTCGCGGTGCGAGCGGGAGAACGCGGAGAGGGCCTGGATGGGGCCCAGGGAGTTCGGGTCCTGCTCGTACGCCTCGTGCAGCAGGCGGTGGCCCTCGGACGCGTCGTGCGTCATCCCGGACAGCGTGCGGCGGATCTCGCCGAGCTGCTCGTGGTCGAGGTGGCCGCCGCGGTCCCGCTCGATCAGCCGGCGTGCCTCGCTCAGGCGGTTGGACGCCTGGTCGAGGTAGGCCACACCGCGCTGGTCGTCGCCTTCGGACAGGTAGTTGAGCTTGAAGTCCTCGATGCCGCGCTTCAGGCCGTAGAGCGAGTCGCCGGGCAGGGCGCCCGAACTCGCTGCGGCCACTCCGCCGAAGGCACCCGCGGCCACCCCGACACTCAGTCCGCCGGCCGCGAGGCCCTTGGTCAGGCGGGTACGCGGGCGAAGCTTGCCCAGGCCGGTGGCCCGGTGCGCGCCCCGGGACCGATGCGAACGCTGCTCCGGTACCGAAGGTTCCGGTGCCTCGCCCCCTTGCAGCAGGGCCTCGAACGCGGCGACCAACTGGGCCCGCTGGACGACCTTGACCTCGGGGTCCAGCACGGGTTTGGGCAGCTCGCCGAGACCGGTGGCGAAGGCCAGCATGCGGCCCTGCTCGGTCTGTTCCGCAGCAGCCGGGGCCGGGGCCGGTCCTTCGGACTGCTCGGCCGCCGTACCCCGGTCGGACTGCTCCTCTTCCAGGGCCTGGGCGAAGGCGTTCGCCCGCCGGTGCGCCGATACGTTCGCGATCACTGGCGGCACCTCCTCTCGTCATGACGGTCGACTCCCCAGGGGGTCCTGAGGGTTGCACAGCCTGACCGCATCCACACGATCGAGTGATCGGAGAGAGTCAGGACGTGACCACAGGGAGCCTGTATCCCGCACAACGAGCGGCGCGGCACTTGGGTTACGGACGACGGATGATCCGACCGCGAACTCAACGGACTTTCACTGAGCGCGAGTTGGGCGCTACCGAGCGTATGCCGTCAGCGGGCGTCGTCCGGGAGAAGCCGGGCGAGAGTCCGCACGGCCCGGTACTGGAGGGTCTTGATCGCGCCCTCGTTCTTGCCCATCACCCGGGCGGTCTCCGCGACGGAGAGGCCCTGGAGGAAGCGGAGCGTGACGCACTCCTGCTGCTGGGGGTTGAGCCGTCGTACGGCGTCGAGGAGGGCGGCGTTCGACAGGGACTCCAGGACGGAGTCCTCGGGGGAGCGCTCGACCTCGTTGGCGTCGAGCATCTCGCCGGTGGTCACTTCCAGCCGGAAGCGGCTCGACTTGAAGTGGTCCGCCACGAGGTTGCGGGCGATGGTCACCAGCCAGGCGCCGAAGTCGCGCCCCTGATAGGTGAACGTGCCGATGCGGCGCAGGGCGCGCAGAAAGGTCTCGCTGGTGAGGTCCTCGGCGGTGGCTTTGCCTCCCACTCGGTAGTAGATGTACCGGTACACAGTGTCGCTGTACTGGTCGTAGAGGCGGCCGAAGGCGTCGGCTTCGCCGGCCTGGGCACGCTCCACGAGGTCCATCATCCGGCCGCTGTCGCTGTCAGCGGCCGGACGGCGTGCGGTGGCGGCGCCGGCCGAGCGCCCTCGTCTGCCAACGGCCGCGCCGCCGTCGGCCAGTGCATAGCACGGACCGACGGGTGCGGTGGTGGCGAAGGCGGCGGGGACGGCGTACGCGGTGGGGACGAAGCCGCGCAACAGGTCTTGGACCGTTGCGCGCAGCGTAGCCAGGCCCGAGGCGTCAACCCCGACGTGTGGGTACACGGGACTCCCAGAGGCAGAGCTTCCATCACGTGCAGTACCGGAACATTCACCCGTCGTAGCGACGGAGGGGTACCGGATTGCGTCTGAGGAGAATAACGCTTCGTGCAGGCGCTGCTACACCCAGTTGCTCAAATCATCGATTACGTCGCTTCTGTAACCGGTTGACGCCCGATCAAGTACCGCAGAGTGACCGGTTGTTGATCAGAACAGTCCGAATTCAGTCAGGGACCGGGGCGTGTTGTGGCCGTGTGCAGCCAACGTGACTGGACAGCGGGTTACGCGGGTACGACTCGTGGATTGGCTGTGTTTACCGCGTCACCGGCGTCGGCGGTGCAATGCGATCGCCGCGGCCGTGCCGCCGGCCACCGCGCCCACGCCGGCCGCGGCCGGGATGCCGACCTTGGCCGCCCTGCGGGCCGTGCGGTAGTCGCGCAGCCGCCAGTCCAGCTCCCGCGCGTGCTTGCGCAGCTTGGAGTCCGGGTTGATGGCGTAGGGGTGCCCGACCAGCGACAGCATCGGGATGTCGTTGTGCGAGTCGCTGTACGCGGCGCAGCGGGACAGGTCCAGGCCCTCCGCGGCCGCCAACGCCCGTACCGCCTCCGCCTTCGCGGGGCCGTGCAGGGGTTCGCCGACCAACTTGCCGGTGTAGACGCCGTCGACGGACTCGGCGACCGTGCCGAGCGCGCCGGTGAGGCCGAGGCGGCGGGCGATCACATTGGCGATCTCCACCGGGGCCGCCGTGACGAGCCACACCTTCTGACCCGCGGCCAGGTGCGCCTCGGCGAGGGCGCGGGTGCCCGGCCAGATGCGCTCGGCCATGTACTCGTCGTAGATCTCCTCGCCGATCGACTGGAGTTCGGCGACGCGGTGACCCTTGACGATGGACAGCGCGGAGTCGCGCGCGTCCTGCATGTGCTCGGGGTCCTCGGAGCCGGCGAGCCTGAACCAGGCCTGCTGCCAGGCGAACCTGGCGAGGTCGCGGGTTTCGAAGAACTTCCGCTTGTACAGGCCACGGCCGAAGTGGAAGATCGACGCGCCCTGCATGACGGTGTTGTCGAGGTCGAAGAAGGCGGCCGCTCTGTCGTCGCCGAGGACGGGGAACTCGGGCTCCTGAGCCTCTTCCGTGCGGGCGTCCTGTATGTCCTGGACATCCTGCGACGACTTGCGCGCTGCCTCCGCAGAGGCCTCGCCTGCCAACACGCTCCGCGCCGTGGCGGAGCGCCTACGGGGAGTGAGCCATCCGAGAGCGGCCATGTCGTGAGCATAGCCATTCTGTTCGGTGGTTCCGGAGCCGCCAGGTACGGACGCTGTGAACTCTCCGCGACCTGACCGTTAAAGAAGTCCTCGGACGGCGTGAGAATGGTGTGCATGAGTCATCTCGTGACCCTCATCGGGAAGCCCGGCTGTCATCTGTGCGAGGACGCGCAGCTCGTCGTGGAGAAGGTGTGCGCCGACCTCGGTGTCTCCTGGGAACAGAAGGACATCACCGAGGACCAGCGGCTCCACGACGAGTACTGGGAGCAGATTCCGGTCGTCCTCGTGGATGGGAAACAGCACACCTTCTGGCGGGTGGACGAGGGGCGGCTGCGCCGGGAACTGACCAAGTAGTTCAACGCGCACCCGAACGTCGCTTAGGATCGACGGCGGTTTGGTCTCGGGGGCGGGAATTACGAGGAGTGTGGCGGTTTTGCCCCCTGGAATGCGCCTGGGACGCGTGTGCGTGACCCCGGTCACGTTGGCCGGGCAAAACGGACACCATCTTTGTGCACGCGTTCACAAAGACATAGCCTGCTTTCGACGGGGCGGTCTTGGTACGTGTGACCGCCTACAGCCCCGCTCTACCCGCAGGAGCACCGTGGCAACTGGCCGAACTCACCGACCGGCGACCCGTAGCCGAGGGATTCCCGAGGCCACCGTCGCCCGTCTCCCGCTGTACCTCCGCGCGCTGACCGGACTCTCGGAGCGCTCGGTACCCACGGTCTCCTCCGAGGAGCTCGCGGCCGCCGCGGGGGTCAACTCCGCGAAGCTGCGCAAGGACTTCTCCTATCTCGGCTCCTACGGCACCCGCGGTGTGGGCTACGACGTCGAGTACCTCGTCTACCAGATCTCCCGCGAACTGGGCCTGACCCAGGACTGGCCGGTCGTGATCGTCGGTATCGGAAACCTCGGCGCCGCCCTCGCCAACTACGGCGGGTTCGCCTCCCGGGGCTTCCGGGTCGCCGCCCTCATCGACGCCGACCCGGCGATGGCCGGCAAGCCCGTCGCGGGCATCCCGGTGCAGCACTCGGACGAGCTGGAAAAGATCATCAGCGACAACGGCGTCTCCATCGGCGTCATCGCCACCCCCGCCGGTGCCGCCCAGCCCGTCTGCGACCGGCTGGTGGCCGCCGGGGTCACCTCCATCCTGAACTTCGCGCCGACCGTGCTGACCGTCCCGGACGGCGTCGACGTCCGCAAGGTCGACCTCTCCATCGAGCTGCAGATCCTCGCCTTCCACGAGCAGCGCAAGGCCGGCGAGGAGGCCGCCGCCAACGAGGACGGGCACCCGGCCGCCGCCCGCCGCGGCGACTCCGCCGAGCAGGGACCGGACGGGGACGTCCCCGCCGTGATGCCGGCATGAGTCTCCTCGTCGTCGGGCTGAGCCACCGCAGCGCCCCGGTCAGTCTCCTGGAGCGGGCCACGCTGAACGCGGACGCGCAGATCAAGCTCCTCCAGGACACGGTCGCCGCCGAACCGGCCACCGAGGCCGCCGTCCTCGCCACCTGCAACCGCGTCGAGCTCTACGCCGACGTGGACAAGTTCCACGCGGGCGTCGCCGAGCTGTCCACGCTGCTGGCCCAGCACAGCGGGGTCGGCCTGGAGGAACTCACCCCTTATCTCTACGTGCACTACGAGGACCGGGCCGTCCACCACCTCTTCGCGGTGGCCTGCGGCCTCGACTCGATGGTCGTCGGCGAGGGCCAGATCCTCGGCCAGATCAAGGACTCGCTGGCCAAGGCGCAGGAACTGCACTCCGCCGGGCGGCTGTTGAACGACCTGTTCCAGCAGGCCCTCAGAGTCGGCAAGCGCGCCCACTCCGAGACCGGCATCGACCGCGCCGGCCAGTCCCTGGTCACCTTCGGCCTTCAGCAGCTCTCCTCCGGTACGCCGGTGGAGGCCTGGGTGAAGGGGAAACGCGCCCTGGTCATCGGCGCCGGCTCCATGTCGTCGCTGGCCGCCGCGACCCTCGCCCGTGCCGGGGTCGCCGAGATCGTCGTCGCCAACCGCACGTCCGACCGCGCCGAGCGCCTCGCCCAGATCATCACCGAGGGCCCCGAGACGGACGTGTCCGCCCGCGCGGTACCGATGGAGTCGGTGCCGTTCGAGCTGACACGTGCCGATGTCGCCGTGTCCTGCACGGGCGCCACGGGCCTGGTCCTGACGGCCGAGGCGGTCGCGCAGGCCGTCGAGGGCCGGGTGCCGCAGGACGCGGCGGCCGATCGCACGGCCGCGCCGGACGACGTACGCGAAGAGCTTCCGCCGACCTCCGTCGGGACCGAGGACGGCTGTCCGCTGGACCTCTCGGCGGTGCAGGGCGCGACCGGCTTCTCCGTGATGGGGGAGGCCGCCGTGGCCGGCATGGACGCGGCGACGCTGGAGCAGCACGCGGCCTGGGTCGCCGGGGCCACCGTCGACCGGCGCGAGACCAGCCGCCGTACGCCCGAGGCCGAGGCGGAGCTCATCGCCGCGCTCGCCGCCATGGCCGTGACCGTGGGCCGGATCCCCGAGCGGCGCAGGCCCGAGCCCGTCGCGCGGATCCCGCGCCCGGCGCCCGCGCTGTCGCTCCTCGACCTCGCGATGCCGCGGGACGTGGACGCCGCCGTGCACCGGCTGGCCGGGGTGCGGCTCGTGGACATCGAGTCGCTCGCCGAGGCTTCCGCGGACGCTCCGATGGCGGCCGACGTGGACGCGGTCCGGCGTATCGTCTCCGACGAGGTCGCGGCCTTCGGGGCAGCCCAGCGGGCCGCGCACATCACGCCGACCGTGGTCGCCCTGCGCGCCATGGCCGCCGATGTCGTCGCGGGTGAGATCGCCCGGCTCGACGGACGGCTGCCCGGCCTCGACGACAAGCACCGCGCCGAGATCACGCAGACCGTGCGGCGCGTCGTCGACAAGCTGCTGCACGCCCCGACCGTACGGGTCAAGCAGCTCGCGGCCGAACCCGGCGGCGCCGGGTACGCGGACGCGCTGCGCACCCTGTTCGACCTCGACCAGGAGACGGTGGCCTCCGTCTCCAGGGCCCAACAAGACTCTGAGAACGAGAACAGCAAGAACCGAGGGCCAGCATGAGTAGCACACTGAGGCTCGGGACCAGGCGAAGCAGACTCGCCCTGGCCCAGTCCGGGTTGGTGGCGGATGCCGTGAGCCAGGTGACCGGACGGCCCGTCGAGCTCGTCGAGATCACCACCTACGGCGACACCTCCCGCGAACACCTCGCGCAGATCGGCGGCACCGGGGTCTTCGTGACCGCGCTGCGTGAGGCGCTGCTCGGCGGTGAGGTCGACTTCGCGGTTCATTCGCTGAAGGACCTGCCGACCACGCAGCCCGACGAGCTGGTGCTCGCCGCCATCCCGGAGCGCGAGGACCCGCGGGACGTACTCGTCGCGAGGGACGCGCGGAAGTTCACCGACCTGCCCCGCGGGGCGCGCATCGGTACGGGCTCCCCGCGCCGCACGGCCCAGTTGAACGCGTACGCGCGCGGCCACGGCCTCGACATCGAGACGGTCCCGATCCGCGGGAACGTCGACACCCGGATCGGCTTCGTGCGGGACGGTGAGCTGGACGCCGTCGTCCTCGCCGCCGCCGGGCTGAGCCGGATCGGCCGGATCGACGAGGTGACCGACTTCCTGTCGGTCGACACGGTTTTGCCCGCCCCCGGCCAGGGGGCCCTGGCGATCGAGTGTGCCGCGGACCACGCGGACCTGATCGCCGCGCTCGGTGAGCTCGACGACCCCTTCACACGGGTCGCCGTGACCGCCGAACGGTCCCTGCTCGCCGCCCTGGAAGCCGGCTGCTCCGCCCCTGTGGGCGCGCTGGCCGACTTGCTGGCCGACGGGCAGATTGTCAAGGAAATGCGTCTGCGCGGGATAGTCGGCACGACCGACGGATCGCGTACGGTGCAGACGTCCACCACCGGTCCCGTGCCCGAGACGCATGACCAAGCACTGGCGCTCGGTCGCGAACTCGCCGCCGAGATGCTTGCCCAGGGCGCGGCCGGTCTCATGGGGGAGCAAGCCAAGTGAGCCCCACCACTCTTCCCGCCGCTGGTCCGGAACACGGGCACGTCACCTTCCTGGGTGCCGGACCCGGAGATCCGGGACTGCTCACACTGCGCGCCGTGGAGGCGCTGGCGAACGCGGACGTCCTCGTCGCCGAGCACGAGGTGCTCGACGTCGTACGTGCGCACGCCCGATCGGGCGTGGCCGTCGTGCATCCGGATCCGGGTCCTTCGTCGGACGCGTTCCCGGGCACAGGCACGCCTCAACTAACGGTTGTTGACGGTGTGTCAACAACCGTTGGCCTACCCGCTGTACGGGATGCGGCACATCTTGTCATGGAGGCCGCGCGGGGCGGCAGGCGGGTCGTACGTGCGGTGTCCGGGGACCCGGGACTAGATACGTACGCCGCCGAGGAAATGCTCGCCTGCGCCCGCGCCGGTGTGCCCTTCGAGGTCGTCCCCGGTGTCGCGGCGGCCGTCGGCGTGCCCGCGTACGCCGGTGTCCCGCTGCGGGACGCGCAGGGTGCGGACGTCCGGTTCGTGGACGCCCGTACCGCCTCGGACCGCTGCTGGACCGAGGTCGGCGCGTCCGACGGCACGGTCGTCGTGTCCACCTCGCTGGACTCGGTCGCCGCGGCGGCCGGTGAGCTGGTGGCCGCCGGCCGCAAGCCCGATACGCCGATGGCGGTCACGGTGGCCGGCACGACCACGCGCCAGCGCACCTGGTCCGCGACGCTCGGCACCATCGCGCAGACGCTGAAGCAGGCGAAGGTGCTGCCGTCCCCGGAGGGTGGCCGGCCGGTGATAGCCGTGGTCGGTGAGCGTTCCGCCGCCGCCCAGCGCGACCAGTTGTCGTGGTTCGAGTCCAAGCCGCTGTTCGGCTGGAGGGTCCTCGTCCCGCGCACGAAGGAGCAGGCGGCCTCGCTCTCCGACCAACTGCGGTCCTACGGCGCCGTACCGCACGAGGTGCCGACCATCGCCGTCGAACCTCCGCGCACGCCCCAGCAGATGGAGCGCGCGGTCAAGGGGCTCGTCACGGGCCGCTACGAGTGGATCGCCTTCACGTCGGTCAACGCGGTCAAGGCCGTACGCGAGAAGTTCGAGGAGTACGGGCTCGACGCGCGTGCCTTCGCGGGCATCAAGGTCGCCGCCGTCGGCGAGCAGACCGCCAACGCGCTGATCGCCTTCGGTGTGAAGCCGGATCTGGTGCCGAGCGGGGAGCAGTCCGCCGCCGGTCTGCTGGAGGACTGGCCGCCGTACGATCCGGTCTTCGACCCGATCGACCGGGTGTTCCTGCCGCGTGCCGACATCGCGACCGAGACCCTTGTCGCCGGGCTGATCGAGCTGGGCTGGGAGGTCGACGACGTGACGGCCTACCGGACCGTGCGGGCCTCGCCGCCGCCGGCCGACACCCGGGAGGCGATCAAGGGGGGTGGCTTCGACGCCGTTCTCTTCACCTCGTCGTCCACGGTGCGGAACCTGGTGGGTATCGCCGGGAAGCCGCACAACGTGACCGTGATCGCGTGCATCGGTCCCGCTACGGCGAAGACGGCCGAGGAGCACGGGCTGCGGGTGGATGTGATGGCTCCGGAGCCGTCCGTGCACAAGTTGGCCGAGGCGTTGGCGAACTTCGGGTTGCGGCGGCGCGCCGCGGCGCAGGAGGCGGGGGATCCCGTCACCCGGCCCAGTGAGCGCCGGCCGGGTGCGCGGCGGCGGCGTACGACCTGAGGCAGAGGTGAGTGGGGGTGCGGGGGCCGCGCCCCCACACCCCCGAAAACTGTGCGATATGTGCACCGACTCACCGTCGGCAAAGGTGCCCCTGAGGCGGGCGTAGCGTAGAAGTCATGACGACGTACGGATCCTTTCCCGGCTCGCGCCCCCGGCGGCTGCGGACCACCCCCGTCATGCGCCGCATGGTCGCCGAGACCCGGTTGCATCCCGCCGACTTCATCCTTCCGGCGTTCGTGCGTGAGGGAATCTCCGAGCCGGTGCCGATCTCGGCGATGCCCGGGGTCGTACAGCACACGCGGGACAGTCTGAAGAAGGCGGCCGCCGAGGCGGTGGCGGCGGGGATCTCCGGGATCATGCTGTTCGGGGTGCCGGAGGAGAGCAAGAAGGACGCGCTCGGCACGCCGGGGACCGACCCGGACGGGATTCTCCAGGTCGCGTTGCGGGATGTGCGGGCCGAGGTCGGGGACGAGCTGCTCGTCATGTCCGACCTGTGCCTCGACGAGACCACCGACCACGGCCACTGCGGTGTACTGGACGAGCAGGGGCGCGTCGACAACGACGCCACGCTGGAGCGGTACGCCGAGATGGCTCAGGTGCAGGCCGACGCGGGGGCCCATGTCGTCGGGCCGAGCGGGATGATGGACGGGCAGATCGGGGTCGTCCGGGACGCGCTCGACCAGATCGGGCGGGAGGACGTGTCGATCCTCGCGTACACCGTCAAGTATTCGTCCGCGTTCTTCGGGCCGTTCCGCGAGGCCGTCGGTTCCTCGCTCAAGGGGGACCGCAAGACCTACCAGCAGGACCCGGCCAACTGGCGTGAGTCCCTGCGGGAGTTGGCGCTCGACCTGGAGGAGGGCGCCGACATGGTGATGGTGAAGCCGGCCGGACCCTATCTGGACATCCTGGCCAAGGTCGCCGACGCCGTGGACGTGCCCGTCGCCGCCTACCAGATCTCCGGCGAGTACTCGATGGTCGAGGCCGCCGCCGAGAAGGGCTGGGTGGACCGGGACCGCGCGATCTTCGAGACACTGACCGGGATCAAGCGGGCCGGAGCGCGGAACATCCTGACGTACTGGGCCGTGGAGGCCGCGCAGAAGCTGCGCGACTGAGACAGGGGCGGGGTGGGGGGACTCGGGGTGGACTGGTTTGTCGAACCGCTGCGCAAGTACGCGGTGTTCAGCGGGCGCGCGCGGCGCCAGGAGTACTGGACATTCGTGCCGGTCGTCTACGGCGTCTACGTCGTGCTGGCCGGCCTCGGGATCTCGACCAGGTCCCCGGCCCTCGTCGTCGCCGCGTTCCTCGTCACTGTGGGGAGCCTGCTGCCCGCCGTGGCCGTCACCGTCCGGCGGCTGCATGACACGGACCGGTCGGGCTGGTGGTTCCTCATCGGCTTCGTGCCGTTCGTCGGCACCGTCGTCATGCTGGTCTTCCTGTGCACGGAGAGCGAGCCGGGCGAGAACCGGTTCGGCTCGTGCCCGAAGGTGATCCCCGCGCACCTCTGAGCACCGGTGACCGCCGACCGGTCGGCAACGCTTCGAGATCGTTCCGGAGACGGGGCGATCTCGGTTCGGGGTGTGGCGGGGCGCTGGCTCGAAATCGCTGGTGGTGATGGGGTGTTGTGCCCCGGAAGGCCCCCTTCCGGGGCGTGCTTATACGGATTTGACGCGTCCGCATCAGTGTTCATACCTTCTGCGCCTGGCCTGATCCATTCCGGACGGTCTGGACGTCGATCCCTGGGGGACACCATGAGCTGGTTCATCGAGGCGCTGAAGAAGTACGCGGTATTCAGCGGGCGGGCGCGCCGCAAGGAGTACTGGATGTTCGGCCTGTTCGCGGCGATCATCGCGGCCGTGCTGCTCGGCATCGGTATCGCGATCAAGTTCCCGGCCCTCGTGGGCATCTTCTACCTCGCGATCCTGCTTCCCGGCCTGGGCGTCACCGTCCGCCGACTGCACGACACGGGCCGCTCGGGCGGCTGGTTCTTCATCAGCCTCATCCCGATCGCCGGCCCCATCATCATGCTGGTCTTCACCTGCACGGACAGCCAGCCCGGCGACAACCAGTACGGCCCGAACCCGAAGGCCGTCGGCGGGGCTCCCGCGCACGTCTGATCGCACGTCACATCTGGTCGCACGTCACCACGAGGCCCGTCAGGGTGTGGCCCCCGTCGTCATGGACGACGAGGGGCTCACGCCCTGACGGGCCTTCGTCGTTGGGCACCATCAAGTCCCGGTGGGAGTTAGGTTGTTGACCACTGCTCTTGTTGTCCTTCGAATGACCCACTCTTCCGGGAGACGCCCATGTCCGGTGACGCCCTCAGCCAGGATCCCGCCGAGCTGAGAAGGAGGATCGACACCACCAAGGCCCACTCGGCCCGCGTCTACGACGTCTTCCTCGGCGGCAAGGACAACTACCCCGTCGACCGTGAGGCAGCCGCCGCCGCGCTCGCCGCCAACCCGCGCGGCTACCTCGACGTACGGCACAACCGGGACTTCATGCGCCGCGCGGTGACCCGGCTGTCGCAGGAGCACGGGGTCCGCCAGTTCCTCGACATCGGCACCGGACTGCCCACCGCGGAGAACGTCCACCAGATCGCCCAGGGCGTCGACCCCGAGGCGAGGATCGTGTACGTCGACAACGACCCGGTGGTGCTGGCGCACGCCCGCGCCCTGCTCACCAGCAGCCCCGAGGGCCGCACCGACTACATCGACGCGGACCTGCGCCGGCCGGCCGACATCCTCGAACAGGCCGCCAAGACCCTCGACTTCAACGAGCCGATCGCCCTGATGCTGGTGGCGATCCTGCACTTCGTGGAGGACGAGGAGGCGTACCCGCTGGTGCGCGACCTGGTGGACGTGCTGCCCTCCGGCAGCCACCTGGTGCTCAGCCACCTCACGGACGAGCTCCACCCGATCCCGACCCGTGCGGTGCAACGGACGTACACGGAGCGGGGGTTCACCTTCGTGTTCCGTACGAAGGACGAGGTCGAGCGGTTCTTCACCGAGACGCCGGGCATCACCCTGGACGAGCCCGGTGTGGTCCCCGCCCACCGGTGGCACCCCGGCCCGGCGCCCGCCCCGCCGACGGTGGAGCAGGCGTACTTCGACAGCCTCGACGACATCGAGAAGATCACCTACCGGGACATCAACGATGTGACGGACGACGACATCAACGTGTACGGGGCGACGGGCCGCAAGGCCTGACCGGCCGGGGGCGGGACCCGGGCCTGTCCGGATCGCGGAAACGTGCTTGTAGGCGACACCTACCTTTTTACGCTGTCCGGCATGACTGTCATCGAGCCCGCCCCCGCCCCCGCCCCCGCCGTTCTCCCGCCGCTCGCCGCGCGGGCCCGTGCGATCGGCGGTTCGCCGGTACGGGACATCCTCGCCGTCACCGCCCGCCCCGAAGTGATCAACTTCGCGGGCGGGCTCCCGGCCCCCGACCTCTTCGACGCCACCGGCATCGCCGCCGCGTACCGGGCGGTCCTCACCGAGACGCCCGCGCGGGCGCTCCAGTACGCGACGACCGAGGGCGAGCCGGATCTGCGCGCCGCGCTCGCCGCGCGCACCTCGGCCCGCGGGCTGCCCACCGCCGCCGACGACGTCCTCGTCACCACCGGATCGCAGCAGGCGCTCTCGCTGCTCGCGACCGCGCTGCTGGAACCGGGGGACGTCGTCCTCGTCGAAAGTCCCTGTTATCTGGCGGCACTTCAGGTCTTCGCGTTCGCGGGCGCCCGGGTCGTCGCCGTGCCGGGCGACGGCGACGGGGTCGATCCCGAGGCGCTGGAGGACCTGGTGGTCCGCGAGCGGCCCAAGCTGCTCTACACCGTGCCGACCTTCCAGAACCCCACCGGCCGCACCATGCCCGCCGCCCGCAGGACCGAGGTCGCCGCCGTCGCCGCGCGGCGCGGGCTGTGGCTCGTGGAGGACGATCCCTACGGCGAACTCCGCTTCGAGGGCGAGCGGTTGCCGTGGATCGCCGCCCAGGAGGGCGCGGCGGACCGTACGGTCCTGCTCGGTTCCTTCTCCAAGGTGATGGCCCCCGGTCTCCGCCTGGGCTGGCTGCGTGCGCCGGCCGAGCTGCTGCGGGCCTGCGTTGTCGCCAAGCAGGCCGCCGACCTGCACACCCCGACCGTCAACCAGTTGGCCGCGGCACGGTACTTGGCGGACAACGACCTCGACGCGCATGTCGCGCGCGTGGCCGCCGTCTACCGGGAGCGCCGCGACGCCATGCTCGCGGGGCTCGGCAACTCCCTTCCGGAGGGGTCGAGTTGGGAGCGTCCCGAGGGCGGCATGTTCCTCTGGGCGCGGCTTCCGGAGTCGTACGACACGACGGAACTGCTGCCGCGCGTGGTGCGGCATGACGTGGCCTATGTGCCGGGTGCGCCCTTCTATGCCGGGGAGCCCGACCGCTCGACGATGCGGCTGTGCTTTGTGACGCAGACGCCGGAGGAGATCGGGGAGGGGCTGCGGCGGCTGGGGGAGGGGCTGCGGGCGGGGGTGCGTTGACGCGCGACGCCTCGGAGCTTCCCCTTGGGAATTCCTTTGTTCTTCGTTGGCTCACATTGGGTTGCAGGTGGCAATCGCAACGTGTGAGCCTCGTGGAGTTTGATCACTGAACGAGGGCGAACGGCCGCCCTGCGACGGGGGTTTGGTGGATACGGCGGCGAGTGGATCCGCGTCGGGGTTGCCGCGGTCGCGGTTGACGGACATCGCCGATCAGACGGTGATCCGTACCGGGAGCGAAGAGGACGCGCGGAGTGGCCCGAACGACGGCGAGGCCGCGCGGGTGGAGGCGCGCCGAAGGCGGTTCCTGGACCGGCTGGGTGAGTTCCGGCGGTCGCGCGTGCTGGTGCCGATGGGTCCGTCGACCGGGCCGGACGGTGCGGCGCGGGCGCCCCTGACCGTCGACGCGGGCGGGGTGCGGTGGCTCCTCGCGTTCACCGGCGAGGGCGCGTTGGCGCGGTATGCGCTGGCCCGGGGAGAAGGTGGCCGGGGATGGCCGTACCGGGGCGTGTGGGGTGCCGCCCTGCTCGACGCGGCCGTACCGACCGTGGCCGAGTCGGGCATGCCGTGCGGGGTGTTGGTGGACGTGGCCGACGGTGAGCGGGGGCTCGTGCTGCCGCCGGTGGTGGGGATCGTGCCGGAGGACGTCGCGGTGGACGGGCCGGAGGCCGACGGGGCGATCGGGGAGGCGGGGCGGTAATGGCGGCGGAGGTTCCCCAGGGTGGCGAAGGCGGTGCCGGGCCGGATCTGCAGGTCGTCGGGCTGGCGCTGATCGCCGACGGGATCGACAAGGCTCTGGCCGAGTTGGGGAAGCTGGGCTTTCTCGACAAGGTGGGCTGGTCGGGCGCGGGGCGCGGGTTCGACGACCTGGAGATGGACGGCCTGACGATCGGCGACGACGCCGTAGGAGCCGTCTTCCACTCGTTCTGCGAGCGCTGGCAATGGGGCGTGCGATCCCTCGTCAGCGAGGGAAACCGCTTCGCGGAATCGGTGGGTCTCGCCGCGGGGACGCAGTACCAGTCGGACCAGACCGTGAAGAACTCGCTCAAGGTCGGCCTGAACTCCCTGGAGGGAAACCCGTACGCCACGGAGGACCAGATCGAGAAGCAGAGCTGGAGCCAACTGGCAAAGCCCGCATGGCTGGACCCGGACTACAGCGCGAAGTCCTTCGAGGACGGTGCCGCCAACTCGGAACAGGTCCTCAAGGGAATGGCACGTGACGCGGCGACCGCGGAGGTCGTGCCCGGCGTGGAGGCGGCGCCCACCGCCCTCGGCATGGACCAGGACGACTACGACGCCACGGTGAGCAAGTCGCTCGGCCTCAAGCCGGAGGGCCAGGGCTGATGTCGATCTGGAGCAAGGGCAAGGGACTCTTCGACGACGCCAAGCGGGGTGTGGGGCATGTCGTCGACGAGGGCGCCGATCTCACCGGCGACGTCCTCGACACGGTCGGCGCGCACGGGACGGCCCAGAAGGTGCGGGACGGCGGGGACCAACTCGCGTCCTATCTCGGCGCGCACGTCGCCGAACAGCAGCTCGGGCCGGATGCCGAGCCGAGTGATCTGATCCACGGCAAGCCGGCGACGATCCGCGAGAAGGCCACCCATCTGCTGGCGTTCGCCACGGCCTTCGACGAGGTCGGCGTCGGCATGAAGGCCGTGGACTCGGCGGGCTGGAAGGGCGAGGCGGCGAACACCTTCCGCGAGAAGTTCGCCCTGCACCCGACCAAGTGGCTTCAGGCGGGAGCGGCTTGCGCGGACGCGGCCGCGGCACTGAACGCCCTGGCCGACACGGTC
This sequence comes from Streptomyces sp. NPDC005492, assembly GCF_040605995.1. Classification (NCBI taxonomy): domain Bacteria; kingdom Bacillati; phylum Actinomycetota; class Actinomycetes; order Kitasatosporales; family Streptomycetaceae; genus Streptomyces; species Streptomyces sp. NPDC005492. Next base: position 24,189 of record NZ_JBEXDX010000008.1, read on the forward strand.
GAATGGGCGCAGAAGCAGGCCGAGGAGGCCATCCGCCTGTACAAGAAGGGCAAGTCCGCCTCGGACGCGCATCAGAAGCAGGTCGACGCCTACGACCTCAAGCTGGAGCAGGGCACCGAGGACCCCGGCCCGCTTCCGCCCGAGGAGGATCCCGGGGCGTCCTCGATGCGGGAGGCGCAGGACGTCCTCGACGCGGCGCGGCGGCAGCGGAACTCGATCGCCGCCGAGACGGAGACCAAGCTGAAGGCCGCGCTGGCGCACGCGCCGAAGGAGCCTTCGGTCGTACAGCAGTTGAAGCTGGACGGCGCGGATCTTCTGGAGGCCGGCTCCGTCGACTCGTCGCATGTCGTCGGCGGTCTCGTCAAGGGCACGGCGGGCATCCTGAACTTCGCCCGCAGCCTCAACCCCATGGACCCGTACAACCTGACCCATCCGGCCGCCTTCCTGCAGAACAAGGTGCAGCTGCTCGGAGGTGTGGTCAGCCAGGCCACACATCCCGAACGCGCCCTGGAATCGGCCTGGAAGTCGTTCACGTCGGACCCGTACAACTTCGGCGGGGAACTGATTCCCCAGGTCGCCCTGGCCGTGGCGTCGGACGGGGCGGGAACCGCGGCGGAGGAGGGCATGCTCGCCGCCGACGGCGCGGAGGCCGCGACGGCCGAAGAGGGCGCTCTCGCGGAGACTCCGAGCGCGGCCGAGAGCCAGGCCGCCGGGGATGTGGAGTCCGCGGGCACGGACCCGGTCAACCTGGCCACCGGCAGGATGTACCTGTCCCAGACGGACGTGTCGCTCCCCGGTTCGCTGCCGTTCGCCTTCAAGCGCCGGGTCGAGTCGGGCCGCGCGTACGGCCGTTGGCTCGGCCCCTCGTGGATGAGCACCGTCGATCAGCGCCTGGACATCACGTCGGCCGGCGTCACTTTCGTCCACGAGGACGGAATGCGCCTCCACTATCCGCATCCGGCACCGGGCCTGCCCGTCCTGCCCGGACACGGCCCGCGCTGGCCCCTTGACCGGGAAGCGGACGGCTATACCGTCACCGATCCGCAGACCCGGCAGGTGTGGCATTTCGCGGACCGCGACGAGAAGCTGGCCGAACTCGTACAGATCGACGACAGCAACGGCCACTGGATCAGCTTCGAGTACGACGAGACGGGGACCCCGTCGGGCATCGCGCACAGCGCCGGACACCGGCTGCGGATCGACAGCGCCGATGGGCTGATCCAGGGCGTGTGTCTGGTCGGCGGGGCCGCGGACGGATCGGATCTCCCCCTGATCCGGTACGGCTACGCGCAGGGGAATCTCACCGAAGTCGTCAATTCGTCCGGGCTGCCTCTCCGGTTCGCGTACGACGAGGCGCTCAGAGTCACGTCGTGGACCGACACGAACGGACACGCGTACTCCTACGCATACGACGAAGCGAACCGCTGTGTCGCGCAGGGCGGCTCCGCGGGCCATATGAGCCTGCGGTTGTCCTACGGCGAAAGGGACCCGGAAACCGGACTGCGCACCACGACGGCGACGAACGGCGACGGCGCTGTGCGCCAGTACTTCGTCGACGAACTGCACCACATCGTCGCCATCGTCGACCCCTCGGGAAACACCAGACGCTTTACGCGTGACCGGTTCAACCGCCTGCTGTCCGAGACCGACGCGCTGGGCCGCACCACGTCCTTCCGGTACGACGACGCGGGGAACCCGACCGAGATCACCCGCCCCGACGGCCGTAGCACCACCTTCTCCTACGACGACCGCGGACTCCCCACGCGGATAGTGCGCCCCGACGGAAGCGCGATTCGTCAGGAATTCGACGAACGCGGCAACCGAGTTCTGGTGGCCGACTCGGCAGGCGGCACGACCCATTTCACGTACGACGACTGCGGGCACTTGTCCGAGCTGCGCGACCAGCACGGCCGAGTGACCCGCATACGCTCCGACTCGGCAGGCCTGCCCGTCGAGGTACGTGATCACGCGGGAAATGTCATGCGGTACGAGCGGGATTCGCTCGGCCGCATCGTGTCCGCCACGGATCCGCTTGGACAGACCGGGAAAATCGAATGGTCCGTCGAGGGCAAGATCACCCGCCGAGTGCATCCGGACGGAACCGAGGAGAGCTGGACCTACGACGGCGAGGGAAACTGCCTCACCCACACGGACACCCTGGGGGGAGTCACCCGCTTCCGGTACGCCCCTTTCGACCTGCTGACCGAACGGGTCGAGCCCGACGGCTCCCGTTACGAGTTCGCGTACGACAACGATCTGCGACTGACAAGGGTGACCAACCCGGGCGGTCTGGTCTGGACGTACGCATACGACGCGGTCGGCCGACTGACCACCGAGACCGATTTCGGTGGCCGGGTCAACCGGTACTCCTACAACGCGGCCGGGGATCTGATCTCCCGTACGAACGCGCTCGGACAGACCGTCTCCTACGAGCACAACGAACTGGGGCAGGTCGTCCGGAAAAGCGTCGACGGCGAGGTGATGACGTACACCTACGACTTCACCGACCAGATCGCCCAGGCCGCCAACGCCCACACGAACCTGAACCTCCTCCGTGACCGGCACGGGCGGGTGGTCTCCGAGCGCATCAACGACCGCGAAGTGGCCTACCGCTACGACGAGTTCGGAAAACTGACGGGTCGTAAGACGCCGGCGGGCGTGGAGAGTGCCTGGGAATACGACTCCGTGGGACAACTCCACCGGTTCACTGCGGACGGGCGCGTCGTCGCGCTGGAGTACGACCGGGTCGGCCGCGAAATCAGTCGCCGGTTCGACGACTCCTTGAGTATTTCCCGGTCCTTCGACGAGATGAACCGGCTGACCTCGCAAGCCGTGGAACACCCCCTGGGGCGTCTCCAGTCGAGGGCCTATGAATATCGCGCGGACGGCAGCGTGACCAAGGTACTCGACGAGTTGAACGGGGTCCGCGAGTACCAACTGGACCCGGCGGGAAGGGCGACTCGGGTCAGCGGGGACGGGTGGGTCGAGTCCTACGCGTACGACAAGGTCGGCAACCAGACACAAGCCCACTGGCCGACACGGCAGTTCGGTGACGACGGCTGTGGCGATCGCACCTACCGGGGCGCCGATGTCACCGGTGCCGGCCGAATCCGGTACGAGCACGACGCCGCCGGACGCGTCGTCCTCCGCCAGAAGACCCGCCTCTCCCGCAAGCCGGACACCTGGCGCTACACCTGGGACGCGGAGGACCGCCTCACCCAGGTCATCACCCCGGACGGCACGACCTGGCGGTATCGGTACGACGCTCTGGGCAGACGCACGAACAAGCAGCGCCTCGCGGAGAACGGCGTGGACGTGCTGGAGCGGGTGGACTTCACGTGGGACGGCACGTGGCTCTGCGAACAGACGACCAGTTGGGGGAGTTCGAGTGACGCGGTCACCCTGACGTGGCATCTCCACGGCCCGGAAGCGCTCGCGCAGAGCGAGCGCCGGGTGACGGCATCGACGTCGCAGAAAGAGATCGACGCCCGGTTCTTCGCCATCGTCTCCGATGTCTCGGGAGCCCCCAGCGAACTGGTCGGGGAATCCGGGGACATCGCCTGGAGATCCCGGGCCACACACTGGGGCAAGGTGTCCTGGGCGCCGGAAAGCCATGCTTACACACCCCTGCGTTTCCCAGGCCAGTACTTCGACTCCGAGACAGGCCTGAACTACAACTACCTCCGGTACTACGACCCCGAAGTCGGCCGCTACGTCAGCCAGGACCCCCTCGGTCTCGCCCCGGCGGCGAATCCCGTCACCTATGTGGACCGGCCTCAGGTGGCGTGCGACCCGCTGGGCCTGGCTCCGCAAAAGTCACTTCTTCCGCCGAAGCCGTATGAGACGGCCAATCTTTCCGACTTGGCGAAGCAGATCAATCCTGAGGGAGGGATGCAGAACTGCACCTTTGTCGGGGAAGCGCTGGACCGATATCTCGCCGGCGAGGGAATCAAGGCCGTCCCGGGAGATATGGGTGGCTTGCAGTCCCTTGACCGACTGGAGAGTGTCTATGGCAGGAGCTTCGAGGACAAGGGTTTCTGGGACATGGTCGACCATATCAGGAATTCCGGAGACGGTGCTCGCGGTATAGTGGCCGGGCTGCCCGAGAATGGGGCGGGTCACGTGTTCAATATCGTGAACTCGCAGGGTCGGGTGTTTTTCCTTGACGCGCAGACCGGATTTGTGGATCCGGTCCTGTTCAAGACATTCAAGCTGATGAGGACGAATTGATGTACACGATGGATCAGGCGGAGCGACTGGCGGCGGAGTTCCTCCGTCAGAAAAGTGCTGGTTGGGACAGTGAAGTCGCTCTGTTTGAAGAGGATGAATGGAAGGCGCGGAAGGGCGAGTTCTTCTTCTTCAACTTCCAGTCGGCGAAGTACATCGCCACCCGGGACGACAAGTACTTCCTCTACGGGCCCACTTTTATTTCGGTGCACAGCGAAACCGGGGAATGCCGATTCCTCGGTATCCAGGAATGTCTGTCAGTGGACCCGTTCAACCCACGCCAGTGAATCAGTCCCACCAGAAATGCCAGACGTGCTCGCCGATCAGCTTCCCGGCGTACGCCTCAAGGTCGCCGATGTCGTCCGGGCAGAAGGCGAAGTGCTCGGCGGCCACCTCGTCCGCCTCGTCGAGGTCGGCGGGCGGTGCCGCCACGGACACGGTCAGCCGGTCGTAGCCGAGGGCCACGAGCCGTACGCCGAAGCGGTCCTCCCAGGAGCGGAGTACCGCGCAGAGACGGGCCACGTCGTTCTCGTGGTTGGCCGGGCCCATCCAGCCGATGGCCGCCGGGATGTCCGCGCTGCGGCGGGCCGGTACCAGCGCGAGCCGCGGCTCCTCGACCCCGAGCCCGCCGCCCGCAAGGGAGTTGGCGATCTCGGCCGCCCGCTCATCGGGGTCGGCGTCCAGCGCGAGCGGTTCGGCAAGCCCGGGCCACTCGTCGCCCTCCTCGGTGAACTCCTCCCAGAGTTCCTCCAGCACCTCGTCGGCGTCGTGGTCCCCGGGATACGACGCCTCGTCGGGGCTCAACTCCCACTTCTCCGGCCCGCCTTGGTCGCCCCCGACCTCCAACACGACCGGGAGCAGACCGGCTTGACGCGCCGTCTGCCGCAGTGCGGACCACGCGCCCGGTATCGCCCGCTCGTCCGCGAGCCACAACAGCGGCTCGGGCCACGGTCCCTCGTCGGTCTCGTCGATCAGTCGGCCGGCGGGCAGTTCGAGACCGAGGGCCGCGAGCCTCGGCAGCGGGTTGGGAAGAGTCGCCATGTCAGAGACTGTAGAGGCGACCACTGACATCGCTCACCCGGTCACCGAGTTGCGGTGAAGGCCGCCCAGGCGGTGGGGGGGATGGTGAGGGTGGGGCCGGTGGCGCCAGGCGAAGGCAACTTCGAGACACTGGCCGCAAAAGTTCTTCCGGCGCGAACGCCGGTCCGTTCCCGCCGCCCGGCGCTTCGCGCACGCGTTCCTCACGGAGTGCGGACTCGCCGAGGCCGAGTGCGGCGGTGATGTGCTGCTGTGTGTAAGCGAGTTGGCGACCAACGCGTTGGTGCACGGGGTGCCGGAGGGGCGGCAGTTCCGGGTCGTGCTGCGGTACGACGGCCGGATGGTGCGGGTCGAGGTGCATGACAGCGGGGGTGGCATTCCGCGGGAGTGGGGAGTTGGGCAAGGTGGTGTGGGCCGAGTTCGCCGCTGAACACTGCCCGACGTAACCATGAACTTCGCAAGCGTGAGCACAACCGCCCCTACGCCCCACTGGTCGCTCGGGGTGGTCGGAAACCCGTGCTTCACGCTTCACACGGAGGTTGTGTCATGCGTTCGTCTCTCGTCACCCTGGCCGTCGGTACGGCACTTGCCGCGTCGGTCGCCGCCCTGCCCACCACCGCCACGGCCGCGACCACGTCGGCCACCGTGGGGAGGGGCGACGGCGGGAGGTGGGTCACCTACACGGCGGCGCCCGGCCAGACCAACAGGATGACCGTCGTCGCGACCGAACCCGAAGACCTGCAGTTCACCTACCTCATCGACGACGTGGTCCCGATCACCATCGAGTCGGGGACTCCCTGCACCCACCCCGACAGCGCGGACCTCACCAAGGTCTCCTGCACGAAGGCCGGTCTGGGGGAGGACTTCGGTTACAACAAACTGAAGGTGGACCTCGGCGACGGCGACGACACCCTCACCTACGACAACGCCACCGGCCAGACCCTCTACTACGCCTGGCTGCTCATGGGCGACGGCAAGGACACCGTGACCGACACCGGCAGCGTCGACGGCAACGAGGTCGAGGGCGGGCCGGGCGCCGATACCATCACGACGGGCACCGATTCGATCGTCCAGGGCCAGGCCGGCAAGGACACGATCCGCGTCGGCGCCCGGTCCCAGACGGTGGGCGGCAGCGACACCGACACGATCTACGCCAACGGCGACGGAACCAGGGCGGACGGTGGCACCGGCGGTGACCTCATCTACGGCGGCCCGGGCGCCCAGACCCTGAGCGGCGGCATCGACGCCGGCAACGACACGATCCTCGGCGGCACCGGCAACGACACGATCTACGGTCAGGCGGGCAACGACATCCTGTACGGCAACAGCGGCAACGACACGATCTACGGCAACAGCGGCAACGACAAGCTGTACGGCGGCCCCGGCACGGACAAGCTCTCGGGAGGCCCGGGCCGGAACCTCGTACACCAGAACTGAACGGGCGGGCGCGGACGTTGGCGTTCGCGCACCTCCCTCACTTCCCCGTCTGGCGCGCCATCGCGGTGAGTGCCTCGCCGCGCGGCATCGCGAGCAGCGTGTCGAACAGGCCCCGGTAGTGGGCGCTGGGGATGTGGGTGGGCCCGTTTTCGAGGTTGTCCAGGGCCGCGCGGGCGACATCGTCCGGGGACATCAGGTCGTGGAGGGTCGCGGGGTCGATGCCCTGGTTGCGGGGGGCCTCGGTGTCGGTGGCGCCCGGGCAGAGGGTGAGTACGTCGACGCCGCTCGGGGCGAACTCCGCCCACAGGGCCTCGCCGAGGGCGACGACATACGCCTTCGTGGCCGAGTAGCCCGCCGAGTACGGGCACCCGATCAGGCCCTCCACCGAGCTGGTGAAGATCACGCCGCCGCGCCCGCGCCGCTTCAGGCGCGGGGCGAGGCCGTGCGCGAGCTGGGTCGGGGCCTGGCAGTTGACCATGAGCATGGAGGAGAGGGTCGCTGAATCGCCGTCCTCGAAGGGGCCCTTGACCCCGAACCCCGCGTTGCTCACCAACAGCCCGACGTCCAGCCCCGCCACCGCGTCCAGGATCTCCCCGGGCGCCGCCGCATCCGCGAGGTCGGCGGATACGACGGTGACCTCGACACCGTGGGCGGCCCGCAGGGTCTCGGCGAGCTCCTTCAGCCGATCGAGGCGCCGGGCCACGAGAACGACGTCAAGTCCCCGCCCGGCCAACTCGGTCGCGAACGACCGCCCGATCCCCGAGGAGGCCCCGGTGACCACGGCCACCGGCCCGTAGCGCCGCAGGAAGTCATCCATCAACGCCCACTCCGTTTCATCGTCATCCCCGCCTGCGTCGCGTTCGCGCAGTGAATCGCGTTCCGTACGATCAAGGCAATCGGCTGAGTTGACACGTGGCACAGTCGGCTCGATCGACGCGGTAAGTGGCCTGTACGAGTACGACGACGGGACTTTCGCAACAGGCCCTAGTGCTGTGACCGGGATGGTCCACCGTGATCGGAAGGCGGCTCGCGGGACGAGCGCACGCGCAACGGCTGGTATTACTGGGGCATGTTTTTCTGGGGGCCGCTGGGTCGCAGCGAAGGAATCGCGGCGGTCGAGCGGTTCGTGCTGGACATCCGGCGCCACCCGGCGGGGAACGGCACGATGGTGCGCTGCTCAGCGGTGGACATGCGACCAGGTCATCGTCTTTGCGGGGGAGATCGAGCCGTCCGCCTCCTGAGTCGTCCTTCTGTCGCTGTCCTTCGCGTGAACCTGTCCCTTTCGGCACTCCGGGGCTGCGGTTCGCGGTGGACTTTCCGCGGGTAGGCCTGCAGTTTCTGCCCCTCCTGATCGGTCAGTCCGCGCACGCGGTCAGAGCACTAGCGCGCCAACTTCCTCCGCACCCGCCGCACTTGCCGGTTGTCCGCGACCGAGTCCAGGAACCTGCGCCCGCTTCCCGCCTCGTACGCGGGCCCCTCCAGCCGGAGCACGGCGCCGTCGCGGACGACCGCGTACGCCAGCGGACCGGCCGTCTTAGGGAGGGTGACCGGGTGGCGGCCGGAGGGGAGCTTCAGGCGTGCGGGGAGCCGGAGTTGAGCCGTGGTGGCGTTGGGGGAGGGGAGCAACTCGGCGTTCACCGCCAGCATCGCCACGGTCACCTTCACGCGCGCCGGAGCGGAGCCCGGAGCCGCCGCCACGTACGGTAGCGCGAGCGACCGTCCCTGCCCGCGTCCGGCGTTCGCCGCGGCGGCCGCGGCCGTGTCCGGTCCCAGCTTCCGTTGCCGTTGGTCGACGTCCAGGGCGAGTTGGCCCTTGATCGTCCAGTACGGCAGGGCGAGCCGACCACCGGTCAGCGCCGGTCCGGCGGCCGGAGTGTCGGTGCTGGTCCCGCTCGTCACCCGTACCATCCGGTCCACGCCCAGCAGTTGGACGTACGCCCACACGTCGTGCACCCCGCGCTCCAACGGCCGTCCGCCCGCGAGCCGTTCGGGGTCGAGGCGCAGTTGCCCGGCGGCGACCACCTGCGAACGACCATCGCCCAGAGGCTTCAGCCGTACTTCCAAGTCGCCCTCGGGATACCACCAGTCCTCGCGGTCCCGGTCCTTGACCACGAGTTCCGCGTACGCAAGCCGGAACGGGTCGGGAACCTCCCAGCCGTCCTCGGTCCCCGGCACTCCCGCGACCAACTCCGGGTCCAGCCACAGCTTTCCGTCCCGCTCGACGAGGACGAGCGGTTCGCCGTCGCCGCGCAGCAGGCCGAGGGTGACGTCGGCGACCAAGTGGCCGTCCTCCCAGCGGAGTTCGCCGATCTCGCTGCGGGCCTTCACCTCGCGGACGCGCTCGGCGAGGGTCACGGCTCCGTCGAAGTCACCGCGTTCCAGCAGTTCCGCGCGCAGTCGGGAGACAGCGGGCAGGCCCTCTCGTACGGCAGCCGGGAACTCCTCGACCGCCACCTCGCGCGCCGCCTCGAAACGCTGGCGCTGCTCGGCCGGGTCCTCGCGGAGGATCTCGGGCTCACGGGTGCGGGAGAGGATCTCCACGTGGTAGAGCCGGTGGAGGAGTCGGTTCTGGAGTGCGTCGATGTCGTCGGACGCGGGGGTGCCGTCCTTGATCTGGCGGACGACGGTGCGGGTGTTGGGCCAGAAGCCGTGGCGCGGGTTGAAGCGGTGCTGGGTGTTGTTGCCGCCGTCGTCCCGCTTCATCCAGTAGTAGACGGGGTAGTCGGCGAGGATCGAGATGCGTTCCGCCTTCAGATAGGCGGCGCTGACGAAGGCCAGGTCCTCCAGGATCCAGGGCCCCTCGGGGAAACGCAGCCCGTGCTCCTCGACGAACGCCCGCCGGAACATCTTGTGCGGCGACATGCTCTGCGTCAGCTCGTCGTTCTCGATCGTGCAGACGTCCACCGTGTGCCGGAACAGCCGCCGGGGCCGCACCATCGTGCTGGACATCTTGCCGAGGACGACGTCCGCGTCGTTGCGCTTGGCATGCTCGTACAGCCGCTCCAGGGCCTCCGGCCCGAGCTTGTCGTCATGGTCGACGAACTGGATGTACTCGCCCTTGGCGTGCCGCATGCCGAGGTTGCGGGGTGCGCCGGGCCAGCCCGAGTTGGGCTGGGTGTGGACCTGGACGTTCGGGTGGGCGGCCGCGATCTTCTCCAGCCGGCTCAGCGTGTCGTCCGTCGAGCCGTCGTCGACGTAGATGACCTCGTACTCGTCGGCCGGGAGGCTCTGTCCCAGCAGCGAGGGCGCGCACTCGTCGACGTACTTCCCGGTGTTGTAGACGGGGACGATGACGCTGACTTTGACTCTCGGCATTCCATGGACCTTACCTGGCGGTGAAAGCATGGTGCCAAGTCGGTTCCGGGCCCCCCCGCCGGCCGGAGGCACGCCCGCACCACACTCCCCGGCCCCGTCACAGCCATCAACGTGTAGACGTACGACTCCGCGTCCGCCGCGTTGCTCACCTCCGCCCCGTGCACCGCGCCCGTCCGTCCCGGCACGCTCAGTTCGATGTGGCCGCCCCAGGTGCGGGCCCAGGTCGTGCCGCATGCCTTGCTGTGGCGGAGCTCCAGCCATGCGCCGGTGGTCGTCCGGTGCTGGGCGAGGGTGTCCGGCTGGGACGCGCAGCGCATCGCCATCGGGCTGCGGTTCGCGCAGGTCGAACCGTGGCAGCCGGGGCCGGCCGGTGTGGCCGTGGTGGCGGCCGTCGGGGACAGGGGCTCGGACGAGCCGGAGTCGGGGAGCAGCAGCAGCGCGACGCCCACCGCGCTCACGGCGACCGCGCAGACGGACGCGAGGACCGCCACCACGGCCACACCGGCCGGCCCCGGCTGCCTCCGCGATCTCCCACAGCGCCACGCACCGCCCCTCCGGCTCCCCCGCGAGCCGGCACAGCTCCCGCACCGCCTCCCTCGGGGGCAGCGTCCTGCCGTTGAGACAGCGCTCCCAGGACGACTTGCTGTACGGGGTCTTCGTGGCGAGGCCCGCCAGGCTCAGGCCGGTGGCTGCTCGCAACTCCCGCATCGCGGCGGCCAGTTGGCTCATCCCCTCAAGGCCTTCCAGGTGTGCGGTCCGACCATGCCGTCCACGACAAGCCTGGACCGCCGCTGGAACTCCTTGACCGCGTGTTCCGTCAGTGGACCGAACATCCCGTCGATGCCGCCCGGCGAGATCCGCGCCCTGCACAGCAGACACTGCGCCTCGGCCACATCCGGTCCCGCGTCTGACGCCAACGGCACCTGAAACAAGGGCCGTTCACGCGTGTGGCCCGTCCTCTCGGGGGAGGACGGGCCACACTCACGCACTCATGAACACCGTCAGAGCTTCTCCGGCGTCCTGATGCCCAGCAGCCCCATCCCCCGCCGCAGAGTGCGGGCCGTCAGGTCCACCAGGAACAGGCGGTTCTCCACGACCTCCGGCGAGTTGTCCGACGACAGCACATGGCACTGGTCGTAGAACGTCGTGAGCGTGGACGCCAGTTGGTACAGGTACGCCGTCAGCTTGTGCGGGGCGTACTCCTTCGCCGCCTCCGTCACCACCTCGCTGAACTGGTCCAGGTGCAGGCCCAACGCCCGCTCCGCCGGGGCCAGTTCCAGCTCCGGGTGGGCCAGCGGCCGGGCCTCGCCCGCCTTGCGGAGGATGGACTGGATACGGGCGTACGCGTACTGGAGGTACACGGACGTGTCGCCGTTCAGCGAGACCATCTGGTCCAGGTCGAACTTGTAGTCCCGCACGGCGGACGTGGACAGGTCGGCGTACTTCACCGCGCCGATGCCGACGTACCGGCCGTTGTCGACGATCTCCTGCTCGGTGAGGCCCACCTTCTCGGCCTTGTCCCGGACGACCGCGGTGGCGCGCTGGACGGCCTCGTCGAGGAGATCCTCCAGCTTCACCGACACACCCTCACGCGTCTTGAACGGCTTGCCGTCCTTGCCGAGGATCGTGCCGAACGCCAACTGGTACGCCGTCACGTCGTCGTTGAGCCAGCCGGCCCGCCGCGCGGTCTCGAAGACCATCTTGAAGTGCAGGGCCTGGCGGACGTCGACGACATACAGGAGCGAGGTCGCCTTGAGGTTGAAGACCCGGTCCCTGATCGCGGACAGGTCCGTCGCCGCGTAGCCGTAGCCGCCGTCGGACTTGCGGACGATCAGCGGGACGCGGTTGCCGTCCGGGCCCTTGATGTCGTCGAAGAACACGCACAGCGCGCCGTCCGAGATCTCCGCGACCCCGGACTCCTCAAGGAGGCGGCAGGTCTCGTCCAGCATGTCGTTGTAACCCGACTCGCCGACGATGTCCGCGTCCCGGATCTCCATGTCCAGCTTCTCGAACACGGAGAAGAAGTAGATCTTCGACTCGTCGACGAACTTCTGCCAGGCCGCCAGCGTCTTCGGCTCGCCCGCCTGGAGGTCGACTACCCGGCGCCGGGCCCGCGTCTTGAACTCCTCGTCGGAGTCGAAGAGTTTGCGCGCCGCCTTGTAGAGCCGGTCGAGGTTCGACATCGCCTCCTCGCCGGTGATCTCCGCGTCGCCGTGGTCCAACTCGCCCGGGTGCTCGTCCAGATACTGGATCAGCATGCCGAACTGCGTGCCCCAGTCGCCGATGTGGTGCCGCCGGACCACCGACTCGCCGGTGAACTCCAGGAGTTGGACCAGCGCGTCACCGATCACCGCGGACCGCAGATGACCGACGTGCATCTCCTTCGCCACGTTCGGCTGCGCGTAGTCGATGACCGTCGTCCCCGGGTGCGGGGCGAGCGGCACACCGAGGCGGTCCGTGTCGTCGGCGTAGCGCGCGGCCAGGGTCTCGGTGATCGCCCTGTCGCTGATCGTGATGTTCAGGAAGCCGGGGCCGGAGACCTCGATGTCCTTGATCACCTCACCGGCGACCACCCGCGCCACGACCTGCGTCGCCAGCTCCCGCGGATTCGCCTTGGCCTTCTTCGCGAGCGCGAGGATGCCGTTCGCCTGGAAGTCCGCCCGGTCGCTACGTCGCAACAGCGGGTCGGCGGTACCGGCCTCCGGCAGGGCAGCCGAGAGGGCGGACGCGAGGCGCTGGTGGACGAGATCGGTGAGGGACGTGACCGGGGCCATGGGGTGGGAGCCGTTTCCTCGTGGGGATGGATATACCCCACCAGTATCCCACGGAGGGTAAAGCGGTTTTCTTCGGCAGGTCCCGGTCTGGGAGAATGAAACGTCAGCCGTGCGACCGTACCGGCTGCCCGTGCAGAACTGTCAGAAAAAGAGGACGTGCCGATCGTGGCTCAGAGCACCGAGACCACCGACTGGGTCTCCCGTTTCGCGGATGAGGTCATCGAGGAGTCGGAGCGCCGAGCCCCGGGCAAACCCGTAGTCGTCGCGTCCGGACTGTCCCCCTCGGGTCCCATCCACCTCGGCAACCTGCGCGAGGTCATGACCCCGCACCTCGTCGCCGACGAGATCCGCCGCCGCGGGCACGAGGTCCGGCACCTCATCTCCTGGGACGACTACGACCGCTACCGCAAGGTGCCGAACGGCGTCGAGGGCGTCGACGCGAGCTGGGCCGAGCACATCGGCAAGCCGCTGACCTCGGTCCCGGCCCCGGCCGGATCGTCGTACCCGAACTGGGCGGAGCACTTCAAGGCCGCGATGATCGCCTCGCTCGCCGAGCTGGGCGTGGAGTTCGACGGGATCAGCCAGACCGCGCAGTACACCTCCGGGGTGTACCGCGAGCAGATCCTGCACGCCATGAAGCACCGCGGCGACATCGACGCGATCCTCGACCAGTACCGCACCAAGAAGGCCCCACCCAAGAAGCAGCAGAAGCCCCTCGACGCGGCCGAGCTGGAGGCCGAGGAAGGGTCCGGCGCGGCCGAGGAGGACGACGGCAGCTCCGGCTCCGCCGGCTACTTCCCGTACAAGCCCTACTGCGGCGCCTGCGGCAAGGACCTCACCACCGTCACCGCGTACGACGACGACACCACCGAGCTGTCGTACACCTGCGACGCCTGCGGCTTCGCCGAGACCGTCCGGCTGAGCGAGTTCAACCGCGGCAAGCTGGTCTGGAAGGTCGACTGGCCGATGCGCTGGGCCTACGAGGGCGTCATCTTCGAGCCGAGCGGTGTCGACCACTCCTCCCCGGGATCGTCCTTCCAGGTCGGCGGGCAGATCGTCGGGATCTTCGGCGGCGAGCGGCCCATCGGCCCCATGTACGCCTTCGTCGGCATCAGCGGCATGGCCAAGATGTCCAGCAGCAGGGGCGGCGTCCCCACCCCGGCCGACGCGCTCCAGATCATGGAACCGCAGATCCTCCGCTGGCTCTACGCCCGCCGCCGCCCCAACCAGTCCTTCAAGATCGCCTTCGACCAGGAGATCCAGCGCCTCTACGACGAGTGGGACAAGCTCGACGCCAAGGTCGCCGACGGCTCCGCCCTCCCGGCCGACATCGCCGCGCACTCCCGCGCGGTGCGCACCGCCGACGGCGAGCTGCCCCGCACGCCCCGCCCGATGCCGTACCGGACCCTCGCGTCCGTCGCCGACATCACCGCCGGAGCCGAGGCCCAGACGCTGCGCATCCTCAGCGAACTCGACCCGGCGAACCCCCTGTCCACCCTCGACGACGTACGGCCCCGGCTCGACAAGGCCGAGGCCTGGATCAACACACACGTCCCCGCCGACCAGCGGACCGTCGTGCGCGACGAACCCGACGCCGAACTCCTCAAGTCCCTCGACGAGCCCGCCCAGCAGTCCCTACGACTGCTGACCGACGGACTCGCCGACCACTGGTCCCTGGACGGCCTCACCCACCTCGTCTACGGCGTCCCCAAGGTCCAGGCCGGCTTCCCCGCCGACGCCACCCCCAAGGAACTCCCGCCCGAGATCAAGGCCTCCCAGCGGACCTTCTTCGCGCTCCTCTACCACCTGCTGGTAGGACGCGACACCGGCCCGCGCCTGCCCACGCTGCTGCTCGCGGTCGGGCAGGAGCGGGTCAGGGCCCTGCTCGGGGAGTAGGCGGCACGAAAAAAGGGGCCCTCCACGTGAGGGCCCCTTTCCCATGTCGTGCCGCTATGCGCTGTGGTACTCCTGCAGCTCTTCCGTGTGGCGGGCCGTGAACCGGTTGACCATGCGGTCGGCCTCACGGGCCGGGAGCATGGTGCCAAAGGTGGCCTCCACATCGCCCCGGAACTGACCGGCACTCGGATAGCCGCCGTCTATCGACTTCTTGAAGATCTGGTAGTAGTCGTCCTCGGTCGGCTCCGTGCCACCGCCCGCACCCAGTTCACGGGTACGGCCCGGACCGGACGGGATCGGGAAGGTACCCGTGTCCTCCGGCGAGGGTTCGGGCTCGGGCTCAGCAGCGGGTTGCTGCTCGTACCGCTGCTGCTCCTCGTACTGATCGGCCTGCTGCTGCTCGGCGTACCACTGCCGGTAGGCGGCATCCGGGTCGTACGTCGGGTCGTAGCCGCCCTGGTACTCGACGGCTTGGGGGTCGCGTGCCTGGAGCCACTGACTCTGCTGCTCGGCGAAGCCCGGCTGCTGGGGTGGCTCCGGCGACTCGTTCATCGCAGGAGCGGGAACGGGAAGCTGCTCCCGGACCGGTGCCGGGCCGGCCTGCACGGCGGGTGCCGCGGGCTCCGGCTCGCGCGCCGCCTCCAACTGGGGGGCGGGGGGCAGCAGTACGGGTTCGATGCCCGCCGCCGCCAGACCCGAGGGAGCCGTCTCCGCGAGCGGGACGCCGTAGCGGGCCAGTCGCAGGGGCATCAGGGACTCCACCGGAGCCTTGCGGCGCCACGCGCGACCGAAGCGCGAGTGCAGCCGCGCCTGGTAGACGAGACGATCCTGCTCCAGCTTGATGACCTGCTCATAGGAACGCAGCTCCCACAGCTTCATCCGCCGCCACAGCAGGAAGGTCGGCACGGGGGAGAGCAGCCAGCGGGTGAGGCGGACGCCCTCCATGTGCTTGTCCGCCGTGATGTCGGCGATCCGGCCGATCGCGTGCCGGGCCGCCTCCACGGAGACCACGAACAGGATCGGGATCACCGCGTGCATGCCCACACCCAGCGGATCCGGCCAGGCCGCCGCGCCGTTGAACGCGATCGTCGCGACCGTCAGCAGCCACGCCGTCTGACGCAGCAGCGGGAAGGGGATCCTGATCCAGGTCAGCAGCAGGTCCAGGGCGAGCAGCACACAGATGCCCGCGTCGATACCGATCGGGAAGACATACGCGAAGTTCCCGAAGCCCTTCTTCAGGGCGAGTTCACGTACGGCGGCGTACGAACCGGCGAAGCCGATACCGGCGATGACCACCGCACCGGAGACGACCACGCCGATGAGCACGCGGTGCATACGTGTGAGCTGAATGGGCGCGGACACCCGGACTCCCCTCCCCTTACATGTTGTTGCGCGCAACAGGGTGGCACATGTGTGCGGCGCTCCGGGTGCCGGTCTGTCAGGAGCCCGGTCCGCGAGGGGACCGGGCGCCGTCAAAAAGCTCTGCTGACCTGCGAGTTGAGGCCCGAATCCGGCTCGATGTAACGGTCAGCTCTTCTTCGTCGCCGAGGGGGAGGGCGAGACACTCGCGGCCCTGGACGGCGACTTGGACGCCGACTTGGTGGGAGACGCGGACGGCGAGCCCGCACCCGAACCGCCCCCGGTGCCATTGGCCGTCGTGACCGCGGCCACAGTCTCCTTCACGGCCTTCTCCGCCGCCTTCGTCAGCGTGTCCGCGCTCGGCGCCTTGTCGCCCGCCAGACCCGCGCCGTTGTAGTCGATCGTGACGACCACGTTCTCGACCCGCGCCACCACCGTCTGCTGCTTGAAGGCGCCTTCCTTCTTCTTCAGGTCGTAGCGCACCGCCGTGCCTTCGTCGCCCGCACCCGCGACCGGCTCCGACCTGACGCTCTTCGCGCCGGTCACCGACTGCGCCTCCCGCACCTGCTTCGTGTAGTACGCCTGCGCCAGCTTGTCGCCCTCGCCCTGGGTCTGCGAGGAGTCGAACCGCAGCAACGACACGTTCAGCCAACGGAACTGCGAACCCTTGACCCCGTTGTTGTCCAGGCTCGTCCAGGAGCAACTGCCCCGCGACGCCGTGTCGCTCGACGAACCCTCCTTGCCCGACTTGGCCCCCTTCGGCACCAACTCGGTCAACGTCTTCGCCGACAACACCGCACACGGCTCCGGCAACTTCTTGTACGCCGCCGCCTGCACCGTGGGAACGGAGGTCGCGGCCGACGTGGTGGCACCGGGACCCGCCTCCTTGCTCGCCGCGTCGCCGGAGCCGGAGTCCGAGGAGCAGCCGGCGACGATCAGCATCACCGGGACGGCCGCCGCGCAGACAAGGGCGCGACTCACACGCTTCGCTCGCTGGTGGTCAAGCCGGTCTCGCTGTGCTGGTTGATGCATGGTTCCTTCACTCATGACGCTCGTGGTTCCTGCCGTCGGATCGGGTCCGAGGGGCCACGGTACGCGGTGAGCAGGCTGTGCGGTCTCCGTTCACCGCCTTTGCGCGGAGCCGCACCAGCCACCCGAAACGGCCCTAACCGTTCAGCGAATCGGCCAACTGCGCGGCCAGTTTCCGGGCCCTGTCCTGCATCTTCTGGCTGTCCGGCACGACACCGACCGTCGCCGGCTGCTCCTCGTACTCGATGGTCACGATGACGTTGGACGTGCGAAACACCACAGTCACCGTGCGCTGCTTCGCCGTCGAACCCGAGCTGCTCAACGTGTCGTCGATGAACGCGTCGTCACCGAGATCGGAGAGGGTGCGGGGCTGGAGCGCGGTGGGGGAGGAGGACGGGGAGGGCGAGGTCGAGGTGGAAGCGCTGGCGGAGGAGGAACCGGATGCTGAGGCGGACGACGAGGGAGTGGCGGACGCGGAGGGTGTCGCCGACGCCGACTCCGACGCGGAGTCCGACGCCGTGGCGCTCGACGACGGCTCCGGAAGATCCGCCGCCGCCTCCTTCGTCCCGAAGATCGTCTGCGCCTGGTTGTCGTCGCTCACCGCGTTGTCGTACGACACCACCCGCTCGAAATCGACCAGCAGATGGTCGGTCGCGTCCGTGGACTCCACCTTCCAACGGCAGCCCACCTTGCGGTCCGTGTCGTACGTCAGCGTCGCGTCGCCCTCGTACGCCGTCTCCCGCTGCTCCGCGTCCGCGATCTGCTTGATCCCGGGAAGCAGGGAATCCAGCGTGCTCTGGCTGACGGCCCCACAGGGCTCCGGAAGCGTGCGGTACTTGCCCGGCTGGGCCACCGCCGTCGCCGTACCGGCCTCGCCCGGGTTCGCGTCGTCCGTCGTACCGCTGTCGGCCGAGCCGCTCGTACAGCCTGCTGCCAGCAGCGCCACGAGGAGCGCGGCAGCGCCCGGTACGTACGCCTTCCGCTGCACGGTCGGGCTCCTCTCGACGGTGTGCCAGGTGTCTTCCGTGTCCCTCGACCCCTTGAACGATCGAGGCACAGCCAGTGTCCCCGCTGGTTAATCGCTTGCCGCGGGCGGGGACCCCCTGGAGACAATGTGTATCGCACGCACAGCCGTGGACGCCGGTCCGCTGTCCCTTTCATTGGCCTTGGCGCCGGTTTTGCGATGTATGACTTTTACTGTGATTTCGGGGGAATGAGGACGAGATGTCGTACGTGGAAATACCGGGCGCGAAGGTCCCGATCCGCATGTGGACCGACCCGGCGACGGTCGAGGACGGGGCGCTCCAGCAGCTCCGCAATGTCGCGACCCTGCCGTGGATCAAGGGCCTCGCGGTCATGCCGGACGTCCACTACGGCAAGGGGGCGACGGTCGGTTCGGTCATCGCGATGCGGGGCGCGGTGTGCCCGGCCGCGGTGGGGGTCGACATCGGCTGCGGAATGTCCGCGGTGAAGACGTCCCTCACGGCGAACGACCTTCCGGGCGATCTGTCCCGGCTGCGGTCGAAGATCGAGCAGGCGATTCCGGTGGGGCGGGGGATGCACGACAGTCCCGTCGAGCCGGGGGGCTTCCATGGGCTGGCCACCAGTGGGTGGGACGAGTTCTGGGGGCGGTTCGAGGGGGTCGCGGACGCGGTGAAGTTCCGGGAGGAGCGGGCTGTCAAGCAGATGGGGACGCTCGGCTCGGGAAATCACTTCTGCGAAGTCTGTGTAGATATGTCCGGTTCGGTGTGGCTCATGCTGCACTCCGGGTCCCGGAACATCGGCAAGGAACTGGCCGAGCATCACATCGGCACGGCCCAGAAGCTCCCGCACAACCAGGGGCTGGTCGACCGTGACCTCGCCGTCTTCATCGCTGATACCCCGCAGATGGCGGCGTACCGCAACGACCTTTTCTGGGCGCAGGAGTACGCGAAGTACAACCGCACGCTCATGATGGCGCTCCTGAAGGACGTGGTCTGCAAGGAGTTCAAGAAGGCGAAGCCGACCTTCGAGCCGGAGATCTCCTGCCACCACAACTACGTGAGCGAGGAGCGGTACGAGGGGATGGACCTGCTCGTCACCCGTAAGGGAGCGATCCGGGCCGGCTCCGGCGAGTACGGGATCATCCCGGGCTCGATGGGCACGGGTTCGTACATCGTGAAGGGCCTCGGCAACGAGAAGGCCTTCAACTCCGCGTCGCACGGCGCCGGTCGGCGAATGAGCCGCAACGCGGCCAAGCGTCGCTTCTCGACGAGGGACCTGGAGGAGCAGACACGGGGTGTGGAGTGCCGTAAGGACTCCGGCGTCGTGGACGAGATCCCGGGTGCGTACAAGTCGATCGACCAGGTCATCGATCAGCAGCGGGATCTTGTGGAGGTCGTGGCGAAGCTGAAGCAGGTTGTGTGCGTGAAGGGCTGATGAGTGAGGCCTCCGGTCGATGCCGGAGGCCTCACTCGGCCTATCGCTGATCGCTGGGCGTGGATGCTTGGCCACTGTGTAGGCGCCAGAGGCGGAGATGGCAGCTCTGGATGGTCCTACCGAGTGCATCTGCGGCTGCTGTTGGGCTGCCGAGTTCCAGGAGGACTCGGTCTTCTTGCTCCGTCCACCGGCGCCTTGTGTACGCGGCCCTCATGCCTGTGGGGCGTACCCAGGCTGAGAGGGATTCGGCGGCGCTGCGCTTGCGCTCCAACGACAGGCAGTCGGGATAGTAGAGGTCGTTGACCAGGCGTTGGGCCACCTCCATCGTGTAGAAGACGTTGTAGATGGCGTCGCGAGCGTTGCGCTTGAGGGTTCGCTCGGCTTCTGTGACCTCCCTGCAGTAGTCGCGTAGATAGGACGCGATCGGGCTGCTGGCCGTGGTCAGGGAGACGAACGGGAATCCCTTGCCGGTGACGCCCACCGAACCGTCAGCGTCGATCAGCCCCCGCAGGTAGTCGCGGCGTACAAAATCAACGGTTGGCGGGGCGATCGTCTTCGACTTACGCCCGTAGGGCAGGCCGAGTTCGTTGAGTGTGGTCCTGGCCTCCAGGGAGAAGAGGGACCAGATCGCTGACGTGTGGGTCTCGGCGAAGTTGGTGGACCGAGTGCGTTCAGTGACGCTGCTGTTGTAGGGCGTCAGGTGCTTGAACCTGTACAGCAGATCGATGTCCCGGGCGCTGATTTCGACGGTCAGTCGTCCTCGCTGCCTCGACTGCTGAGAGAGATGTCCGTCCGCCTGCAAGAACCCGAACATGTACGCGTACTCCGGGACCGTCAGGTCCATGAACCGCTGGGCGCTAGGCTCGCATTCAGCCACAGGGAAGCTCCACTTCCGTGCTGGTCAGGCCCTCGATCGGGATGCCAGTCCTGGTCGAGGGCCGTCGTGTTGATGTTGTGGCGCGAGCCTAGGTCGACCGTTCGGGCGCCGTGCGGGTGATCGACGCTGTTCACCCTTGTGGGTGAATCAAGGGATGTGGGCGGGAAAGTCAAGGCATCGGTCGCTCTGAGGTCTCTCTGAGAGCGCTGTGAATTCAGGACATATTCCTGTGGCTTTCCGTCGACTTCGCACGTCAAATTGCCTGCGCAATTCGTGAAAGCTTTGTTTGCGCGTGACCCTTATTGCTGGCTCCGAAATTCGCTGTGATGCTGCGCGGGTGTTGGCCTGACCCCACCCGCAGTGTCTTGGAGGACAGCAGATGATGGAGCGGCACCAGAACCAGAGCGAGATGAGCCGGCGGGCCGTGGTGGCCGTCGGTGCGGCCACCGCCCTTGCCGCGACCGTGGCGGGCGGGGCCGGCTCCGCCCAGGCCGC
Organism: Streptomyces sp. NPDC005492; assembly: GCF_040605995.1. Classification (NCBI taxonomy): domain Bacteria; kingdom Bacillati; phylum Actinomycetota; class Actinomycetes; order Kitasatosporales; family Streptomycetaceae; genus Streptomyces; species Streptomyces sp. NPDC005492. The sequence continues at coordinate 45,054 of NZ_JBEXDX010000008.1, forward strand.
GACCAAGGCGACGGGCGGGCTGAAGGTCGGTGTCGGAAAGGCCGCGTTCACACCCGCGGCCTCGCTGCTGCCGCTGGACAACTTCACCGCCGTGCACGACGACCTCAACGTCCGTGTGCTGCTGGTGGAGTCCGGCTCCCGCCGTATCGCACTGGCCGTGCTGGACCTGACCTCGATCAGCGCCGAGGCGATCGCGCTGATGCGCGAGGCCATCACCGCGGCCAGTGGCGTGGCCGCCGCGAACATCATGGTCACCGTCACGCACTGCTTCTCCGCGCCGCATGTGCAGGCGAGTTCGTCCTCGGCCGCTGCCGCCACGTATGTGCAGAACATCGTGACCGCCACCAAGTCCGCCGTCGCCGACGCGGTGAAGAACCTTCAGGACGCCGAAGTCGGTTACGGCTCCGGCCGGTCCGACGTCAACGTCAACCGCAATGTGTCCACCGCGAACGGCTACTGGCTCGGCGTCAACGAGCAACTGCCCTCCGACAAGGGCGTGTACGTGGCCCGCTTCAACGACCTCGACGGCAACCCGATCGCCGTGCTGACCAACTACAACGTGCAGTCCTGCGTGATGCAGGACTCCGTCATGGCCGACGGCACCCTTCCGATCACCGCCGACCTCGCCGGCGCGGCCGTCGCGCATGTCGAGGCGCAGTACCCGGGCGCGGTCGGCTTCTGGCTGGTCGGGGCGTGCGGGGACCAGTTCCCGGCCTACCGTTCGAAGCGGTACACGATCGACAAGGACAAGGGCTGGACCTACGGCGTCGATCTGCATGACGCCGGCTTCGCGCTGCTGACCGTGCAGGGCGAGCGGCTCGGGAACGAGATCGTGCGGGTGGCGCAGGGGATCACCAAGTACGAGAGCGGGAAGTCGGTCGTGGTGCGGCTGGTCACCGACGACATCACCACGACGCAGGTGACGGGTCCCCAGGCCAGCGCGCCCACCAAGACCGTCACCTTCACCCCGACCGGCACCGCCCAGGTGCCGATCTGGGTCTTCCAGGTCGGCAAGGGCGTCTTCGCCGGCGTGGAACCGGAGTTGTCCACCAGCACCGCGACCGCGATCCGCGAGAACTCATCGTTCTCCAGCACCTTCGTCATGTCGATGTTCGAGGGCGGCGCGAAGAACATGCCCGATCAATGGAACTTCGACCACGTCACCTACGAGGCGGTCGACGGCTTCTACATCAAGGGCACCGCCGAGAAGGCCGAGGCGCGCATCGGACGCATCATCAATTCCCTGAACTGAGGTGGGGAAAATGCAGACAAGGCGTGTTTTCCTGGCGCGTTTTCTGGGGGCGGCCGCATTGACCGCACCGGCTCTCACCGCCTGCAGTTCCGGCTCCGATTCCGGTGATTCCGGAAGCGGGAACGGCCATGTCAAGAGCGCCACCGCCATCACCAAGGTGTACGGCGAGGGCCAGAAGTTCATCGCCGTCGCCATCGAGTACGACGCCGAGATCGCCACGGCCAAGCTGTCGACGTCGTCCTTCAAGGCGGAGGGCCGTACGGTCACGAAGGTCTACGCCAACACCAGCGCGGCGACGGCCGACCAGGGCACCGACGGCAGGTACGTCATCGTCGAGCTTTCCCCCGACGACGACAGTGCGCTGCTGTGGGGGATCTCCGGTCCCTACGGCAACGGGGGCGGGGGCGGACAGGGCGGTGCCAGTGGGTCCGCCCAGCCCCAGGCCTCGGCGAGCCAGTCGACGGGCACTCCCGGAGTCGTCCCCGGCCCCACCCTCGGCGCGACCGGCGGCGCGGCCAACCTCAAGAAGGCCAAGGGAACCGTCACCCAGACCGGCACCGTCACGACCACCGGCGGTACCGCCTATCCGGCCGACAGCGCGAAGGTCACCACCACCGGGACCGTGAACCCGATCGTGGACGACTTCAAGCAGTTCACCTTCAAGGACCCGAAGACCGGCAAGTCCCTGCCCTACAACCTCTACGTCCCCAAGAACTACGACAAGGCCAAGTCCTATCCGCTGGTCCTCTTCATGCACGACGCGAGCGTGGTCAGTACGACTCCGACGGCGACGCTCGTGCAGGGTCTCGGCGCTGTGTGCTGGGCCAGTCCCGAGGACCAGGCCAAGCGCGAGGCGTTCGTGCTGGCGCCGCAGTACCCGGCCGTGGTGGTGAGCGACGACTACAAGCCGACGGCGTACTTCGACGCGACGGCCAACCTGGTCGAGGACCTGACGACCCGGTACAGCATCGACAAGGACCGGCTGTACTCCACCGGCCAGTCCATGGGCGCGATGATGACCCTCGGTCTGAACATCAAGTACCCCGACCTGTTCGCGGCCTCGTTCGTCGTCGCCGGCCAGTGGCCCGACGCCCAGGCGAAGCCGCTGGCGAAGAAGAAGCTGTGGGTCACCGTCTCGCAGGGCGACACCAAGGCCTATCCCGGGATGAACGCCATCACCAAGGTCATCGAGGCGGCCGGTACGAAGGTCAGCCGCGCGACCTGGAACGGGAGGGCCGGCGCCACCGCGTTCGCCGCGGACGTCAAGGCGATGCGGGCCAAGGGGACGACGGTCAACTACTCGACGTTCCTGAAGGGCACGACCCTCACGGCGGCACAGGTCAAGCAGAACCCGAACGCCCTTGAGCACAACTCGACCTGGCCGATCGCCTACACCATCGAGGCCATCAGGGAGTGGATCTTCGACCAGCGGAAGTGAGCGGTACCCCGGCCTACTCCGCCGGGGTGCTACTTCTTCGGGGCGTGCGTCACCGCGTACATCATCACGAACGCGATGATGTGGATGCCGAAGAGGAAGTAGCCGAGGAAGTACCAGACCTTGCGTTCGTTCCTGGTCTCCTCGGCCAGCCGGCGCTTCTCCGGGGACCGGTCGTCCTCGTCGGGCATCTCCGACATCACAGCTCCCTGTGCACCTTGGTGTTGGAGGCCTGGGCGCGGGGGCGGACGACGAGGAGGTCGATGTTGACGTGGCTGGGGCGGGTGACCGCCCAGGTGATCGTGTCGGCCACGTCGTCGGCGGTGAGGGGCTCCGCGACGCCCGCGTAGACCTTCGCCGCCTTCTCCGCGTCGCCGCCGAAGCGGGTCAGCGCGAACTCGTCCGTCCTGACCATGCCGGGCGCGATCTCGATGACCCGGACCGGGGTGCCGACGATCTCCAGGCGGAGCGTCTCGGCGAGGACATGGGCGCCGTGCTTGGCGGCGACATAGCCCGCGCCGCCCTCGTAGGTGCCGTGGCCGGCGGTGGAGGAGACGACCACGACCGTGCCGTCGCCGCTGGCGGTGAGGGCGGGCAGCAGGGCCTGGGTGATGTTCAGGGTGCCGAGGACGTTCGTCTCGTACATCGTGCGCCAGTCGGCGGGGTCGCCGGTCGCGACGGGGTCGGCGCCGAGTGCGCCGCCCGCGTTGTTGACCAGGACGCCGACGGTCTTGAAGGCGGTCGCGAACTCGTCGACGGCGGCCCGGTCGGTGACGTCGAGTTCGTATGCCGTCGCCTTGTGGCCCGCCTTGTTGATCTCCTCGGCGAGCGCCTCGATACGGTCCTTGCGGCGGGCGGTGAGGACGACGCGGTACCCGGCCGCCGCGAGCTGCCGGGCCGTGGCGGCGCCGATTCCACCGCTGGCCCCGGTGACGATCGCGATACGGGAGGCGGCGGACGGTGCGGCGGCGGCCATGGGCTGCTCCTCGGGACGGTGCGTACGACTGACTGCTGCCAGGGTATAGAGCCGGGTCAGCCGCCGTTGCGGGGCGCCCACATGATCACGGCCATCCCGGCCAGGCAGATCAGGGCGCCGGTGATGTCCCAGCGGTCGGGCCGGTAGCCGTCCGCGACCGCGCCCCAGGCCAGTGAACCGGCGACGAAGATCCCGCCGTAGGCCGCGAGGATGCGGCCGAAGTGGGCGTCGGGCTGGAACGTGGCGACGAAGCCGTAGACGCCGAGGGCCATGACCCCGCCGCCGATCCACAGCCAGCCGCGGTGTTCGCGCACCCCCTGCCAGACCAGCCAGGCGCCGCCGATCTCGAAGACGGCGGCGAGGACGAAGAGGGCCGCGGAGCGAAGAACGAGCATGGCCGCCACCCCATCACACGCGCTGTCACCTGATGGACGGCGCCTGTCGTGCGCCGCGCGTGGGATACATCCCTGCGACCGCGGTGGACGGCGTACTGAGGAGTGGATGGCACATGGGCGGTATGCGGGTGGTACGGGTACTACGGGTCGGGGCGGTGGCGGGTGCCGCGTTCGCGGTGATGGGGGCGGCCCCCGGGGCGCCGGGTCCGGAGGCGGATCTCGCCTATCACGGGTCCGCGACCATGAGCGGGGGCCGCATCGACGTGCGGTTCACCCCGCGCAACCACGGTCCGTCCGCGGTCCCGGACGCGACCGTACGGCTGCGCTGGTCGAAGCCTCTCGCGACGGGGGAGACGCTGCCGGTGGGGTGTGCCCGGTCGGGGGAGCGGGTGGTGGTGTGCCGGACGGGGGCGCTGGCCGCGGACGAGGTGGGCCAGCGGATGGAGGTGCGGGTACAACTGCGGGACGTGTCCTCCGAGGTGGTGCTGGAGCTGGACACGGTGTGGGGCGGCGGCGCGGTGGACGTCAATCGGGCCAACGACCAGCAGCGGGTGCTGGTCCTGGACACCGGGGACACCTACTACTTCTGAGTCGCGCCCCCGGTCTCGTCGTACGATCTCGATCTCCATAGGCACGGACGGCGAGACGACGAGGGGTGCGACATGTCCGGGAACGCGCGGGCGCGGCTGCTGGACGAGTTGTTCTCCGTATCGCGCCGGTACATGGCGTCCTACGCCCTGTTCAACCAGGCCGTCGCCGACTGCCTCGGGCTGCACCCCACCGATCTGCAGTGCCTGAACCTGCTCACGCTGGAGGCCGGGCCGGTGACCACGGGCCGGATCGCCGAGCTGACCGGGCTGACGACCGGCTCGGCGACGCGGCTCGTGGACCGGCTGGAGCGGGCGGGGTACGTGGTGCGGGAGCGGGACGCGGAGGACCGGCGGCGGGTGCTGGTGGCGACCGTCCCGGAGAAGATCACCGAGTTCGCCCGGATGTGGAACCGCCTCGGCGGCGGCTGGTTCACCCTCTTCGACGAACTGGGCGACGCCGAACTCGCCGTGATCGTCGGGCACATGAGGCGGACGGTGGAGTTCAGCGGGCGGCAGATCGCGCGGCTGCGGGCGGGGGACGTGTAGGTCGCCCCGGCCGTCGGGCGAGCGGCGGCATGCTCAGGGCGACGGCTCCACCCTGCCTCTCCACCCGGATGTCCACCCGTGGGTCCGGGAGCTTTTCCGGCCCCGGCGGGAGAGTCGCACTCAGGAAAAGGGACGGCGGGTGGACCGCCGGAGACCGAGGAGTGCGACGTCATGACGGACATGGAGCAGGCGCTGACGATCAGTGGGGGCATCTTCGCGGTGATGATGCTGACGCAGTACGGACGTCGGAAGTACGACCTGCACAAGGTGCTGATGCCGATCGGCACGGTGCCCGCGATCGGCTACTTCTATCTGAGGGGGATGCCCGGCCAGCAGGCCGACCTCGTCGTCTATCTGGTGGGCGCCGCGATCGGACTGGCGTGCGGTGTCGTCGCCACGCTCACCACCGGAGTGGAGCGGGATCCGGTCTCGGGCCAGGTCCACACCCGCTGTGGCGTGGGGTTCGTCGCGATCTGGACGGCGTTGGTCGGGCTGCGGGTCGCCTTCATCTATCTCGCCGAGCACAACACCGGGTTCCGCGAGCACCTGGGCACGTTCATGGCGGAGCACCACATAGTCCAGGACGCCATCGCACCGTTCTTCGTCATCATGGCGCTGGCCATGGTCCTCACTCGGGTGTTCCTGCTGCTGGCCCGCGTGCGCCTGCTGGCGCCGGCCGGGGCCCCGGGCGAGGCCCTCACCCGGGGGTCTTCACCAGTCCGTGGATGAACGCGTACTTCACGGCATGTGCCCGGTCCCGCAGATGCGCCTTGGCGAAGAGGTTGTTGATATGGGTCTTCACCGTGGCCTCGCTGACCACCAGCCGCTCGGCGATCCCCCGGTTGGTGAGCCCCTCGCCGATCAGCGTGAGCACCTCCACCTCCCGGGGCGTGAGATCCGGGGCCAGTCCGGTGCCCGGCCGCTCGGCGGGGGTGCCGCCCCGAGCGGCGGCGGCGACCAGCCGGTCCCGTACGGCGGGGTCGAGCACGGACTGCCCGGCCGCCGCGGCCCGCACCGCGCGGGTGATGTCCTGCCGGCCGGACTCCTTGGTGAGGTAGCCGCGGGCACCGGCGCCGAGCGCGGCGAGGATGTACTCCTCGTCGGCGAAGGTGGTGAGCACGACCACGGCCACCTGCGGGAAGCGCTCGGTGAGCAGCCGGGTGGCCTCGACCCCGTCCATCCGTGGCATGTTGAGATCCATCAGGATCACATCGGGCGCGTGCTCCTCGGCGGCCCGCACAGCTTCCCCGCCGTCCTTCGCCGTCGCTACGACCTCCACGCCGGGCTGGAGATCCAGTACGGTCGCCAGCGCCTCACGGACCGCCGTCTGGTCGTCGGCGACAACCACCCTTACGCCGGGCCGCTGTTCGTCCTGCCGCTGCTCGCTCATCCCGGGATCACCACGTGCACCCGCCATCCTCCCGCATCGTCGCCGTCCACGTTCGGCCCGGCCGAGACCGTGCCGCCCACCAGGTCGAGCCGCTCGCGCATCCCGACAAGTCCCATCCCGCTCCCCGCACCGGCCAGGGGCCGAGGGCCTTGCGGCGGCGCCGAGTTGACCACCTCGAAGACAGTCTCCTGAGGCCGGTGCTCCAGGCGCATACGGACCGGGGCGCCGGGCGCGTACTTGTGTGCGTTGGTCAGGGCTTCCTGGGCGCAGCGCACGATCACCTGGGCGAGGCGGACGGGCAGTTCACGCGGCGGCCCGTCGACGGTCAGCGTACCGGCGTCGGACCCGGAGGCGAGCAGTGACCGCAGCGTCTCCACCAGCGGAAGCGCGTCCTCCCGCAGGTCCCCGACCGTGCGCTGCACCTCGGTGAGACCCGAGCGCACCAGGCTCTGCGCCCGCTGGGCGGCCTCCCGGGCCCGGTCGACGTCTCCGGCCTCCAACAGGGCGTCGGTGACCTCCAGTTGCATGTTCACCCCGGCCAGCGAGTGGGCCAGTACGTCGTGCACGTCCCGGGCGATCCGGGCCCGCTCGGCGAGCGCCTCGGCCCGGGCCTCGGCACGTGCGGCCAGCTCGGACTGCTCGGCGGCGGCACGCGCGGAGCGCAGCGCGTCGGTGTGGGCGCGGTTGGAGATCCCGACCAGCACACTGGCGCCGGTGAAGGCGCCCACGATCCACGAGGTGTCATGGTCGCCCCACGGCACAAGCAGTGCCCCCGCGCACAGGGCACTGGTGAGCGCGGCGAAGGGCAGCGCGCGGCGCGCTTCGAGGCGGTAACCGGCGTGCCCGGTCACGAAGTACGCGAACAGCGCCGACGCCCCCGAGTGCTCCAGACTCATCAACGCCGCCGCCCCGACCGCCCAGACACACAGCACCGCGAGCTGCACGGTGGGCGAGAACCGCCCCTCGGGAATCAGCCGCGTGCACAGCAGCAGCGACTCCAGCACGAGCAGACACAGCACCGCGAGCCCGGTACCGGACGTGCCGACCGGGCGCACGGTGAACGCGGTGACGACGAGGGCGACGACGGTGCCGAAGACCTGGACGGGGTTGTTGTCCGCCGTGAACCAGCGGACCACGGCCTGAGTTCGGTTCATCAGGTCCCACTCTCCGCTGTGGTCGGGCCGCTGCGAAAGCTATCAGCGCGACCGTCGGCGGCAGGTGGCGGTCAGTGCACGCCCTGCGCATACGCCGTCGGCGTCACCCCGACCGTCGCTGTGAAGTCCCGGACCAGGTGGGCCTGGTCGGCATAGCCCAGGTCGGCGGCGAGGGCCGCCCAGTCGACCGGCTCCTCGGTGCCCGCGCGCTCCAGGGCCTCGTGGATGCGGTAGCGCAGGATGACCCACTTGGGGCCGACGCCGACGTACGCGGCGAAGAGGCGCTGCAGCAGTCGTACGGACAGGCCCTCGGTGCGGGCGAAGTCGGTGACGCGGCGGATCGTGCGGTCGGCGCGGATGCGGTCGACCAGGGCCGTCGCCAGCTCGGCCTGCGGGTCCGGGCGCGGGCCGAGGGTGAGCAGGAAGGCGTCGAGGGCGGCGACGCGGGCGCTGTCGTCGCCCGGCGCGTCGAGGACCGTGGCGGGGTCGATGTTCGGGAACACCTCGGGTTGCCGGACCCGCAGCCCCGTCCACTCCGACACCGGGCGGTCCGGGGCGACGGCGACGGTGCGGAAGGCGCCCGGCCGGAACTTGATCCCGCACACCTGCCCGCGCCCCTCCAGTTTCTGCGCGAAGAGGCCGTGCGGGATGCCGGCGACCTCGACGAAGGCGTCCTCGCCGGCCAGCCGCTGGAAGACGATGTGCACGGCCGGGTGCGGGACGACATGGGAGACGTAGGGCTCGGTGAGGTCCCAGTCGATCAGCCAGTAGTGCTCGACGTACGGGTTCAGGGGCGCGGCGGGTCCGGGGCGGCGGAAGCGCACGCGGGCGAGGAGCTCGGCGGGGTCGACGATTCCTCGGGTGTCGCGGTGTGCGGCTGCCATGGGAGGAGCGTAGGACGGGCCACTGACATCGGCCGGTGGAGGGAAGTGCGGGCCGGTGGAATATGTGCGGCGGGGTGTCCGTTGGAGGGTATAGTTGAATCATCAACAACCTGGAGGGTGAACGACCATGCAGTTCGGGATCTTCAGCGTCGGCGACGTCACACCGGACCCGACCACCGGACGGACGCCGACCGAGCGTGAGCGCATCAAGGCCATGGTCGCCATCGCGCTGAAGGCCGAGGAGGTCGGGCTCGACGTCTTCGCGACCGGCGAGCACCACAACCCGCCCTTCGTGCCCTCGTCCCCGACCACGATGCTCGGCTACATAGCGGCCCGGACCGAGAAGCTGATCCTCTCCACCTCCACCACCCTCATCACCACCAACGACCCGGTGAAGATCGCCGAGGACTTCGCGATGCTCCAGCACCTGGCCGACGGCCGGGTCGACCTGATGATGGGCCGCGGCAACACCGGCCCGGTCTATCCCTGGTTCGGGCAGGACATCCGCCAGGGCATCAACCTCGCCATCGAGAACTACGCCCTGCTGCGCCGCCTGTGGCGCGAGGACGTCGTCAACTGGGAGGGCAAGTTCCGCACCGCGCTCCAGGGCTTCACCTCCACGCCCCGCCCGCTGGACGGCGTACCGCCGTTCGTCTGGCACGGCTCGATCCGCAGCCCCGAGATCGCCGAACAGGCGGCCTTCTACGGCGACGGCTTCTTCCACAACAACATCTTCTGGCCGGCCGACCACACCAAGCGGATGGTCGAGCTGTACCGGGAGCGGTACGCGCACTACGGCCACGGCACGCCGGAGCAGGCGATCGTCGGGCTCGGCGGCCAGGTCTTCATGAGGAAGAACTCCCAGGACGCGGTGAACGAGTTCCGCCCGTACTTCGACAACGCCCCGGTCTACGGCCACGGGCCCTCCCTGGAGGACTTCACCGACCAGACCCCGCTGACCGTCGGCTCCCCGCAGGAGGTCATCGAGAAGACCCTCGCCTTCCGCGACTACGCCGGTGACTACCAGCGCCAGCTCTTCCTCCTTGACCACGCCGGGCTGCCGCTGAAGACCGTCCTGGAGCAGCTCGACCTGCTGGGCGAGGAGGTCGTACCGGTCCTGCGCAAGGAGTTCGCGGTGAACCGCCCGGCGGACGTGCCGGAGGCCCCGACGCACGAGTCGCTGCGCGCGGCCGCATCGGAAGGAGTGACCGTCGCATGAAGCTCGTAGTCGTCTCGGCGGGGCTGAGCGTGCCCTCGTCCACCAGGTTGCTGGCCGACCGGCTGGCGGCGGCGGTGGACCGGCACACCCCCGTCGACATCGAGGTCGTCGAGCTGCGCGACCTCGCCGTCGAGATAGCGCACAACTTCACCAACGGCTTCCCCGGCCGTTCCCTCGCCGCCGCGCTGGACGCGGTGACGGAGGCGGACGGGCTGATCGTGGTCACCCCGGTGTTCTCGGCGTCGTACAGCGGACTCTTCAAGTCGTTCTTCGACGTCCTGGAGAAGGACGCCCTCGCCGGAAAGCCGGTCCTGATCGCGGCGACCGGCGGCACGGCCCGCCACTCCCTGGTCCTGGACCATGCCCTGCGCCCGCTGTTCTCCTACCTGCGCGCCGTAGTCGTCCCGACCGGGGTCTACGCGGCCTCGGAGGACTGGGGCGTGGAGGGGTTGCCGGAGCGGATCGAGCGGGCGGCGGGGGAGCTGGGGGCGCTGATGAAGGGCCTGTCGGCAGCACGCCCGAGGGAGAAGCAGACGGTCATACCGTTCGCGGAACAGCTCGCGGCACTCTCTCCCACACGTTCGGCATCACCCAGCCCGTCCGGCGTTTGAGGACGAGGCCCGTTCAGGGCCGAAGCGGGGGTCTGGGGGCGCAGCCCCCAGGTACGGCCAGCCCGGCCGACCGTGAGAAGACGGTAGGAGGTCGCCCCGGGTTGCGCCCACCACGGTGAGAGCCCGGTAAAAAGGGTGATCGTAGACCCGCCCCCACCGCCCCACCGCCGGAGGCCTTGGCACACTGGGTGCCGTGCCCCAGACTGTGCTGCTCGCCGAAGACGACCGTGCCATCCGTCATGCCCTGGAGCGGGCCCTGACCCTGGAGGGCTACCAGGTGACCGCGGTCGCCGACGGTGTCGAGGCGCTCGCGCAGGCCCACCGCACCCCACCGGACGTGCTGCTTCTCGATGTGATGATGCCCGGCATCGACGGCCTCCAGGTCTGCCGGGTGCTGCGCGCCGAGGGCAACAGCACCCCGATCCTCATGCTGACCGCACTCGTGGAGACCGCCGACCGCATCGCGGGCCTGGACGCGGGCGCCGACGACTACGTGGTGAAGCCCTTCGACGTCGAGGAGGTCTTCGCGAGGCTGCGCGCCCTGCTCCGTCGCACCAGCCCGGTGCCGGTGTTCGGCGGCGGCTCCGCCTCGGGCTCCGCGGACGTACTGAAGGAGGAGCCGCAGGCGTCCGACAAGCAGATCTCGGCGGCCGGCCTGCGCATGGACCTCCAGGCCCGCCGCGTCTGGCGCGGGGAGCGCGAACTGGAGCTGACCCGGACCGAGTTCGAACTCCTCGAACTGCTGGTGCGCAACGCGGGCATCGTCCTCGACCACTCCACCATCTACGACCGCATCTGGGGCTACGACTTCGGCCCGGGCTCGAAGAACCTCGCCGTCTACGTCGGCTATCTGCGCCGCAAGCTCGACGAGCCCGGCGCACCGCAGTTGATCCACACGGTGCGTGGCGTGGGTTACGTGCTGCGGGAGGACTGAGTGGGCCGCCTGCGGCGGCTGGTCGTCGCCCGGCGGCCGAGGCTGGTCTCGCTCCGCACCACGTTCGTGGTGTCCTTCGCGGCCGTGACCGCGGTCGTCACCCTGCTCGTCGGTGTGCTGTCGTACGGCGCGGCGGCGCGGCTGGTCCGCGTCGACCAGGAGTCCGTGTTCGACCAGGTCGTCCAGGATCTCCAGGACGAGGTGCGGACGCACCAGATGACGCCCGACGACTTCTCCTCCTCCGCGCCCGGCCACGACATCGTGCGGCCGGCCCGTACGGACGTACAGGTGCTCGGGCCGGACGGCGGTGTCGTCGACAGCGGCAGCCCGGCGCTGCCCGTCACCGGCGACGACCGGGCGGTCGCGGGCGCGAAGGTGGCGGGTACGACGGAGGAGCACAAGGACGTCGCCGTCGCCGAGGACGTGTACCGCATCGCGACGGTCTCGCTCGGCGACGGGCGGGGGGCGGTGCAGGTCGCGCAGGAGTTCAGCGACACGGAGGACCTGCTGCGGGCGTTGCAGCAGCGGACGTTCGTGCTGATGGCGGCGGTCGTGGTGCTCGCCGGGCTGTGCGGCTGGTGGCTGGCCCGGCGGATCACCCGGCGGCTGATCATTCTCACGGCGGCGGCCGAGGACGTGGCCCGCACCCGCCGGCTCGGCGTCGAGGTCCCGGTCACCGGCTACGACGAGGTGGGCCGGCTGGGCCGCGCCTTCGACCGGATGCTCGGCCGGCTCGCGCAGTCGGAGGAGGACCAGCGGCGGCTGATCCAGGACGCGGGCCACGAACTCCGCACCCCGCTCACGTCGTTGCGCACCAACATCTCGCTGCTGCGCCGCATGGACGAACTGCCGCCCGGCACCCGCGAGGAACTGGTCGCCGACCTCTCCCAGGAGGCCCGCGAACTCACCGACCTGGTCAACGAGTTGGTGGACCTGGCGGCCGGCCAGTCCGACACCGAGCCGCCCCAGCACATCGACCTCGCCGACATCGCCGAGGACGTGGCGGTGCTCGCCCGCCGCCGCACCGGACGCGACATCACCGTCCGCGCGAGCGGCGACACGACCACCGACGGCCGCCCCGGCATGCTCCAGCGCGCGATCTCCAACCTGGTCGAGAACGCGGCCAAGTTCGACCGCGCGGGCCGGACCCCCATCGAGATCGCGGTCTCCGGCCCCGCCCGCCCGGGCACGGTCCGCGTAGAAGTCTTGGACCGAGGCCCCGGAGTCTCCGAAACCGACCTCTTCCGCATCTTCGACCGCTTCTACCGCGCGGCGGACGCCCGCTCCCTCCCCGGCTCGGGCCTCGGCCTCTCCATCGTCCGCGAGGTCTCCCTGGCCCACGGCGGAGCACCCTTCGCGCTACGGCGGGAGGGGGGCGGTTCGGTGATCGGGTTCACGGTGGGGGGTGTGGTCGACCCGCGTTCGGGGGCGGGGCTGCGTGGTCGCGGCTGAGGGTCTCCGCGGAGGCGGTGCGGGGCATCTGCGCCGGGCCGCGTGAGCTGCCTGGGACCTGGCGGAGGCGTCTTCTACCTTGGCTCGAACGGCGGGAGGGGGGCGGTTCGGTGATCGGGTTCACGGTGGGGGCGTGGTGGAACCGGGCCCGCGTGGCAGAGGATGACGGACTCCACGCCGGCGGTGCCGGGGGAGCACGGGCGTGCCGCGCTGATGGTGGACGCGGACAACACGGCCGCGATCAGCGCGTACCGGCGGCCCGGGATGAGCGGGCGGACGTTCGCGGCGGCGGCCCGCGCCCGGGAGAGCGCGGGGCCCCGGCGTTGATCAGCCGTTCGAGCCGGTGCGGCCGAAGCAGCGCTCCAGCTCGTTGAGGTCGTAGAACTTGCTGCCCTTCGAGACGGGACGGCAGCCGGCCTTGAACGCCGTCTCCTTCTCGTTGTAGAGCATGCGCACGAGGTACGTGCTGCCCTTGCGGTAGACGTCCCACTGGATGTTCGAGCCCAGCGGCGCCACCGCCGCGCCCCGCCACGCGTTGCTCGTGTAGGTGTACGGCCGGTCGACCGTGACCCCCTGAGTGCTGCCCGGCAGGCCCATCAGCGCGGCCAGCGGGATGATCTCCTCGGCGTGGGTGAACCGGAGTTCGGCGCCCAGGTCACTGGTGCCGTCCCGCTTGGCCTCGACCTTCTCGAAGAAGTCGTCGAGCAGCACGTCCGCCATCTTGTACGTGATGTCGCTGTCCGCGAAGCCCGGCCCCTTCTCGTAGAAGTCCTCCACGTCGGACACATACCCGAACCAGTCGGCGTCGCGCGCCGAGATGTACCGGTCCATGCCCCAGCCCTTGCCGCCCGGGCTCTCCTCGCTCATCGCCGGGGCGATGGCGTACAGGTTGTAGACGGCCGTCGCGGCCTCGACATCCGTGCCGATCGACGCGAACTCGCCCGCCGTGATCCGGTCCACGAACGCCGGCTTGAAGAGCTTCTTCAGTACGTCACGGGCGGCGCTGTGGGTCTTCGGCTGGTCGGTGACGGTCTTCAAAGTGCTCGCCAGCCGTTGGTCGTTGGCGATGTAGTCGCGGTACGCGGCACCGCCGTCGGCCTTGTGGAAGTACAGCAGGTCCTTGTCGGTCCGGGTCGACCCGATCAGCGAGGTGAGGCCGGGGTCGGTCTCGGCGAGCGCGGCGCCGTAGAGGTTGGCGCTGTCGACGGCACGGACCTGACCCGAACTGACGACGTCGACGGGTTCCTTGTTCTTCGCGATCGACGCGAAGAGGGTCGGCAGCCGCTTCGCCATCCGTACGGCGGTGTCGTGGATCTCCTCCTTGCCGCGCGCGCTGAGGTCGCCGTAGCCGACGGTGCTCATGGCGGCTTCGAGTGCCTGCGCCTTCGGCCCGAACTCCCGCCCCTTGGCGGTGAGTTGACCCTCGGCCTGCGCCTTGGTCCACAGCGCGAGGATCAGGTCGCCGTCCGAACTGTCGGTCGCGGCACGCGAGCCGTGCCGGGACACGTTCTCGGTGAAGACGGGGGTGAACCCCGCCGGGGCCTTCTGGTACGAGCGGGAGCTCTGCTCCGGCTGGTACACGGCCTTCGTGCCGTAACTGTCGGTGTGGGAGCGGCTGTTGCCGGCTGCGGCCTGGGCGGAGAACGAGGTGGCCAGCAGGCCGGCCATGCCGAGGACGAGGGCGGGTGCGGTGACACGTCTCATGACGCGCATGGTTCGCGGAGGACGTGAACACCGGGTGCACTGACGCTTTCGCCGAGCCGTACGGTCGTCAGGCCACCACAGTCCTACGGCCGTACCGTGCTCTCGTCCGGGGCGAACAGGTGGGCCATCGCCTGCCAGAGGGGCATGACGCGGGGCGTGGTGCTCGGGGTTCGCCGGACGGAGCCGGGGGCGACGGCGGACGACGTGGCGGCGGTACGGGCTTCCTTGGTGAGGGAGATGGCGCTGTGAGGCATGTCGGTCCCACGCTTCCTTCGGGCGAGTCGGTGACGGCGGATCGTCGACCTTGTGAGATCAACGATCCCGCCGTCGGACCGCCGTCACGATGGGGTGGGCTGCCCATTCGGGGGTGTAGCAGGCCCCACCACTCACCGCGCCAGCCGACCGAACCGACCGACGTCTCGCAGCCTTCGCTGTCGCAGTGGTTCACCGCGCGTCACCGGCGGCCCGCGCAGGCGCGCTTGGTGGCCCTAGCCGTCCTTCCGTGCCACCCCGCCGTAGATACCGATCGGGGCTGCGCCCGGGTCGGGAGTCTCCTCGGGGCGCCAGTGGGTGACGCGGACCAGGCCCGGGTCGACGAGGGTGAAGTCGCCGAAGAAGTCCAGGACTTGGGCGTGCGTGCGGAGGTTCAGGGTGGCGGTGGCCCGGTTGTAGACGGACACCGCCTCCTCGCGGTGGTCCTCGTGGACGTCACCGGTGGCGTGCGACAGGACGAGATACGAACCGGCGGGCAGCGCGTCGCGCAGGGTGGCGACGATGCCGTACGGGTCCCCGTCGTCGGACAGGAAGTGCACGACGGCCACCAGCAGTACCGCCACCGGCCGGTCGAAGTCGATGGCCTTGCGCACCTCGGGATGGTCGAGGATGGCGCGGGGATCGCGCAGGTCGGCCAGGATGACGGAGGTGTCGGTG
Source organism: Streptomyces sp. NPDC005492 (assembly GCF_040605995.1). Classification (NCBI taxonomy): domain Bacteria; kingdom Bacillati; phylum Actinomycetota; class Actinomycetes; order Kitasatosporales; family Streptomycetaceae; genus Streptomyces; species Streptomyces sp. NPDC005492. The sequence continues at coordinate 60,526 of NZ_JBEXDX010000008.1, forward strand.
TCCTCCATGAGGGCCATGGAGTGGGTGCTGACGATCGGGTCGTTGTCGACGTAGACGATCCGGGTGTCCGGGGCGATGGCGTGCGCGATCTGGTGCACGTTCGGCTCGGTGGGCAGCCCGGTGCCGATGTCGAGGATCTGCCGCACCCCGCCCTCCTCGACGACATGCCGGACGGCCCGGTGCATGAAGCGCCGGTTGGCCCGGACCCCCTCCCGCACCTCCGGCGCCGCCTTGATGAACTGCTCGCCGGCCTCCCGGTCGACCTCGTAGTTGTCCTTGCCGCCGAGGAAGTAGTCGTACATCCGGGCCGGGTGGGGCTTGCTGGTGTCGATGATCAGTGGCTGGGCGCCACTGCCGTCCCCGCTGGGAGAGGTCATGAGGCCGGGCTCCGTCTTGGTGAGTGGCTGTCAGATCATCATCCTGACATGCCCGTAACCGACTCGGGGGCCTTCTGTACGGGGATGTGCCGCCCGGCGTCCCGGATGTACCGGCGCACGGCGAACGCGGTGTAGGTCAGGCCCACCAACCAGCCGATCGGCACCGCCCAGATGATGCCGTCCAGCCCCAGCGGGCCCTTCAGCAGGGACGCCATGGGCACCCGGAAGACCAGGAACGACAGCATCGTGCACACCAGCGGGAAGACGGTCCGGCCGATGCCGTTGAGGAAGCCGTGGGTGACGGCCATCGCCGTGTAGAGGAGGAAGAAGGGGTACGTCATGAGGACGTAGGAGCCGACGATCGCGCGCACCGGGGCGTCGGCGGTGAAGGCGGCCGCGATGTCGTGCCGTAGCAGGATGACGAGTACGGACTCCGCGAGGGTCGCCCACAGGCAGATCCGCAGCGCGTCCAGCAGTACCCGGCGCGCCCGCTCGGCGTCCCCGGCCCCGGTGTGCTGGGCGACGAAGACCGTCACCGCGCCGGACAGGTCGAGGTAGAACCGCCCGGCCAGGGCCTCCAGCCGGGAGGCGATGCTGAACGCGGCGATGGCGGCCGTGCCGAACGGAGCGATCAGCGAGGTCAGGACCATGCTGCCGAGCGAGAGCATGACGTGCTGGATGCCCACCGGGAAGCCCAGCCGCAGGGACGAACCGGCCTGCCGGAGCAGCGCCGGAAGCGTGCTGCGGTAGCGGTGGATGCCGTGCCGCCGACCCACGAGCACCAGCCCCACCGCGAACGCGGTGCAACTGGCCGTCACCGTCCCCAGGGCCGCTCCGCGCAGCCCCCATCCGAGCACGGCCACGAAGCTCCAGGCGAGCACGATGTTGAGGAGGCTGCTGAACACCAGGACGTACATCACGGTCCGGGAGTCGCCGAGCCCGCGCAGGAAGCCGCCCAGCGCGCCGATGCCGAACATCCCGACGAACCCGAGGGCGAGGGTGCGGAGATAGGTGGTGCTGCCGTCGGCCACGGTGCCGTGGATGCCCATGGCGTGCAGGAAGAAGCCGGTCGCGCCGAAGACGAGGGCGACGCACAGCGCGGCCCAGACGACGGCGAAGGCGGCCAGGCCGATCACCGCGTCCTGCCGCTGGTCGGCCCGGCCGGATCCGGTCATCCTCGCGAACCGGATGGCGAAGCCGCTGACCAGCCCGAGGAAGACGGCGTTGACCAGGTAGAAGATCGGCTGGGCGGCACCGACGGCGGCGAGGCCACCGATACCGACGTAGTGGCCGACGATGATGCTGTCGGCCAACAGGTACGACTGCTGTACGTAGTTGGCGACCGACATCGGAAGACTGAACCCGAGTATCGACCGCAGCTCGGAGTGTTCCTTCTTCGGTGAACGTACGGCGATCACCGGTCAATTGTGTCGACCTTGGCGTGGCGGACGACAGATGACGTCGAGATGACGTCGATATTTGGCCGAGTCCGACCGGTTGAGTGCACGGCACATGCAGATGCGCGGTGTCATGGGCGGGCGTCGGTGCCAAGTCATCAGCGGAGGTGGCCGCATGCCAGGTCCAGGTACAGGTACAGGTCCTATCCAGTCCGTGTCCCGAGCCGCGGCCGTACTACGGCTCTTCGCCACGGGCCCCTGCCAGTTCGGCCTCTCCGACACCGCCGCGTCCCTCGGCCTGCCGAAGGCCACGGTCCACGGAATCCTGCGCACACTCCAGGTCGAGGGGCTGGTGGAGCAGGACGCGACGTCCGGTCAGTACCGGTTGGGCGCCGAACTGGCGCGGCTCGGAGGCAGCTACCTCCAGCGCCACGAGTTACGCGCCCGCGCCCTCCCTTGGGCCGACGACCTGGCCCGCACCACCGGAGAAGCGGTCCGTGTCGGCGTACCGCACGGGTCGGGGGTGCTGATCATCCACCATGCCCGCCGGCCCGACGACACACGGCAGTTGCTCCAGACCGGCACGGTGGTGCCCGTGGAGGGAACGGCACTCGGCGCGGCCCTGACCCCTCGGGAACGTTCCTGGACCTGCGCCCCGGAACCGGCCTGGTCGGGCCTGCTCTCCCTGGCCGCCCCGATCCACGACAGCCGGACGGCGGTCGCGGCGGTGGGTATTACGGGGGCCGCGGAGCGCATCTGTGCGGAGGGCGAAGCGCGGGGGTGGTTGGTGTCGGCGGTCCGGAATTGCGCTCGGGCCATCTCGCGGGATTTGGGGGCGACTCGGGCGTAGGGGCTCCACTTCATATGCCGACTTCACATCCCGCACAGCCTAACCTCACGGCCAAACAAGGCAATAGGGCTGATGTCCCGCCTCATGCAAGATCGAGGCTAGTCCGCGCCCGTCAGGGCATCCAGGTCGAAGTCCCCATCCTGCCCAGCGAGCCGTTCTTCACAATGCCTGAGTTCGGCCTTGAGCTCGGCCCGCCGTTGGTTGGACAGCGCGGTGCGCTCAAGTAGTCCACGCACCGCGTCTTGTCGGATCTGGAGATGTACCGGGCGCTCGGGACTGACGAACTTCGTGGCGTAGTCGAGCGCTGTCTCATAGTCCTGCTCAGCAATACACAGCCTGGCCCGCAGACCGGTGCGGATGTCCCGTCGCTGGCGGTGGAAAGCTTGGTCCAACTGGTTGAGCGCTTCGCGGGCCTCCGAGACGTGAGACGTGCGCAGCGCGCACTGCGCGTAGTTGGCGAGGACCTCGAATCGAATGTTCTCGGATTGGGCCACAGCCTGCTCAGCGAACTCGTACGCCCAGTCCAGATGACCAAACAGGTATTCCACCCGCGACTGTCGGTGGCTGACCATCTCCTGCCGGTCGATGTCGGCGAGGCGCCGCAGCAGCTCCCGGGCCGTCTTCTCGTCGCCGAGCTTGCAGGCGATTTGGATTTTCAGGTCCACGACGTACCGATTGTAGGGCTGCTTTTCCTCAGCAGTTGAGATGTGCTCCTCGGCGCGCTTCAAGTCGCCCAGTCGCAGGTAGCAGTCGGCCATGTCGCGATGGATGGCCATGCCGCCGCGACCGTGGTCCAATGCCTGTTGGTAATGCCGGAGGGCCTGCCGGTGGTCGCCTCGGTTCCGCTCCAGGAATCCCAGCAGGAAGAAGGCGTCGCGGATCTGACCCCGCTTTTTCAGTTCTGCGATGTTTTCCTGGGCGTCGTCATACTCACTCAGCTTCACCAGGGAGCGGATGAGCGTCGTACGGGCCTGATGGATGGTGGGATCGACCTCCAAGGCCTCGCTGGCCAGCTGCACCGCCCGCTCGTACCTCTGTTCGTGGTAGTACTGCTCGGCCAGCTGCACGTGGTCCGTGACAAGGGCGTAGGCCCTTGATGTGGACGCGCGCCCGGCGTTGTTGAAGGCGCGGAAGAGTGTGCGTTGGAGAGCCAGGAAGTCCGTGCCGTCGTCGCGCTGCGCGAGGAAGGCGTCGAGGCCACTTGCCACGGCTGCATAGTCCGCCCTCGTGCATTGTCCGAAAACATCTCGGATCGTGTCGGCCGCCGGGCCGGACACCTCGTACCAACCGCCGGTAGTCGGGACGATCAGGGATACGTCGATGAGCCGTGTGAGTGCGGTCTCAAGTTCGCCGTCGGTCGCGTCAATCACCTTCCGTAGCACAGCCAACGGCAGCGGGCTGTTGGCGTTCATGACACGGAGGATTCGCATCTCCAGACCGCTGAACTGGTTGTCCTTCAGATAGCGCGTGAAGAGGCCCGCACCCACCGTGGACAGCACGCGGTCGCTGGCGCCCAGGTCGGCGCCGTACGCCTCGACGAGTTCAAGCGCGTACGTCACCGAGGGCGGATAGCCGCGAACGGCAGAGGTGATCTTCTTGACTGTCGGGGCCGTCAAAGACATTTGGCGCGCTCTCGCCGCCAGCGCTACCAGACGATTGATATCAGAGTTGTCGAGGGGCCGAAGGTGGACCACAGTGGGCTGGACCATACCCCGGGCGGTGAAGGGCTGCCGCGTGGGGCGTCGGTGTGTCAGCAGAGCAATGACGATCTCTGGGTACTTGCCAAGCGCCTCGATGAGGTCAAGCACGAAGGGCGCCATGTCGCCGTCGTTGTCCATGAGTCCGCTGGCGTCGTTCAGGACAGGCATCTCGCGGTAGGCGCAGATCTCGCGAAGTTTGCTCAAGACGAGGGCGAGAGCGACGTGGCTATCGAGGGCGGCGATCTCCTTGGTTCTCTGTAGGGACTCCTCTGGCGTCTCCGAGGGGTCTACCTGAGCGCAGAGCTTCATGGCAAGTGTCTGGACAGTGTCTCCCGGCTCCAGGTCGGTGACCAACAAGCGTTCGAGGTCGAGTGACTCGCGGACCATCTTGGTCAGCGCCGACTTTCGGCCTATGCCCGAAAGCCCGGTCACGCAGGCGATCTGAGCCTCCGCACCCGGTCCTGGAGAGGAGTAGGCGTCTTGCAGAGCGGCGATCTCGTTTGCCCTGCCCACGAAGCGGGGGCTCTGGCCCTGGCGAACCAGATCGTCGATGAGGGTCCCGATCTCGCGCGCCACGGGCTTCGCTGCTGTGGCGGTGATGTACTTGGAGCGGTTCAGCCAGTCGGGCAGATCCTCCTGAGAAATGCGATCATCGAGACGAACGACCAGCGTGTTCTTAATTCGCCCTATCGCAGCCTGGAAGCGTGCCTCCCGAATCTCGTGCGCCACCCAGGGGGATTCGAGTGCCGCCTTGCTCAGGAAGAACACGAACGCGGCGGACTCCTTGAGCGCCTCGTCTATGGATTCGAGGATATCCCCGCCAGCGGCGAAGGACCGGAAGTCGATCCTGGCGAAGGCGCGACCGACTTTGGACGCCACCTCCCGCACGAAGTCAGCATCCTTCGTTGAGTAGGAGAAAAATGCCTTGATCACTGGTCTGCTTGTCCTCTCGGCTCCGGCTGCTTGGCCATCTGCAGAGGTACGGTCTCGGACACGCGGATCAGGTCGGCGGCACCCGCCACGTCGCCCAGGACGTCGGCCATCTGCCGGAGGACTAGCCGCAACGCCTCCAGGTCGGCACGGAAAGCGTCGATCTCGGGCCACGCATTCTCGTGGTCGATGAGTGGACGGCCTGGTACGAGAGTGCTCTCCCAGACCGCGAGTCGGGGATGCCACTTGGAGAGAGTAGGGCGTAACGCGTTGTTGAGGACGGTGACGGCGAGCACACCGAAGGAGACGCGGTCTGGGCCACCAGCCGACGCGACGTCGGGGCCGTACCGCTTGAGGATGTCTCGGATTGTCGCGAAGAGGCTGTACATGGACGTGAGCGCCTCACGTACCGATCCCTCGCCTGTGCGCAAGGGCACCACCGAGATCCTCGTCGCCAGCTCGACATACAACTCCCACGCCGCCCTGCGCTCGGCGTCGTCCGGTTCCCATTCCCCGCTGATCTCACCCACGAATGGTATGGCGATCTTGACATTGACCCGTTTTGGCCTCATGTCCCCCCCTGAGTACTTTGACCTCGGAGAGCATAGCGATTTACGACCGCAGTGAGGACCTGTCCGACGGATCACATGACTTTCGGATTGCGGGCTCGCTTGGACGGCAAGGCATCACCCACCAGCCACGACCTCACGAAGCCCCCCCAGTAATGGTTTGTGGAACACCAAGTTCCCGGGTCTCGTACCGCACGGCCACTCGATGCAGCGGGGTTCAGGCGAGGACGAGGGTATAGCGTTCGCGGTCGCGGGTGTAGTAGAGCTTGTTGGTCAGCAGGACCGCCCAGCGGGTTTTCGCCGGAGAGATCCACATCCCGGTGCCTGTGAAGCCGTGGTGCAACCAGATGTCCTCGGTCTCATGTGTCGTACCGGGCGCCGGATGCCAGAAGAGTCGGCGGGATGGGGCGGCTCGGCACGAAGCCCGTCTTCGCCCTCCCCAAGGGCGACAAGATCCGGTCAGTGCCCCTACGGGCGCAGCTTGCCGTCGCCGTCAAGGCCCACATGAAGGACTTCCCGGCGGTCGAGGTCACCCTGCCATGGGCGAATCCGGACGGCGAACCGAAGACCTTCTGCCTTCTCTTCGTCGACGAGAGGAGCCGGGCCTACAACCGCAGCGTCTTCAACATGGGTGCCTGGAAGCTCGCCCTGGCCGCCGGCGTGATTCCTCCGCGCAAACGTGGCGCGCGCTACCTCCAAGCGGCCCCGGGAGACGGCATGCACGCCCTTCGGCACACTTACGCCTCCGTACTCCTGGACGCGGGGGAGAGCATCAAGGCGCTCTCCCAATACCGGTCACTCGGACCCGGGCTTCACACTGCGGGCGTACACGCACCTGCTGCCGTCCAGCGAGACCCGCACCCGCGAGGCGATCGACGACGCCTTCACGGAAACGGAAACGGAAGCCGAGACGGAAGGCGACGGCGACCGGCCCGGTACCCAGGGCAGGGCACATCAGTGCCCCCAACGAAACCAATGTGCCCTGGCCGCCCGACGGCCCCTCCGGGGACATGAAAAAGGCGAGGCCCGAAGACCCCGCCCGATCCGCAAGAAACCCCAGCTCAAGGCCAAACAAGGCAATAAGGCTGATGCCCCGCCTCATGCAACCGATGGCTGAAGTCCTGCCACTCGTGCAGCAGTTGATACACATTGAACGCATCCCGAGGCCCGCCCCGGTCCGGCACCGTCGACCAGATGAAGGCTGCCGCCCCCACCGCCTCCTCGCCGATTCCGCGCAGGGGGTCGACGACCGTCATCGGGAGTTTGACCACCGCGTAGTCGGGGTGGAGGACGACCAGTTCCAGTGGGGGGACCTTGTTGAGGGGGACGCCCTCGATGCCGGTGAGGACCATCGCGGCCATCGTCTCCGGCTTGATCTTGGTGAACATGCCGTTCATCCCGAGCTCGTCGCCGCCGAGTTCCTCGGGGCGCATCGAGATCGGGACGCGGGCCGCCGTCGCGCCGTCGGGCGCGCCGAAGTATTTGTACGTCACCCCCACCCGACCACCATTCCTGCTCCCCGCCCGCAACTGATCGATCCGACGTTCGATACGTCGCTCGTCCCGCTCCGACTCACCCGAGACCGAACCAGGTCCCGAACCACCCTGCTGTCCCTGCTGCGCCTGCCGTGCCTCGGCGGCTTCCTCCGCCTCGCGTCGGTGCTTCCCCCGCCGGGCACGCCGAGGACCCAGGTCGTCAGTCCCCTCGCCCAGTCCGCCACCGCGATGCATATCTCCACCCGACTGCTTTTCTAGGACGCGTGGCCCCAGCCGCGCAACCCGATCATCGTGTCAGTGACCTCCCCCACGGCCGCCCGCCGAAACGTGCGCTGAAACACCTGTCCGCAAGATATTCGCAAGCCCTGAACACCGGCGCCCGCACGAGCTGTGTGTACCTGTGTGTATCACCTCCCAGTCTCGCAGATGGGTGGGGGCCCGTGTCCGCCGTCCCGCCGCCTACCCTGAGGAGGTAACTGAGGTCCCGGAGTCCGAGAAGTCGGAGAAGTCGCAGGTCATGAGCCAAACGCCCAGCGAAACGCCAACCGAACTGCCCTATTCATACGAAGCGCCCGTCTCGCAGGCTCTTTTCGACCGTGCCGCGGTCGTCACACCGGGCGGCGTGAACTCCCCGGTGCGCGCCTTCCGTGCCGTCGGCGGTACGCCCCGGTTCATGGTGTCCGGCGACGGCCCGTATCTGACCGACGCGGACGGGCGCGAGTACGTCGACCTCGTGTGTTCCTGGGGGCCGATGATCCTCGGGCACTCGCAGCCCGACGTGATCGCCGCCGTCCAGGACGCCGTCTCGCGCGGGACCTCCTTCGGCACCCCCGGTGAGGGCGAGGTCGCGCTCGCCGAGGAGATCGTCGCCCGGGTCGAGCCGGTGCAGCAGGTGCGGCTGGTCAGCAGCGGCACCGAGGCGACCATGTCCGCGATCCGGCTCGCTCGTGGGTTCACCGGCCGGCCCAAGGTCATCAAGTTCGCCGGGTGTTACCACGGTCACGTCGACGCGCTGCTCGCCGCCGCCGGTTCCGGGGTCGCCACCTTCGCGCTGCCCGACACCCCCGGCGTCACCGGCGCCCAGGCCGGCGACACGATCGTGCTGCCGTACAACGATCTCGAAGCCGTGAACGAGGCCTTCCACCGGCATCCCGGTGAGATCGCCTGCGTTATTACGGAGGCCTCGCCGGGGAACATGGGGGTCGTGCCGCCCGTCGCCGGGTTCAACCAGGGGCTCAAGGACGCGTGCGGCAAGAACGGCGCGCTGTTCATCTCCGACGAGGTCATGACCGGGTTCCGGACCAGCCGGGCCGGGTGGTTCGGGATCGACGGGGTCACTCCCGATCTCATGACCTTCGGCAAAGTGATGGGTGGCGGGTTCCCCGCCGCCGCGTTCGGCGGGCGCGCCGACATCATGGCGCACCTCGCTCCGGCCGGGCCCGTCTACCAGGCCGGCACACTCTCCGGGAACCCGGTCGCCACCGCCGCCGGCCTCGCCCAGTTGCGGCTCCTCGACGACGCGGCCTACGACACGGTGAACGCCGTATCGGCGCAGATCCAGGCGCTCGTCACCGAGGCGCTCGGCAAGGAAGGTGTCGCGCACCGGATCCAGAACGCCTCCAACATGTTCTCCGTGTTCTTCACTGACCGGAGCGTGCGCAACTACGAGGACGCCAAGGCGCAGGAGTCGTACCGCTTCACCGCCTTCTTCCACTCGATGCTGGCGAACGGGGTCTATCTGCCCCCCTCGTCCTTCGAGTCCTGGTTCGTGTCCACGGCCCACGACGAACGGGCCATCCAGCGGATCGCCGACGCCCTCCCGGCGGCGGCCAAAGCGGCGGCGGAGGCCACCCGATGAGCAGCAGTGACAGCGACATCACCGTCGTCCATGTGATGCGGCACGGTGAAGTCGCCAATCCGGACGGGGTGTTGTACGGCCGTCTGCCCGACTACCACCTCTCCGAGCTGGGGCGGCAGATGGCCGACCGGGTCGCCGAGCACCTCTCCTCCCGCGATGTCACCCATGTCGTCGCCTCCCCGCTGGAGCGGGCGCAGGAGACGGCCACGCCGATCGCCAAGGCGCACGGGCTCGACCTCGCCACCGACGGGCGGCTCATCGAGGCCGAGAACGTCTTCCAGGGCAAGACCTTCGGGGTCGGCGACGGAGCACTGAAGAAGCCGGCGAACTGGAAGTATCTGGTCAACCCGTTCAAGCCGTCCTGGGGTGAGCCCTACGTCGACCAGGTCGTCCGCATGATGGCCGCTCTCGACGCCGCCAAGGACGCCGCCCGCGGCCACGAGGCGGTGCTGGTCAGCCATCAACTGCCGATCTGGATCGTGCGGTCCTACGTGGAGAAGCGGCGGCTGTGGCACGACCCGCGGAAGCGGCAGTGCACGCTCGCGTCCCTGACGTCCTTCACCTACCGGGGCGACAGGATCGTTTCCGTCGGCTACACCGAGCCGGCCCGCGATCTCGTACCGGCCCATCTCCTCGCGGGTGCCAAGCCCGTGAAGGGACAGGGCAAGGCGTTCGGAGCCTGAGGTCGACCGGGGGCACCTGACATCGCCCCCATACCTGTTGCCGTTCCGTGACATTTGTTTCGCAACACACACCGTTCCCGGTGAACTTTCCCGTCCGCCGCGTCCTCTCACAGATTGACCACAGAGGACGCGATGGATGGGGAAGCGATGCGGAGTCTCACGCGACGGGGAGCGCTCGGAGTCGGTGCGGGCGCCGCGGCGGCCGTAGGACTGGCGGGGTGCGGGACGCTCGGCGCGGACGGGTCGGGCCCCTCCGGCGGTTCGGGGAAGGGGCATTCCGGTGGTCCCGCCAAGTCGATGGAGCCGCGGGCCAAGCCCATCGGTGACGGCTCCACGTCCTTCACCGGCGCGCAGCCCAAGCAGCCCGCGAAGCCCGTGCCGTTGGAGGCCGGGCAGACCCCGCCGCAGTTCGTGATCTTCTCCTGGGACGGCGCGGGCGAGGTCGGCAACGGACTCTTCCCCCGCTTCCTCGACCTCGCCAAGCAGCACGGCGCGAGCATGACCTTCTTCCTCTCCGGGTTGTATCTGCTGCCCGAGTCGAAGAAGCGCCAGTACAATCCGCCGAACAACGCGCGCGGCGCCTCCGACATCGGCTACCTCACCGACGAGCACGTCAAGGCCACGCTCACCAACGTCCGGCGCGCCTGGCTCGAAGGCCACGAGATAGGCACCCACTTCAACGGCCACTTCTGCTCCGGCTACGGCACGGTCGCCCACTGGACGCCCCAGCAGTGGCGCAGCGAGATAGACCAGGCCAAGTCCTTCGTGAAGGAGTGGCGGACGAACACCGGGTGGACGAACCTTCCGTCGCTGCCCTTCGACTACGAGAAGGAGCTCGTCGGCGGCCGCACGCCCTGCCTCCTCGGCCAGGACAACCTGCTGCCCACCGCCCGCTCCCTCGGCTGGCGCTACGACGCCTCGTCGCCCGGCGGCCGCCAGGTCTGGCCCGTGAAGCGCAACGGCGTCTGGGACTACCCGCTCCAGGCGGTTCCCTTCCCCGGGCACAGCTTCGAGGTCCTCTCGATGGACTACAACATGCTGGCCAACCAGTCGGTCAACTCCACCAACGCGCCCGCCTACAACTACCCGGGCTGGCGTACCCAGGCCGCGCAGGCCTACATATCCGGCTTCCAGCGGGCGTACGAGACCAACCGCGCCCCCTTCTTCATCGGCAACCACTTCGAGCACTGGAACGGCGGCATCTACATGGACGCCGTGGAGAAGGCCTTCAAGCACATGGCCCAGGAGAAGGAGAAGGGCGCGGACGTACGGCTCGTCTCCTTCAAGCAGTTCACCGACTGGATCGATGTGCAGAAGCCCGAGGTGCTCGCCAAGCTGCGCACGCTCGACGTCGGCCAGGCCCCGGCGGGTGGCTGGAAGTCCTTCCTGGCCGCGAGCCCTACCGGCACCGCCTCCTCGACCGCCACCGGGGACGCGGCCTGAGAACCGGGGCCTGAAATGCGGGCCTGAAATGCGGGTTTCCGCCCGCAGGACGCCGTTGAGGGGGGCGCGCAAGATCCCCAGAACGGGCATGCGAAACTTTTCACATGAGTGCCGCCAGTCGCGCCCGTAGCCGCGCCGTCCTGTCGACCGCCGGCGTTGCCGTCGCCGCGTTGGTGCTTTCCGCGTGCAGCTCCGGAGGTACCTCCGGAGGCTCGGGCAACACCAACTTCATCACCGGCTCCGACGGCATCGCGACCGTCAGGAAGGGCGACCGCCAGGCCGCCCCCGACCTGTCCGGCAAGACCATCGACGGCAAGACGCTCGACACCGCCGACTACAAGGGCAAGGTCGTCGTCGTCAACGTGTGGGGCTCCTGGTGCTCCCCGTGCCGCGCCGAGGCGGACAACCTGGTCCAGGTCGCCAAGGCCACCGCGGGCAAGGACGTCCAGTTCGTCGGCCTCAACACCCGTGACACCAGCACCGAACCGGCCGTGGCGTTCGAGAAGAAGTACGACGTCCCGTACCCGAGCCTGTACGACCCGACGGGCAAGCTGATGCTCCGGTTCAAGAAGGGCACGCTCAACCCGCAGGCCATCCCCTCCACGATCGTCATCGACCGGGACGGGAAGATCGCGGCCCGCGCGCTCCAGGCGCTCAGCGAGGACAAGCTGCGCGAGATGCTCGACCCGGTCATCGCGGAGAAGTGAGCTGACGTGCTGCTCGCCGCCGCCCTCCCGGGCCAGAACGAGACGGTCTACAGCGGGGCCCTGCTGCTCGCCCTGCCGATCGCCGTGCTCGGCGGGCTCGTCTCCTTCTTCTCCCCGTGCGTCCTGCCCCTCGTCCCCGGCTACCTCTCCTACGTCACCGGCGTCAGCGGCACCGACCTGGGCGACGCCCGGCGTGGCCGGATGGTCGCCGGTGCCTCCCTGTTCGTCCTCGGCTTCACCGTCGTGTTCGTCTCCGGCGGGGCCCTGTTCGGCTACTTCGGGCAGACGCTCCAGGAGAACGAGGGCGTTCTGTCCAAGGCGCTGGGCGTGCTCATGATCCTCATGGGTGTGTTCTTCATGGGGATGATGCCGTGGCTGACCCAGCGTGAGTTCCGCTTCCACAAGCGGCCGACGACCGGGTTGATAGGGGCTCCGCTGCTGGGCGCGCTGTTCGGCATCGGCTGGACCCCGTGCATCGGTCCGACCCTCGCGTCCGTGCAGGCGCTCTCCATGGACCAGGCCAGTGCCGGTCGCGGCGCCCTGCTCACCGTCGCGTACTGTCTCGGCCTGGGTGTCCCCTTCGTCCTCACCGCGGTCGCCTTCCGCAAGGCCCTCGGTGCCTTCGGCTGGGTCAAGCGGCACTACGTCTGGGTGATGCGCGTCGGCGGCACCATGATGATCGTGACCGGCGTGCTGCTGCTCACCGGCGCCTGGGACGCGTTGGTGCAGGACATGCAGAGCTGGTCCGACGGCTTCACTGTAGGGATCTGATCGATGAGCAAGACGTCCACGGAAGCGCCCGAGAACCCGGCAGGCGAGGACCAGGACCTCGGTGCCGCCGGCTCCCAGCTCTCCACGGCCCCCGTCGAGACGGCCATGCCCGGCTCCTTCGGCGGCAACCGCAGTCCCGGCCTGACCGGCTGGCTCGCCTGGACCGGCCGTGAGGTGCTCGGCTGGGCGCGCTGGATGTGGCGGCAGCTGACCTCGATGCGGGTCGCGCTGATGCTGCTGTTCCTGCTCTCGCTCGGAGCGGTCCCCGGCTCGCTGATCCCGCAGTCCGGCACCGACGCGCTGAAGGTCTCCGAGTTCCAGTCCGCGCACAAGACGCTCGCGCCGATCTACGACAAGCTCGGCCTCTTCCATGTCTACGGCTCGGCCTGGTTCGGCGCGATCTACGTCCTGCTCTTCATCTCCCTCATCGGCTGCATCATCCCGCGCACCTGGCAGTTCGTCGGCCAGCTCCGCGGCCGGCCGCCGGGCGCGCCCAAGCGCCTCGACCGGCTGCCCGCCTTCGCCACCTGGCGCACCGCGGCAGAACCCGAACTGGTCCGCGAGACCGCCCTCCAGGTCCTGAAGAAGCGCCGCTTCCGCGCCCATGTCGCCGGTGACGCCGTCGCCGCCGAGAAGGGCTATCTGCGCGAGACCGGCAACCTGCTCTTCCACCTCGCGCTGATCGTGATGCTGATCGCCTTCGCCTGGGGCCAGCTCTTCAAGTCCGAGGGCGACAAGCTGATCGTCGAGGGCGACGGCTTCTCCAACACCCTCACGCAGTACGACGACTTCAAGTCCGGCAACCTCTTCAGCGACGACGACCTGGTCCCCTTCAGCTTCAACCTGAAGAACTTCGTCGGCACCTACGAGCGCACCGGCCCCAACCGCGGCACCCCCCGCACCTACCAGGCCGACATCACCTACAGCCTCGGCGCCTACGGCAAGGCGGAGAAGCACACCATCAAGGTCAACGAGCCGCTGGAGATCGGCGACTCGAAGGTCTACCTCGTCAGCCACGGCTACGCCCCCGTCGTCACCGTCCGGGACGGCAAGGGCAACGTGGTCTTCCACCAGGCCGTGCCGCTGCTGCCGATCGACTCCAACGTCACCTCGCAGGGCGCGATCAAGGTCCTCGACGGCTACAAGAACGCCCAGGGCGTCGCCGAACAGCTCGGCTTCGCGGCCCTGTTCGTGCCGACGTACGCCAAGGGCAGCGGCACGATGTTCTCCCAGTATCCGGGCCTGGACTACCCGGTGCTCAATGTGACCGGCTACCACGGTGACCTGGGCGTCAACTCGGGCATCCCGCAGAACGTGTACCAGTTGGACACCAAGAACCTGAAGCAGTTCAAGGACTCCAAGGGCGACATCCTCAAGGCCCAACTGCTGCCCGGCGAGACGATGAAGCTGCCGAACGGCGCCGGGTCGATCACCTTCGACAAGCAGATCAAGGAGTGGGCGGGCTTCCAGGTCGTCCAGCAGCCCGGCACCACCTGGGCACTGGCCGGCGCGCTCACCGCGATCCTCGGTCTGGCCGGCTCCCTGTTCATCCAGCGCCGCCGCGTCTGGGTGCGGGCCACCACCGGCGACGACGGCGTCACCGTCGTCGAGATGGCGGGGCTCGGCCGCAGCGAGTCCGCGAAACTCCCCGAGGAACTCGGCGACCTGGCCGCACTCGTGCACGACCGGGCCCCGACGAAGACCGACGACGAACACACCCCCGACTCCGACGATTCCGACGTCGAACCCCCCGTACCCGCCGAAGGGGCTGAGCAGTGATTCTCGCCGCCGCCACCAACGAACACCTCGCCAACATCAGCAACACGCTGATCTACTCCTCGATGGCCGTCTACACCCTGGCCTTCCTGGCGTACATCGCCGAATGGACCTTCGGCAGCCGCAGCAAGATCGGCCGTACGGCCGCCGCGCTGACCGGTGCCGAGAAGGCGGCCGCGCCCGCCGTCGCCGTCAAGAAGGCCGGCGGCACCACCGTGCTGGAGCGGCCGCAGGTCGTCGTACGGGCCGCGTCCGGTTCGCGCGATGTCCCGGACGGGCCCGGCGCGCACGGCGGGGACGAACAGGGCGACCTCTACGGCCGTATCGCCGTGTCCCTCACCGTGCTCGCGTTCCTCATCGAGCTGGGCGGTGTCGTCGCCCGCGCGGCCTCGGTGCGGCGGGCGCCCTGGGGCAACATGTACGAGTTCAACATCACCTTCTCCACGGTCGCGGTCGGTGTGTACCTCACACTGCTGCTGCTCAGGAAGAACGTGCGCTGGCTCGGCCTGTTCCTGGTCACGACGGTCCTCCTCGATCTCGGCATCGCCGTCACCGTCCTGTACACCGCCAGTGACCAGTTGGTGCCGGCCCTCCACTCGTACTGGCTGTACATCCACGTCTCGACCGCGATCATCTGCGGCGCGGTCTTCTACGTGGGCGCGGTCGGCACGCTGCTCTACCTGTTCAAGGACAGCTACGAGAACAAGCTGGCCAATGGCGGCAAGCCCGGCGCCTTCGCCACCTCCGTGCTGGAGCGGCTGCCCGCCTCGGCCAGCCTCGACAAGTTCTCCTACCGGGTGAACGCCGCCGTCTTCCCCCTGTGGACCTTCACGATCATCGCGGGCTCGATCTGGGCGGAGTCCGCCTGGGGCCGCTACTGGGGCTGGGACCCCAAGGAGACCTGGGCGTTCATCACCTGGGTCGCCTACGCCTGCTATCTGCACGCCCGCGCCACGGCCGGCTGGAAGGGCCGCAAGGCCGCCTACCTGGCCATGATCGCCTTCGGCTGCTGGCTGTTCAACTACTACGGCGTCAACATCTTCGTCACCGGCAAGCACTCCTACGCAGGCGTGTAAGCGGCAACTCCCTTACGGCGCAGGCCGGTTCCGTGTGACATGGGTCACGGGAACCGGCCTTCGTCGTGCGGACAGGTGCAAGGGTGTGGATACGAATCTGAGGAAGCGCATCCGCGCGGGGGACCACGACGCCTTCGGTCAGCTCTTCGACACGTACGCACGCTCCGTCTACAACCACGCCTTCCGGCTCACCGGGGACTGGGCGCAGGCCGAGGACATCGTGTCGCTGACCTTCCTGGACGCCTGGCGGCTGCGCGGCAGGCTCGACGAGGAGGGCGGTTCGCTCCGGCCCTGGCTGCTGGGCATCGCCACCAACGTCACGCGCAACACCCGCCGCGCGGCCCGAAGACACGCCGCGGCTGTCTCCCGGCTGCCCCGTGACGAGGTCGAGCGCGACTTCGCCGACGAGGTCGCCGCACGCCTCGACGACACGGCCGAACTCGCCCTCGTACGAACGGCGTCGGCCACGCTCCGGCGTGCCGAACGCGAGGTGCTGGCCCTGTGCGTGTGGTCCGGGCTCGACTACCGGGCCGCCGCTGAGGCGCTCGGGGTGCCCGTGGGGACCGTACGGTCGCGGCTCTCGCGTGCTCGCGCAAAACTCGCGAAACATGTCAAAAGCATGGAACTCCCTACGCGGGACGGACAGATGAACGGTGACCGCGGCAGTGCGGTCGGGCCCCTGAGGGAGGAAAAGCGATGAGCGAACTCCCGGAACTCCCCGAGAGAGACCTTCCGCCGGGCCGTCACCGACTCCTCAAGGAGCATCTGATGACCGAGATCCGGCACGAGCAACCCGCCCCGAAACGCGGCAGGTTGCTGCGCCCCGTCATCGCGGCGGCGGCCGTCGCCACCGCCGCGGCTGTCGCCTTCGTGGTCCTGCCGTCGTCCGGCGGCCCGCAGACGGACGTACAGCCGCCGACCCGCAGGTCGACCGCCGCGCTCCTGGAGGACATCGCGCTGGCGGCCGAGCACGAGAAGTCCTACGGCACGGTCCGCGACGACCAGTTCGTGTACGTGGACAGCAAGGTGTCCTACGCGCAGTCGGGCAACGGCCGGAAGACCACGATCGCACCGGCGCACCGGCAGGAGGTGTGGATGTCGGTGGACGGCCTGCACACCGGTCTGGTGCGGGAGGCCGGCACGCCGGGGCACTCCGTCCCGCCCGACGTCAAGCCCGGCCAGGTCGGCTGGGACGCGTCGTCCTTCTACGACCACGTGAAGACGCTGCCGACCGACGCCGATGCCATGTACGCCTATCTGGCCAGGACCGCCACGAAGTACAGCGATCAGGAGAAGGGCCAGGCCGTGTTCGTGCTCGTCGGCGATCTCCTCCGCGACTCGATCATGCCGCCGCAGCAGAGCGCCGCGCTCTTCCGGGCGGTCGCGAGGATTCCCGGCATCACGACGGTCGAGCACGTGAAGGACGCGGCCGGCCGGCCCGGCATCGGCATCGCCCGCACCGACCCCGACAACCCGCTCCGGGACGAGTGGATCTTCGACGCGAAGACCTACGAGTTCCTCGGCGAACGCGAGGTGGCGACCAAGGACAACGCGGGTGTGAAGAAGGGGGAGATCACCGCCGACACAGCCGTCCTGCGCCGAGCCGTCGTCGACAGGGCGGGCCAACGCCCGTAGGGAGCGGGGACGTTCAGGCCGGAGGCAGGCAGCCCTTCGACGGGGGCCTGCCCTCCGGCCAGGCGATCTTCACGAAGCGGGTGCCCTTCCGCGGGGTGAGTTCCACTATCGGTACGGCCTTGTCGTACGGATTGCCGTGGACGTCCAGGCAGATCCAGCCGCTCGCCCCGCTCACCCGCAACGAGCCCTTGACCTGCGGCCATTGGAGGCCGACATCGGCCAGGGGCGGAATCTTGTGCTGGTCGGGGGTTGCCTCGCGGATGCCGTGGACGGCCAGTCGCATCGCGTCGTAGGCGATGATCGCCTGGCCGTCGTCGAGGGCGACCGTGCCGATCGGGCCGGAGGGTGCGGACTTGGCGGCCGTCAGCAGCCGTTCGAAGTCCCGTGTGTCCTGGGCCGAACCGCCGGTCGCCGGGGCGCCCTTGAGCCAGGCGTCCGGGTGGGCGAGCGCGGTGTAGCGGACGGTGACGCCGTGCTGGAGGGCGCTCGCGTTGAGCTTCTTGTCGGCGGTCAGATACGAGCCCTCGTCGCCGGTGAGCACCGTGAACGCGCGGGACTGGCAGCCGCGGCGGCCCAACGCGTTGATGAACTGGCGCAGTTGGGTGTGTCGGCCGGCGAAGAACACGGTGTCCAGCTTCGTGTCCGTGTCGCAGACCAGGTCGGTGATCTGCCGGAAGGTGTTGGGCGTGCTCCCCTCCTGGCTGCGGTCGGCGGGCGGGGTGAACGGCCAGGAACCGTACGGCGATCCCTTCAGCAGGGTGGCGAAGGCCTGTTGGAGTGTCTTCGTGTACGGGTCGCCGGGCTTGTCGTAGACGAGCAGGGCCCGGTCCGCCGTCACCTTGGCGAAGGAGGCGAGGGCGCGCGCCTCGTCGGTGTTGGTGGGGGAGACCCGGGCCAGCCCCGGGTAAGGGTCCTTGCCGCGCTGCCCGTTGGCGAGGTCGTCGGCGGTGATGGACGAGCCGACCACCGGGACGCCCGACGCGGTCAGCTTCGCCACCGCCTTCTTGTTGTTGTCGGTGCTCGTCCCTATCCCGGTGACCGCCCGCAGCCGGTCGGACGACTTCGTCATCGCCACGATCCGGTCCACTGTCCCCTCCCAATGGGCGCCGGTGGCACCGGGGTTGGCGAGCACCAGCCGGATGTACGGGGTCTCGCCGTTGTCGTCGTGGTTGGCCGTGTACTGGGCGAGGTAAGCGCCCTGCAGTTCATGCAGCACGTCGTTCATCATGTCGGTGTCGGTCGCGGTGAACGGCTCGAAGAGCGCGACGGTGACGTACGTACCCGCCTTGAGACTCCGGTTCTCGCGGGCCACCGCCCTGATGGTGTCGGCGAACGGGCGCTGACCGAAGTCGAACCCCGACGTGGACACCCCCACGCACTCGTCACTGTTCTCGGGGCGGGCCACCCCGGCCGCGCACGAGCGGTCGTCGTGCAGGACCGTGCGGATCAGCACGACCAGGCCGAAGACCAGCGCGGCGGCGACCACCAGGGCCGTCCAGCGGTAGATCGGGAGGGTCCGGATCCGGTAGATCAGCTCGCTCGTCCACCCGCTCATCGCAGGCCCCCGTTCCCGTCGTTGCCGTCCGGCACCCGCAACGGACGCCCGGCCAGCGCGTCCTCGGGCCACTGCTGCGCGGCCCGCCACAGCAGTTCGCTGCCCGCGGGCCAGATGTTCGACAACTGCTCCAGATCGAAGTGCATCCGGCCCGCGACCTCCTCGTCCGGCAGCACCAGAGGGTCCGTCACCTGCCACACCGCGTACAGCAGCCGTCGTACGGTCCGATGCAGGGTCGCGTCCACGCCGTCCGGGGGCTCCTCCTCGGCGTCCGTACGGCCGAGCGCCACGTCCTTGCGGTGGTCGCCGGGCGCGCCGATGTCCCGGCCGTGTGGATCGTGCGCGTGGTAGTAGGGCGCGGCGGTGACGAACCGCAGCGTCTCCAGCCAGGCGCGGGGGGCGATCCCGCGGAAGGTGTCGCGCAGATGGGCGACCGCGAACCCCGTGTCGCCCAGGGCGAGTTCGTGGTGCAGCCGGTAGCGGGCGCGGACCGGGGTGTTCGGGTCGCCGGGCAGGCCCGCGTAGTGGGAGAGCAGCGTGCGGTGCACGGCACGCCAGCGTTCGTGGTCCGCGTCGTCGAGATGCAGCCGCAGCAGGAGCAGGGTGCGCAGGAAGGGATCGCCCACGAAGTAGCCCGCGGCCGGGGGCAGTCCCTCCGCCGTGAGCTGGGTGCGCAGCCGGTTCACCCCGGCCGCGCCGAAACTGTCCCCGAGCCGTGCCTCGGCCAGCGCCCGCGCCGAGTCCCCGTCGTGCGCGGTGGCGAGGACGGCCAGCTCCTCCGCGAGGCCCGGCGGCACCAGCCGGTCGAGCAACTCCCGGTAGACGGGCCGCCGATCGCTCTCCTCGTCCCCGCCCGGCTTGAGTCCGGCGGTCAGCAGCTCACCCGGACTGACCGCTCCGGCGGGCCGGTTCTGCCGTACGGCCTGCCCGAGCACGGCCGCCCCCAGCGGGCTGCCTGCCGTCAACCTGTGGATGGCGTACGGCAGTTGGGGCGGCACCTCGACACGCGTAGCGTCGTCCGGGACACACACGTCCGCGATGACGCGGCGCGCCTCCTCGGGAGTCAGCGACGGCAGGGTCACCACCAGGGCCCGGGAGGACGGCGAGGCCCCCGGCGCCCAGCCGCTCGCCCGGGCCACCTCCGGCAGCGGACGCGGTACGGCGTCCGGCAGATCGGGATGGCGCTGACCGCGCAGGGCGGCGAAGAACACCACTTGGTCGCCGACGCCGTCGGCCCGCTCCTTCAGTACGGCCTTCATCAGCCCGGGACCGGCACCCGACTGCACGTTGTCCACGAGCACGACCGGCCGCCCCACCCGGCGCATCCGCTCCCACCGGCGCCGGTACGTCTCGCCCAGGTCGGCGAGCAGCGCCCGCAGCAGCCAGCGCTCGGCGTCCGCGCGGGAGGTGCCGTCGGCGCGGAAGTCCCGGGCGATCTCGATCAGCCCGCGCTTGGCGTCGCCGCTCGCGCCGGGATAGTCGCGGTACCAGTCCGCGCCCGCCTTCAACAGCCCGTTCGGCGTCCACACCAGGTCGAAGAGGGTGTCCAGGGTCGCCTCGATGAAGGCCTGGCCCACCGGACCCGTACCGGACACATTGGCGATCAGCCGGGAGGCGACCTTGGTGGCCCAGCCCTGCGCGATCACCGACCAGCGCCGGGCCGGGTCGCTCAGCAGCAGGATCCGCCGGGCCTCCTCGCGGGCACTGTCCTCGTCCCGGGCACCCCACCCGGTCGCACACACGGCGAGCAGGCCCGCCTCCAGCCGGGGGAAGTCGATGCTCCCGGCGCCGTGCACCACCGGCTCCCTGAGCTGCTCCGCGATCGTCTCCAGCGCCTGCCACACCGGGGACCAGGTCGCGGCGGGCCGCCCGCCCGGCAGCCGGGTCAGCCGGTCCGCCTCGCAGTCGATCAGCGCGACCGGAGTGTGCCCGCGGTAGGCGGTCCGCAGCTCGGCCAGCGCCATGCTCTTGCCGAGCCCGCGCGCCCCCGCGAGCACCACGAAGGGCGGTTCCCGGTGTTCGTACGGCGAGGTGAGGAGCTGGTACGGGCGCAGGCCGGTCAGCCGCGCGGCGAGACCGGGTGGCTGCGCCTCGAACAGTGCCCCGCGTCCATGCAGCCCTCTCCCCACCGCATCTCCCCCTGAGCGGTCGCCCGGCACCTCAACATGTCTATCAACACCAGGGTAAATAGGGGGAGTTGGTTCGGACTAGGTCAAGTGGTGTCCGTTGGGTTACGAAAATTGTCGGAACCGCGGATGTAAGGGAGCGCTACTCGACTGTGATCGAGTCCAACTTCTCCCGCAGATAGACATGCGAGTCGACAGCCTCGTAGGCCACACGCCCGACCGGCGCCGGCACGGACTCCACACGTGTACCGGGCGTGCACTCGCCGAAGTAGACGAGCGACATCAGCTCCTCGGCGGGCGCGTCGGCGGGCGGCGGCAGCACCCGGTGCCGACCCGACCGCCACCGGTCCCCGGTCCAACGGGCCATCAGATCACCGATGTTGATGGTGAAGGCATCCGGGTCGAACGGCGCGTCCTCCCACCCGCCCTCATCGGTGAAGACCTGCAGACCCCCCTTCCCGGCCTGCCGGTCGAGGATCGTCACCGTCCCGAAGTCGGTGTGCGGCCCGATCCGGAACTGCCCCGGCTCCGGCTCGCCGACAACTTCCGTCCCCGGATACCAGTTGATGTTGAACCCGTACGTCGGATGGTCCATGTGCCGGGAGAAGAAGTCGGGTTCGAGCCCGAGAGCGGACCCCAGGAGGGAGAGGAGCTGCTTCTCCAGCTCGCCCATCCGGTCGAGGTACTCCTCGCAGAGCGACCGCAGCTCGGGGACCTCCGCCGGCCACACATTGGGCGCGTACCACTCCGCGTTGATCACCGGGTCCGCGAAGGGCTCGTGCGTGGCGAAGGTCAGCGACTCCTTCAGATCGGGCGGCGTCTCGGTCCCCTCCGAGTACCCGTTGGCCTCGGCCCCCGGCCCGAGCCACCCACGCCCGCCGACCTTGGCGGAGTACGGCTCCTTCACGTCGACGGGCAGCGCGAAGAAGGATCGCGCGGCCTCCCGGATCCGCGCCCGCAGGTCCGGATCGACCCCGTGCCCGGTGACCAGCAGGAACCCGGCGGTCTGGAGGGCCTCGTCGACGGTGCGGGCGATCTCGGCGCGGGTGGCGGGGTCGCCGTCGACCCAGGGCCGCAGATCGATGGTCGGAATACGGGGGTTATGACGGTTACGTGGGTTATGCGGGTCACTCACCGATGTCCTCGTTCCACAGTTCCGGACGGTTGTTGATGAAGTCGCGCATCAGCGTGACGCACTCGGGATCGTCGAGGACGACGATCTCCACACCATGCTCGGCCAGCCAGTCGTGCCCGCCGTGGAAGGTGACGGCCTCGCCGACCACGACCCGCGAGATCCCGAACTGCCGCACCAGCCCCGAGCAGTACCAGCACGGCGAAAGGGTGGTCACCATGGTCGTCCCGCGATACGACCGCTGCCGTCCCGCCGCGCGGAACGCGGCCGTCTCCGCGTGCATCGAGGGGTCGTCGTCCTGGACGCGCCGGTTGTGGCCGCGCCCCAGCAGGGTGCCGTCGGGGCCGTAGAGCGCGGCGCCGATCGGGATGCCGCCCTCGGCGAGCCCGGCGCGGGCCTCCTCGACGGCGGTGGCGAGCCACGCGCGTGCCTGTGCCTGATCCATACGTCCCACTCTCCTGTGGCCGAAACACGAGGGCAACGTGCGGAAAGTACTCTCCGGGCATCCCGCCGCCGGACGAAGTGTCCACGCGCTGTCCCTGGAGGTGCCCGTGGCCGCACTCACCCTCCGCGAAGTCCTGGACCTGGACCCCGTACGGGCCGCCGAGCCCGTCCTGCTGGCCGGCGAGGCCGCGCTCGACCGCCCCGTGCGCTGGGTCCACTCCAGCGAGGTCTACGAGGGCGCGAACTTCCTCGACGGCGGCGAACTCCTCCTCACCAACGGCTTCGGCCTCACCGACACGGACGCCGAGATCCGCCGCCGCTACGTGCGTGAGCTGGCCGCCCGGGGTGCCTCCGGCCTGGCGGTGGAGATCGGCCGCTCGCTGCCGACGATGCCGGCGGAGGTCACCGACGAGGCCCGCCGCCTGGGCCTGCCGCTCCTGGCCCTGCACCGGGTCGTCCCCTTCGTACGGATCACCGAGGCGGCGAACCGGGCGATCGTGGCCCGGGGCCTGTCCGGCCGCTCGGTGGCACGACCGTGGGGCGACGACCACACGGCGGCCCTGCTGGCCGACCTCGCGGACCGCGCCGCGCTGAACCAGCCGGAGGTCGAGGCACGCTCGGCGCTGGCCGGCTTCCACCCCGGCCCTGGCGCCCGGCTGATCGGGGTCTCGGTGCACGGCACGCGCGAGGTGGCGGCCGTGGACCGGGCGGTACGGCTGCTGGGCGGGGCGAGCGTGCTGCGGGCGGCGTTCCCGGGCGACGTACTGGCGCTGCTGGCGCTCCCCGCCTCCGTCGCCGGCGACCCGATCCGCACCGTCCAGGAGGCCTTCCGTACGGCCGCCGATCCCGGGCTGACCGTCGCGGTAGGGCACGTGGTCGAGGCGGGCAGCGGCTGGCTCCGCTGGAGCGACACGCTGCGCGCGGCCCGTACGACCCTGGAGCTGGCCCTGACGGTCCCGGCCGCCGAACCCGCCGTACCGGAGGGCCCGTTGGTGACCTCGGCGCGAGCACTCGCGCTGGAACGGGAGCTGACCCGCGGCGGCGTGGACGCGAACCGCGACCGCCTCGCCCGCCTGGTGCAGCACGCGCTGGGCCCCCTGCTGGCCTGGGAGGCGGCCCACCCCAGCGACCTGGTGCGCACGCTCGAGGTCCACCTACGCCACGGCTGCTCCCCGACCCGCACGGCGTCCCTGCTGCACATCGGCCGCCAGTCCCTCTACCAACGCCTGGAGCGCATCGAGTCGTTGCTCGGCCTGGAGATCGACGACCCGGATCTGCTGGGGGAGTTGCTGGCGGCGGTGTGCGCGCATCGGGTGGTGCGGGGGATGGGGGCGGTTGCTCGGGGGCGGGGTTTGCGGACGGTGGCTTAGCCAGGGTGACGAGGTCACCGCGCCGCCGTACCGCCGCCGGGCCTTGCCCGCTGCTGCTCGTTCCACCTGGCGCAGCGCTCGTACAGGGTCTGGACCTCGTAGTAGATCAGCCGGGGTGCCTCGTGCCACTCCGCTCCGGTCGAGCGCGCGTAGTAGTGCTCGTAGTAGCCGACCGCGGGGCGCAGCACCGGCCACACACTGATCAGCCCGGCGCCGATGAGCCCGAAGACGAACTCCTCGTCTATGAGGTCCTTGGCGAGCAGGATCGACAACTGGTTGTAGAACCGCAGGAGTCGTCGGACGTCCGCGTCCTGGCTGTCGTTGACGCAGGCCGTCCAGGGCGAGCCGTCCGCTATGGAGTCGTGGTACGCCCGCGCGTCCGCCGGGCACTGTGGCGAATGGGAGTGATGATCACGCCGGCGGCGGCGAGAATGATGGCGGCGGTCTGTAGGTAGTCGTCGAAGCCGGAGGACCCCTGGCCCTGGGCAAGTGTCAGCACAGCAGGCATGGCCCGAGAATGCCCACGGTGCGGTAGAAGACACCGTTCCGGCACGTAAGCGGATCCCCGTCCCACGGCGTATAGGGGGTGTGAAGGAGCTGGAGTTCGCGGAGTTCTACAGCAGCAGCCGGGACGTGTGCCTGAGGGCCGTGCTCGCCGGTGTGGGTGAGCGGCAGCTTGCCGAGGATCTGGTGGCCGAGGCGTTCACCCGGGCGTGGATGGGGTGGGCGAAGGTCGGCCGGCATCCTGCGCCCCGGGCGTGGGTCGTGCGTACGGCGTTCAACACCCGTGTCTCGTGGTGGCGGCGGAGGCGGCGCGAGGTCGCCCTCGACGACGCCGGGCACGACCGGGCCGCCCCCGCGGTCGCCGACGCCGGACTCGATCCGGCGCTGCTCGTCCTGTTGCGCCGACTGCCGCGCCGCCAGCGGGAGGTGATCGCCTTCCGGGTCTTCCTGGACCTCGACACCGAGGCCACGGCGAAGGCGCTGGGGATCGCACCCGGCACCGTCACCGCCCACCTGTCACGGGCCGTAGCGACCCTGCGCGGCCACCTCGTCACCCCGGAGGCCGGACCATGACCGAACTCGACACGAACGCACCCGACCTGGACGTACTGAACGCCCTGCGGGCCTCGCTCGCCGACGTCGCCCTCGACACTCCCGTCGAGCGGATCGTCGCCACCGGACGCGCCCGGCGCCGCACGCGCCGCCTCGGGCTGACCGCCGGTGCCACCGTCGCCGTAGCCGCGCTGGCACTGGGTGTGGCGACCTACGGCAACCCGTCCACCGCGCCGCCGTCGGACGAGATCGCGACCGGGGCCGGAACCATCCACATCCGTACCGCGGCCTACACGGTGGACAGCCTCAAAAACGGCTCGGTCAGGGTGAGTTGGGACAAGCAGGCCTACTTCGACGACCACGCGGGGCTGGCGAAGGCTCTGCACGACGCCGGGTTCCCGGTGCTCATCAAGGTCGGCGAGTTCTGCAAGGGGACGAACGACCCCGGCACGCTCGACCGCAGCGGCACCGGGCCCGGCGTGAACGACGTGCGTACGGCCCACCGGGAGGGCGACGACAAGGTGGTCTTCGACTTCGACCCCGCCGCGATGCCGGCCGGGAAGCAGATGTTCATCGGCTACCTGACGGCCGACCAGCAGAAGGCCAGCTCCGGCGGCAGGGTCGTCGGCTCGGTCGAGCGGATCGTGCCCACGGACACAAGCCAGTTGACCTGCTCCGACGACGTGCCGACGTTCGGCTGAGCGGAGGAGAGCCCGGGGGAGGGGGCCAGGAGGGGGGCTCCGTGCGGAGCCGGCGCGGTGGTGTGCACGTTCATCTTCACCTGCCACCTTCGCGTCGGCTCCGCGCTCAGCGGGTGCGGGCACGGCGCTCAGTTCGGCTCCGCGCTGACCGACCGCCAGATCCGGTCCGGCAGGACGCGTGTGGCCTGGTCGAGGTCGAGTTCGGTGTCGTCGACGCCGGAGAGCCAGCGGCGGGCCACGCCGATCAGCGGGCCCAGGACGAGGGACTCGATCAGGGCGGGCGGAAGCGGGGCCAACTCCCCTGAGTCCACGTGGCATTGGATCCACAGGGCGAACACCGACAGCCTGGCCTCCTGGGAGTCGCGGAGTTCTCGGGCCCGGGTCATGTTGCGCTGGTCGGTCCTGGAGGAGTGCAACAGCAGGGCGGCGTCCCGGTGTTCGCGGACGAAGGTGAGATATGTCCGTACGATCGCGCGGATGCCGGTGCGGGCGGTACGGGTGGCCCTGAGCGCGATGGTCAGCTCGTCCAGCAGCCGACTCAGCCACCGCTGCGTCAGGGCGTCGTACAGCCCGTCCAGACTGCCGAAGTGGTGGTACATGCTGCCCAGGCTGACACCGCTGGCCCTGGTCACGGCGTTGACGGTGAGGCCCTGTTCACCCTGTTCCGTGAAGACGCGCAGCGCGGCGTCGAGGAGCAGGTCGGCCGTGACCTCTCCGCGCTGTTGCTTTGGGCTCATGCCGGACAGCGTATGGGTGATCCGTTCTAGAGTGAATTTCTAGAGCAGATTTCTGGAACCCTCTTCCGGTCTGGTCACCTGTAGATCCAGACTTGGCGGTACCCGGGCCCGCGTCCGCCCGTTTCGGGGGATACGGACGGCCGTGGACCCGGGGCTTCCCGTCCGCAGTCCGATGTCACTCCGACGTCACGCTCCCTGTGACCGTCACCGGGAAGCCGCTGCACAGGCGTTGGGTGGTGTACGGGCGCCAGACGGGCGGGCCGGCCAGGGCGAGGCGGGGCAGGCGGGTCTCGAGGGTGGTGAGGGCGATGGCCAGTTCCCTGCGCGCGAGTTGGGCGGCGATGCACGCGTGGATGCCTTCGCCGAAGGCGAGGTGGCGTGGTGTGCCGGTGCGGTGCGGGTCGAAGGCGTCGCCGCCGGGGAACGCGCTCTCGTCGCGGTTGATGGCGGCGAGGAGGAAGCGCACGGGGGTGTGGGGCGGGAGGGTGACGGTGCCGACGGTCATCGTGCGCCGTGTGGTGAGGTTCGCGGAGTTGATGACGTGGGGGCTGCGGTAGCGCAGCGCTTCCTCGACCCACGTCCCCGTGTCCTCGTGCAGGAGGGGCGCGGTGTGGGGGTGCTCGATGAGGGTGAGGGCGGCCAGGTCGATGGCCGCGAGAGCCGAGGTGTAGGAGCCCCACCACAGCATCCAGCACAGGCGGGTGATCTCGTCGGCCGGCATGAGGTCGGCGGCCTCGATGAGACGGGCGAAGCCGGAGCCGGGGCTGAACCGCTGTTCACGGACGGCGGTTTCCATGTAGGTGAACAGGGCGCGGGAGGCGTCGTCGGCGTCGGCGGTGTCGGCCGGGGTGGCCCTCGGATAGAGCGCTTGGAACATCCGGGCGGGCAGCGCGGCGAGGAGCTCGAAGTCGGCGTCGGGAATGCCGAAGACGGTGGCCGCCGCCCGCTGGGTGAACGGCAGCGAGTACGCGGTGTGCAGGTCGGCGGTGCCGTTCTCGGCCAGGGCGACGGCGAGTCGGTCGGCCAGCTCCTCGGCCGTCTCTGTCATCCGCTCTTCGGCCTGCGCGAGGAGGTCCCGGTCGAACGCCGCCGAACCGACGCGGCGTAATCGGGTGTGGCGCGGCGGTACGGCCTTGATGAGGGCCTGGTTGAGGGTGCGCAGGGTGTAGGAGTCGGCGTCGTGCACCGGCGCGTCCCGCAGGTCGGGGTCCTTGAGCAGGGTGGCGTAGTCGTAGTGGGAGACGTAGGCGGTGCCGTCCGGGTCGCGGTGAACGGGATGGTTGGTGCGCAGCCAGGAGTAGAAGGGGTACGGGTCGCTGAGCTGCTCGGGCTCGGAGAGGGCATCGAACAGGCAGAGGTCGGGCATGGCCACCTCGGTCGAATGGGGGCGGGAGCGGTAGGCGCTTCGGCCGGAAGCCCAGGCCGTTCTCGCGAACCGAGGGAAGCCGGGCAATCCGTACATCACCCACCCCGTACCCCCTTCATGCCGCCCTACGGCTGCCGCTGCCGGCGAGGCAGGCCGTTCCGCATGGTCGGCGTTTACGGCGGCCCTCGTTACCAGCGCACCGCGCTGAAATCGATGGCGCGGGGCCGCAGTTGGCCGGTGCGTGCCGTCAGCCGTCGTAGCCGCTGGGCCATGTCATCGGCGGGGAGCTGGCGGCGGTCGCCGTGGCCCGGTAGGAGCCACTCGAAGCGCAGCCGGTCGACTGTTCGGGCCAGGGACGCGGCCAGTTCGGTGATGGAGTACCAGGTGACGCTCTCGGCCACCTCGATGTCCCCGGTGCCGCGCGACCAGTAGAAGCTGTCGCCGCTGAAGCAGTACCGCTCGTCCGCGAGGAAGAGCACGCTGCCCTGGGTGTGCCCGGGTAAGGGGAAGGCGACGACCCCTTCGGCGATCCGCGTCGGGTCGGTGCCGCGGAGTACGCGGTCGGCGTCCGGGGCGGCGTCGAGGTCGCCCTCGTGGATCCACAACTGGGCACCGAAGTGATCGGCGTAGCGTCGGCCGTGCGCGACGTGGTCGCGGTGGGTGAGGAGGACGTCGGTGACCGGGCTCAGCGACTCGTAGCGCGCGGCCAATGAGGGGCTCCAGCGCGGTGTGTCCACCATTATCGCCGTGCCGTCGGGGCGGCGCAGCAGGTAGGAGTTGGCCCCCGCGGTGTGCGGGGAGTTGTGCCCGCACAGGTACACGGTGTCGTCCAGGGCCATCGGGAAGGGGTCCTGCGCCGGTTCCAGTCGACCGGTCGGGGGGCGGATCGAGCGCGGGGGGCAGGCGTGCGCGGCGGCGTTCATCTGCCGGACCTCGGCTTGGCCGCGCGGCTGGCGCAGTACGACCGAGCGGCCGTCGACCTCGCCGATCAGACCGGGGGCGAGCTGGCGGGCCACATCGCAGTTCGTGCACCGCTCGTCCACCCGCCAGCCGTCCTCGAACCGCTCCTCACCCATGGCCATCCCCTTCCGTACCGACGTCCGCCGAGCGGCGGCTCGTCTTCAGGGGTATCCCGCACCGGGTGGACAGTGGAAGGGGGGTTCGGGCCTTGTGCTTACGGGGGCGGGCCGCTCTGGTCGGTGTTTACGGCTGTTCTTCGCCGATGTCGTTGCCCGCTTTGCCGTAGCGGCGGAAGGCGGACGTGTCCACGGTCCACGGGCCGAAGGGCACCGCGTCCCCGAAGATGTACGGGTCCTTGCGGGCGTAGCCGTTCCTGCACGGATCGGAGTGGACCTCGATCGTGCCGGTGCGCGGGTCGACGATCAGGTAGTGGGCGATGCCCATGGCGGGATAGTCGGCGAGCTTCTCGACGTAGTCGTTGTTCGGGTTGGACGGCGAGACGATCTCGATCACCGCCAGCACCTGCGTCGCGTCGACCGCGAGGCCTTCCTCGTCGAGTACGTCCTCGGGGATGACGACGGCGTCGGGGCCCCGCATGCGACCGAGCGACGGGTGCTCGATCTCAGGCCCGTTGGCGCAGATATAGCCGGGGTGAGTTGTGAGGAGTTGCTCGTCCAACTGATTGCGGATACGACGGATCGTGCCCGCGTGTCGTTTCGACGGACACCTCATGGCCAGTACCGGGCCCGACGGGCCGATCTCCACCCTCCAGGCCCCTTCGAGGCCCTCGGCGTATGCCCCGAGTTCCGTCGCGATCGCGCGCATCATCGCGTACTCCATGTACCAAGAGTATTGGGGGTATTGAGGGTGTTTGGGATTCCGCGCCCGGCCCGGTCGCCCGGCAGCCACCCTGGCAGCAACTTCCCGGTACTCGCCCGCGCCCCCATCAACCGGTGCGCCTCCGCCACCTCCGCCAACTCGAACTCGGCTGTGACCGGCAGAGCCACCGTCCCGTCCGCCGCCTTGGTGAACGCCCGCTCGGCCAGGGCCCGGAAGGCCGCCGGGTCGGTCTGGGCCAGGGTCAGGATCGAGAAACCGGAGACGGAACGGGCGCCGGGGTACAGCTCGGGCCGGCCCACCTGCCACGGTTCCGCCGAGCTCGCGTTGCCGAAGGAGACCAGGCGGCCGAAGGTCGCGAGGGCGGCCAGGCCCGCGCGGAACGTGTCGCCGCCGACCGGATCCAGCACCAGGTCGACCCCGCGCCCACCGGTCGCCGCCCGCACCGGCGCCTCGAACTCGCCGACGAACACGTCGTCGTAGCCAAGGCGGCCCTCAGCCACCACTTCGCGGTCCTGCGCGGCGCGGGCCTCGTCGAACAGCGCGACGAGGGCCCCGAGCGCGTCAACCGACTCCGCCGCGAGGAGTTCGAGGCCGGCTTTCCGGGGCTTCTCGCGCTTGTCCTGCGGTAGCTGGGCCTACGTCACGCGGCGTGCGGAGTGAATGTGACGTGCGAGTCGCCCTCGTCGATGGCGACGTTCAGCGAGCCGTCCAGTGCCTTTGCCAGGCGCCGCAGCAGCGGGAGTGTCGGCACAGTGTCGCCGCCCTCCATCCGGGAGACCTGGGGCTGCGTCATCCCGGCCGGTTCGGCCAACTCGGCCTGGGACAGACCGAGTTCGATCCGATGGTCGTAGACCGCCTGCCCGAGATCGCCGGCCAGCCGCGCGTCCATGTACTCCTCGTCGTACTCCACCGCCTCGCCGGCAAGCTGCCGGGTCCGGCGCGTCTTCCACACACTGTGATTCATCAACTCTCCCTGCGCCGATCGTAGGTGTGCTGAGCAGGCCGTGCTCGGCCTCGCAGACCTTCTGCGCCTGCTGGGCGCGTTCGACTTCCGCCGCTTCACGCATCTTCGACGCTCCCGCCACCCGGGCGCAGTCCAGACCGCTCGGTCGCGGGTGCCTGTAGATCCGCAGCGAAGGTACGCGGGTCAGGCGGAAGTGCCGGTCGGCTGCGTCTCACCCAGAGTCCCCGCAGCCTCTCCCTTCTTCCCCAGCACCGCCCGCAACCCCACATAAACCCCCGCACTCACCACAAACCCCACAATCGGCGTGCTGTCCCCGAACGACGGCCAGTGTTTCGGCACGTAGCCCACGTAGTCCTCCTGGTTGGAGAACAGGGGGACCGAGATCGCGATGCCGGTCAACAGGGCTGTCAGGCCGGGCCAGTTGGTGAAAGTGGGGTCGGTCAGGCGCGGGGCCAACTCCTCGGTCGGGACGCGGGACTGGTGCCAGCGTTCGACCAGGACCACGCCCAGCCACGGTGCCACCCAGTACGCGATGACCAGCAGGAACGCCTCGTACGCCGAACCCGCGTCGGACAGTGACGCCCAGGCCGCCGCCGTGCCGGCCACGCCCGACACCACGACCAGGACGCCGCGGTTCAGCCAGGCGGGGAGTTTCAGGCCGAGGGCGGTGAGGGAGATCGCGCCGGAGTAGACGTTGAGGGCGTTCGCCGAGACCGCGCCGAGGATGATCGCGATCAGGACCAGGTCGCCGAGCCAGGAGGGGAGATGGCCGGTGAACGCTGCCGTGGGGGTCGCGTTCTTGGGGGCGAGGAGAGTCGCTGACGCCGCGCCCATCACCGCTACGAACGTGACGGACACGAACAGGCCGACCGCCGGGTAGAGGATCGTCCTGAACTTGTTCGCCGTACGGGGGAGGTAGCGCGCGTAGTCCGTCGCGTACGGGTTCCAGCCGGCCGCATAACCCCAGGCCGCGCTCAACGCGAGCAGGAAGCCGCCGACCCCGCCGCCCGTGCCGCCCCCGCCGAGGTGCGCGTCCTTGAAGGTCCACACGCCGGCCAGCAGGAAGATCAGGGCGAGTGCCGGGAAGGCGTACTTCTCGAAGGTGTGCACGAAGTTGTGGCCTATGAAGCCGATCAGGATCTCGGCGACCACCACGAGCAGCAGGGACGGCAGGGGGCGTAGGCCCGTCAGTGTGTTGAGGGCGAAGGCCGCGCTCACGCTGTTCACCGCGAACCAGCCGACGCCCGCCACCAAGCCGTTCGCCGCCGACGGCAGGATGTTGCCGCGGAAGCCGAAGGAGAAGCGGCCGATCACCATCTGTGGGACGCCGAAGCGCGGGCCGTCCAGGGAGAGGAAACCCTGGGTGATCGCACCGAGGCCGGTGCCCAGGACGATCGCCGCGGTCGCCTGCCAGAAGCTCAGGCCGAAGAAGAGGACCGAGATCACGCCGATGTAGACGGTCGCGAACTCGATGTTCGGGGAGGCCCAGGTCCACAGGAGCTGGAGCGGGCTGCCATGCCGTTCGGCGTCTGGGATGGGCTCGGCGCCCGCCGTCTCGACGGCGATGACCTTGTCACCGTATGCGGGGGCGAGGGTGCCGGCGGAGTCGGCGGGTGCAGTCGTCATGCGAGGTAAGTGTCCGGCTCCGGGGGCCACAGGCCCAGGGGCGCATTGTCCGCTTCGGGGGGCTCGGTGGCGTACAACCTGTCGGGGACGGTCGCCGCGGTGGCCTCCCGGCCGGTTGATTGATTGCCGTGGTGGGAGGGGGTGCCTTTCAATTCCCGGGGTCCGAGTCTCGTGCCATGTCCCATCGCACACACACCATCACGGGCGCGGTGAGCGCGGTTCTGCTGGCGGTGCTCGCCACCCTCTTCGGCCCGCTGTCCACCGCCCAGGCCACCACCTACCCCTGCGCGGGCGGCCCCTCCTCGGGAGCCTCCTCGTCCGGCCAGGGCACCTGTCCCTCCCTGCACAACCGCGACCTCGTCGCGGAGCGGGCGTTCCCCTCCGTCGTGTACCGCGGCGACGCCCGCCCGCCGGTCGCTCCCAACGGACAGGGCATCTTCGACGCCGGGTTCTGGTCCCGTGGCACCAACTCCGACATCCGCTCGCACGTCCAGGGGGACCGCTCCCTCAACAGCGAGTACATCTCGACGTCGGGGAACATGAACGTAGCCGTGCAGTTCGCGCGCAGTCAGGGCGCCAACACCATGGCCAACCTGGCCCTGAACAGCCAGTGCTCCACGTCGCGTCTGGTCACCTACGCCATCCTTCCCGGCATCGGGCCGTACCTCCTCGACCGGTGCCTGCACGGCACCGTCACCGCACGCACCTTCGTCTACCTCATCGACCCCACCTGGGCGTCGAACGCGATGTACGTCCCCGACCAGATCCGGGGCGACCAGAACCTCTACAACCACTACCACTCGCAGGACGAGTGGGCGTACGTCCGGCACATCCCGAACTACGCGATCACCGGCGTGCGGATCTACACGATGACGGCCCGCTACAACGAGGGCTTCATCCGGCCGAGCACCATCACCTTCAACTACGACCAGTTCGTGGCCAACCCGCACCACGTCGCAGCCCGCGTCACCTACGACCCGGCCCGCGACAACAGCGCCGACTGGGGCTACAACACGGACATCGACTCCCCGAGCGCGAACTCCTACAGCCGGAGCTGCAGTTCGGTCAGCCAGTGCCGGAGCGGTAGCTGATCCGCGGCTGTCCCGGGATCACTCCCCGTCTCGCTCCTCGCTCTCCGGCTTGAGGGACTTGAGGAACTCGGGGTTGTCGTCGGGCGCGATCCACCGGCCCTCGGCCTGGGTCGCGCCCGGCGCCGTCTCCCGCCGCTTCTTCCCGGCGATCAGCCAGCCGACCGGCCCGACCAGGACCTCGCCGAAGAGCAGGATGACGAACACCCACGCCACCTTCGGCATGCCCCGCACATCTTCCTCGGGCGTGTTCAGGCAGTCCACGAAGGCGTAGATCCACAGCGCCAGGACCAGCAGGAAGGGCAGATACCTGAGCATGGTGGTGAGTTTCTCCAGAGTGGTGGGAAGAGAGGTGAGGCGGCCCCGGTGACGGGGCCAGGCTAGCGCGTGGCCGATACTTGGACACATGGCTTACGACGATCTTCGCTCCCTGCTCAGGGCACTGGAGCGCGAGGGAGACCTCAAGCGCATCAAGGCCGAGGTGGACCCGTATCTGGAGGTCGGGGAGATCGTCGACCGGGTGCAGAAGGCCGGTGGGCCCGCTCTCCTCTTCGAGAACGTGAAGGGCTCCTCCATGCCCCTCGCCATGAACGTCTTCGGGACCGACCGGCGGCTGCTGAAGGCGCTGGGACTGAAGTCGTACGGCGAGATCTCCGAGAAGATCGGCGGGCTGCTGCGGCCCGAGCTGCCGCAGGGGTTCGTGGGGGTGCGGGACGCCTTCGGGAAGCTCGGCTCGATGACCCATGTGCCGCCGAAGAAGGTGAAATCCGACAACGCCCCGGTCCAGGAAGTCGTGTTGCACGGCGACGACGTCGACCTCGACACGCTGCCCGCGCTCTTCACCTGGCCGCAGGACGGCGGGTCCTTCTTCAACCTGGGGCTGACGCACACCAAGGACCCGGAGAGCGGGATCCGCAACCTCGGGCTGTACCGGCTCCAACGTCACGACAAGCGCACCATCGGCATGCACTGGCAGATCCACAAGGACAGCCGGAACCACTACCAGGTCGCGGCCCGGCGGGGTGAGCGGCTGCCGGTCGCGATCGCCTTCGGGTGTCCGCCCGCCGTGACGTACGCCTCCACCGCGCCCCTTCCCGGTGACATCGACGAGTACCTCTTCGCCGGGTTCATCGCGGGCAGGCGGATCGAGATGGTCGACTGCAAGACCGTGCCGTTGCAGGTGCCGGCCCAGGCGGAAGTGGTGATCGAGGGCTGGCTGGAGCCGGGCGAGATGCTCCCGGAAGGTCCCTTCGGCGACCACACCGGGTTCTACACCCCGCAGGAACCCTTCCCGGCGCTGACCATCGACTGTGTGACGATGCGGAAGCGGCCGTTGCTTCAGTCGATCGTCGTAGGCCGGCCTCCGACGGAGGACGGACCGCTGGGGCGCGCCACGGAGCGCTTCTTCCTCCCCCTGCTGAAGATCATCGTGCCGGACATCGTGGACTACCACCTGCCCGAAGCGGGCGGATTCCACAACTGCGCGATCGTCTCCATCGACAAGAAGTACCCGAAGCACGCGCAGAAGGTGATGCACGCGGTCTGGGGGGCGCACATGATGTCCCTGACCAAGCTGATCGTGGTCGTCGACTCCGACTGCGACGTCCACGATCTGCACGAGGTCGCGTGGCGGGCCCTCGGCAACACGGACTACGCCCGTGACCTCTCGGTCGTCGAAGGACCCGTCGATCATCTCGACCACGCCTCCTACCAGCAGTTCTGGGGCGGCAAGGCGGGGATCGACGCGACGAGGAAGTGGCCCGAGGAGGGCTATACGCGGGACGGCGGCTGGCCCGAGATGGTGCTGTCCGACCCGGAGACGGCGGCGAAGGTCGACCGCCGGTGGAAGGAGTACGGACTCTCGTGAGCAGCGCATCAGCCGCGATCCCGCAGCCGGGGCGCACCAAGGCTTTCCTACGCCTCGTCATGATCGAGCACTCCGTCTTCGCCCTGCCCTTCGCCTACATCGCCGCGCTGACCGCGATGTTCCAGTGGGACAAGAACATCCACTGGGGGCGGCTGCTGCTGGTCACCATCTGCATGGTGGGGCTGCGGACCTTCGCGATGGCGGTCAACCGGATCATCGACCGGGAGATCGACGCCCGGAACCCGCGCACCGCGCACCGCGAGCTGGTGACCGGCGCGATGACGGTGAAGCACGCGTGGACGGGCGCGCTCGTCGCGCTCGTCGTCTTCCTTGGCTCGGCGGCCCTCCTCAACCCGCTCTGCCTGGCCCTTGCCCCCATCGCGGTCGTGCCGATGGTGATCTACCCCTATGGCAAGCGGTTCACGAACTTCCCGCAGGCCATCCTCGGTCTCGCCCAGGCGATGGGACCGGTCGGCGGCTGGCTCGCGATCACCGGCGAGTGGTCCTGGGACGCGGTGATCCTCGGCCTCGCCGTCGGCATCTGGATCGGCGGCTTCGACCTGATCTACGCCTGCCAGGACATCGAGACCGACCGCGAGATCGGCGTCATGTCTGTCCCGGCCCGCTTCGGCATCCCGGCGTCCATCTGGGGCGCGCGGGTCTGCCACGCGATCACCACGGCCCTCCTCGCCTGGTACGGCGCGACGACCGGCGCCGGCGCCTTCTACTGGTTCGGCCTGCTGATCGTCGCGAGCGCCTTCGTGTACGAGCACTCGATCGTCCGCCCGCATGACCTGTCCCGCCTCAACCGGGCGTTCTTCAGCGTCAACGGGTTCATCGGGATCGCGC
Organism: Streptomyces sp. NPDC005492; assembly: GCF_040605995.1. Taxonomy (NCBI): domain Bacteria; kingdom Bacillati; phylum Actinomycetota; class Actinomycetes; order Kitasatosporales; family Streptomycetaceae; genus Streptomyces; species Streptomyces sp. NPDC005492. The sequence goes on from NZ_JBEXDX010000008.1 coordinate 96,475, forward strand.
TGTTCCTGTGCGCGCTGCTGGATCTGCTGGTGCGGGGGCTCACGGTGTAAGCGCGGCGGGCCGGGGTGCCGGCCCCCGCCGGAACGCGAACGCCGCCCCCACCCCCGCCGCCAGTCCGATCAGGTGGGCCTGCCAGCTCACGCCCGACTGGGTCGGGGCGAGGCCGAGCAGGATCGAGGTGCCCCAGACCGCGCCGACGAGGAGGCCGACGGCTATGCCGAGGGGGCGGCGCTCGGCGAAGCCGCTGACGAGGAGGAAGCCGAAGAGGCCGAAGATCAGGCCGGAGGCGCCCGCCGTGTTGGTGTGGGCGGGGGAGATCAGCCAGACGCCCAGGCCGTCCGCGACGATGATCAGCGCGGAGACGGCGGCGAACCGGCGGATGCCGCCCAGGGCCGCGAGAAAGCCGAACACCAGCAGCGGCACACTGTTCGCCGCCACGTGGGCGAAGCCGAAGTGGATGAACGCGGCCGGGACGATGTCGACCAGTTCAGAAGGCTCGCGCGGGACGATGCCCAGGCCGTCCAGGGCGTGGCCGCTGATCACGTCGACCACTTCGAGCAGCCACAACAGCGCGACCCAGCCCACCATCAGCTTCGCCGCGGCCTTCGCGCGGTCGCCCCGCGACCACTCCAATTCCGTACCGAACCTCGTACCGGACATGGCACCCCCCACGGTCCACTCGTCCCCACCACACAACGCCCGGCCCCCTTGGCCGGTTCCCGCTCCGCGACGCCAGCTAGGCTCGGTGTCGTGAACCCAGTCAAGCCAGGAGAGACGCCGCGTACGCCTTGGATCGTAGGGGTGTCCGGCGCTTCCGGCACCCCATACGCGGCTGCGGTACTGCGCGGGCTCCTCGACGCGGGCGAGAGCGTCGACCTCGTCGTCTCCCGGGCCTCCCGGCTCACGCTCCTCGACGAGACGGGGATCGCCTTCAGGGACGCGCACTGGCAGGACGACCTGCGGGAATGGCTGGCCCGCGGAGCCGACGGCAAGCCCGGCACCTTCCAGCACGCCATCGACACCGCCGCCGTACGGCACTGGAGCGCGGGCGACCTCGCGGCGGGCCCGTCCTCGGGGTCGTATCCCACGAAGGGGATGCTGATCGTGCCCGCGTCGACCGCCTGTGTCGCCGGGGTCGCCCTCGGCCTCAGCAAGGACCTGTTGCAGCGGGCGGCGAGCGTGACCCTCAAGGAGCGGCGCAGGCTGGTGGTCTCCGTGCGCGAGACCCCGTTGAACGGACAGACGCTGCGCCACCTCGTGACCCTGGACGACCTGGGCGCGGCCGTGGTGCCGGCCTCGCCCGGTTTCTACGCCGGTGCCACCCACATCCAGGACCTGGTGGACTTCGTCGCCGGGCGGGTCCTGGACGCGGCGGGCGTCGAGCACGATCTGTACCGCCGGTGGAAGGGCGACCTCGGGGGCTCCCGCACCACCGGCAACTGACGTACGGCACCCACGAATTCATCCTCATCACCGGAAGGCAATCGATCGCATGGACGCGGTGGACAGGCAGCTCATCCAGGCCCTGAGAGAGAACGGCCGGGCTTCCTACGCGGAGCTGGGGCGCCTCGTCGGCCTGTCGGGACCCAGCGTCACCGACCGCATCAACCGGCTGGAGGCGGCCGGTGTCATCACCGGCTACCGCGCGACCGTCGACTCGGCCTCGCTCGGCCTCGGCGTCATCGCCCTGATCGGCATCTCGCTCTCCGACGCCGCCGACCACGAGGACGTGGCACGCCGGCTGAAGGACCTCAGCGAGATCGAGGACTGCTGGTTCATCGCGGGCGAGGACTCGTTCATGCTCAAGGTGCGGGCACCGGACGTGGACGGCCTGGAGAAGACCATCCGGCGGCTCAGTGGGACGAAGGGGGTCTCCAGGACCCGTACCACGATCGTGCTCTCCACGAAGTGGGAGAACCGGGTCGGAGAGCTGCCCGAAGAGGCGTAGAGGTCAAGGCGTACCGTTTAACAAGCTGTCTCAGGAAGAGGTAAGGGCATGGATGTCGGGCTCAAGCGCGAGCTGGAGCAGAAGGTCCGCTCCGGTGAGCGGCTGTCCCGCGAGGACGGCGTCGCGCTGTACGAGTCGGACGACCTGGCCTGGCTGGGCGGGCTGGCGCACGAGGTGCGGACGCGCAAGAACGGCGATGTCGTTCACTTCAACGTCAATCGCCACCTCAACATGACCAACGTGTGCACCGCGTCCTGCGCCTACTGCTCGTTCCAGCGCAAGCCGGGCGAGAAGGACGCGTACACGATGCGCATCGAGGAGGCCGTCCGCCTCGCCAAGGCGATGGAGGGCGAGAACCTCACCGAGCTGCACATCGTCAACGGGCTGCACCCGAACCTCCCCTGGCGCTACTACCCGCGCTCCCTGAGCGAGTTGAAGAAGGCCCTCCCGAACGTCTCGCTGAAGGCCTTCACGGCGACGGAGATCCACCACTTCGAGACGATCTCCGGGCTGAGCGCGAGCGAGATCCTCGACGAGCTGATCGAGGCCGGCCTCGAATCCCTCACCGGCGGTGGCGCGGAGATCTTCGACTGGGAGGTCCGCCAGCACATCGTGGACCACCGCACCCACTGGGAGGACTGGTCCCGGATCCACCGGCTGGCGCACGAGAAGGGGCTCAAGACCCCGTGCACCATGCTCTACGGCCACATCGAGGAGCCGAAGCACAGGGTCGACCACGTACTGCGTCTCCGCGAGCTCCAGGACGAGACGAACGGCTTCCAGGTCTTCATCCCGCTGCGCTACCAGCACGACTTCGTGGACATGAAGGACGGCAAGGTACGCAACCGCCTCCAGGCCCGTACCCAGATGGCCACCGGCGCCGAGGCGCTCAAGACCTTCGCGGTCTCGCGGCTGCTCTTCGACAACGTCCCGCACGTCAAGGTCTTCTGGGTGATGCACGGCGTCCAGACCGCCCAACTCGCCCTCCAGCACGGCGCGGACGACATGGACGGCTCGGTCGTCGAGTACAAGATCACGCACGACGCCGACAACTACGGCACCCCGAACAAGCTCACCCGCGACGATCTCCTCGACCTGATCCGCGACGCCGGTTTCCAGCCGGTCGAGCGGAACACCCGCTACGAGATCATCCGCGAGTACGACGGCCCGGACCCGGCGCGGCGCGAGTCCCCGCAGCCGATGCGGGTGTGAGAACGGCTCGATGGCGCTCACCTTCGAACTGGACCCCGCGATAACCCCTGCCCTGCGCGAGGAGATCCTCGCCCTGTGGGCGGACGTCTCGAACGCGGGCGGCTCCGTCGGGTTCGTCGCACCGGTGACGGTGGACGAGATACGGCCCGAACTGGTCCGGCACTTCGTCGCCATGGCCAAGGGCCGCACCCGGCTGCTGGTCGGCCGGGACGAGTCGGGCACGGTCGCCGCGACCGTGTTCCTCGCGTTCAACACCCACCGGCTGATGCTGCACTGGGTGTGGCTCTACACCGTGATGGTCCACCCCCGCCACCAGGGCAAGGGCTACGGCCGCGACCTGCTCGCCGCCGCCGAGGAGGCCGCCCGCGGCCTCGACGGCATCGAGGCGATCCGCCTCACCTGCCGGGGCGGCCACGGCCTGGAGCGGTTCTACGGCTCCTGCGGCTACAAGGAGGTCGGCCGGGTGCCCGGTGCGATCCGTGTCGCCCCCGGCGACGACCGGGACGACATCTTCATGCTGCGGCCCCTGATGTGAGCCGCGTACCCCGCCCGAAGATCGGTGGGGGCGCGTGCTTCACTGAGTAGGACTGTTCGTCATGGTTTCGGAAGCTCACGGAAGAGTGGATTGAGATGTTCCGCTACACACTGATGCGCCTCGGGGTCTTCGCGGGCTGCCTCGGAGTCGTCTGGGGCCTCGTCTACCTCGGCGTCTTCCCGCGCGGCTTCGGTGAGTCCAACGGCATGTGGATCGTGCTGCTGGCGCTGGTGATCTCGGCACCGATCAGCTTCGTGGTGCTGCGCGGGGTGCGCGACCGGGCCTCCGTGCAGATCGTCGAGCGGGTCGACCGGATGAAGGCCAACCTGGACGCCAACCGCAGCCAGGAGGACGAGACGGTGGACGCCGCCCACCCGCAGGGCCAGACTTCCTAGAACCCCTGCTGTAACTCCTGTCGGCAGGCCGGGTGCCCGGGGCGAACTACCCTTGCCCCCATGGGTGTCGTGAAGACCAAGCGGATGCCGCGGGCGGTCCGTGAGCAGCAGATGCTCGACGCCGCCGTGCGGACCTTCGGACAGCGCGGCTACATGGCCGCGTCGATGGACGAGATCGCCGAACTCGCGGGCGTCTCCAAGCCGTTGGTGTATCTCTACCTGAACTCGAAGGAAGACCTCTTCACCGCGTGCATCCGGCGCGAGGGCCAGGCGCTCACCGAGACGGTCCGGGCCGGAGTGGACACCGCCTCGCCCGCCGACCGCCAACTCTGGGACGGGCTGCGGGCGTTCTTCACCCACACCGCCCAGCACCCGGACGGTTGGTCCGTCCTGCACCTCCAGGCCCGCACCCACGGTGAGCCCTTCGCGGCCGAGGTGGCCGCGATGCGCGCCGAACTCGTCGCGTTCGTCACCCAGTTGATAGCGGTCGCCGCCCGCGAGGCCCACCGCAACCCCGACCTCCCCGAGCGCGAGGTGGCCGGTCTCGCCGAGGCGCTGGTCGGCGCCGCCGAGTCCCTGGCCGCCTGGTCGAACTCGACGCCGGGCGTCACCGCCAAGCAGGCGGCGGCGACCCTGATGAACTTCGCGTGGGCGGGCCTTGGCGGCCTGATGGAGGGGCGGCCCTGGACTCCGCCTGCGACGGTGGACGCCGAGCGCTCATGACATGAGTGGCTGTACGACCCCGTCCAAATGTGAGCGCTCCCCGCTCCGCAACTGGAAACGGCCGCCCTCCGCCGCGTACTCCACCACCCCCGGCAGCAGCACCGGCGCCTTGAACTTGGCCTGCACATAAGCCGATTCGGGTGTGCCGTGCGCGGCCAGGCACCGGGCCACCGTCCACATGCCGTGCGCGATGGTCCGCGGGAAGCCGAAGAGGCGGGCGGTGAGCGGGTAGAGGTGGATGGGGTTGCGGTCGCCGGACGCGGCGCCGTAGCGACGGCCGACGTCCTCGGCGAGGTGCCATTCGGCGACGGTGGGCAATGGGGCCTGAGGGCCAGGGACTTCGGGTGCGGCCGTGCCGGTGCGGTGGTGCCGGGCGAGATAGGTGCTCCGCGACTCCCAGATCACCCGGCCCCCGCCTCCACCCCGCATCTCGGTGCTGACCGTCGCCTCGGTCCCGCGCCGGTGCGGGACCAACTCGTCGATGCGCACCGCGAGTTCGTACTCACCGGTGGCCGGTACAGCCGTGTGCCGGGTGATCTCCACGGAGGTGTGGACGAGGCCGAGCAGGGGGAGCGGGAAGGCCCGGCCGCTCATCAGGCGCATGGCCAGCGGGAAGCCGAGGACGTGCGGATAGGTGACGGGGAGGGCGTCGTCGCCGGTGGCGAAGCCGCAGACCCGTTCGTAGGCGGCGAGTCTGGCCAGGTCGACGCGGACGCCGGGCAGCACGAGCCCGGTGCGGGCGAACTCGGCGTCGGGGCGCGGTCTCTTGAACGGAGAGAGCAGGGCGCCGCGGAGGAGGAGCGGGGTGAGTGCGGGGGTGTCGCTGAGGGTCGGATAGGGGTTGGCCATGTCCCACTCCCGAGTGGCGTCCTGGGCGGCTCTTTTCGGCTTACTTCGCAGTAAGGTTACCGCAGGTAAGGTCAAGTGGGGCGAGCCGGGCGGTCATGGGACACGCATGGGTGACGCAGGGGTCGCACAAGGCCGACAGACAACTGACGTATGGCTGACAGAGTCCCTCGAACCCGCCGAGGCTGCACAGGCCCGGCTCCGTACCACCCCCGAACCCGCACAAAGTCACCACGCGGGCCCCGTACGATCTGCGACCTGACCCGAGGTAACCCCGGCCGCGGGCCGCGGATGAACGCCTCGGTACGCGCCATGCGTACCTAATGCAGCAGAGCGGTACAAGCTGCACGCCTCAGGAGCCGCCAATGTCCCTCGCCTACCCGTCCGGCTACGACTACGACGGCGCGCCCGTACTCGTCGAGCCCGAGATACGGCGGCTGGACGGCGTGGTGCGCGAGGTGTCCGTACCGCCGCTGGTGCCGCCGGCCACGCACGGCTCGCTCGCCGACATACCGTTCGAGAACGCGACGGCGGCCCCCGAACACCTGGTCCTCAGCAGGCAGACGGAGGACGGCGGTTGGACCGACGTGACGGCGGCCGAGTTCGCCGAGCAGGTGCGGGCCGTCGCCAAGGGGCTGATAGCGGAGGGCCTCGCGCCGGGCGACCGGATCGCGGTCATGGCCCGGACGTCGTACGAATGGACGCTCCTCGACTTCGCCGCGTGGGCGGCGGGTCTGGTCACCGTCCCGATCTACCCGACCTCCTCCCTCTTCCAGACCCGGTGGATCCTCCAGGACTCGGGAGCGGTGGCGATGGCCGCCGAGACGGTCTCCCAGGCCGCCGCCCTCGGCCCGGAGACGCCCCGGCTCCCCGACCTGCGCCACATGTGGGTCTTCGAGAAGGGTCATCTGGAGCGGCTGGCAGAGCTGGGCCGTACCGTCCCGGACCAGGAAGTCGCCGTACGGCGTGGGGTGTTGCTGCCCGACACGCTCGCCACCGTCATCTACACCTCGGGCACCACCGGCCGCCCCAAGGGCTGCGCGATCACGCACGGCAACTTCCTCGCGGAGGTCGACAACGCGATCGAACTGCTCTACCCGGTCTTCAAGAACAAGCCGAACGAAGAGCCCTCCACCCTCCTCTTCCTGCCCTACTCCCATGTCTTCGGCCGGATGGTCGCCGTCGCCTGCGTCCGCGCCCGGGTCCGGCTCGGGCATGCCGCGAGCCTCAAGTCCGAGGATCTGCTGGCCGATCTGGCGAGCTTCCAGCCGACCTTCCTGCTGGCCATCCCGTACATGCTGGAGAAGGTCTTCAACAACGCGCGGGCGAAGGCGGAGAAGGGCGGCCGGGGCAAGGTCTTCGACCGCGCGACGAACGTGGCCCGCCGCTACGGCGAGGCCCTGGAGGCCCGCCAGTCCGGCAAGAGCTCGGGCCCCAGCCGCCCGCTGAGAACGGCCCGCGCCTTCTACGACCCGCTGGTCTACCGCAAGATCCGCAACGCCCTTGGCGGCAAGCTCCGTTACGTCATCTGCGGCGGCTCCCCGCTCGGCCGCCGCCTCGCCGCGTTCTACGCCGGGGCGGGCATCGAGATCTTCGAGGGCTACGGCCTGACCGAGACCACGGCGGCGGCGACCTGCACGCCACCCCTCAAACCCCGGCTGGGGACGGTCGGTTGGCCGATGCCCGGCACCAAGGTGCGGATCGCCTCGGACGGCGAGATCCTGCTCGCCGGCGGCCAGGTCTTCCGGGGCTACTGGGACCCGCACGGCGACGGCGTGATCCCCGCGTCCGCCGACGGCTGGCTGGCGACCGGCGACATCGGCAGCCTCGACGACGACGGATATCTGACCATCACCGGCCGCAAGAAGGAGATCCTGATCACGGCCGGCGGCAAGAACGTGGCCCCGGCCCCGCTGGAGAACTGGCTGCGCTCCCACCCCCTCATCGCCCAGTGCATGGTCGTCGGCGACCGCCGCCCCTACGTGGCCGCCCTCATCACCCTCGACCTCGAAGGCATCACCCACTGGCGCCAGATGAACGGCAAGCACCCGGTGCCGGCCGAACTGCTCGTCCACGACGAGGAGTTGAGGAACGTCCTGCAACGGGCCGTCGACGACGCCAACAAGCTGGTCTCCCGCCCCGAGTCCATCCGCCGCTTCAGCGTCCTGCCGGTCGACTTCACCGAGGCGGCCGGCCATCTCACCCCGTCGATGAAACTCCGCCGCGAGGTCGTCATGCGGGACTTCGCGAAGGAGATCGAGGAGCTGTACGCGCAGGAGCGATAGCCCCTCCCGCGTCCCATCCAGGCACCACCAAGGTCCATCCGCACGTCACGACACCGGGTTGCTCAAGTGAACGTTCGTACCACCCGCGGGACCGCTGTGCGCCGTACCGCCACCGTCCTGACAGCTCTCTCCTCCGCCCTCTCGCTCGCCGCGTGCGGAGTCATCGACGGCTCCTCCGGGAGCGACTCCGCCACCCCGAAGAAGGGCGACGACATCACGGTGGGGCTGCTGCTGCCGGACCGGGACACCGCCCGCTTCGAGAAGTTCGACCGCCCCATCATCGAGAAGGAGGTGGCCACCCTCACCCACGGCAAGGGCAAGGTCCGCTACGCCAACGCCGGGGCGAGCGAGGCCAAGCAGAGCGAGCAGTTCGGACAGATGATCGACGCCAAGGTGGACGTGGTGCTGGTCGACGCGCTGAACGCCAAGGGCATCGCGCCGGACGTCCAGAAGGCCAAGGACGCGGGCATACCGGTCATCGCCTACGACCGGCTCGCCCAGGGCCCGATCACCGCGTACATCTCCCACGACAACGAACTCGTCGGCCAGGTGCAGGCCCGCGCCGTCATCGAGGCGCTCGGCTCGAAGGCGAAGGCGAGCAAGGTCGTCATGATGAACGGCGACCCCGCCGACCCGAACACGGCCCTGCTGGAGGAAGGCGCGCTCAGCGAACTCAAGGGCAACGTCGACATCGTGAAGCAGTACAACACCGACAAGTGGTCGCCCGCGGTCGCCAAGGCGAACATGAAGAAGGCGATCAAGTCGGTCGGCCTGAGCAACATCGCGGCCGTCTACTCCGCGAACGACGGTATGGCCGGCGCCGTCATCGACGAGCTGAAGGCGGCAGGGGCGACCACGATCCCGCCGGTGACCGGGCAGGACGCGAACCTCGACGCGGTGCAGCGGGTCGTCTCGGGCGAGCAGTACATGACCGTGTACAAGTCCTTCCTCGACGAGGCGACCTACGCGGCGAAGATGGCGGTGGCCGAAGTCCAGGGCCAGGACATCGAGTTCGACGCGCTGACCCGCGACAAGGTCGACAGCCCGACACAGAAGGACATCCCCTCGATGCTGGTCCCGGTGGTCGCCCTCACCCGCGACAACATCAAGGACACGGTGATCGCGGACGACGTCTACACCGTCAAGGACATCTGCACGGCGGCCTACGCGGCGGACTGCGCGGCGATCGGACTGACGTAATTCCGCTTCGGCCCTGCTCATTGACTTCACAAGACCCCCGCGCGACATTCCCAGCCCATTTCCTTGTCGGGCTGGAGCGGCCATGACCCCGAGCACGGACGCACAACAGGAACTCCCCGGTAGAAGACGTGTGTTGGCCGGTGGTGCGGTCGCCGCGCTCACCGTCGCCACCGGAGCGCGGCAGTCGGCGCGCGCCGCCGACCTCCCGCTCCTCGGCACCTACGACGTGGTGGTGATCGGCTCGGGCGCGGCCGGCATGACCGCCGCGCTGACCGCCGCCAAGCAGGGCCTGAGCTGTGTGGTGGTGGAGAAGGCACCGACGTTCGGCGGCTCGGCGGCCCGCTCGGGAGCGGGGATCTGGATCCCCAACAACCCCGTGATCCTGGCCGCCGGAGTCCCCGACACCCCCGCGAAGGCGGCCAGTTACCTCGCCGCCGTGGTCGGCTCCGACGTCTCCGCCGACCGGCAGCAGTCCTTCCTCTCCCACGGCCCCGCCATGATCTCCTTCGTCATGGCGAACAGCCCGCTGCGCTTCCGCTGGATGGAGGGATACAGCGACTACTACCCGGAGTTGACCGGCGGCCTCCCCAACGGCCGTTCCATAGAACCCGATCAGCTCGACGGCAACATCCTCGGCGCCGAACTCGCCCACCTCAACCCGCCGTACCTGGCCGTCCCGACCGGCATGGTCGTCTTCAGCGCCGACTACAAGTGGCTAGCCCTGTCCGCGGTGAGCGCCAAGGGCGCCGCCGTAGCCACCGAGTGCCTGGCCCGGGGGACGAAGGCGGCCCTGCTCGGCCAGAAACCCCTCACCATGGGCCAGTCGCTGGCCGCCGGCCTGCGCGCGGGACTGCTGAACGCCCAGGTGCCGGTGTGGCTCAACACCCCGCTCACCGACCTGTACTTGGAGGGCGGCGCCGTCACCGGAGCCGTCGTCACCCGCGCCGGAACCGCCGGACTGGTCCGGGCCCGGCGCGGGGTGGTGGTCGGCTCCGGCGGCTTCGAGCACAACGCGGCGATGCGCGCGCAGTACCAGCGGCAGCCGATCGGCACGGACTGGACGGTCGGCGCCAAGGAGAACACGGGTGACGGCATCCAGGCGGGCCGGCGTGCGGGCGCTTCGCTCGCGCTGATGGACGACGCCTGGTGGGGCCCCACCATCCCGCTCCCCGGCGACCCGTACTTCTGCCTCGCCGAACGCACCCTCCCCGGCGGCCTGTTGATCAACCAGGCCGGTTCCCGCTTCGTCAACGAGGCCGCGCCGTACAGCGACGTAGTCCACACCATGTACGACCGCAACACGGCCGCCCCCGACATCCCGGCCTGGCTGATCGTCGACCAGAACTACCGCAACCGCTACCTCTTCAAGGACGTGGCACCGACGTTCACGTTCCCCGACGACTGGTACAGCTCGGGCGCGGCGTACAAGGCGTGGACGCTGGACGCGCTGGCCTCGTCGATCGGCGTCCCGGCGGCGGCCCTCCGCTCCACGGTCACCCGCTTCAACTCCCTCGCGGCGAGCGGCAAAGACACCGACTTCGGGCGCGGCGACAGCGCCTACGACCACTACTACACGGACCCGTCGATCCTCCCCAACTCCTGCCTGGCCCCGCTCTGGCTGCCCCCGTACTACGCCTTCCGCATCGTCCCCGGCGACCTCGGCACCAAGGGCGGCATGCGCACGGACGCACGGGCACGGGTGCTGCGGGCGGACGGTTCGGTGATCCCGGGTCTGTACGCGGCCGGGAACGCGAGCGCCGCCGTGATGGGCCACAGCTACGCGGGCGCGGGTTCGACGATCGGCCCGGCGATGACGTTCGGGTATGTGGCGGCGCTGGATCTGGCGGGGGCGCTGTAGCGGAGGTGGGGGGAGGTTCCCCGGCCCGGTCATCACGGGGTCAAGGGATGGCCAGGCCGGGGCCAAGCGGCCGTATGCATTGCGCATGCAACGGGTTCGCAGACGGGACATAGCCGGATTTGGGCGTTGGTCCGGTGGCTACTGTGATGGCGCGAATACGTCCACAGCGACCATGACGACTGACGGGGAAGAGGAGACGGCGGTGGGGGAGCCGAACCGTTCACGCCTTCTTGACTACACACAGGGACCGCCGGTGGCGACCGCGCAGTCGCGTCGGTCGAGCCTGCTCGACTACGCGGAGGCGTCGCGGCGCCCGGAGCCGGACGGTCGCCCGGGACCCAGGCCGGGCGTGCCGCCGTACGAGACGGCGGTGTTCGTGCCGGCGCATCCTCGGTCCATCGAGGCCGTGAACGAGGACGGACGTCCGGTCCGGATGCCCTTCGTCGTCTACGAACTCTTCGAGCACCCCGCCGCCGACTCCGCGGCCTTCGCCTTCAGCACGGTGGAGAAGCTCGTCGCCGCGTTCGGCGAGGCCCAGCCCTGGGTCCTCACGTCGATCGGGCCGCTCGCCGAGGCGATGGGGGAGCGGGGAGCGACCGTGGTCCTCGACCCGAAGGTCGCCCCGGTTCGGCGCAACTGGCGGCCGGCCGACCTGGCCGCCCTCGCACGGGAGGTGCGCTGATGTCGGCCGACTTCAAGGCGGTGCTGAGCGATCTCACCTCGATGACCAAGACCTTCCACGACCAGGCCACCGACTACCGGGGACTCGCCGCCGACGTCTCCCCGCCCCTGGTGAGCGGCGGGGACGCGGGGCTCGACGACGCCATCAAGGAGGTCGCGAACCTCATCCTCGGCCTGCACACCGGCTTCGCCGACCGGCTGGACGACCACGGCGACAAGGTCGCGTACGCGCGTGACTCGTTCCACCGGCACGACGTGGACGTCCACGGTGTGTTCGAGGACCTGATGGTGGAGGGCTGATGGGCGACAGCTGGGTCGGCGGTGACATCGGCGGACTGCGCACGATGGCCACCACGTACAAGAACGCCAAGGACAAACTCGACGACGTCGTCCGCCCGGTCACCGGCGCCGTCGAGAAGCTGGTCGGCGACGCGGGCTGGAAGGGCGACGCGGCCGAGGAGTTCCGCGCCAAGTGGAGCGAGGACGCGCTGACGGCGGGCGCTTTCGCCAGCATGGTGAGTGACGTGGGCGACATCCTCAGCACCCTCGCCGACGCGCTGTCCACCTGCGAGACGGCCCTGCAGAACGCCGAGCACGTCGCCACGACCAAGGGCGTGCCCATGGGCGACAAGGGTGTGCCCCTGCCGATGGTCACGGCGAATCCGCCCAGCGCGGCGGACCAGAAGACGATCTCCGCGATGACCGAGTACGACACCGTCCTCAAGCAGGTCATGCACACCGCCCAGCACGCCCGGCTGGTCGCCGCCGACAAGCTGAACGGGCTGTACGCCCAGGTCACCGACAAGGTGTCGACCGGCGACAAGATCACCATCGCGGACGCGCTGCGCGGCCTGTACGCGTACGACGCCGAGGACGCGAGGGCCGGCGGCAAGAAGGCGCGCGCCCAGCTCGACGACGCCAAGGCCGAGGCGCAGGCGGCGAAGAAGGAGATGCGGGCGGAACGCAAGGCGTACCAGAAGGCGGGCCGCGGCCTCCCCAAGGACCTCCCCGCCAAGGGCGCCTACGGCGACGCGGTCATGAAGGTCGACTCCCTGGAGGAGGCCATCGCCCGCGCCGACGTCGGCAGCAGCAAGCTGCCCTACGACCGGGTCCTGAACGTCAAACTCGCCGACGCGGCGGACGCGTTGCGGCTGGGCAAGGGGCTTGAGGCGCTGCCGGAGTTCCTCAAGGAGATCCCGGTCATCGACGTCGCCGCGGCCGCCGCGTGTGGGTTGGTCGAGGCGAAGGACGACCATGACAAGGGGTGGTCGTGGCAGAAGTCGGTGACGGTGGATGTAGGTGTGGCTGTCGGGGGTGTGGCTGCGGGCGCGCTGGCGGTGGTGGCGCTCCCGGTCGAGGGCGCGGTGGCGGTGGCGGCGGTCGGCGTCGGTGCGACCATCGCCGCGACCAGCATCTTCGACCACGCCGTCCACGAGCACTGGAGCGAGGACATCCACGACCACGGAGTGGTGGGCGGTGTACTGCACGGCGCGGGTGATGTCGCGACGGAGACGGTGGACGACGGGAAACGACTACTAAAGGACGTGTGGCATGGCGTCACGAGCATCTTCTGAGGTCGCCGCCGCCGGGGCGCACGTGGAGATCCCGAAGCTGCCGAAACTCGGCAGAACCTGGTACGAGCGCGGCACGCTCTACTGGCTGTGCCGTGTGCGTACGACGGTCTTCCTGCTCGTCTTCATGGCCATCTACGGCCTGTTCACCTTCGGCCTCTTCCAGGGAGTCCGTGACCTGCTGCCGTCCAACGCCCGCACCGCGTACGACTGGGCGCAGGTCGTCCTGTGCTGCGCGGCCCTCGTCTGGGGCTGGATCAAGCAGCGTCAGGGTCATCGCACGGCGCTCCTGGACCCGCCCACCCCGAAGCAGACCTGGATCGCCAAGCGCGACCACAACCGGCAGGCCGGCAGGTCGGCCGGCTTCGGTGCCGCGGGCGGGCGGGTGCTCATCGCCCTGGCAGCGCCTGTCATGCCGGCCTTCGCGGCGTACCTCGTCGGCTGGCTCGCGGCCTGGACCACCGTCCGCGAATACCCCAGCGAGGTTGGCGCCCGCCGCTGGCTGCAGGAGCACCCGTCCGGAACATGACCCCGTCCGACATCCCGAAACTGCCCGGCCTCGGCAGAACCTGGTACAAGCGCGGCGCCCGCTACTGGCTGCGCCGCGCCTCCGGTGCACTCCTCTGGTTCGTGATTCTGGCCTTCATGAGCTACATCGTCCTCGACCTCTACCGGTCGTTCCGCGTCCACCTGCCCCCGCCCTTGCGCACGGTGTGGGACTGGGCGCAGGCGCTCGCAGCATGCGGGGCCTTTGCCTGGGGCTGGGTGAAGCAGCGCCGGGACATCCACGAGAAGATGCTGAACCCGCCGACTCCCACCCAGGCCTGGCTGGACAAGCGCGACGCGACACGACGCGGCCAGGGGCTGGGCCGCGCCGCGGTCCTCCCCGCGCTGCTCGTACTCCCCGTCGTGCCGGCCCTCTTCGCGTGGTGCGTCGGCACGATCGCGGCCGCGTTCTCCGTCCGCGAGTACCCCAGCGAGGTCGGCGCCCGCCTAGCCCTGGAGCACAGCCGCAGCCTTGCGGGCCAGCAAAAACGCCTGCGCTGACGACTCCCCGAGTTCCTCGTCCGCCTCCCGCACCGCCCGCGACCGCATCACGAACCCAGCCGCCTCCAGCAGCCCGGCCATCGCGTCCGGTCGCCGTCGTTCGAAGTCCAGGCGTACCGGGTGGCCGAAGGGCTGGTCGAGGGTGAGGGGCCGGTCGCCCGCCTGGAAGGCGAGCAGGAGGTGGGCGCCCGGGGCCAGTACACGGTGGAACTCCGTGAAGAGGGACGGGAGTCGGTCCACAGGGGTGTGGATGGACGAGTACCAGGAGACGGCTCCCGCGAGCGCCCCGCCGGGAATGTCCAGGTCCAGCATCGAGCCCTGACGGAAGACCAGTCCCGGGTTCTCGCGGCGGGCGATCGTGAGCATGGACGTGGACAGGTCGAGGCCGAAGACGTCCAGGCCGAGGGAGGCGAGGTGCGCGGTGGTCCGCCCGGGGCCGCAGCCGAGGTCGGCCACCTGGCCGCCCCCGCCACGGTTCACCAGCTCGGCGAAGGCGGCCTGCACCGTCCAGTCGCGCGGCCTCGATGTCATGGCCGGGGACCCCACCGACAGCCCGCCCGACCGCCGGAGGCAAAGGCAGGAGCCCCGTCGCCTTGCGGCGCGGGGCTCCTTGGGTACTGCTATCTGTTCCGGATCAAAGCACCAGGCTCCGAGACCGAATGACTGCTATCGATCAAGTGACTCAGACGGGGGTTACGTTCTCCGCCTGCGGGCCCTTCGGGCCCTGGGTCACGTCGAAGGAGACCTGCTGGTTCTCCTCCAGCGAACGGAAGCCGCTCGCGTTGATCGCGGAGTAGTGAACGAAGACGTCGGGGCCGCCGCCTTCTTGGGCGATGAAGCCAAAGCCCTTTTCGGCGTTGAACCACTTCACGGTTCCGGTAGCCATAAGCCCTCCTTGGGCCCAAAGGGTTGCCCTGCTCCAGAACCCTGCAAGTGTGAAAACAAGTCCCGCACTACTGCATACGTCTGAAAACGACTAGAGCCTGCGGTTACATGCTCCGCAGGCTCTGTACTGCAAGGGAAACCAAACTGCAACTTGCGGCGAGCCTAGCATGTGGGCAGCCGAAAGCAATAGAGGCCAAGATCACATCACCCGGACGTTTGAAGATCGCCAAAGGCTTGACTGTGGGGCCGAAGTATGGAGCGTACCTCATGAGGTCTAGCCTCACGTTGTGGACAATTCTCGCACCCGGCCGCGCGTCGGCCACATCCAGTTCCTGAACTGCCTGCCTCTGTACTGGGGGCTCGCGAGAACAGGCACGCTTCTCGACTTCGAGCTCACCAAGGACACCCCGGAGAAGCTCAGCGAGCAGTTGGTGCAGGGGGACCTCGACATCGGGCCCATCACGCTCGTCGAGTTCCTCCGCAACGCGGACGACCTGATCGCCTTCCCCGACATCGCCGTCGGCTGCGACGGCCCGGTGATGTCCTGCGTGATCGTCTCGCAGGTCCCGCTGGACCAGCTCGACGGCCGCCGCGTCGCCCTCGGCTCGACCTCGCGGACCTCCGTCCGGCTCGCCCAGCTCCTCCTCGCCGAGCGGTACGGCGTCCAGCCCGACTACTACACCTGCCCGCCCGACCTGAGCCTGATGATGCGGGAGGCGGAGGCGGCCGTACTCATCGGTGACACCGCGCTGCGCGCCAACCTCCTCGACGGGCCCCGCTTCGGGCTCGAAGTGCACGACCTCGGCTCGCTCTGGAAGGAGTGGACCGGGCTGCCCTTCGTCTTCGCCGTCTGGGCCGCCCGCCGCGACTACCTGGAGCGCGAACCGGTCATCACCCGCAAGGTCCACGAGGCCTTCCTCGCCTCCCGCAACCTCTCCCTTGAGGAGGTCGGCAAGGTCGCCGAACAGGCCGCCCGCTGGGAGGAGTTCGACGAGGAGGTCCTGGAGCGGTACTTCACCACCCTCGACTTCCGCTTCGGCGGCCCCCAGCTCGCCGCGGTCGCCGAGTTCGCCCGCCGGGTGGGACCCACGACCGGCTTCCCGGCCGACGTGAACGTGGATCTGCTCCAGCCGTAATCACGGGAGGGGCGCTCCACTACCCTGCTGGAAGTCGTACGGGGGAGGGGTGGACGGCATGCAGCCGCTCGGAGACGACGAACCCGCGGTCGTGGGGCCCTACCGGCTGCTCGGCCGGCTCGGCTCCGGCGGGATGGGCCGGGTCTATCTCGGGCGCAGCGCGGGCGGCCGTACGGTCGCGGTCAAGATCGTGCATCCGCACTTCGCGCTCGACGAGGAGTTCCGGGCCCGCTTCCGCCGTGAGGTCGACGCCGCGCGCCGGGTGGGCGGTGCCTGGACCGCGCCCGTCCTGGACGCCGACCCGGAGGCCGCGGTGCCGTGGGTGGCCACGGCGTACGCGGCCGGTCCGTCGCTCTCCGCCGCCGTCGCGGACGGCGGGCCGCTGCCGATTCCTTCCGTACGGGCGCTGGGCGCGGGCCTCGCCGAAGCGCTGGTCGCCGTCCACGAACTGGGGCTCGTGCACCGGGACGTGAAGCCGTCCAACGTGCTGCTGACCCTGGACGGTCCGCTCCTCATCGACTTCGGGATCGCCCGCGCCACGGACGGCACCACCTCCCTCACCTCCACCGGCGTCTCCGTCGGCTCGCCCGGCTACATGGCCCCCGAGCAGATCCTCGGGAAGGGCGCGACCGGCGCCTCGGACGTCTTCTCCCTGGGGGCGGTGCTCGCCTACGCGGCCACCGGCGAGTCGCCCTTCCCCGGCGACTCCTCGGCCGCCCTCCTCTACAAGGTCGTCCACGAGGAGCCCCAACTGGGGGAGATGGGTGGTGAGTTGCGGGAGCTGGTGAGTGTCTGTCTGGCGAAGGACCCGGCCGTTCGGCCCAGCCCCGGTGAGGTGGGCCGGCTGCTCGCCCCTGAGGGTGCCGCCCGGCTGGTGGCCGGTGGGTGGCTGCCGGGGGCGCTGGTGGAGCAGGTCAGCCGAAGTGCCGTACACCTGCTGAATCTTGAGGCGGCGGGGGTGGCCGAGGGAGTGCCGTCGGGGTCTTCCGGGCCGGTGGGCTTCAGCAACTCCTCGTCGGGAGCGGGGGCGTTCGGGCCGCCGCCGGTGATGCCCGTGGCGCCGATGGCACCCATGACTCCGACCGTCACGCCCGGTCTTGTGCCCGAGCCGCGTGACGCGGCTCCGCACGACACCCTTCCCCCTGATTCCGGTCAGCGCCCGGGGAAGGTCTCCGTCTCCCTTGCCGCCACGGCCGCTCCGGGGGTCAACGGGCGGGGGCGCAAGGTCAGTTGCTCGGTCGTGCTCGCCGTCGCCGGGGCGCTCGCGGCGGTGACCGTGGGGTCGGTCCTCCTGTTCCGGATGCTGCCGGGCGACGGGGGTACGGACACCTCCGCGGGCTCCGCGAAGGAACCTACGGCGGGGAGCACGCCGAGCAGCAGCAGTACGCAGAGCGCGCCCGCGGCCACGCCGGGCGGGACCGTCCCCGCCTCCTATCTCGGCACCTGGCAGGGCGACGGCACCGCCCTCGGCGGCACCCTCCCGGACGGGACCTTCCGGCTCACGGTGCGCAAGGCGGCCGTAGGACAGCAGTTGGGCGTTCTGCGGCAGACCGACACGCTCGGCGGTGTCTGCGACGACGTACTGACCCTGAAGCAGGTGACGAAGACCCGGCTCGTCGCCACGGCCGCGGGCGCGAAGACGAACCGTGACGTGTGCAACCAGGCCGCCCACACGGTCACCCTCACCCCCACCGGCGACGACCTCACCTACGCGTCGGACAGTTCGGCCGAGGGTTCGCCGACCGCGCGGATGTCCAAGGTCGGGTAGTCGCGCGGTGGACTACGACCATCTGCTGATCGCCCTCGCGGGGGTGTGGGGCGCGGGCGCGGGGGCGGTGGTGGCGCGGGTCGGCCGGCGTGGTGCCGGTACCGCGCTCCTCGTCACGCTGGTGTGCGTCGCCCTCGCCGTGGCCACCGGGATCAGGCCCGAACTGGTGGTCTGGCTGCTGCTCGCGCCGGCCGCCCTGCTGCCCGCCCCCGCCGACCGGGCGCTTCCCCTCGCGGGTGCCGCTCTCATCCTTCTCGGCCTCGTCTTCTTCCTGCCCGAACACGCCGGTCACTGGACGGACGCGCTGCTCGGGGGCCCGGTGCTGGGGGCGGGCTACTTCGGTCTGTCCCGTCTCGATCCCGGTGGCGGTCTGGGCCTGGGGGAGGTGCGGCTCGCGGTCGGGGTGGGGGTCGTACTCGGGTGGTACGGCTGGCCGACCGTGATGCTGGGCGCCTTCGCGGGGTTTCTGCTCCGGGCGTTGTACGCGGGTGTCCTTGCCAGGAGGGGCGCGCGTGCCGTCCCATTCGGGCCGTTTCTGCTCGCCGGTGCCTTTCTCGGGCTGCTGGTCGGTGCCTTCACGGCCTGAGGTCGGGACGCGACAGGCGCTGGCGTAGGCTGGCTGAGTCCGTCCACAACCCTTGACGAAAGGGACGCCCCGGTGACCGAGAAGGCCGAGCTTCAGTCCGTCCTCGACCGTGCCGCCGAGGGCGGGCGCATCACCCCCGAAGAGGCCCTCGACCTCTACCGCGACGCCCCGCTGCACGCGCTCGGCGCCGCCGCCGACGCCGTACGCAAGCGTCGGTACGCGGGGACCGAGCACATCGCGACGTACATCATCGAGCGGAACATCAACTACACGAACGTGTGCGTCACGGCGTGCAAGTTCTGTGCCTTCTACGCCGCGCCCAAGGACACCGCCAAGGGCTGGACGCGTGACCTCGACGACATTCTGCGGCGCTGCGCCGAGACCGTCGAACTCGGCGGCACCCAGATCATGTTCCAGGGCGGGCACCACCCCGACTACGGCGTCGAGTACTACGAGAAGCACTTCGCCGCGATCAAGGGCGCCTTCCCACAACTGGTCATCCACTCCCTCGGCGCCTCCGAGGTCGAGCACATGGCCCGGATCAGCGGGGTGTCGGTCGAGGAGGCCATCACCCGTATCCACGCGGCCGGTCTCAACTCCTTCGCGGGTGCCGGCGCGGAGTTGCTGCCCGCGCGCCCCCGCAAGGCCATCGCGCCGCTCAAGGAATCCGGCGAGCGCTGGCTGGAGATCATGGAGGCCGCGCACAACCTGGGCGTCGAGTCCACGTCGACCATGCTCATGGGCACCGGCGAGACCAACGCCGAGCGCATCGAGCACCTCCGGATGATCCGAGACGTACAGGACCGGACCGGTGGCTTCCGCGCCTTCATCCCGTACACCTACCAGCCCGAGAACAACCACCTCAAGGGCCGCACGCAGGCCACGCTCTTCGAGTACCTGCGGATGATCGCCATCGCGCGCCTCTTCATGGACAACATCGCCCATATCCAGGGCAGTTGGCTCACCACCGGCAAGGAGGTCGGCCAACTCTCCCTGCACTACGGCGCGGACGACCTCGGCTCGATCATGCTGGAGGAGAACGTCGTCTCCTCGGCCGGTGCCAAGCACCGCTCCAACCGCATGGAGATCATCGACCTCATCCGCAAGGCGGGGCGCGTCCCGGCCCAGCGGACCACGACGTACGAGCACATCGTCGTCCACGACGACCCGGCGAACGACCCCGTCGACGAGCGGGTCATGTCGCACATCTCGTCCACGGCGATCGAAGGCGGCACCGCTCACCCCGAGTTGAAGCTGCTCTCCGCCAACTAGGGCCGCCGTGCTGACGATTCACACGGCGGACAAGGGCGGGGCCGTCGCTGTCGAAGGCGCCCGGATCGCGGGTGTGGGGACGCTGGCGGAGGTCCAGGAGCGGTTTCCGGGTGCGCGGGTGCGGAGTTGGCCGGGTGTCCTGGGTCCGGCCCGCGTCCACGAGGGCCCACTTCCGGACGCGCCGAGCCCGCGTGAGCGGATCCACGCCGTACTGAAGATGGGCGCGACCGCTGTCCTGGCGGAGCATGTCGACTCACCCGAACTCCGTTCCGCGGCGGAGCGGAACGATGTGGTGATCCTCGCCGCCCCACGCCCCGCGGTTCTGTCCGGCCGAGCCGACCTCGCCGTGTTCGACGAGGCCGGTACGTGCATCGCGACGGTGTGTGCGGGGCGGCTGGTGCACCGGCGCCGCTGACCCCCGGAGGGGACCTCAGCCCGCGAAGGCCTTCGCGAAGGCGCCCGAGCTCTGGGTCACCCCGCTGCAGTCGGTCGCCGCGTCGTCGTTCGAACTCCCGCTCTCGCACTGCTGGTCGCGGAACGTCGACCACATCGACACCCAGGCGATCTGCTTCTCCTCGGCGAACGTCCGCACCTGTGCCGCGTCCGCGAGCGAGAACGTCTCGCCCGACACGTCGTTCACGCCGATCATCGAGGTGAGCGCCATGCCCTGCCAGGCGCCGGCGTCCGAGAGGCCGAAGACCTTCTTGAGCTGGGTGTGTGTGGCCGTGGCCGAGGTGATCGCGTAGTCGCCCACGTCGGCGGTGTACGACTCGCCGTAGTTCATCGTCATGATGTTGACGGTGGAGACCGCGACCGCGTTGTCGTTGGCGGACTCCAGCAGCGCCAGGCTGTCGGAGTCGAGGCCGCTGGGCATCACCGGGAGCGTGAAGGAGACCTTGAGGTCGGTGCGTTCCTTCTGAAGCAGGGCTATCGCCTTGGAGCGCAGGGCGACCGAGGTGGAGTCGGTCAGGGTGTCGCCCTCGATGTCGAAGTCGGCCTGGGTCGAGCCGGCCGCGTCCAGCGCTTCGCCGTAGGCCTTCGCGAGCGCTGTCGCGCTGGTGCAGGTCGTGGCCAGCTCCTTGCCGGAGGCCCCGCCGAAGGAGACGCGGACGGTGGCGCCGGAGGTCTTCAGCGCCGCGATCCTGGATTTCACGGCCGCGTTGTCGATGGCGGTCGTGCCGTTCCACTTCGGCGTGCAGGTGCTGCCGTCGGCGATGGCGAAGGCGAGGTTGTACGCCGTCGGAGACCCGCTGTCGTCCATGTCGGCCGCGGTGGTGACGCTGACGTACGGGGCGTAGGACGTGGTCGACGACGGTGTCGACGAGGCGCTTTCGGAGGGCGCCGTACTCGTCTGCTGGGTCGCTTCGGGTGCCGCGTCCGACGTGTCGTCGGAGCTTGAGGAGCACCCGGTGACCGTCAGGGCAAACAAGCAGGTGAGCCCGGCCGCCGGTTTCAGGAAACTCCTCATTGAGCATGCACCCTTTCCGCGTGGGGACGGTGATTTCTGTCTCAGGATGGAAACAGAGTCGGTTTCCGAAGCCTAAATGAAGCACATGGGGCTGTGTCTTACGAAGACAGATAAAACATAGGAAACCCACGGGTACCGATGCGCGAAACGGTCAAGTCGGGCGACGAAGTGGATAATTGGGGACACTACTGACACTGGCTGTTCATAAGGCGTTTCCTGGCTTCTCTAAGGGAAGAGACAGGTTGCGTCGATTTTCTGGGCAGGCTCACAAGTGATTCCGAGTTTTGGCCACATAAAGCCCGCCTAATATCTGGGGAATGCAATCCGAGTCCGCCATCGAAAACCCCGCCTCCGAGCGGGGTCGCCGCCGTAAACGCGGCAACGGGTCCGCAGAAGGCCCCGTGTTCGTTGACAACTCCGGCCGCCGGTCAAAGGTGCTGCGCCGGATCGGCCTCCTCATGGGTGTCGTCTGCCTGGGGTACGCGTTCGTACTCGGCATGGCGTTCATGGGCTGGGGCATCTCCGTCAACCCGTCCTCGCTGCTGCCGTTCGGCGGCGGCCAGGCCGGGTCGGCTCCGGGCGGCGGCTACGGCCCCGCCGGCGGCAGAGGCGGCGTGGCGCCCTCCGGTGTTCCGACCGGCGCGCCCACCGACATCCCCTCGGGCGCCCCCACGGGCGCGGCCCCGTCCGCCTCAGCCACCGCACAGTAACCGGAGCGCGACCGCAGCCATGACTACGACGACTCCCTCGCGCGGGCGCCGCCGCGCCCCCACCCGGATGGAGCGCGCGGCCGGCAAGGCCGCCGCCCTCCAACGGCCCCGGGTGATTCTCGCCCTGCTGCTTCTCCTCGGCCTCACCTGCGTGATGCTGCTCGACGGCTACCTGCGCGCGGAAGTCGGCGGAGACCAGCGCGTCCGGGACGGCGCGAGCGCCAGCAAGGTCCCCGACAAGGTGCTCAACGGCGGCCCGATCCTGACCTTCCGCAATGGTCAGCCGGTCACCCAGACCATTCCGAAGAAGACCATCGTCCTCACCTTCGACGACGGCCCGAACCCCACCTACACACCGACAGTTCTGAAGATCCTCAAGAAGTACGACGTCCCCGCCACGTTCTTCCTGGTGGGCTCGATGGTCTCGCGCTACCCGGACATCGTGAAGCAGATGGTCTCGCAGGGGAACGAGGTGGGCATCCACACCTTCACCCACGTCGACCTCTCCTACCAGAGCGACGCCCGTATCAAGCGGGAGATGGAACAGACGCAGCTCGCGCTGGCGGGCGCGGCCGGCATCACCACGACGCTGTTCCGCGCGCCGTACTCCTCGGAGACGGATGCCATCGACAACTACAGCTACCCCGTCTACAAGACGCTCGGTGCCGAGGGCTACACCAGTGTCTTCGTCGACACCGACAGCGACGACTGGAAGCAGCCCGGCGTCGCGAAGATCATCAAGTGGGCGACTCCGTCCGGGACTTCGGGCTCCTCGGTGCTCTTCCACGACGCCGGTGGGGTGCGCTCGCAGACCATGAAGGCGCTGCCCACGTACATCGCGAAGATGAAGGCGAAGGGCTACACGTTCACCACCGTGAGCGGCGCCATCGCCAAGAACGCCGCGACCCAGCGTCCCGTCACGAGCACCGGCGCCGCAGCGGGTACCAGCACCGGCACGGTCACGGCCGGCGCGCAGCCCTCCGCCGCGCCCACGGCCGGTGCCCCCGCCGGCACCGCGCCCGGCAGCGGCCAGACGACGGTCGGTTCGGCCGCCGGCGGCAGCGGGAACAGTAACGGGAACGGCAACGGCCGGATCTCGGCCCTCCAGGCGGCCCACCGCGAGGCCACCGGCATGACCCTCTACGAGGGCAAGTCGC
This sequence comes from Streptomyces sp. NPDC005492, assembly GCF_040605995.1. NCBI lineage: Bacteria > Bacillati > Actinomycetota > Actinomycetes > Kitasatosporales > Streptomycetaceae > Streptomyces > Streptomyces sp. NPDC005492. Next base: position 119,758 of record NZ_JBEXDX010000008.1, read on the forward strand.
TGATCTGGGCGGTCAGAGTCGCCGAGTGGGTGGTGCCGGGACTCGCGGCGGGCCTGACCGTCGTCGGCGTCGCCGTCATGAGCCGGTTCGGGATGATGCTGATCCTCGCCCGGCGCCACTACAGACAGCGCAACAAACGCCGGTTCAGTTGGGGAGCGACCGTCACCCGCCCGGTGACGGTGATCGTCCCGGCGTACAACGAGAAGGAGTGCATCGCCAACACCCTTGAGTCGCTGGCGAAGAGCACCCATCCGATCGAGATCATCGTCGTCGACGACGGCTCCTCGGACGGCACCTCCGAGATCGCCCGCGAGGCGGCCCGCTCGTTCGGCATGAACAACGTCCGGGTCATCCGCCAGGAGAACGCGGGCAAGCCGGCCGCCCTCAACAACGGTGTGCGCAACGCCAGTTACGACATCGTCATCATGATGGACGGCGACACCGTCTTCGAGCCGGACGCCGTGCACCAACTGGTGCAGCCCTTCGCCGACCCCGAGGTCGGCGCGGTCGCGGGCAACGCCAAGGTCGGCAACCGCAACACCGTCATCGGCGCCTGGCAGCACATCGAGTACGTGATGGGCTTCAACCTCGACCGCCGTATGTACGACCTGCTGCGCTGCATGCCCACCATCCCGGGTGCGATCGGCGCGTTCCGCCGCGAGGCGGTGCTCGCCGTCGGCGGCATGAGCGAGGACACCCTCGCCGAGGACACCGACATCACCATCGCCCTGCACCGCGAGGGCTGGCGGGTCGTCTACCAGGAGCACGCCAGGGCCTGGACCGAGGCCCCGGCCTCACTGAAGCAGCTCTGGTCGCAGCGCTACCGCTGGTCCTACGGCACCATGCAGGCCCTGTGGAAGCACCGCAAGTCCCTTACGGACAAGGGTCCTTCGGGCCGCTTCGGCCGGGTCGGGATGCCCCTGGTGGTGATCTTCCAGATCATCACGCCGGTCTTCGCCCCGCTGATCGACGTCTTCACCGTCTACTCGATGATCTTCGTCGACTTCTGGGCGTCCCTCGCGATGTGGTTCGCGGTGCTCGGCATCCAGCTCTTCTGCGCGGCCTACGCCTTCCGGCTCGACCGGGAGAAGTACCGCTATCTGATGATGCTGCCGCTCCAGCAGCTCGCCTACCGCCAGATGATGTACCTCGTCCTCATCCACTCCTGCATCACCGCCCTGACGGGCGGCCGGCTGCGCTGGCAGAAACTCAAGCGCACCGGTGAGGTCGGCACACCGGCGGGAGCGAGCTGATGACCTGGGAGCAGCAGGGGTACGGCGGCTACGGGCAGCCCCAGCAGCCCCAACAGCCGTACGGCTACGAGGGGTACGGCCAGCCTCAGCCGTACGGCCAGCCCCCACAGCCGTACCCGTATCAGCAACAGCCGTATCAACAGCAGCCGTACCAGCAGCAGTCGCCGTATCCGCAGCAACACGGGGCGTCGGCCGCCGTGGACGAGACGGCGACGCTGCCCCCGATCGACGCGGAGCCGGAGCCCGCAGCGGAGCCGGTGGCCGAGGAGGTCGTAGCAGAGCGGGAGTCCGCGCCCGCGCCCAAACCGGCGGGCCGGGACCGGTACTTCGACACCCTGCGGGCGATCGCGCTGATCCGGGTCGTGACCTACCACACCTTCGGGTGGGCCTGGTGCGGGATGGTGTTCCCCTCCATGGGGATCATGTTCGGCCTGGCCGGGACGCTGATGGCCAAGTCCCTTGAGCGGCCCGCGTTCAAGGTGGTCAAGAGCCGGATGCGGAGGCTGCTGCCGCCGTTCTGGTTCTGGGGCTTCTTCGTGGTCCTTGCGATGCTCGTCCACGACTGGATGCCGGGCTGGCAGATCGTCTTCTGGGTGGTGCCGGTCGGCGATCCGCCGGGCAACGCCTGGGGCACGCAGGCCTGGGAGATCCTCTGGTACCTGCGGACGTACCTCTGGTTCGTCCTGCTCTCGCCTGCCCTGCTGTGGATCTTCCGCAAGGCGCCGATCCCGGTGCTGCTGCTGACCCTGGTGCCGATCGTGGTCCTCAAGTTCGTGTGGGCGGGGCCGGACAACCGCTTCGGCAACGCGCTCTGGGACCTGTCGACGTACCTCTTCTGCTGGATCCTCGGCTTCGCCCACCGCGACGGGGTGCTCCAGAAACTGAAGCCCTTCCTGGTGGTCACGCTCTCGATCGCCGCGATCGGCTTCGGCGGCTGGTACGCCTTCACCCACCAGGCCGAGGCCGGCACCTACGACCTGGACGAGAACCCGCTCGCCCAGACCTACTGGTCGGCCGGCTACGTCATGCTGCTGATGTGGGCCAAGGCCTACTTCAACATCGACTTCGCCTGGCTGACCCGCTTCAAGAAGCTGGACCGGGCCGTCACGATCTTCAACGCGCGGGCGGTGACGATCTATCTCTGGCACGAGATCGCACTGGTCCTGGCGGTGCCGCTGATCGACCAGTTCTGGAACGTGCCCGCGTTCGAGAAGTGGCTGCCGCTGGAGAGCCAGTGGTTCATGTTCGGCATCGGCTGGATCCTCATCGTCGTCTTCATCCTGCTCTGCGGCTGGGTGGAGGACGTGGCGGCGAAGAAGAAACCGAGACTGCTGCCCTCGTGAGATTCCTTTTCGACGCGTGGGCTTCGGGCCGGGCGCCTTCGGGCTGCCCGGCCCGTACTGCCACAATGGGCCCGTGACCCGCGCATCCCTGGACAAGCAGCCGCACGAAGTCGCCTCGATGTTCGACGACGTGGCGGAACGGTACGACCTCACCAACGACGTGCTGTCGCTCGGCCAGGACCGCCGATGGCGCAAGGAGGTCACCAAGGCGGTCGACGCCCGCCCCGCGCAGAAGATCCTGGACCTGGCCGCCGGTACGGCCACCTCCTCGCTCCCCTTCGCCCGCAGCGGCGCCTATGTCGTCCCCTGCGACTTCTCCCTCGGCATGCTCCAGGTCGGCAAGAAGCGCCACCCCTGGCTGCCGCTCACGGCCGGCGACGCCACCAAGCTGCCGTTCAAGGACGACACCTTCGACGCCGTGACCATCTCCTTCGGGCTGCGCAATGTGCAGGACACGGACACCGCGCTGCGCGAGCTGTACCGGGTGACCAAGCCCGGCGGCCGGGTCGTCATCTGCGAGTTCTCGCATCCGACCTGGGCGCCCTTCCGCACGGTCTACACCGAGTACCTGATGCGCGCGCTGCCGCCGGTCGCCCGCGCGGTCTCCTCGAACCCCGACGCGTACGTCTACCTCGCCGAGTCCATCCGCGCCTGGCCCGACCAGCCCGCCCTGGCCGAGCGGCTGCGCAAGGCCGGTTGGTCCAAGGTCGCCCACCGCAACCTCAGCGGCGGGATCGTCGCCCTGCACCGCGGCTTCAAGGACCGCGTGGGCTGCTAGCTGATCACCGTCGAGATGAACGCGTCGCCCGGCGGCTCGTCCAGCTCGCGCTGCATCCCGCCACTGGGCGGCTTCGGCACGCGCGGCTCACGCATCCCGCCCCCGCCGTCCCCGTCACCGAAGTCGAACCACACGTAGACGACGGAGTCCCGCGGCACCTCGGCATCGGGCTGCGGATACTGCCGTACGACGTAGTCGACGACGGCGAGATGGAAGTCCGGCCGGTCCGGCGAGTTGATGAACAGCCCGCGTGACTGGGCCGTCTCGCGCGCGTCCACGGCCATCAGGCCGACGAGCCGCGGCACGCGCACTTCGGGTGTTTTGGGTGTTAAGCGCACAGATGTCACCCCCCAGCGGTACCGGAAGGGTAACCCCGGTCCGGTCCCGACCGGAAGCGCCAAGTGTCGTTCTGTAGCCGATAGTTACTCTGAGTTACCGAGTCACAGTGTGAGCCGGTAGCAGTGGCCCTCCTCCTCGCGCGAGGGCGTGGTGAAGACCTCTTCGAGGTGCATGCCCAGCCGCCGGGTCACCGCGATCGACCGCGCGTTGCGGGCCAGCACCATCGCCACCACGCTCGGCACCCCCGCCGCCCGCACCCGCTCCAGGGTGGTCTCGGCCGCCGCCGTGGCATACCCCTGGCCCCAGAACTCCCGCCCCAGCCGCCAGCCGATCTCGATCTCGCCCTTGGGCCCCCAGTCCTGCGGCCACGGCTGGGCCCCGGTGAAACCGATGACCCGGTCCTTCTCGTCGAGCATCGTCCACAGACAGAAACCGCGCTCCGCGTCGTGCCGGCGCTGGCGGGCGGTCAACTCCTCGTAGACGGACAACTCCGCGGACCGGCCGCCGTGGAACTCCATGACGTCGGGGTCGTCGAAGACCCGGTGCCAGGCGATCGCGTCCTCGTCGGTGGGGACACGCAGCCGTACTGCGGGGAGTGCTCGGTTCACGGGGGCAGCCCTTCAGCCGGGTGATCAGCGACGCTGAATAGACTGCCCATGTCCAGTGCCCGTCGGCACGCAGATTCCGAACTTGGGGAGATCCCGCCGTGACCGAGCCCCTCTCCGAAAACACCGCCGATGTGATCGTCGTCGGCGCGGGGCCAGCCGGCTCCGCCACCGCCTACCACCTCGCCAAGTCCGGACTCGACGTCCTCCTCCTGGAGAAGACCGAGTTCCCGCGCGAGAAGGTCTGCGGCGACGGCCTCACCCCGCGTGCCACCAAGCAGCTCGTGGCCATGGGCATCGACATCTCCGAGGAGGCCGGCTGGCTGCGCAACAAGGGCCTGCGCATCATCGGCGGCGGTGTGCGCCTCCAGTTGGACTGGCCGGAACTCGCCACCTTCCCGGACTACGGTCTCGTCCGTAAGCGCGACGACTTCGACGAGCAGCTCGCCCGCAACGCCCAGAAAGCGGGCGCCCGCCTCTACGAGCGCTGCAACGTCGGAGCCCCGATCACCGACGAGCGCACCGGCCGTATCACCGGCGTGCACGCCAAGCTCGGCGAGGAGAAACGCGAAGTCACCTTCCACGCCCCCCTGGTGGTCGCCGCCGACGGCAACTCCACCCGCCTGTCCCTCGCGATGGGCCTCCACCGCCGCGAGGACCGCCCGATGGGCGTCGCGGTACGGACGTACTTCACTTCGCCCCGCCACGAGGACGACTACCTGGAGTCCTGGCTGGAACTGTGGGACCGCCGCGGCGCCGAGGACCGCCTCCTGCCCGGCTACGGCTGGATCTTCGGCATGGGCGACGGCACCTCCAACGTCGGCCTCGGCGTGCTCAACACCTCCGACTCCTTCAAGGAGCTGGACTGGCGCGAGGTGCTGAAGGCCTGGTGCGCGTCCATGCCCGAGGACTGGGGCTACACCCCCGAGAACATGACCGGCCCGATCCGCGGCGCCGCCCTCCCCATGGCCTTCAACCGCCAGCCCCACTACACGAAGGGGTTGTTGTTGGTCGGCGACGCCGGCGGCCTGGTGAACCCCTTCAACGGCGAGGGCATCGCCTACGCCATGGAGTCCGGCCAGATCGCCGCCGACGTCATCGTCCAGGCCCACGCCCGCCCCACCCCCGCGAGCCGCGAACTCGCCCTCCAGCGCTACCCGCGCGTCCTCAAGGACACCTACGGCGGCTACTACACGCTGGGCCGCGCCTTCGTGAAGCTCATCGGCAACCCGAAGGTCATGAAGATCGCGGCCCAGCGCGGCCTCACCCACCCCCTGCTGATGAAGTTCACCCTGAAGATGCTGGCCAACCTCACCGACCCCACGGGCGGCGACGCGATGGACCGCATCATCAACGGGCTGAGCAAGGTGGCGCCGAAGGCGTAGCGGGGCGCAGCGGAGACCAGGGGCCGCACGGCCCCTGGCCCGGCCGAGGCGGGCGTCGCACACCGGCATCCGTGCACGACGATCTGGATCCCCGGGGCGTCGTTGAAGCCCATCCGGGTCGGCTGGTACCGGTGGCAGCACTGCCCGGTCGGCGATCACTGGGCTGGGTGGTCCCCGTCAGGGACGAGAACCTGACCCCACAGGACCGGATGCGCGCCGAACTGCACCACGACGTGCCCCTGCCGTGACGCCCCGCCACGCGCGGCCGTCAACTCCCGGTCAGCGCCGCGGCCTTGACTGCCCGGCGGGCGAACACCTCGTCCCGCCGGTCCGCCACCTGCCGCAGGGCTTCCTTGCGGTCCCGCTTGGAGAGCCGGTCCAGATAGAGCCGGCCGTTGACGTGATCGGTCTCGTGGGCGAGGCAGCGCGCGAAGTACCCCGTGCCCTCGATCACCAGCGCCCGGCCGTCCTTGTCGAGCCCGCGCACCACGGCCCGGTCCGGACGCGGTACGTCCATCACCGCGCCCGGCACCGACAGACAGCCCTCGCCCTCGTCGAGCAGCCGGCGCCCGGCCGGGTCGAGCGGGTCCAGCACCGGGTTGACGATGTGTCCGACATGTCGGACACCGTCGTCATCGGGGCAGTCGTACACGAACAGACGCAGATCCACGCCCACTTGATTGGCCGCGAGGCCGGCCCCTTCGGCGACGTACATGGTGAGGAACATGTCGTCGATGAGCGCGGTGAGATCGGGCCCGAACTCGGTGACGTCCCGGCTGGGCCTGTGCAGGACCTCTTCGCCGACCTCGGTGACACGGCGCACGCAACCGCGCCCGGCCTCGGGTGCGTGGCGCGGATAGGAGTCGACGGGACTTCCCTGAACGAAGACACGTGGCATGGATGACTCTCCTCGGGTTTGGTGTCCGGCCTTCTGGTTAGCCGTACTTGAGAACCTTGAGAAGAGACCCTGTCAGGAGCGCCGCGGACTCCGGTAGAGGGAACGCCGAGGGGACCGCTGCCTCCGAGCGGCAGCGGCCCCATGCTCACGGCGTCGGACGGGGGCTCAGAGCACCCGCACCGCGCCGGTCGGCGGGTCGTACGACAGCGGCTTCTCCACGATGCCGGTGGAGGGGTTCTGCGCGCCGACGAACATGCCGTCGCCCACGTACACCGCCACGTGGTAGGCGCTTCCGGCGCTGCCCCAGTAGAGGATGTCGCCCGCCTGCAGGTTGCTCAGGGAGACCTGAGTACCGGCGGTCGACTGGTCCTGGGAGACGCGCGGCAGACTGACGCCGACCTGCTTGAAGGCGGCCTGCACAAGACCGGAACAGTCGTACGCGCTGGGGCCGGTGGCGCCCAGGACGTAGGACTTGCCGATCTGGGCCTTCACGAAGGAGACGATCGCGGCGGCCGAACCGGTGGCCGTGGACGTGCTCGTCGTCGTGCTCGTGGAGGCGCTGGTGGACGTCGAGGCGGACAGGGTGGTCCGCTCCGCGCTGCGGGACGCCGCCTGGGCGGCAGCGGCCTTGCGGGCGGCCTCCTGGGCCTTCTTCTTCGCCTCCGCCTTCTTCTTGGCGACCGCGAGGTCCGCCTTGGCCTGCTTTGCGGCGTTCGCGGCGGCCGCGTCGCGCTCGGCGCGCAGTTGGTAGTTCGCCGCGGCCTGTTGGGTGGCCTCGGCGGACTGTGCGACCTGGGTGGACAGATCGGCCGTCAGGGTGGGCAGTTGCAGGGTCTGCGTCGTCTCGGCCGCGTTGGCCGATGCCGCGCCCGCCGCCGCCATGCTGAGAACGCCACCGGCAACTCCGGCACGCACGGCGATGTTCGTCGTCGCGCTGCGGCGGGGTTTCCGGTGGCTGCGTATGTGAGCGGTGTGGGACATGAGACCAACCGGTATCAGGGGCTCCTCCATACCTTCAAGAAACGTGTGGTGCGCCACAATTGTTCAACGGGCACCACGAAACCCCCTTGTGCCGTTCCTTATTGACGCCGTAACGGACATTGCGGACCCGACCGAACAGGCCCGTGATCACGGCCTTTCGTCGGTACGCCCGAATTGCCCGCCGCCTACCACCTGTTGGGACAGGTGGCCAAGCCCCGTTCTCATCCGCCTCTCATGAGTGTGGCGGAGGTCACGGAACGGTTACCGGAATGCGTGCGTCTCGTGCGGGTACCGCGGGCGGGTCGCCGGACGGGTGACTTCGTGAACGCGTGCACGCGTCCACACCTCTCCTCGCGACTCCCTCTGGCGTGTGAACGGGCTCCCACTATCAAGCCCTCGCGTCCAACTCCAATTTGCATGCAAGGGAACCCTCTTGATATTGAGACGCCGCCCGTCGTCCGTGGTGACGAGCGGAAATGTCACCTCTGGTGATCGCTCGGGCGCTTCGTGTGTGAAGATCACGGCCTGCTCGACGCCGTGATCCTTCGCCGGGTGGTGGAGATCACAAAGCTTGTGTAATACCCCGTGTCGCAGATCACAGAGCCACGGGCATAAGATGCGGAGCGGTTGGGCTTGTGACCTGCTTCACATGTTCGCGATCTTCGCCGGGACGGGCGGGAGTTGTGGGGTGTGTGAGGTGGGTGTGAGTCCGACGCCATCGCCAGCAGTCAGTGCCGACTGAGAGGAGCGAGGAGCGGTGAACGCATATGCGCCCATCCTCGTACTGGGAGCCCTCGGGGCAGGCTTTGCGATCTTCTCCGTGGTCATGGCCACGCTGATCGGTCCGAAGCGGTACAACCGGGCCAAGCTCGAAGCGTACGAGTGCGGCATCGAGCCGACCCCCACGCCGGCCGGCGGCGGGCGCTTCCCCATCAAGTACTACCTGACGGCGATGCTCTTCATCGTCTTCGACATCGAGATCGTCTTCCTCTACCCCTGGGCCGTCACCTTCGACGCCCTGGGTGTTTTCGGGCTCGTGGAGATGCTGCTCTTCGTGCTCACCGTCTTCGTCGCGTACGCGTACGTATGGCGGCGCGGCGGCCTGGAATGGGACTGAGGGGCCTTAGACCATGGGACTCGAAGAAAAACTGCCGAGCGGCTTCCTGCTGACCACCGTCGAGCAGGCCGCGGGCTGGGTGCGCAAGGCGTCCGTCTTCCCGGCCACGTTCGGCCTCGCCTGCTGCGCCATCGAAATGATGACGACCGGCGCCGGCCGCTACGACCTGGCGCGCTTCGGTATGGAGGTCTTCCGCGGGTCTCCCCGCCAGGCGGACCTGATGATCGTCGCGGGCCGGGTCAGCCAGAAGATGGCGCCGGTCCTCAGGCAGGTCTATGACCAGATGCCGAACCCCAAGTGGGTGATCTCCATGGGGGTCTGTGCCTCGTCGGGCGGCATGTTCAACAACTACGCGATCGTGCAGGGCGTCGACCACATCGTCCCGGTCGACATCTATCTGCCCGGCTGCCCGCCACGGCCCGAGATGCTGATGGACGCGATTCTCAAGCTCCACCAGAAGATCCAGTCCTCCAAGCTCGGTGTGAACGCCGAGGAGGCGGCCCGCGAGGCGGAGGAGGCGGCGCTCAAGGCCCTGCCCACGATCGAGATGAAGGGGCTGCTGCGGTGAGCGACGCGAACGGCACCAACGGAGCCAATCCGGAGAAGGACCTGAGTGCCTCCAACCTGCCCGGCCAGCGCGGCGACGGAGGTGAGGAGATCCGCGTCCAGCGCGGGATGTTCGGCGCCAGCAACGGCGGCGACACGTCCGGTTACGGCGGCCTGGTCCGCTCGGTCCGCCTCCCGGGAGCGGCGAGCCGGCCCTACGGCGGGTGGTTCGACGAGGTCGCCGACGAACTGGAGGGCGCCCTGGAGGAACAGGGCCTGCTGCCCGGCAACGCGATCGAGAAGACGGTCGTCGACCGCGACGAACTCACCTTCCACATCGAACGCGAGCATCTGCTCCGCGTCGCCCGCACCCTGCGCGACGACCCGGCCCTGCGCTTCGAACTCTGCACCGGCGTCAGCGCGGTCCACTACCTGCACGACAAGGGCCGCGAGCTGCACGCCGTCTACCACCTGCGCTCGATCACCCACAACCGGCTGATCCGCCTGGAGGTCAGCGCCCCGGACGCCGACCCGCACATCCCGTCCCTGGTCTCCGTCTATCCGACCAACGACTGGCACGAACGCGAGACCTACGACTTCTTCGGGATCGTCTTCGACGGTCACCCGGCCCTGACGCGGATCATGATGCCGGACGACTGGCAGGGCCACCCGCAGCGCAAGGACTACCCCCTCGGCGGCATCCCCGTCGAGTACAAGGGCGCCCAGATCCCGGCTCCGGACCAGCGGAGGTCGTACTCATGAGCACGCAGTCAGCATCCGCCGCTTCGGCCCGTGAGACCACCGAGGGCACCGTCTACACGGTCACCGGTGGCGACTGGGACGAGGTCGTCCAGTCCGCGGCCCGGGCCGACGACGAGCGCATCGTCGTCAACATGGGTCCCCAGCACCCCTCCACGCACGGGGTGCTCCGTCTGATCCTGGAGATCGACGGCGAGACGGTCACCGAGGCCCGCTGCGGCATCGGCTACCTCCACACCGGTATCGAGAAGAACCTCGAATACCGCACGTGGACGCAGGGCACCACGTTCGTGACGCGCATGGACTACCTGACGTCCTTCTTCAACGAGACGGCCTACTGTCTCGCCGTCGAGAAACTCCTCGGCATCGAGGACCAGATCACCGAGCGGACGAAGATCATCCGGGTGCTCCTGATGGAGCTGAACCGGATGTCCTCCCACCTGGTGTGCATCGCCACCGGCGGTATGGAACTCGGCGCCACCACGATCATGATCTACGGATTCCGCGATCGTGAAATGATTCTCGACATCTACGAGCTGGTCACCGGCCTGCGGATGAACCACGCGTACATCCGCCCCGGCGGACTCGCCCAGGACCTGCCGCCCGGCGCGGTGGACCAGATCCGCGAGTTCGTGAAGAAGATGAAGAAGAACCTCCCGGAGTACGACAAGCTCGCCACCGGGAACCCCATCTTCAAGGCCCGTATGCAGGACGTCGGTTACCTCGACCTGGCCGGCTGCATGGCCCTCGGCGCCACCGGGCCGATCCTGCGCTCCACCGGCCTGCCGCACGACCTGCGCAAGGCGCAGCCGTACTGCGACTACGAGACCTACGACTTCGATGTCCCGACCGCCGACTCCTGCGACTCCTACGGCCGCTTCCTCATCCGCCTGGAGGAGATGCGCCAGTCGCTCAGGATCGTCGAGCAGTGCCTGGACCGGCTCCAGCCCGGCCCGGTCATGGTCGCCGACAAGAAGATCGCCTGGCCCGCCCAACTCGCCCTCGGGCCGGACGGGTTGGGCAACTCGCTCGACCACATCAAGAAGATCATGGGCACTTCCATGGAGGCCCTGATCCATCACTTCAAGCTGGTGACCGAAGGCTTCCGCGTGCCGCCGGGACAGGCGTACGCGGCGGTCGAGTCGCCCAAGGGCGAACTCGGGGTGCACGCCGTGTCCGACGGAGGCACCCGCCCCTACCGGGTCCACTTCAGGGACCCGTCCTTCACCAACCTTCAGGCCATGGCGGCGATGTGCGAGGGCGGCCAGGTCGCCGACGTCATCGTCGCCGTCGCGTCCATCGACCCCGTGATGGGAGGCGTCGACCGGTGACCACCAGTTCTTCGGAGCAGGGCGTCAGTCTGGGCATGCCCCAACTGCCCGCGCCCGCCTACCCGGACGACGTCCGAGCCCGGCTGGAGGCCGACGGGCGGGAGATCATCGCCCGCTACCCGGACTCCCGCTCGGCCCTCCTGCCGTTGCTGCATCTCGTGCAGGCGGAGGAGGGTCATGTCACGCGCACCGGCCAGCAGTTCTGCGCGGACCTGCTGGAGCTGACCACCGCCGAGGTCGCGGCCGTGGCGACCTTCTACTCCATGTACCGGCGCCGGCCGAGCGGCGACTACCAGGTCGGGGTCTGCACCAACACGCTGTGCGCGGTGATGGGCGGCGACGCGATCTTCGAGTCCCTCCAGGAGCACCTGGGCGTCGGCAACGGTGAGACCACCGACGACGGCAAGGTCACCCTGGAGCACATCGAGTGCAACGCGGCCTGCGACTTCGCGCCCGTCGTGATGGTCAACTGGGAGTTCTTCGACAACCAGACCCCGGCCGGCGCCCGGCGTCTCGTCGACGACCTGCGCGCGGGCACACCCGTGGCACCCACCCGCGGGGCACCGATGTGCACCTTCAAGGAGACCGCGCGGATCCTGGCCGGCTTCCCCGACGAGCGGCCCGGGGCCGTCGAGGCGAGCGGCGGTGCGGGACCCGCATCGCTGGTGGGCCTCCGCCTGGCCAGGGGAGAGGCCGCACCCGCGCGCGTGGTCCATCCGCGCGGCTCCGGCGCACCGCAGAACGAGCCGCCGACCGAACACCTCAGTTCGCACGACGCGCCGCAGGACACGTCGGCCTCCGACCCCGCCCACCCGGCGGGGCCCGTAGCCGAGGAGGGGGAGTGATGACCTTGGCACCCGAACTGAAAGACCACAGCCCCGAGAAGCTGCTCGCACCCGTGCTGTCGGCCTTCTGGGACGAGGACGAGTCCTGGACTCTCGACGTCTACCGGAGGCACGAGGGATACGAGGGGCTGCGCAAGGCGCTCGCCATGTCGCCGGACGACCTCATCGCGTATGTGAAGGACTCCGGTCTGCGCGGTCGCGGTGGCGCGGGCTTCCCCACCGGAATGAAATGGCAATTCATTCCTCAAGGGGATGGAAAACCGCACTATCTAGTTGTCAACGCCGACGAATCGGAGCCCGGGACCTGTAAGGACATCCCGCTCCTCTTCGCGAACCCGCACAGCCTCATCGAGGGCATTGTCATCGCGTGTTATGCCATCAGGTCTTCGCATGCCTTCATCTATCTGCGCGGTGAAGTCGTCCCAGTACTGCGGCGGTTGCACGAGGCCGTACGTGAGGCCTACGCGGCGGGCTACCTCGGCGAGAACATCCTGGGCAGCGGACTCGACCTCCAACTCACCGTGCACGCGGGCGCGGGCGCGTACATCTGCGGTGAGGAGACCGCACTGCTCGACTCGCTCGAAGGCCGCCGTGGTCAACCGCGGCTCCGTCCCCCCTTCCCTGCTGTCGCGGGCCTCTATGCGTGCCCAACTGTTGTCAATAACGTCGAGTCGATCGCGTCAGTTCCCGCGATTCTGCAAAAGGGCAAGGAATGGTTCAGGTCGATGGGCAGCGAGAAGTCCCCGGGCTTCACGCTCTACTCGCTCAGTGGCCATGTCACCAGTCCCGGTCAGTACGAGGCACCGCTCGGCATCACACTCCGCCAACTGCTCGACATGAGCGGCGGGATGCGCGCCGGGCATCGCCTCAAGTTCTGGACGCCGGGCGGGTCCTCCACGCCGATGTTCACCGACGAGCACCTCGACGTCCCTCTTGACTACGAAGGAGTGGGTGCCGCGGGTTCCATGCTCGGCACCAAAGCTCTGCAGTGTTTCGACGAGACGACCTGTGTCGTGCGTGCCGTCACCCGCTGGACCGAGTTCTACGCCCACGAGTCCTGCGGCAAGTGCACACCGTGCCGTGAAGGGACGTACTGGCTCGTGCAGTTGCTGCGCGACATCGAGGCCGGCAAGGGCTCGATGTCCGATCTCGACAAGCTGAACGACATCGCCGACAACATCAACGGCAAGTCCTTCTGCGCCCTCGGCGACGGCGCCGCCTCGCCGATCTTCTCCTCGCTCAAGTACTTCCGCGAGGAGTACGAGCAGCACATCACGGGCCGGGGCTGCCCCTTCGACCCGGCCAAGTCCACGGCCTGGGCCGACCGCACGGAGGTGAACGCATGACCGTGACCACCAGCGCTCCCTCCGGTGGGGGAGAGGCGGCGGTCCCGCCGGAGGATCTCGTCTCGCTGACGATCGACGGCGCCGAGATCAGCGTGCCCAAGGGCACCCTGGTCATCCGCGCCGCCGAGCAACTCGGCATCGAGATCCCCAGGTTCTGCGACCATCCCCTCCTCGACCCGGTCGGCGCCTGCCGGCAGTGCATCGTCGAGGTCGAGGGACAGCGCAAACCGATGGCGTCCTGCACCATCACGTGCACCGACGGCATGGTCGTCAAGACCCAGCTCAGCTCGCCCGTGGCCGAGAAGGCCCAGCACGGTGTGATGGAACTGCTCCTGATCAACCACCCGCTGGACTGCCCGGTCTGCGACAAGGGCGGCGAGTGCCCGCTGCAGAACCAGGCGATGTCGCACGGCCAGGCGGAGTCCCGCTTCGAGGGAAAGAAGCGGACCTACGAGAAGCCCGTCCCGATCTCCACCCAGGTGCTGCTCGACCGCGAGCGGTGCGTGCTGTGCGCGCGCTGCACCCGGTTCTCCAACCAGATCGCGGGCGACCCGATGATCGAGCTGCTGGAGCGGGGCGCGCTGCAACAGGTCGGCACCGGTGAGGGCGACCCCTTCGAGTCGTACTTCTCCGGGAACACCATCCAGATCTGCCCGGTGGGCGCGCTGACCTCGGCGGCGTACCGATTCCGCTCCCGCCCCTTCGACCTGGTCTCCACGCCCTCCGTGTGCGAGCACTGCTCCGGTGGCTGCGCGACCCGCACCGACCACCGGCGCGGCAAGGTCATGCGGCGCCTGGCGGCCGTGGACCCCGAGGTCAACGAGGAGTGGATCTGCGACAAGGGGCGTTTCGCCTTCCGGTACGCGCAGCAGCGCGACCGGCTGGAGACGCCGCTGATCCGCAACCCCGAGGGCGAGCTCGTCCCGGCCTCCTGGCCGGAGGCGCTGCAGATCGCCGCGCAGGGACTGCTCGCCTCGCGCGGCCGCACCGGTGTCCTGACCGGCGGCCGGCTCACCATCGAGGACGCCTACGCGTACAGCAAGTTCGCGCGCGTGGCGCTCGACACGAACGACATCGACTTCCGCGCGCGCGTGCACAGCAGCGAGGAGGCCGACTTCCTGGCCGCCCGGGTCGCCGGCCACGGCCGGGACCTCGACGGCGAGGGAGTCACCTACACCTCCCTGGAGAAGGCGCCCGCCGTCCTGCTGGTCGGGTTCGAGTCCGAGGAGGAGGCGCCCGGCGTCTTCCTGCGGCTGCGCAAGGCCTCGCGCAAACACGGGCAGCGGGTGTTCTCGCTCGCCACCCACGCCACACGCGGACTGCAGAAGGCGGGCGGCGTCCTGCTGCCGGCCGCTCCCGGCACCGAGACCGAATGGCTGGACGCGCTCACCAGCGGGTTCGGCCTGGAAGGCGACGGCGCCGGCGCCTCCGAGGCGCTGCGCGCCGAGGGCGCGGTCATCGTCGTCGGCGAGCGGCTGGCCGCCGTCTCCGGAGGCCTCACCGCCGCCGTACGGGCCGCGTCCGCGACCGGTGCCCACCTGGTGTGGATCCCACGCCGGGCCGGGGAGCGGGGCGCGATCGAGGCGGGTGCGCTGCCGTCGCTGCTGCCGGGCGGACGTCCGGCCACCGATCCACGCGCGCGTGAGGAGGTCGCCGCCGCCTGGGGCGTCGCCGAACTCCCGCACCGCTACGGCCGCGACGCCGGCCAGATCGTCGAGGCCGCCGCCGGTGGTGAGTTGCGGGCGCTGCTCGTCGCGGGGGTGGACCCGGGCGACCTGCCCGATCCGGCACGCACGCGTGCGGCACTGCACGAAGTGGGCTTCCTGGTGTCGCTCGAACTGCGGCCCAGCGAGATCACCGAACACGCCGATGTCGTCCTCCCGGTCGCGGCGGTCGCCGAGAAGGCGGGCGCCTTCCTCAACTGGGAGGGCAGGGTCCGCTTCTTCGACGCCGCGCTCAAGCCCGACCAGATGACCCGGCGCCTCGCGCCCACCGACGGGCGCGTCCTGCAGATGCTGGCCGACGCCATGGACGTCCACCTGGGACTGCCCGACCTGCGCACCGCGCGCGCGGAGTTGGACCGGCTGGGCGCCTGGAGCGGCCCGCGGGCCACCGAACCGCTGGAGACCGCGGGCGTGCTGCCCCGGCCGGCCGCCGGGGAGGCCGTGCTCGCCGGGCACCGGCTGCTGCTCGACCAAGGCACCCTCCAGGAGGGCGACGAAGCACTCGCCGGCACCCGGCACGCCGCCTACGCGCGCGTGTCGCCCGCCACGGCCGCCGAGGCGGGCGTCAAGGACGGCGACGCCCTCGCCGTGACCGGCACCTCCGGAACCGTCGAACTCCCGCTGCTGATCACCGAGATGCCCGACCGCGTGGTCTGGCTCCCGCTGAACTCCACCGGCGGGGGCGTCGCCTCCGACACCGGGGCGCTGCCCGGCGCACTCGTCCGCATCGGCCCGGCCTCGCCCGCGGGCGAGGCCCCCAAGGAGGTGGAGGCATGAGCCCGTACCCGTACCTCGCTGCCGAAGACCTCTCCATGTTCGGCCGCGACCCCTGGTGGCTGGTCGTCGTCAAGGCGGTGTTCTGCTTCGCCTTCCTGATGATCACCGTGCTGTTCTCGATCGTCTGGGAACGCAAGGTCGTCGCCTGGATGCAACTGCGCATCGGCCCCAACCGGCACGGCCCCTGGGGCATGCTCCAGTCGCTCGCCGACGGCGTGAAACTGATGCTCAAGGAAGACTTGATCGTCAAGCGCGCGGACAAGGTGGTCTACATCCTCGCGCCGGTCGTCGCGGCCATCCCGGCCTTCATGGCGATCGCGGTCATTCCCTTCGGACCGGCCGACAACGAGGTCTCGATCTTCGGCCACCGCACCACGATGCAGCTCACCGACCTGCCGATCGCGATGCTCTACATCCTCGCGGTCGCCTCGGTCGGCATCTACGGCATCGTCCTGGCGGGCTGGAGCTCCGGATCCACCTACCCGCTGCTGGGCGGCCTGCGGTCCTGCGCGCAGATGATCTCCTACGAGATCGCCATGGGCGCCGCGTTCGCCTCGGTGTTCCTCTACTCCGGGTCGATGTCCACGTCGGCGATCGTTGAACAACAGCACGACCGCTGGTACATCATCCTGCTGCCCGTCTCCTTCATCATCTACATCATCACGATGGTCGGCGAGACCAACCGCGCCCCCTTCGACATGCCGGAGTCCGAGGGCGACCTGGTCGGCGGCTTCAACACCGAGTACTCGTCCATCAAGTTCGCGCTCTTCATGCTTGCCGAGTACGTGAACATGGTGACGGTCTCCGCGGTGTCGACCACGCTCTTCCTGGGCGGCTGGCGGGCTCCGTGGCCGATCAGCTCCTTCTGGGAGGGCGCGAACCACGGCTGGTGGCCGATGCTCTGGTTCGTCATCAAGGTCCAGCTGCTGCTGTTCTTCTTCATCTGGCTGCGCGGCACACTCCCGCGCGTGCGCTACGACCAGTTGATGAAGCTCGGCTGGAAGGTCCTCATCCCGGTCTCCGTGGTCTGGCTGATGCTCGTCGCGACCGTACGGACCCTCAAGAACGAGAACTACGACTTCGCCGACATCACCCTCTACGTCGTCGGCGGTGTGCTCGTCCTGCTGTTGCTGTCCTTCGTCGCGGACATGTTCCGCCAGAAGGCGAACGAGAGCGCGCAGGCGGCCGAGGAACCCGCCGGGTTCGACGCGATGGCGGGCGGATTCCCCGTACCGCCGCTGCCGGGACAGGAGTTGCCACCGGTGCCGCGGCGCCCCTCGCGACGCGAGCGGGAGCTGATTGTCAGTGGTGGCTCGGATACTGGCAGTGACGGATCTCTGGATGGAAAGGAGGCGTCCGATGGCTGAGGAGCCAAAGGAGACCGGGCAGACGAAGCCCGGCTTCCAGAACCCAGTGGCCGGCTTCGGCGTGACCTTCAAGGCCATGTTCAAGAAGCGGCTGACCGAGCAGTACCCGGAGCAGCAGAAGACCACCGCCCCCCGGTTCCACGGACGGCACCAGCTCAACCGTCATCCGGACGGCCTGGAGAAGTGCGTCGGCTGTGAGCTGTGCGCCTGGGCCTGCCCCGCCGACGCCATCTATGTGGAGGGCGCCGACAACACCGACGAGGAGCGCTACTCGCCGGGCGAGCGGTACGGCCGCGTCTACCAGATCAACTACGCCCGCTGCATTCTGTGCGGCCTGTGCATCGAGGCGTGCCCCACGCGCGCGTTGACGATGACCAACGAGTTCGAGCTGGCCGACAGCAGCCGCGCCAACCTCATCTACACCAAGGAACAGTTGCTGGCCGGCCTCGAGGACACGATGGTCGACACCCCGCACGCCATCTACCCGGGGATGGACGAACAGGACTACTACCGGGGCCTGGTGACGGAGGCCGCACCCGGCACGGTGCCCCAAGTCGCCGTCTCCAAGGGCGAGAAGCCTGAGGAAGAGGGGGTGGAGGCATGAGCGCGCAGTTCGCCGCCGCCTACTCCACCTCCACCGGCGAGGCCTTCCAGTTCTGGGTCCTCGGCACGGTCGCGGTGATCGGCGCCCTGTCCACCATCCTCATGAAGAGGGCTGTGCACAGCGCCCTCTCGCTCGCCGGGACCATGATCATCCTGGCGGTGTTCTACCTCGCCAACGGCGCCTACTTCCTGGGCGTCGTACAGATCGTCGTCTACACCGGCGCGATCATGATGCTCTTCCTGTTCGTGGTGATGCTGGTCGGCGTCACGGCGGCGGACTCCCTGACGGAGACCATCAAGGGGCAGCGCTGGCTGGCTCTTCTCTGCGGGCTCGGCTTCGGCATCCTGCTCTTCGCGGGCATCGGCAACGCCTCCCTCAACCAGTTCGACGGCCTGGGTACGGCCAACGCGAACGGCAACGTGGAGGGCCTGGCCGCCCTCATCTTCACCAAGTACGTCTTCGCCTTCGAGATCACCGGCGCCCTGCTGATCACGGCCGCCGTCGGCGCCATGGTGCTCACCCACCGCGAGCGCACCGAGCGGGCCAGGACGCAGCGCGAGCTGTCCGAACAGCGCGTCCGCGAGGGCAAGCACGTCCCGCCGCTCCCGGCCCCCGGCGTCTACGCCCGGCACAACGCGGTGGACGTCCAGGGTCTGCTGCCGGACGGCACCCCGTCCGAGCTGACGGTCAGCAAGACGCTCCGCGACCGCGGCCAGATCCGTGACGTGTCCAGCGAGGCGCTGAACGACCTGCGGGCCCTGGAGCAGCGCGCCGAGGAGCGCCTGGAGCGCACCGAGATCGAACCGGCGAACCTCAAGCGGACCGAGGAGGCGTCGAAGTGAACCCCGTCAACTACCTCTATCTCTCCGCCCTGTTGTTCACGATCGGCGCCACCGGCGTACTGATCAGGCGGAACGCGATCGTCGTGTTCATGTGCGTCGAGCTGATGCTCAACGCCTGCAACCTCGCGTTCGTCACCTTCTCCCGGATGCACGGCAACCTCGACGGTCAGGTCATCGCGTTCTTCACGATGGTCGTCGCCGCCGCGGAGGTCGTGGTCGGGCTCGCGATCATCGTGTCGCTGTTCCGTTCCCGCCACTCGGCCTCGGTCGACGACGCCAGCCTGATGAAGCTCTGAGGGGTCGCTGAATCGTGGAGAACCTGATTGCGCTGCTGGTAGCGGCGCCTCTGCTCGGAGCGGCCGTACTGCTGTGCGGCGGCCGGCGGCTCGACGCCGTCGGCCACTGGATCGGCACGCTTCTGTCGTCCGCCTCCTTCGTCATCGGTGTCGTCCTCTTCACCGACCTGCTGGGGAAGAACGCCGAGCACCGGACGCTCATGCAGCACCTGTGGACCTGGGTCCCCGTCGAGGGCTTCCAGGCGGACGTCACCTTCCGCCTCGACCAACTGTCGATGACCTTCGTCCTGCTGATCACCGGCGTCGGCTCGCTGATCCACCTGTACTCGGTCGGGTACATGGAGCACGACGAGCGCCGACGCCGCTTCTTCGGCTATCTGAACCTGTTCCTCGCGGCGATGCTGATCCTCGTCCTCGCCGACAACTACCTTCTGCTGTACGTCGGCTGGGAGGGCGTCGGTCTCGCCTCCTACCTGCTGATCGGCTTCTGGCAGCACAAGCCCAGCGCGGCGACCGCCGCGAAGAAGGCCTTCCTGGTCAACCGGGTCGGCGACATGGGCCTGTCGATCGCCATCATGCTGATGTTCACGACGTTCGGGACCTTCGCCTTCGGCCCGGTCCTCAGCCACGTCGGTGACGCCTCCGAGGGCAAGCTCACCGGCATCGCCCTGATGCTGCTGCTCGCCGCCTGCGGCAAGTCCGCCCAGGTACCGCTCCAGTCCTGGCTCGGCGACGCGATGGAGGGCCCGACCCCGGTCTCCGCCCTCATCCACGCGGCGACCATGGTGACCGCGGGCGTGTACCTGATCGTCCGCTCCGGAGCGATCTTCAACGCGGCGCCGGACGCACAGCTGGTCGTCACCGTCGTCGGCGCCGTCACGCTCCTGTTCGGTGCGATCGTCGGTTGCGCGAAGGACGACATCAAGAAGGCGCTGGCCGGCTCGACCATGTCGCAGATCGGCTACATGGTGCTCGCCGCCGGCCTCGGCCCCATCGGCTACGTCTTCGCGATCATGCACCTGGTGACGCACGGCTTCTTCAAGGCCGGGCTCTTCCTCGGCGCCGGTTCGGTCATGCACGGGATGAACGACGAGGTCGACATGAGGAAGTACGGCGGCCTCAGGAAGTACATGCCGGTCACCTTCATCACCTTCGGCCTCGGCTACCTCGCCATCATCGGCTTCCCTGGCCTGTCCGGCTTCTTCTCCAAGGACAAGATCATCGAGGCGGCATTCGCCAAGGGCGGCACCGAGGGCTGGATCCTCGGCGGCGCGGCCCTGCTGGGCGCGGCCATCACGGCGTACTACATGACGCGCGTGATGCTGATGACGTTCTTCGGAGAAGAGCGCTGGCGGCACGCCGAGACGGCGTCGCCCGCCGAGCCGAGCGTGGAGCCCGCCGCCGAGCACCAGGGCGCGCACGCGGAGCCCCACCCGCACGAGTCGCCGAAGACCATGACGATCCCGATGATCGTGCTCGCCTTCGGATCGGTCTTCGCCGGCGCCTTCTTCGGGATCGGGAACCGCTTCCTGCACTGGCTGGAGCCGATCACCGGCCACGAGGAGGGCAACTCCCCGGTCAGCGCCCTGACGGTCACCCTGGCCACCATGGCGGTCCTGGTCGTCGGCGTCGCGATCGCCTGGGCGCAGTACGGCCGCCGCCCGGTCCCGGCCGTCGCCCCGCGCGGGTCGCTGCTCACCCGGGCCGCCCGCCGCGACCTCCTCCAGGACGACTTCAACCACGTCGTCCTGGTGCGCGGCGGAGAACACCTCACCCGCTCCCTGGTCTACGTCGACCACACCCTGGTCGACGGCGTCGTCAACGGCACGGCGGCCTCCATGGGCGGCCTCTCCGGAAGGCTGCGCAAGCTGCAGAACGGCTACGCGCGGTCGTACGCGGTCTCGATGTTCGGCGGTGCGGCCATCCTCGTCGCCGCGACCCTGCTGATGAGGGCGGTCTGATACCGATGTCCTTTCCTCTCCTGACAGCGACGGCGGCGCTCCCGGCGCTCGGGGCGGTCGCCACGGCCGCCGTCCCGGCCGCGCGGCGCACCGCCGCCAAATGGCTGGCGCTGCTCGTCTCACTGGCGACGCTCGCGCTGGGCATCACCGTCCTGGTGCGCTTCGACCCCGGCGGCGACCGCTATCAACTCACCGAGTCCCACGCCTGGATCAAGGCCTTCGGGGTCCGCTACGAACTGGGCGTGGACGGCATCGCGGTCGCGCTCATCGCGCTCACCGCCCTGCTGATCCCGTTCGTGATCCTGGCCGGCTGGCACGACGCCGACCCGCTGGAGACCGGCAGCAAGCGCTGGCGGCCCACCCAGGGCTTCTTCGCGCTCATCCTGGCGGTGGAGGCGATGGTGATCATCTCCTTCGAGGCCACCGACGTCTTCCTCTTCTACATCTTCTTCGAAGCCATGCTGATCCCGATGTACTTCCTCATCGGCGGCTTCGGGGACCGGGCCCACCAGCACGGTGACGAGGCGGCGGCCACCCAACGGTCGTACGCCGCCGTCAAGTTCCTGCTCTACAACCTGGTCGGCGGCCTCATCATGCTGGCGGCCGTGATCGGCCTCTACGTGGTGGCCGGGAACTTCTCGCTCGCGGAGATCGCGCAGGCGCGGGCCAACGGTTCGCTGCACATGGCGACCAACACCGAACGCTGGCTGTTCCTGGGCTTCTTCTTCGCCTTCGCGGTGAAGGCGCCGCTGTGGCCGCTGCACACCTGGCTGCCCAACGCGATGCAGGAGTCCACCGCGCCGGTCGCCGTGCTCATCACGGCGGTCGTCGACAAGGTGGGCACCTTCGCGATGCTCCGCTTCTGCCTCCAACTCTTCCCGGAGGCCAGCAAGTGGGCGACGCCCGTCATCCTCGTCCTCGCCCTGATCAGCATCATCTACGGGGCGTTGCTCGCGGTCGGCCAGCGGGACATCAAGCGGCTGGTGGCGTACGCGTCGATCTCGCACTTCGGGTTCATCATCCTGGGCATCTTCGCGATGACCAGCCAGGGCCAGTCCGGCGCGACGCTCTACATGGTCAACCACGGTATTTCCACGGCCGCGTTGATGCTGGTCGCCGGATTCCTGATCTCGCGGCGCGGCTCGCGTCTGATCGCCGACTACGGAGGGGTGCAGAAAGTTGCCCCGGTGCTCGCCGGCACCTTCCTGATCGGCGGTCTGGCCACCCTGTCGCTGCCGGGCCTGGCGCCCTTCGTGAGTGAATTCCTGGTCCTGGTCGGCACGTTCGCGCGCTACCCGGCGGTCGGGATCATCGCCACCTTCGGCATCGTCCTCGCCGCCCTCTACACCCTCGTCCTCTACCAGCGGACGATGACCGGCCCGGTGAAGCCCGAGGTCGCCGCGATGCCGGACCTGCGACCGCGTGAACTCCTGGTCGTCGCCCCGTTGATCGTGCTGCTGATCTTCCTGGGCGTCTACCCGAAGCCCGTCACGGACATCGTGAACCCGTCGGTCAAGCAGACCCTGTCCGACGTACACAAGAAGGATCCCAAGCCCTCGGTGGAGGCGGCCAAGTGAGCGCAACAGCCGTCCACAGCCTGTGGACAACGGCGGCAACCGCGGCCGACCCGATCTCGAAGATCGACGCGCCGAAGATCGAGTACGGGCAATTGTCGCCCACCTTGATCATCCTCGGCGCGGCCCTCATCGGGGTGCTGGTCGAGGCGTTCGTCCCGCGCAAGTCCCGTTACTACGCCCAGGTGTTCGTGTCCGCCGTAGCGCTGTGTGCCGCCTTCGCGGCGGTCGTGGCGCTCGCGGCGGACGGGTACGGCACCACCAAGGCGCACATCGCGGCGATGGGCGCGATCGCGGTCGACGGACCGTCCCTGTTCCTCCAGGGCGTGATCCTGCTGTCCGGACTGGTCGGCCTGTTCACCTTCGCGGAGCGGCGGCTCGACCCGGAGGCGCACGGCAACCGGGTCGACTCCTTCGCCGCACAGGGCGCGTCCGTGCCCGGCAGCGACAGCGAGAAGGCCGCCGTCAAGGCCGGGTTCACCACCACCGAGGTGTTCCCGCTGCTGCTCTTCGCGGTCTCCGGCATGCTGGTCTTCCCGTCGGCCAACGACCTGTTGACCCTGTTCGTGGCCCTGGAAGTCTTCTCGCTCCCGCTCTACCTGCTGTGCGCCCTGGCCCGCCGCAAGCGGCTCCTGTCGCAGGAGGCAGCGGTCAAGTACTTCCTGCTCGGCGCCTTCGCCTCCGCGTTCACCCTGTTCGGCATCGCACTGCTCTACGGCTACGCGGGCTCGATGTCGTACGGCACGATCGCGCAGGTCGTCGACGGCTCGATCACCAACGTCGACCCGGCCCTCGCGTCCACCATGGGCAACGACGCACTGCTGCTCATCGGCGGCGCGATGATCGTCATGGGGCTGCTGTTCAAGGTGGGCGCGGTGCCGTTCCACATGTGGACGCCCGACGTCTACCAGGGCGCGCCGACCCCGGTCACCGGCTTCATGGCCGCCGCGACCAAGGTGGCCGCCTTCGGCGCGCTGCTCCGGCTCCTCTACGTCGTGCTGCCGGGCCTGCGCTGGGACTGGCGGCCCGTCATGTGGGCGGTGGCCATCATCACGATGCTGGGCGGCGCGATCGTCGCGATCACCCAGACCGACATCAAGCGGCTCCTTGCGTACTCGTCGATCGCGCACGCGGGCTTCATCCTCGCCGGTGTCATCGCGACCACCCGGGACGGCGTCTCGTCCGTGCTCTTCTACCTGGGCGCGTACTCGTTCGTGACGATCGGAGCCTTCGCGGTCGTCACCCTCGTACGGGACGCCGGCGGCGAGGCGACGCACCTGTCCAAGTGGGCGGGGCTCGGGCGGCGGTCGCCGCTGGTCGCGGCGGTCTTCGCGGTGTTCCTGCTGTCCTTCGCGGGCATCCCGCTGACGGCCGGCTTCGCCGGGAAGTTCGCCGTGTTCAAGGCGGCCGCGGCGGGCGGCGCGGCCCCGCTGGTCGTGGTCGGTGTGCTCTCCTCGGCGATCGCGGCGTTCTTCTACATCCGCGTGATCGTGCTCATGTTCTTCAGCGAGCCGAGGCCCGACGGACCCACCGTCGCGGTGCCGTCCCCGCTGACCATGGCGACGATCGGGGTGGCCGTGGCGGCCACGCTCGTCCTCGGTGTGGCACCGCAGTACTTCCTGGACCTGGCGAACCAGGCGGGGATCTTCGTCCGCTGAGCGCACGGTGAAGGCCCCGGTTCCCTTTGAAGGGAGCCGGGGCCTTCGCGTATGCGGGGTCAGACCGTCGGGCAGACCACCTCGGGGTTCCCGGCCGCGAACAGACCCGAGGAGTTGGGCTCGTAGATCCAGGCGCGCAGCGTGAAGTAGCCGGGGAACTGGTTCTTCCGGAAGGTCTGCCCGAACAGCGTCGGCGCGGCCTGTCCCGTGTCCTTCACCACCCACTCCACCGCGACCAGCTTGCGCCGGTCGACGAACTCGGACCCGTCCGCGTACTCGCTCTTGAAGCCGTCCGCGTACACCAGGGCCGCGGGCTTCGTCGGATCGAGTGAGCCGATGTTCGCCGGGTTGACGTAGCGGTAGCCCATGCCGCCCTCGGTCGGGTCGGCGACGCAGGTGTCCGTGCGCACGTATCCGCCGCCCGTGGCGAACCCCTCGTACCCGTACTTCGAGGTGGCCTGGTACGTCTTGGTCAGCGTGGTCCACACGGACGGGTCGGGGTCGGACGCGGCGTGGGCCGGGGCGGCGGTCAGCGCGAAGGCCGCGGCCGTCGCCACCGCGACGGCGGCCTTGACGGCGCTCTGCAGGGGCCGAGGGGACATGGTGGGGCTCCTTGGACTTTCGGGAGGCGTCCGCACACACGGCGCGCCGACCCTTCGGGGGCGTGGCGGGCCTCCGCGGTCCCGCCCGAGCAGCATGTTCCGGCGGAACCGGTCGCGCCATGTGACGGGAGCCATTCGACTGACCACACCCGGTCACCGACCGGTCGTCGCCACCAGCCTGTGGATAACTCCGACGCTGTCAGTCCGGACGCCTATCGTGGACGCAGTGGTCGAGGGACGACGTACGGGGGACGAGCGATGCACGGGATGGGCGGGACGGTTGTGACGACCGAAGTACGGACGCCGGCGGTACACGGCGAGAGCGAGGCGCTGGCCACGCTCCACCGCGTCTTCGGATACGACAGCTTCCGCGGCGCGCAGGAGGAGGTCATCGAGCATGTGGTGGCCGGCGGCGACGCCGTGGTCCTCATGCCGACCGGCGGCGGCAAGTCGTTGTGCTACCAGATCCCGTCTCTGGTCAGAGCCGGTACGGGTGTGGTCGTCTCCCCGCTGATCGCGCTGATGCAGGACCAGGTGGACGCGCTGCGGGCGCTGGGCGTGCGCGCCGGGTTCATGAACTCCACGCAGGACTTCGAGGAGCGGCGCCTGGTCGAGGCCGAGTTCCTGGCCGGCGAGCTGGACCTGATCTATCTGGCGCCGGAGCGGCTGCGCCTCGACTCCACCCTGGAGCTGCTGTCGCGCGGCAAGATCTCGGTGTTCGCGATCGACGAGGCGCACTGCGTGTCCTCGTGGGGCCACGACTTCCGGCCCGACTATCTGTCCCTCTCCCTGCTGGGCGAGCGCTGGCCGGACGTCCCGCGGATCGCGCTCACGGCGACGGCCACGGACGCGACGCACCAGGAGATCACCCAGCGGCTGAAGATGCCGGACGCCCGGCACTTCGTGGCGAGCTTCGACCGGCCCAACATCCAGTACCGGATCGTGCCGAAGGCCGACCCCAAGAAGCAGTTGCTCAGCTTCCTGCGCGAGGAGCACGCGGGCGACGCGGGCATCGTGTACTGCCTGTCCCGCAAGTCCGTCGAGGCGACCGCCGAGTTCTTGTCGCGCAACGGCATCGAGGCGGTGCCGTACCACGCGGGCCTCGACTCGGGCACGCGCGCGGCACACCAGTCCCGGTTCCTGCGCGAGGACGGGCTGATCGTCGTGGCGACCATCGCCTTCGGCATGGGCATCGACAAGCCGGACGTACGGTTCGTCGCCCACCTCGACCTGCCCAAGTCCGTCGAGGGCTACTACCAGGAGACGGGCCGCGCGGGCCGCGACGGAATGCCCTCCACGGCCTGGATGGCGTACGGCCTCAACGACGTCATACAGCAGCGCAAGATGATCCAGTCCAGCGAGGGCGACGAGGCGTTCCGCCGCCGGGCCGCCGCCCACCTGGAGGCCATGCTCGCGCTGTGCGAGACGGCGCAGTGCCGGCGCGGTCAACTGCTCGCCTACTTCGGGCAGGACCCGGACGCGGCGGCCTGCGGCAACTGCGACACCTGCCTGGTCCCGCCGGAGACCTGGGACGGCACGGTCGCCGCGCAGAAGGTGCTGTCGACGGTGGTGCGGTTGCAGCGGGAGCGGGGCCAGAAGTTCGGCGCGGTGCAGATCGTCGACATCCTCATGGGACGCCGGACGGCCAAGGTGATCCAGTTCGACCACGACCAGCTCTCCGTGTTCGGCATCGGCGAGGACCTGGGCGAGGGTGAATGGCGGGGTGTCGTACGGCAGTTGCTCGCGCAGGGGCTGCTCGCGGTCGAGGGGGAGTACGGCACGCTGGTGCTCACCGAGGCCAGCGGGACGGTGCTGCGACGCGAGCGGGAGGTGCCGCTGCGCAAGGAGCCGAAGAAACCGGCGAGTTCGCGATCGGGTTCCTCGGGCCGGGGCGAGCGCAAGGCGAAGGCCGCGGCGGTCGAACTGCCCGAGTCGCTGCGCCCCGCCTTCGAGGCCCTGCGCGCCTGGCGCGCCGAACAGGCCCGTGAGCAGGGTGTCCCGGCGTACGTCATCTTCCATGACGCGACGCTCCGGGAGATCGCGACGGTGTGGCCCACGTCGGTGGGGCAGTTGGGGGAGATCAGCGGGGTCGGCGAGAAGAAGCTGGCGACGTACGGGGAGGGTGTGATCGGGGTACTGGCCTCGCTGGGTGGGGCGCCCGGCGAGGGCTCGGCGCAGGGTTCGGTGCCCGCGCCGGCTCGGGCGGCGGACGACCGTGATCCCGGCCCGGACTACTGGCCGGAGATGGATGAGGAGCCGGAGCCCGAGGACTGGATATAGCCGGTCGGGGTTGAGGCCCCCCGCTACAGCGCGCGGGTCGCGTACGCCCTGACGTCCGCGTCCGAGTCGGTGGTCGCCGTGGCGAGGGCCGCGTGCGCGTCGGTGGTGGGGTGCCAGGTCAGGGCGAGGACCGCCGCCTTGCGGACGTCGGCGTTGGGGTCGGCCAGGGTCTTGGCCAGGGCGGGGACCGCTGTTTCGGGGTCGGCGGCGGACAGCGCCGTGGCGGCACCGGCGCGGACCTGCCAGGCCGGGTCGGCCAGGGCGGCGACGGCACGGGCCGCGAGGGGCGCCGGGCAGCCGGTCGTGCCCAGGGCTGCGTAGGCGGCGGCGCGTACCAGGGCGTCCGGGTCATCGGTGAGGGTGGCGAGAGCGCCGAGGGCCAGGTGGAGCGGGTTGTCCTGCTCGGGGGCGGCGGGGGGTGTGCTGATCTTGCCGGAGCCGGAGCCGGAGCCGGAGCCGGAGCCGGAGCCGGAGCCGGAGCCGGAGCCCGGGTTCGAGCCGGAGGTCGCCCGGCCGGTGTCGCCCGCGCCCCCCGTCCCCACCGTGCCCAGCGCCTTGGCGAAGGTGACGCGGACCTCGCGGGACGGGTCGGACGGTGCCGCGTGGGCCAACTCGCCGGTGGCGTCGACCGAGACGAGGGCGCGGACGGCCTCGATGCGGACGCCGGTGTCGGAGTCGGTCAGAGAGCGGGCGAAGAGGCCGGCGTCGCCGAGGCGCAGGGCGCGCAGGACGTCGAGGGCGGCGGCGCGGACGACGGGGTCGGGCTCGGCCAGGGCGGCGGCGAGGCCGTCGCGGAGGGCGGGCGAGGGCGGGAGCGTCTCCACCAGCTCGCGCAGTGAGGCCGCGGCGGCGGTGCGCACCTCGGCGGCGGGGTCGCGGAGGGTCTCGGCGAGGACGGGGCCCGTCCCGGGCGGGAGGGTCTCCGTCAGGACGGTGACGGCTTCGCGGCGGACGGCCGGCGTGGGGTCGGTGAGGTAGGGGCGCAGGGCGTCGAGGTCGGGTTCTTCCTCGGCGAGGGCGACGAGTTCGAGCAGCCGGGAGGAGGACCGCGCGGGGGCGGGAGCGGGAGCAGTGGGGGTGGACGTCGGCTGCGGTTCGGCGGGGGAGACCAGCGGGGCGAGTTCCCGCGAGCCCGCCGTGG
The DNA here is from genome assembly GCF_040605995.1 of Streptomyces sp. NPDC005492. NCBI lineage: Bacteria > Bacillati > Actinomycetota > Actinomycetes > Kitasatosporales > Streptomycetaceae > Streptomyces > Streptomyces sp. NPDC005492. The sequence goes on from NZ_JBEXDX010000008.1 coordinate 148,110, forward strand.
CGACGTTCTCGGGATGGACCTCGCCCAGGTGGCGGGAGGGACCGCCGGTCGGGGTGAAGTCCTCGATCGGGACCAGGTAGGGAGCCACGGGTCGGGCCGTGAACTCCATCGCACCGGAGGGGGACTTGTGCAGGTCGAGGTGGTGGAACCAGGAGACGTCGTCGCGGGCCGGGTGGTCGAGGCGGTCGTGATAGAGGCCCCAGCGGGACTCCGTGCGGGCCAGGGAGGCGCGGGCCGCCATTTCGGCGCAGTCGCGGATGAAGGTGACCTCGGCGCAGCGCATCAGTTCGTGCGGGGTGCGGGCGCCCATCTCGGCGATGTCCGTGCGCATCCGCTCGAACGCCTCCAGGGCGAGCGACAGCCGGGCGCCCGACTTCGGCGGGGCCACGTAGTCGTTCACGAAGCGGCGCAACTTGTACTCGACCTGGGGCTGCGGCGCGCCCTCCGGGTTGTGCAGCGGGCGGTAGACCAGCTCGTGCGCGGCGCGCAGTTGGTCGGCGGGCAACTCGCCCTCGTACGGCCGGTACTGGGCCGCGTCCGCGCCCGCCAGGTCGCCGAAGACGAACGCGCCGATCATGTAGTTGTGCGGGACGCAGGCGAGGTCGCCAGCGGCGTAGAGGCGGGGGACCGTCGTGCGGGCGTGCTCGTCGACCCGTACCCCCGAGGCCGAGTGGCCGCCGCACAGGCCGATCTCGGAGATGTGCATCTCGACGTCATGGGTGCGGTAGTCGTGGCCCCGGCCTTCGTGGAAGGTCCCTCGGGTGGGCCGCTCCGTCGAGTGCAGGATCGACTCCAGGGCGGAGATCGACTCCTCCGGGAGATGGCTCAGTTTCAGGTACACCGGGCCCCGGTCCGATGCAACCTCGGCCGCGAACTCCGCCATCATCTGGCCGGACCAGTAGTCGGAGTCGACGAAGCGTTCGCCGTGCCGGTTGACCTGGTAGCCGCCGAAGGGGTTGGCGACGTAGGCGCAGGCGGGGCCGTTGTAGTCCTTGATCAGCGGGTTGATCTGGAAGCACTCGATGCCGGTGAGTTCGGCGCCCGCGTGGTAGGCCATCGCGTAGCCGTCGCCCGCGTTCGTCGGGTTCTCGTACGTGCCGTACAGGTAGCCGGAGGCGGGCAGGCCGAGGCGTCCGCAGGCTCCCGTCGCGAGGATCACGGCACCCGCGCGGACCGAGACGAAGCCGCCGGTACGGGTGTTGAAGCCCGCCGCGCCCACCGCGCGCCCCCCGGAGGTGAGTACGCGCACCGGCATCACCCGGTTCTCGATCCGGATCCGCTCGCGCATCTCGCGCCGCCGCAGTTGCCGGTACAGGACCTTCTTGACGTCCTTGCCCTCCGGCATCGGCAGCACGTACGAGCCGGAGCGGTGGACCTGGCGGACCGCGTACTCGCCGTGCTCGTCCTTCTCGAACTTCACGCCGTACGACTCCAGCCGTTGCACCATGGCGAAGCCGCGGGTGGCGGTCTGGCGGACGGTGGACTGGTCGACGATGCCGTCGTTGGCGCGGGTGATCTCGGCGACGTAGTCGTCGGGCTCGGCGCGGCCGGGGATGACCGCGTTGTTGACGCCGTCCATGCCCATGGCGAGCGCGCCGGAGTGGCGGACGTGCGCCTTCTCCAGGAGGAGGACGTTCGCGCCGTGCTCGGCGGCGGTCAGGGCGGCCATGGTGCCGGCCGTGCCGCCGCCGATAACCAGGACGTCGCAGGTCAGCTCTTCGGCCTCGGCGAGCGAGGGGATCTCCAGGGGCGTGGGCACGGAGGTGGTCACCAGGGGGCCTTTCAGGTACCGAGCGAGGAGAGGACGTCGCGACGCAGCGCCACGCGCGCGGGATCGTCGTGCGCGGCACGGTCCCGCGGGTGCGGCACCTCGCGTACGGCGACGAGCCGGTCGGCGCCGATCAGGGCCACGCGGTCGCCGAGGTACAGCGCCTCGTCCACGTCGTGGGTGACGAAGACGACCGTCGCGCCCGTGCCGAGCAACACCTCGACCAGCAGGTCCTGCATGCCGGCGCGGGTCTGGGCGTCGAGGGCGCCGAAGGGTTCGTCCATCAGGACGGCGCGCGGTGCTCCGGCGAGGGCCCGGGCCAGTTGGGCGCGCTGGCGCTGTCCGCCGGAGACGCGGTGGGGCAACTGGCGGGTCTGCGCGGTGAGTCCGACCCGGTCGAGCCAGGCGGCCGCCTGGGTCCTGCGCTCGGCGCGCGGCAACCCCTTGATGGCCAGCGGGAGTTCGATGTTGGCGCGCAGGGTGCGCCAGGGCAGGAGGGCGTCGTCCTGGAAGACCAGGGCGCGGTCGGCGCTGGGGCCGGTCAGCGGACGGCCGTCCTGGGTGACCTCGCCGGCGAGGGGGGACAGCAACCCGGCGAGCGTGCGCAGCAGGGTCGACTTGCCGCAGCCCGAGGGGCCGACGACGGTGAGGATCTCACCGGAGGACACGTCGAGGTCGACGCCGTCCAGGACGGGTGCGCCGGGGCGGCCGAGGGTGGCCGCCCGCAGTGCCAGGGCCGCGCCGGTACGGGAGTTGGCGCGGGAGCCCGGCTGCTGTGGGGTGGTCGGGGTGTCGGTTCCGGAGCCGGCCCGGGCGCCAGTCCGGCCGTCGGTCCCCGGGGTGGACCGGCCGTCGGTTCCAGGGGTGGACCGGGCGTTGGCCCTCGTAGTGGCTCCCGCAGTTGCTCCCAAGTCGCCTCCGGAGTCGGCCCCGGAAGGCGACCGGACCTCAGACGAGCTGTTCATGGGGCACGTCCTCCTGGGGTGTGGGGCTCGTCGCCGCCACCGGTGCGGTGCGCGGGGCGCGGCCGGTGGGGACGTACGACGTGCGGGGGAGCCAGTGGGTCAGGCGGCGGCCGAGGAGCTCCACGGCGGTGGAGGTGAGCCAGCCGAGCAGGCCGATGGTGACCATGCCGACGAAGACGCCCGGGTAGTCGACGACGGTGTAGTCCTGCCAGGTGCGGTAGCCGACGCCGTACTGGCCGGAGATCATCTCGGCGGAGATCACACAGATCCACGAGACGCCGATGCCGACCGAGAGGCCGCCGAAGATGCCGGGCAGCGCGCCCGGCAGGACCACCGAGAAGAGGACGCGTCGCCGGCCCCCGCCCATGGTGCGAACCGCCTCCTCCCACACGGGAGTCAGGGCGCGGACCGCGTGCCGGGTGGAGACCAGGACGGGGAAGAAGGCGGCCGTGCAGGTGATGAAGACGATGCCCTGTTCGTTCGAAGGGAAGAGGAGGATCGCGACGGGCACCAGGGCGATCGCGGGGATTGGGCGGAGCACCTCGACGAGCGGGCCGAGCAGGTCCTCGGCGAGGCGGGAGCGGGCCACGAGCACGCCCACCGCCACACCGAGGACGGCCGCCAGGGCGAAGCCGGTGAGGATGCGGGTGAGGCTGTCGGTGAGGTCCGTCCAGTAGTCGTCGCCGGTGACCCGGTCGGCGAAGGCGCGGGCCACGTCGGCGACCGTGGGGAACTGCGAGAAGCGCAGCCACAGATCCACGTTCAGGCTGGTCAGCACCTGCCAGAGGCCGAGGGCGGCGGCCAGCGAGCCGATCCGCAGCGCGTACCGGGTCACGACGCCCGCTCCAGAGCCTGGGCGTATGTGACGACCCGGGCGCCCCCGTGGGCGGCGACATAGGCCTGCGCGGTCGCCGGTGCGACGAACGGCAGGAGCTGGTCGCCGTCGGTCACCCAGACCGCCTTGTCGGCGAACCACAGGGTGCCGGTGGTGGCGTCGGGGACGTAGGCGGCGCGGATGCCGGTGGGGTGGGCGGCGACGTAACTCAGTAGCTGAGCGGGGGACTTGAAGCCGACTGTCTTCTCGGATCCCTTGGGCCAGACCTCGCTCGCGGCCGGTGCGGGTGTCGCGGCGAGCCGCTCGGCGTAGGCGGAGGTGCCGAGGGCCCGCTTCACGTACTGGTCGTCCACGAAGGAGTCGACGTCGACGTCTCCGACGAGCTTCGCCGACTTCAGGACCGAGACGTCCTGCTTGAGGGCGGAGACCAGTTGGGGCTTGATCGCCGGGTCGAAGGTGGCGATGCCGTGGGCGCCGTTGTAGAGGTACACGACCTCGGCGGGCAGGCCGGTGGCCTTGGCGACCTTCTCGGCGGCGGTCACCGGGTGGGCGTCGAGGTAGTCGGTGGCCTGGGCCTGGGCCTTGAGGAACGCGTCGAGTACGGCGGGGTGTTGCTTCGCGAAGTTCTCGCGGGCGGTGACGCCGTGGAAGGTGGGGAGGTTCAGTTGGGCACCGTCGTAGAGGGCCTTCGCCCGGCCCTGGAAGGCGAGCAGGCCGGGCCAGGCGACGAACTGGGAGAGGGCGTCGGCGCTGCCCGCCGTGAGGGCCGAAGCGCCCACCGCGGGCTGCTGGTTGAGCTTCTCGATGCCCTTGTCGGGGTCGATGCCGGCGCGTTGCAGGGCGCGGACGAGGGTGCCGTCGGCGGCGGAGCCGACGCTCGTGGAGACCTTCTTGCCCTTGAGGTCCTTGAGGGAGGTGAGTTTCGAACTCGGCGCGGTGACGACGGTGTTGAGGCCGCCGCGGAGGTTGTAGCCGGTGACGGAGACGAGCCGGGTGGGCTGGCCGAGCTGTTTGCCGCGGGCCGCGTTGATAAGCAGCGGGAAGTCGCCCATCGAGCCGATGTCGATCTTCCCGGCGGTCATCTGCGCGGTGATGGGGGCGCCGGTCGCGTAGTCCTGCCAGTCGACCTTGTAGGTGTGGCCGTCGTGCAGGGCGTCGAGCTGCTGCTCGAAGTAGCCGAGGGAGTGCAGGAGGGTGCCCGCGGTGACGGTGTTGATGGTCTTCGACTGGTAGCCCACGGTGATCGTCACCGTGGTGCCGCTACCGGCCTCCGCGCTGCCGCCGCAGCCGGACAGGGGCAGCAGCAGGGCGAGGGCGGACAGGGCGACTGCCGTGCGTTTCATGGGAGTTCGGGCCTCTCACCGGAGCAGATAGGGCATGTTGACCGTGACGGCTCCGGTGGGACAGCGGGCCGCGCACGGACCGCAGTACCAGCACTCATCGACGTGCATGTAGGCCTTGCCGTTGCTCTCGTCGATGGCCAGGGAGTCCAGCGGGCACATGTCGACACACAGGGTGCAGCCGTCGATGCACTTCGACTCGTCGATGGTCACGGGCACGTCGGCCCGCTGGGGCGCCAAGGGCATGGCTGTCTCCAGGGAGGTACAGGCAAGGGGGCGAGATCAGAGGGAGCGGTGCAGCAGGCCGCTCATGGTGATGCGGTCACCGCGGAAGCGGATGAACTCCAGGTCGACCGGGCGGCCGTCGGCGAGGTGAGTGAGGCGTTCCAGCATCAGCACGGCGGTGCCGCGCGGGGCTTCGAGTACGGCGGCGGAGTGGACGTCCGCGTTCACCGCCTCCAGGGTGATCTCGGCGTGGCCGAGCCCTTGCCCGGTGACGGACTCCAGCAGACGGAACACATCGGTGTTCTCCAGGTCGGCGTCGAGCAGCTCGGTGCCGATGTCGAGCGGGAGGTAGGTGAGGTCGAGGGAGAGGGGGATGCCGTTGAGGCGGCGCAGGCGTTCGATGTACAGGACGTCGGCACCGGGCTGGACGCGGAGGCGGGCGGCGACCGGAGCCGGTGCCGGGGCGGGGCCCAGGGTGCGGACCTCGTTGGTGACCTGGCCGTGTTCGCGCAGGGTCTCCGCGAGGCCCATCAGCCGGTCGAGGCCGTGCGGGTACTTCCGCGCGACGACGACCGTCCCGACACCGGGGAGCCGCTCCACGAGCCCTTCCGCGCGGAGCAGGTCCAGCGCCTGGCGGACCGTGTTGCGGGAGGCGCCGTACTCCGTGGCGAGGGTCGTCTCGTGCGGGAGCGCGCCGTCCGCGAAACGGTCGGCGAGCAGCTCGTGCCGCAGCAGGTCGGCGAGCTGCCGGGCCTGATCGGCACGCAGCCGCCGCCGCGCGCGGTGAGCGGCGACGGTGGTCGCGCCCTGTCCTGCGTGGTCCCGGATGCGGTCCGTGGGTGGCATGTTTCGAACCATAGCGACCCGGTAGGGAATGAGGTGTTGCGGGAGTGTTGCGCCACCGGGGCCTCCGGCGGTTGGGCGGTTGAGCTGGGCGGATGGTGGGGCGGTGGGGGACATCTGCCAGGTTCGGGGTGGTGGGGGACCGGGCGAGCGGTGTTGGGCGGGGGCGGAGTAGTCGATCCGGGGCGTGGGCCGAGGGTGGCAGGAGCGCCCGGCTGGGCGTGGTCGGCTGCTGCCGGGCGGTGTGGTCGCGGCGACGCCGTAAGCCGAGTGCGGTTGCCGAGCGCGGACTGCCAAGTGCCCTCGGGCCGGCCGCCGTCGGCCAACGGTGATCAGACCAGGGGCGTCAGCCGAGGGCCGTTCCGCCTTGCCCCGCAGGTCCGCCTGCCGCGGGCCTCAGCTCAGGGCCGTCAACCCCGGTGCGAACACGATCAGCAGGGGAAGCAGGGGGACCAGCGCCGCCACCGTTGTCGTCAGGGCGCGGCGGCGGCGGTCCAGGCGGGGGCGGGGGGTCAGGAGGCGGTCGACGCGTTCGCCCAGGAGGCGGTGGCTGGAGGCGCAGGAGAGGACGCCTCGGTGGTTGTTGAGTTCGATCAGCGCCAACGCCGTGGTCAGGTGGCCGCATTGGCGGGAGGCGGCGTCGTCGGCGGCGAGTTCCACCAGGCGGTGGGTCTGGTCGCAGAAGTGGGCGAACAGCGGGACGTGCGGAAAACCGGAGGCCAGCGCGGTCGACAGATGCAGCAGCCAGTCGTGGTGGGCGCGGGCATGACCGCGTTCGTGGGTGAGGACCGCGTCGAGCTGGTGGCCGGTGAGGCGGTGCAACGCGCCCGTGGTGACGACGAGTTGGGGCGGATGGCCGGGCATCCACCAGGCGTCCGGGTACTCGTCCTCCAGGACCAGCAGTGGACCGCGCGCCGGGGGCAGCCCGGCGGGCAGGTCGGGGGCGCGCTCCCGCAGATGCGCGCGGGCCTGGCCGCGTCGGCGCCGGGCCTCGGCGAGTTCGCGGGCCAGCATCGCGGTCGTCCAGGCGGCTCCGCAGGCCAGCGACAGGGTCAGCGCGACGGCCCAGGCGGGGGCGGCGGAGAGGTCGTAGGCCGCGGTGACGGCGGGCGGAGCGGGGGCGAAGACATGGTCGCGGACCGTGTGGAAGACGGCCGCGGCGCCCAGCACGAGGGCGGCCAGACAGCACAGCAGGACCGTCGCGACCAGGCACTGCCACGCCCACAGGCCGACCACGGGTTCCCGTTCGGGCCACACGGCACGGGTCAGCGCACGCGGAGCCGGCACGGCGGCCGCGAGGGCGACGACGCTCAGCAGGAGCAGGCAGACAGTCATGCCACGGGCTCCGGATCCTGGTCGACAGAAGGTGCGGGTGCGGCTGTACCCGAGGGCCGGCCCACGGCCTGTGTGCCGCCCGACGTCAGTATGACGGCACGGGCGGCCGGAGTCAGGTGTACGGCGAGCACCGGACGAACCGCCCCGCTCGCCGCGCCCGCCGCCTCAGTCCCGGGCCACGATCCGCCCGGTGACCTCGCCCAGACCCACCCGCGTCCCGTTCGCTCCCGGTGCCCACGCCGACAGGGTCACGACATCCCCGTCCTCCAGGAACGTCCGCTTGCCGTCCGGGAGTTCGAGGGCGTCCCGGCCGTTCCAGGTCAGCTCCAGCAGCGAGCCGCGCTCGTGCTCCGTCGGCCCGCTGACCGTGCCCGAGCCGTACAGGTCGCCGGTGCGCAGGGAGGCGCCGTTGGCCGTCATCTGGGCGAGTTGCTGGGCGGCCGTCCAGTACATGGTGGAGAAGGGCGGCTCGGACACCGGGTGACCGTTGATCGCGACCGTGATGCGGAGGTCGTAGCCGCCGGGTTCGTCCTCGCTGTCGTCCAGGTAGGGGAGCAGTGGCTCCGTGCGCTCCGGCGGCGCCACCCGCGCCTCCTCCAGCGCGTCCAGCGGGGTGATCCACGCCGACACCGACGTGGCGAAGGACTTCCCGAGGAACGGGCCGAGGGGGACGTACTCCCAGGCCTGGATGTCCCGTGCCGACCAGTCGTTGAGGAGGCAGAGACCGAACACGTGCTCGCGGAAGTCGGCGAGGCCCACCGGCTCGCCCATCTTCGACGGCACTCCCACCACGAAGCCGACCTCCGCCTCGATGTCCAGGCGGACGGACGGGCCGAAGACGGGCGCGGGGTCGGCCGGGGACTTGCGCTGCCCGGACGGTCGTACGACATCCGTGCCCGAGACCACGACCGTGCCGGAGCGGCCGTGGTAACCGATCGGCAGGTGCTTCCAGTTGGGGGTCAGGGAGTCCGGCGCGTCGGGGCGGAAGATGCGGCCGACGTTCCGGGCGTGGTTCTCGGAGGCGTAGAAGTCGACGTAGTCCGCGACCTCGAAGGGCAGATGCAGGGTCACCGCGGAGAGCGGGTGGAGGTGGGGGGCGATCGTCTCCTGGTGGGAGGGCACCGTCACCCACGCGGTCAGCGCGCGCCGGACGTCCGACCAGGCCGTGCGGCCCGCGGCGAGCAGCGGGCCCAGTGTGGGGTGCGCGAGGAGCGAGACGTAGGGCGAGCCGAGCGCCTGTGCCGCCGCGCCCGCGTCGAGCACCTGGTCGCCGAACCGGACGCCCACGGTCCGCCGGTCCGAGCCGATGGGAGAGAAGACGCCATACGGAAGGTTGTGCGGACCGAAGGGGTCGCCCTCGGGAAGATCGAAGGGGGGCATGGGTGCTGCCTCGCTCTCGTGACTGCTTTCCTGCGAACTCGCATGTGGCCGCGCCACACGTTACGGGGGCGTTGCCCGGACCGGCAGTGATCAGCGGTGATCAGCGGTGACCGACAGTGCCTAAAGAGTTCGCAATGTCCGAATAGGCCTTGTCGGAGGCGGCAATTCCGGCTTAGCGTCCTTTGGGGGACACGGACGGGGTGGGTCCGGTCCGTAGGGGGGACACGTGGGGGGACCCGTGGCCGACAGCACCAGCGGTGTGCCTTTCGAGGCCGATCGCGAGGTGCCGGGCCTGATCGTGAAATTCGGCGACTATCCGCTGCATCACGGCGGGGTGGGCGCGATCCGCAGTCTGGGCCGCCTCGGCGTGCCGATGTATGCGATCACGGAGGACCGTTACACACCGGCGGCCGCGTCCCGCTATCTGGAGCGCGCGTTCGTCTGGCCGACGACCGGCACCGAGGAACCCGAGCGACTGGTGGAGGGCCTGCTGCGCATCGGGCGCCGCATCGGCCGTCCCGCCGTCCTCATACCCACCGACGAGGAGGCCGCGGTCCTGATCGCCGAGCACCAGGACGCGCTCGGCCACCGCTTCCTCTTCCCGCGCGTGGAACCGAAGCTGCCCCGTCACCTCGCCAGCAAGCAGGGGCTGCACGAACTCTGCGTGGAGCACGGCATACCCAGCCCCGCGGCCGCCTTCCCGCAGTCCTACGACGACATCGTGGACTTCGCCGAGAAGGCCCGCTTCCCGATCGTGGCCAAGAACAGGGAGGCGTTCGTACGACGCTCCCGGCCCGCGGTGAACGGCACGACCAGGATCGCGACCCGCGAGGGGCTGCTCGCGCTCGCCCGCGACTGGGGCGAGCACCCGGGCGTGATCCTCCAGGAGTACCTGCCGAGGGAGGAGGCCGAGGACTGGATCGTGCACGCCTACTTCGACCAGGACTCCACCCCGCTCGCCCTGTTCACCGGCGTCAAGGTCCGCTCCTGGCCGCCGCACGCGGGGATGACGGCGAACGCGTACGTGGTCGACAATCCGGAACTCGCGGACATCGCCGCCCGTTTCATCAAACAGATCGGCTTCACCGGAATCATCGATCTCGACCTGCGCTTCGACCGGCGCGACGGCCGGTACAAGCTGCTCGACTTCAACCCCCGCATGGGCGCCCAGTTCCGGCTCTTCGAGAACGAGTCGGGGGTGGACGTCGTCCGCGCCATGCACCTCGACCTGACCGGCCGCTCCGTCCCGGAGGGGGAACAGCGCGCCGGCCACCGGTACATCGTGGAGAACATCGACCTGCCCGCCCTCCTCGCCTACCGTCGCAGCGGCTATACGACGCCGCACGCGCCGGCGAAGGCGAGCGGGACCGAGCTGGCCTGGCTCGCGGGTGACGACCTGCGGCCGTTCTTCACGATGCTCGCCCGCTTCGTGCGGCCGGGCGTGAAGCACCTGTACCAACTGTGGCGTACCAACCGCCGCGGCAGTTCCGACAGTTCAAGCAGCAGCTCCAGCACGAAGTGACGAATTGACGTCCTGGGGAGGGACTTCGTGATTCAACCGGTAGCAGTCATCGGCGCCGGGCCGTTCGGCCTGTCCACCGCCGCGCATCTGAAGGCGCGCGGCATCCCGGTCCGTGTCTTCGGCGAGCCCATGGTCAGTTGGCGTGACCACATGCCCGCCGGGATGCTCCTGAAGTCGACCCCCGTCGCCTCCAGCCTCGACGCCCCGCAGCCCGGCCACAACCTCGTCGACTACTGCGACGCGGCCGGCATCCCCCGCCTGGTCACCGACGAGGACATCATCCCGGTGGAGACCTTCATCGGCTACGGCGAGTGGTTCCAGCAGAAGCTGGTGCCCGAGCTGGAGCGGGTACGGGTGGTGTCCGTGGACCGCAACACGGGAGGCGGCTTCGAACTCAAGCTGGACTCGGGCGAGTTGTTCACCGCAAGGGCGGTCGTGGTCGCGACCGGCCTCTACGGCCTGGCCCACCTCCCGCCCGAGTTGGCGGCAGCGGCGGCCGACGGCCCCGCGCCCACCGGGCCCTTCTCGCACAGCTCCCAGCACCACGACCTCAGCGGCTTCAAGGGCAAGGAGCTGATCGTCGTCGGCGCCGGCCAGTCCGCGTTGGAGACGGCGGCGCTGGCGGCGGAGGCGGGTGCGCAGGTCCGGGTCGTCTCGCGCGGACGCGGCCGGGTGGCGTTCGGCGCACCGCCCTGGGACCAGCCCAAGCTGCGCCCCGAGTCCCCGTTCGGCCGGGCCTGGTCGCTCTGGGCCCTCAGCTACTACCCCCACCCGTACCGCTATCTGCCCGCCGAGACCCGCCACTACCTGGTCCGCCGGGTGCTGGGCCCGCTCGGCGCGTGGTGGCTGAAGGACCGGTTCGAGGGCAAGGTGCAGGTCAGCGAGGTCGACCGGATCGTACGGGCCGACGCGACGACCGGCACCCCCGAGCTGACCGTCGCCACCCCCGGCGGCGGCACCCAGCGGCTCACCGCCGACCACGTCATCGCGGCCACGGGCTACCGCGTCGACATCGCCGCGATGGACTTCCTGGGCCCCGAACTCCGCACCCGACTCGCGGTCAGCCGGGGCACACCGAAGCTCGGCGCCGGGTATGTGTCCTCCGTGCCGGGGGTCTACTTCACCGGTCTCCCGGCCGCGTCGTCGTACGGGCCAGTGATGCGGTTCGTGTGCGGCACGGAGTTCGCTTCACCGCGACTGGCGAAGCATCTGGCGGCGGCGCACGGGTAGTTGGGGCGAAGGGCGCTCAACTCGTCATGGACGACCGGGCGACACGGAAGCCCACGTCGTCGACGCGGAAGGTCGGATGGCTTCGGCGCCGCACCGAAGCACGGCAACTCCAGTGCTCGTCGAACCATCCACCGCCGCGCAGTACCCGGTAGGTGCCGTAGACCTCGGGGTCGTAGAGGTCCCAGCACCACTCCCACACATTGCCCAGCATGTCGTGCAGGCCCCACGGGTTGGGCAGTCGGCCGCCCGGTTCGTGGGGCCGCTCCTCGGAGTTGCCGCGGTGCCAGGCGATGTCGTCGAGCGGTCCGTACCGGGGGCCGCTCGTCCCGGCCCGGCACGCGTACTCCCACTCGGCCTCGGTCGGGAGGCGGAAACCGTCGGCGGCGGTGTCCCGTACGACGGCCTCCCCGTCGACGCCGTACACGGGTGTCAGTCCCTCTTCCCGTGACAGGGCGTTGCAGAAGAGCACCGCGTCCTGCCAGGACACGGTCTCCACGGGGAGCCGATCGCCCCGCGCGGCGCTGGGCCGCTCGCCGGTGACCCGGGCGTACTGCTCCTGTGTGACCGGGAGCCGGGCGAGTGCGAACGGGGCGAGCTCGATCGTCCAACTGCGTTGGCTGCGACGGTCGGAGAGGGTGACGTGCCCGGACGGGACGGGGACGAGTTCGATGTGCGCGGTCATGGCCATGGGTTACGTCAACTCCGTGAGCATCGGCCGCAGACGGGCCGCGAGTTCGGGGTCGGAGCGGTCCAGTTCCGCCGCCACGACCCTGAGTGTCGCGCTCAGCGCACGCCGGAGTTCCCCTTCCGTGAGTGAGCGGACCAGTGTCGCATCCAGTGGGGCCGTCACCTCGTCCGGCAGCAGATGGGCGCCCTTGGCGTACGCCGTGGGGAGGTCAAGTCGTAGGCAGGCGAGGGCGATCGCCTGGTCGCGCAGGGCGCTGATCCAGTGTTCGGCCTGCCACTGGCGGGCCCGTTCGATACAGATGCGGGCGTGCGGGGCGTGGTGCCAGGCGAAGCCGATCAGGGTGTCGCGGTCGGGCGGAGGAAAGTGTTCCAGTGCCTGCGGGCTACCGAACACCGTCCGCCACTGCGGGCCCCGCGCACCGAACTCCGCCTCCGGAGCGAAGGTGATGTCCAGCTCCACCCACCCCGGCAGCAGGAACACCCGGATGACGCTCCCGCCACCGACGCCGAGGTCCCAGTGGTGCCGGGCGTCGAACTCGTCGTAGAGCCACGCGGTCCAGCGGTCCACCGTGTCGGAGACCGTGCCCCGTACCGCGAGCACGAGGTCCGTGTCCGACCAGCGGTCGCCGGTGCCGGTGGCGTGCGATCCGGTGAAGGCGAGGCCGACGATCGACTCGTCGGCCTCGGCGCGGGCGAGCAGGTGGTCGCGGACGTGGTCGCGTTCTTCGGGGGTGAACATGCTTGATCACTCCGGGAGTTGATGGGCGGGTGGCGCGGTGGCAAAGCCGTTCAGGAGGAGGTCGGCCACCCATCAGCGTGTGAACAATCCTGCGGGTCAATACACCTAGCGGCGGTAGATCGTCAGCCAACTGGTCTGATGTCGAAATCTTTCGGGGGGTGACTTCGGGGTCTCAGCCGGAGGCGGCTTCGAGGAGGGTTTCGGCGGCGGTGGTTCGGGCGTAGAGGACGGAGCGGCCGACGCGGTGGGCGCTGACCAGGCCCGCGTTGCGCAGTGCCGTCAGGTACTGGGAGACGCCGGCTGTGGAGAGACCGGTGCGGTGTGCCAATTCGGTGGTGGAAGCGGGGGTGTCCAGTTCGGTCAGAAGCAGGGTGCGGGAGCGGCCGAGTACGGCGGCCAGGGCGCCGGTCCTGGTGGTGGGCCTTGATTCCCAGAGCAGGCCGGTGCCCCGGGCTGGATAGGCGAGCTGCGGCGGGTCGGGCAGCGATGTGCGGCTGCGCAGTCCGGGTCCGGTGAAGGCGGAGGGGATCAGTATCAGTCCCGGGCCTGCGGTCGGCCGGGACAGGGGTTGCTTGCGGCCGGCCAGCCGCAGCGCGTTGTCGTCCCAACTGACTGAAGTGTGCAGGTCGTTGAAGAGGTGGGTTGTGCCGCGTTCGGCGACTTGCCGGGCCCGGTGGAGGATATCGGCGTCGAGCAAGGTGCGGATACGGGCCCAGTAGGGGGCGAGTGCCAGTTCCCAGTAGGTCTCGATCGCCTCGGTGACCTTCGGCAGACGGCTCTGCGGATCGGCGTACAGGGCCCGTGTTCTGAGGCCGAGTCGGCCCTGGTGGCGGGCGAGGTGGTCGAGGTCGCGCCGGATCCGGTCGGAGGGTGCGGCCCGGATCGCCGCCAACTCCGAGGTCAGCGTGGGGGCCGGCCCGGCGGGGGCGGGGTTGAGGAAGTCCGGGACGTAGCCCGAGGGCGGGATCAGCTCGGCGAGCCAGCCCCGGTCCAGCCCGGCGGCTGCCATCCGTGGCCGTACCTGGTCCACCCAGGGGTGGTGCACGGGATGCCTGGCGGCGGAGGTCAGCAGCCGGAAGCTGGGCGTGATCTCCCACATCGGCGAGACGGCGAATCGCATCTGCGCCAGGTCGCCCGCCGAGAACGTCAGCCCTTCCATCACATCCACTCCAAAGATTCAGGCATATCTGAATCAATAGCGCATCGGCTCACGGCGCGGGGATCATCCCGGCATGACAGCGGAGACGATCACTGCGGTGGCATCGGGGACCTGGACGCTCGGCGACCTGGTGGTCAACCGAATGGGCTTCGGCGCGATGCGCCTGACGCAGAACGGCGAGGCGTTCGCCGCCGACGCCGTCCCGAGCGACCGCGCGCGGGCGGTCACGGTGTTGCGGCACGCGGTCGAGCTCGGGGTGAACCACATCGACACCGCCGCGTTCTACTTCTCGCCGCTGCGGTCGGCCAACGAACTGATCAACCAGGCTTTCGCCCCTTACCCTGATGAGCTGGTCATCGTCACCAAGGTCGGACCGGGAAGGGACCCCTCGGGGCACTGGCTGCCCCACGCCACCCCCCGGCAGTTGCGCGGCCAGGTGGAGGAGAACCTGCGCCAGCTTGGCCGCGACCACCTGGACGTGGTGAACCTGCGCATCGTGGGAACCGATTCGATCGCCGAGCGCTTCGGCGCTCTGGCCGAGCTGCGCGAGGCCGGGCTCATCCGCCATCTGGGGCTGTCCAACATACGGCCCCACCACCTCGTCGAGGCCCAGGCCATCGCCCCGGTGGTGTGCGTGCAGAACATGCACGGCATCGGCGCCTCAGCCGAGCAGAAGACGTTCCTGCGCAGCTGCGGTGAGCAGGGCGTCGCCTTCGTGCCGTTCTACTCGATCGCCGGCATCGGGCGCACGGCCGGCGCGAGCACTGGCGACAGTGACGAGGTGAACGCCATCGCCCGCGCTCACGCGGTGAGCACAGCGCAGGTCCGGCTGGCGTGGACCCTGCACCAGGGCCCCCACGTCCTGGCCATCCCCGGCACCGGCAATCCCGACCACCTCGCCCAGAACGTCGACGCCGGCGCCCTGCGCCTGTCCGGGGACGAACTCGCCACCCTGGACTCCGTCCACGGCGAAGCGGCATGACCGAGACCCACCGACGCCCGCACGCGGTTGAAGAGGGCGGCCTGGGCCTGCCGGGCCGCCTGCTGGAAGCGCTGCATCCACGGCACACGACACAGGGCCGTGGTGACCAACCTCGTCGAGGGAGCCAGGCCCGACCTCTACGAAGTGGTCACCCCTCACCTGACGACCCGACGAACTGGCGCTACGACCGATACCGCCCCAACGTCCGCAACCCCGGCAACTCCCGGTCCGCGAAGTCGAACAGCGCCAGGTTCTCCCACGCGTTGCCCGACGCCGGGTCGGTCGGGTCCCAGCCGTCGCCCTTGCGGTAGGTCCACACGCCCTCCCAGTAGCAGTAGCCGAGGCCCTTGCCGCCGGGGACGTCCGCCATCAGGTCGGCCACCGTGCGCAGCCAGGCCGCCTGGCCCGCCGGGGTCGCCGGATAGCCCTCGGTGAGCTGCGAGGCGTCGTACATGATGTCGTTCGTCGCGTCCTCGCTCTCCAGCGTGAACGGGTACGCGGTCTCGGCGATCAGCACCGGCTTGTCGTAACGCGCCGCGAGATCCGCCAGGTTGGCCGCCGCTGCCGCCGGGGCGCCGTGCCAGAAGGGGTAGTACGACTGGGCGATGATGTCGAAGTCGAGGCCGTAGGAGACGGCGTTGTCGTACCACCAGCGGGACGTGCCGTTGTCGCCGCCCGAGGCGATGTGGAGCATCGTGCGGATGCGGGGCGTGGTGTCGCGGGCCGCGGTGAGGCCGGCCTTGAGGAAGGTGGTCAGGTTGCCCCAACCGCCGCCGTCGTCACCCCAGTTCTTGCCGGTGGGCCACAGGACACCGCCGTTGATCTCGTTGCCGATCTGCACCAGGTCGGCCGGGGTGCCCTGGCGGCGCAGGGCGCCCAGGACGTCGGCCGTGTGGTCGTAGACCGCTCTGGTCAGGCCCGCCACGTCCAGGTCGGCCCAGGCCGCCGGCTTGGTCTGGTGGGACGGGTCGGCCCAGGTGTCGGAGTAGTGGAAGTCGACCCAGATGCCGATGCCGGCCCGCTTCAGCCGCTTGGCCAGCGGCAGGATGTGCCGCTTGTCGTTGTAGCCGTCGGCCGGGTTCACCCAGACCTTGAGGCGGGCGTGGGTGATGCCCGCGTCGGCGAGGATGCGGATCGGGTCGTCCCGGCGGCCGTCCGCCCGGCGGTACACGGCACCGAAGGCCTCGTCCTTCGGCAACGAGGAGATGTCCATGGCCCGGATCTCCAGGCGGCGCCGGTCGGCGGCGACCGCGGGTGCCGCGCCCAGCGCCGGTACCGCGAGCGCGGCGGCACCAGCCGCCGCGAGAACACTGCGTCTGCGCATCGCGAAATTTCCCTTCAGCAAGTGACCAAAGAATCAAGCAAGTGACCGAAGAAACAAGCAGGTTGAGCGGGGATCAGCGCGGGTCCCGGAAGACCTCCACCCCGCCCGCCGGCACCGCCGCCCGGCTCCCGTCCGGCAGCACCACCTTCACCTCGCTCCCGGTGTGGTTCACCGCGAAGCGGAAGGTCCCCGACTCGCCCTCCCGTACGACGAGTTCGACATCGCGCGGCAGACCGACCGGCGTGATCCCGGCGTCCGCGAGGGCGAGGTCGACGACGGCGGCCAGGTCGGCGCCGGCGAGACGTGTGGCCAAGTACCACGCCGATCCCGACCCCACCGCGTGCCGGGTCAGCGCCGCCCGTCCCGCCGTACGCCCGTCCGCGAAGACCGCGACCGTCTCGCAACCGTCGCCCGGCACCACGACCTCCGACCAGAGATCGGCCTCGTACAGCGCGCCGTCCGCACCCCGTACCGACACCGTCTCGCCCGGTAGCAGCGGGTCGAACTCCTCGACGGTCAGGCCGAGTACGTCCCGCAGCGCCCCCGGATACGCGCCCGGATGCAGCGTGTCGTTCTCGTCGACGATCCCGGAGAAGAAGGAGACCAGGAGCGTGCCGCCGCGCGACACGTACCGCTCCAGATTGGCGCCCACCCCTACCGGCGCCGCGTACAACTGCGGTACCACCAGCAGCGGATACCGCTCCGGGTCCAGGTCGGCCAAGCCGGTCGGCGGCAGGAAGTCCACCGTCAGGTGCCGGTCGTACAAGGTCTCGTAGAACGCGTCCAGCCGCTCGCGCGCGTCCAGATCCTGGCTCGGGCGCCACTCCAGGCTCTGCGCCCACCAGGAGTCCCAGGACCACACCATCGCCACATCGGCGCGCGTGCGCGTGCCCCGCAGGCCCGACAAGCTCAAGTCCGCTACACGGCGGCCGAGTTCGGTCACCTCGCGCCACCCCCGGTTGTCCGTCCCGGAGTGCGCCAGCATCGCGGTGTGGAACTTCTCCGCGCCGGACCGCGACTGCCGCCACTGGAAGAACATCGCGCCCTCGGAGCCCCGGGCCACGTGCCCGAGCGAGTTGCGGGCCATCTCACCGGGACGCTTCGCCGGGTTGTACGGCTGCCAGTTGACCCCGGACGTGGCGTGTTCCAGGAGGAGCCAGGGGGCGCCGCCCGCCACCGACCTCGTCAAGTCGGCGGCCAGCGCGAGATTTACGTGGGTGCGACGGCCGTCCGTCATCAGGTAGTGGTCGTTGGTGACGAGGTCGACCTCCTTCGCCCAGGCCCAGTAGTCGACGGTCTGCCCCTGGCTCGGCGCGACCATGAAGTTGGTGGTGACGGGCACGCCGGGGGAGAGCCGGTGCAGGATGTCCCGCTCGGCGACGAAGTTGGCGCGGGCCTGGGCGTCGGCGAAGCGGTGGTAGTCGAGCTGCTGGGTGGGGTTGCACACGGACGGGGTCGCGCGGGGCGGGGTGATCTCCTCCCAGTCGCCGTACTGCTGGCCCCAAAAGGCCGTTCCCCAGGCCTCGTTGAGCGCGTCGAGCGTGCCGTGGCGGTCCCGCAGCCAGCCCCGGAAGGCCGCCGCGCAGGTGTCGCAGTAGCAGGCGAGGACGGGTGCGCCGTACTCGTTGTGGACGTGCCACAGGACGACGGCGGGGTGGCTGCCGTAGCGCTCGGCGAGGGCCCGGGTGATGCCGGCCGCGGCCGCCCGGTAGTCGGGGTTGGAGTGGCAGATCGCGCCGCGTGAGCCGAAGGCGAGGCGGACGCCGTCGCGGGTCACGGGCAGGGCGTCGGGGTGGGCGCGGTAGAACCACGCCGGCGGGACCACGGTCGGTGTGCCGAGGTTCACGGAGATTCCGGCCGTGTGCAGCAGCTCGACGACCGTGTCCAGCCACTCCCAGTCGTACTCACCCGGCCGCGGCTCCAGCCTGGCCCAGGAGAAGACGCCGAGCGAGACCGCCGTGACACCGGCCTCCCGCATCAGCCGTACGTCCTCCTCCCAGACCTCCGGCGGCCACTGCTCGGGGTTGTAGTCACCTCCGAAAGCGAGCGGCAGACGGTCGTGCGGGGCGGGGGACGGCATGGGTTCACTCCCGGGTGATCGGCGAATGAGGCGGGTGAAACTCGGCTGTTTCTGTGATCGTGCACATGGATGGTTACAGCCGCCATCCGTCAGCAACAAGTAGGTAACCCCAGGCTTCATCCATTGACAAGGGTCCGAAACAATTCTCTACTGTGCACGGTCACAGAGCCGCTGACCGGCTCGCACTCAGTCAGGGGAGATGAAGATGTCGATCCACCGCCACCAGTTCAGCAGGCGCAGCATCCTTGCCGGGGCAGCAGCCGTCGGCCTGACGGGCACCCTCGCCGCCTGCGGCGGTTCCGACGACGACTCCGGCAAGAGCAGCGGGCCGGTCAAGCTGACCTACTGGGCCTGGGCGCCGAACATGGACAAGGTCGCCGCGATCTGGAACAAGAAGAACCCGGACATCACGGTCACCGTCTCCAAGCAGGCGGCCGGCAAGGACATCGTCTCCAAGCTGATCACCGCGAAGAAGGCGGGCAACGCCCCCGACCTGATCCAGGTCGAGTACCAGTCGCTGCCGACGCTGGTGTCGAACGACGTCCTCGCGGACATCTCGAAGTACGCGAAGTCCGCCAAGTCCCAGTTCGCCGAGGGGCTTTGGGGCATGGTCACGCTCGGCACCGACGCCGTGTACGCGATACCGCAGGACTCCGGGCCGCTGATGTTCTTCTACCGCGAGGACCTGTTCAAGCAGCACAAGCTGACCGTCCCGACCACCTGGGACGAGTTCGCCGCGACCGCCCGCGCCGCCAAGAAGGCCGTGCCGAACGCCTACTTGACGACGTTCTCGTCCAACGACCCTGGTCTGTTCGCCGGGTTGGCGCAGCAGGCCGGCGCCAAGTGGTGGACCGTGCAGAGCGGCGGCAAGTGGACCGTCGGCATCGACGACGCGGCCACCAAGAAGGTCACCGACTTCTGGGGCGGCCTGGTCGCGGAGGGCGCGATCGACAACCAGCCGATGTACACGCCGGCCTGGAACAACGCCCTGAACAAGGGCACCCACCTCGCCTGGGTCTCCGCCGTGTGGGCGCCCGGTGTGCTGGTCAGCTCCGCCCCCGACACCAAGGGCAAGTGGCGGATGGCACCGCTGCCGCAGTGGAGCGCGGGCGAGAGCGTCACCGGCAGTTGGGGCGGCTCCTCCACCGGCGTCTCCACCGACTCCAAGCACGCCGAGGCCGCGACCAAGTTCGCCAACTGGCTGAATACCGACCCGGAGGCCCTCGCGGCCCTGGTCAAGGAGGTCGGCATCTACCCGGCGGCGACCAAGGGCCAGTCCGGCTCGGTCCTCACCACCCCCGCGTTCTTCCCGAACCAGACCGACTTCTACGACACCGCCTCGAAGATCGCCGCCACCACGGCCGCCTCCGCCTGGGGCCCGAACGTCCAGGTCGCCTACGACACCTTCAGCGACGCGTTCGGCAAGGCCACCAAGGCCAAGAAGGCGGCCCAGTTCGACACCGCGCTCGCCACCATGCAGGCGTCGACCTTCGCCGACATGAAGAAGCAGGGCTTCAAGGTGACCGAGGCATGACCAGCACTCCGCTCAAGGGCTCCGACCGGCTGACGGCCGGGCCCTTGGCGGACGGCACCGCCACCTCCGTCCGCCCCCGCCTCCGTCGCCGTGGCCGCAGCGCGCCGTACTGGTTCCTCGTACCGGCCGTGCTCCTGTTCGCCGCCTTCACCGTCGTGCCCGTCGGGTACGCGGTGTGGCTCAGTCTCCACAAGGTCCAGGTCAAGGGCATCGGCCTCGGCAAGGGCGCCCGCCAGCAGGTGTGGAACGGCATCGGCAACTACACCGACGTCCTGAACGACTCCGAGTTCGGCCACAGCGTCCTGCGGGCCTTCGGCTACGGCCTGATCGTCATCCCCACGATGCTCGGTCTGGCGCTGGTCTTCGCGCTGATGCTGGACACCCCGCGGGCGCGCAGCGCCAAGTTCGCCCGGCTGGCGATCTTCCTGCCGTACGCCGTCCCCGGCATCATCGCCGCCCTGATGTGGGGCTTCCTGTACCTGCCGACGGTCAGCCCCTTCTACTACATCCTGCGCGAACTCGGCCTCCCGCAGCCCGACCTGTTCGACGGCGGCAACCTGTACCTCTCTTTCGCGAACATCGCGGTGTGGGGCGGCACCGGCTTCAACATGATCGTCATCTACACCGCGCTGCGCGCGATCCCGCAGGAGATCTACGAGGCCGCCCGCATCGACGGCGCCTCCGACCTGAAGATCGCCCTGCGGATCAAGATCCCGATCGTGCTGCCCTCGCTGGTGCTCACCTTCTTCTTCTCGGTGATCGCCACCCTCCAGGTCTTCACCGAGCCCATGGCGCTCCAGCCGCTGACCAACGGCCTCTCCAGCTCCTGGAGTCC
This sequence comes from Streptomyces sp. NPDC005492, assembly GCF_040605995.1. NCBI lineage: Bacteria > Bacillati > Actinomycetota > Actinomycetes > Kitasatosporales > Streptomycetaceae > Streptomyces > Streptomyces sp. NPDC005492. Next base: position 168,893 of record NZ_JBEXDX010000008.1, read on the forward strand.
GCTGATGTCCATCTACGACAGCGCCTTCCTCAGGTCCGACATCTACGGCGCCTCCGCCACCGCGGTGGTGCTGGCCCTGGCGACCTTCGTGGTCTCCTTCGCGCTGCTGCGCGTCTCCGACCGCTACACCCGGGAGGACCGGGCATGACCCCCCTCACCCTGACCGCCACCGACACCCGGCCGGGCCCCGCGAAGCCGAGGCGCACCGCCTGGGTGCCCACCCTGGTGCTGGTCCTCGGCTCGCTGTACTGCCTGATCCCCGTGGTCTGGGTGGTCATCGCGGCGAGCAAGGGCCGCGGCGAACTGTTCTCCACGTTCACCTTCGCCCCCGGCACCGGCTTCCTCGACAACCTGAAGGAACTCAGCTCCTACCGGGACGGCATCTACTGGCAGTGGATGGCCAACTCCCTCCTGTACGCGGGCGGCGGCGCCCTGCTCTCCGCCGCGGTCTCGGCCGCCGGCGGCTACGCGCTCGGCCGGTTCGCCTTCAGGGGACGGGAGTTCCTCTTCAAGCTGATGCTGGCCGGCGTCCTGGTCCCCAGCATCGTGCTGACCGTCCCGCAGTACCTGCTGCTGTCGAAGCTGGGCCTGGCCGACTCGTACTGGTCGATGCTGCTCCCGTCGATCCTCTCGCCCTACGGCGTCTACCTCGTCCGGATCTACGCGGCGGCCTCGGTCCCCGCCGAACTCCTCGAAGCGGCCCGCATGGACGGCGCGAGCGAGTGGCGGATCTTCTCCCGGATCGCGGTGCCGATGATGATGCCGGGCCTCATCACGGTGTTCCTGTTCCAGTTCGTCGCCATCTGGAACAACTTCCTGCTGCCGTACGTGATGCTCGCGGACGACAACAAGTTCCCGATCACACTGGGCCTTTACACCCTGCTCTCCCAGGGCGCCTCCCAACCGGCCCTCTACACGCTGGTCATCATGGGCTGCTTCCTGGCGATCCTGCCCCTGATCGCGCTGTTCCTGGTGATCCAGCGGTTCTGGTCCCTGGACCTGCTGAGCGGCTCGGTCAAGGCCTGAGGCACGTACGGAGCCCAACCTCCCCCCACCGCACCCGAACGGGCAGAACGAGGACCATGACCACCAGTCCGAACGGACGCCGCAAACCGCCCACCATCCACGACGTGGCCCGGGAGGCAGGGGTCTCCCGGGGCACCGTCTCCCGGTTCCTGAACGGCGGCCACTACGTCTCGCCCGCCGCCCGCAACGCGGTGGAGACGGCGATCAGGAAGACGGGCTACGTCGTCAACCGGCACGCCCGCTCCCTGAGCACCGGACGCTCGGACTCGGTGGCGTTCCTCCTCACCGAGCCGCAGGAGAAGTTCTTCGAGGACCCCAACTTCAATGTCCTGCTGCGGGGTTGCACCGAACACCTGGCCCGGCACGACATCCCCCTCCTGCTGATGCTGGCCTCCTCGCGCGACGAGCGCCGCCGCCTCACGCGGTACATCACCTCGGGCCACGTCGACGGCGTACTCCTGGTCTCCAACCACAGCGGAGACCCGGTCGCGGCCGAACTCCGGGACGCCGGGATCCCGTTGGTGGCCTGCGGCAAGCCGCTCGGCACCGCCTCCAAGTACAGCTATGTGGCCGCCGCCGACCGTGACGGCGCCCAGGAGATGGTCCGCCATCTCATCGCCCGCGGCCGCCGCCGCATCGCCATGGTCACCGGACCGCTCGACGCCCCCGGCGGCCCCGACCGTCTCGCCGGCTACCGAGACGTCCTCACCGAAGCAGGTCTGCCCCACGACCCCGCGCTCGTGGTCGAGGGCGACTACCGCCGCACCGGCGGTGAGGAGGCCGCCCGCCGCCTCCTGGCGCAGGCCCCCGACATCGACGCGGTGTTCGTCGCCTCCGACCTCATGGCCCTCGGAGTCGTCAACACCCTCCAGCAGTCCGGCCGTTCGGTCCCCGATGACATCGCTGTCGGAGGCTTCGACGACTCGGCGGCGGCCACCTCCATCACCCCGGCCCTCACCACCATGCGCCAGCCCTACGACCGCATCAGCGCCGAGATGGTCCGCATGCTGCTCGCCCAGATCGCCGGCGAGGACACGGCGGGCGTCATCCTGCCGACGGAACTGGTCGTCCGGGAGTCGGCATAACGGCCTTGTCTGTCAAACCAACCGGAACACGGGTCAACGGATGTGAAGGCAGCAGCCGTCCGGTTCGTGTCGAGTCGGTGGGGCTTTCCATCCGTATTCTCTGATCATGGCCGCACCCCTCGCATATGCACTGATCGCCACCGACCTGGACGGGACGCTGCTGCGCGGCGACGACACGCTCTCCGACCGGTCCCTCGCCGCGCTGCGGCGGGTGGCGGCGGCCGGTGCCCGGCATCTCGTCGTCACCGGCCGGCCCGCCCCGAGAGTGCGGCCGCTCCTCGACGACCTCGGCTCCAGGGGGCTCGCGGTGTGCGGACAGGGCGCGCAGTTGTACGACGCCGGCGCGGACCGTCTGCTCTGGTCGGTCACCCTGGACCGGGAGTTGGCGGAGACCGCGCTCGGCAAGATCGAGGCCGAGGTGGGCCAGGTGTACGCGGCTGTCGACCAGGACGGGGTGGACGGCCTCACCCTCATCGAGCCCGGCTACCTCATGCCGCACCCCACGCTCCCCGCCGTACGGGTCGAGCGGCGGGACGACCTGTGGGCCGAGCCGATCAGCAAGGTGCTGCTGCGTCATCCCGCCCTGGCGGACGACGAGTTGGCGTGCACGGCGCGTTCGGTGGTGGGTTCGCTGGCCTCGGTCACCATGTCGGGCCCCGGCACCGTCGAACTCCAGCCACTCGGCATCACCAAGGCGACCGGCCTCGCCCTCGCCGCCCGGCATCTGGGCCTGACCCCCGCCGACACCATCGCTTTCGGCGATATGCCGAACGACATCCCGATGTTCGACTGGGCGGCCCATGGCGTGGCGATGGCCAACGCCCATCCCGAACTCAAGGCGGTGGCCGACGAGGTGACGACGTCGAACGAGGACGACGGCATCGCCGTCGTCCTCGAAAGACTGCTGGTGGACGCCGGTTTCTAGTAGGCGCCGTACACGTTGTCGATGGAGCCGTACACCGCTGCCGCGTAGTTGCAGGCGGCGGTGATGTTCGCGACTGGGTCGTACGGGTCGAACGAGGTTCCCGCCACGTGGTAGGCGTTGAAGGTCGGGTCGATGACCTGGAGCAGGCCCTTCGACGGCGTACCGGCGGCGGCGTTGGAGTCCCAGTTGTTGATGGCCCACGGGTTGCCGGAGGACTCGCGGATCACGTTGCGGTAGATGCCGTTGTACGTGCCCGGAATCCCCTTCTGCGCCATGATCGCGAGGGACTCGCGGATCCAGCCGTCGAGGTTGTTGGGGTAGCCGGCGGCCGTGGTCGATGTGGTCGTGGCGGCCGAGGCGGTGGTCGCGCCGACGATCGGCAGGGCGAGGATCGCGGCACCGGTGCCGAGGACGGCGAGGTTGCGGACCAGGCGGGCGCGGCGGGACTGAGCGGTTGCAGGCATGACGAGGTTCCTCTCCGTCGCCTGCGAGGTGAGCTGTCGGGTTCGGGCTGGGAGGTGCCCGGCCGCGTCCTTGCGGACGTGGCTTAACCCCAAGCCGTCCCGGTCGTGCTGACCGGTCCGGCGACTTACCTGGTTCCCCCGCTCCTGCCGTGCGAGATGTTCGTGACTGGGATGTCGGGCGGCGGCAGGATTCGGCGTTCCGCTCGACAGGGCGGGAACGTATGCGAGAGCACATGTCCGGAACAAGTGGCGGAATCACACCTAACCCCTATTGACCTTGGTCTGAGGCGTATGGGGCACTTGATCCTTTGCGTGAGCCAAGGGTCAACTGTCAAACGCCACAAGGGGAAACGCGGACAGAGTGGGACACAGGTCATTCATAGAAATACGTGACCCAACTCACGGGAGGATTAAGAACGGCAAATCGGGCATTCGGCCTCAACTAGCAGTTCTCGGAATCCTTTTCTCCCACGTTCGGTGAAAGATCACCTCTCCGCCTTCGGTGCAGATGACCTCATTCGAGGTAATAAAGTCCGTTTCGTCGCACGTGATCTCCGACCGCGTGCGCACGGTCGTGTCCCAGGCCGACTCCGGCCGGTGCAGCCGGATCGACCAGTCCGAGCGGGTGCGCGCCGACAGCGGGTCCGACTCGTCGATCGTGTACGTCTCCAGCGCGTCCTCGGTGAACTCCAGCCCGTCGGGATACACACGCGTCCCGCCGTACCGGGGGTCCACCTCCAGCCGCCACTCGCCCTTCGCGACATCCCGCACGACCAGTCGCTCGGGGCGTGGCTCGTCGAGGGTGACCGGCTCGCTCACTCCGAGCGGCTCGGCCTCCTCGGGCTCCTCGAAGGAAATATGACCCGTCAATTCCCGCTCCCGCACCGGGAGTTCGAGCGCGCTGCCCTCCGGGTCCAGGGTGAAGCCGGCCGCCGACTCCGGCTGGGGCCAGATCCACGGCCAGTACGCCGAGGACACCGCGAGCCGGATGCGATGACCGGGCGGGACGGCGTACCCGATGCCGTTCAGCTCGAAGGCCACGTCCTCGGTGGCACCCGGCGTCCACGGCACCGCCCGGTCCCGGCCGTGCCGCGCCGACAGGTTCAGCACACCCCGGGTGACCAGGGTCGAGGAGCCGTCCGGGGCGACGTCGCACAGCCGGGCGATCACCTGCCCGCGCGGCACCGGGCAGGTCAGCCGCAGCCGCACCCTGGGCCGGCCCAGCACCCAGGTCTCGTCCGGCACCTCGAACTCGAAGCACGCCGACCGCGCGTCCTCGTCCCGCTGGTCCGGCGGCAGATCGGCGTCGTTCCCGAAGGGGAAGAACCGGCCCGCGTCCACACCGGTGTGCATGGGGGAGCGGACGATCACGGGCGCGCCGCGCAGACCGTACGTCGTCGTCTTCACATGCGGCGAGGGCCAGGACGGCTCGCCGACCCAGCGGCCCGGCAGGGTGTCGTAGACCGTGGCCGGGGGATGCGCGTCGCTGACGTAGGCGCGCAGGAGCGGGTCGGTGGTGACGCCGGTGTCCTCGCCCTTGAGCCAGTGGTCCCACCAGCGCAGGGTCTCCTGGAGGAAGCCGATCGCGGGTCCCGGCGGCAGGCCCCGGTCGGGGTACTGGTGGGACCAGGGTCCGATCAGGCCGCGCACCCGGTCGGGCGGGAGGTGCTCGACGAGCCGTAGGACGGTGTCCCGGTACGGGTCGTGCCAGCCGCCCACCGCGAGGACGGCCGCGCCGATCGCGCCGTAGTCCTCGCGGACGCTGCCGTGCTTCCAGTAGTCGTCCCGGATCTGGTGGGCCAGCCAGGTGTGGATGAACGGGTCGATCTGTTCCAGGCGTTCGAGCCACATGTCCCGCCAGACGAGGCCCGCGTACGCGGGGTCCGGCGGGCGCGCGACGAAGGCGAGCATGGTGGCCGCCCAGGCGTGCAGGTCGACGGCGAGGGCCGAACCTCCCATGTAGTGCACGTCGTTGTCGTAGCGGTCGTCGGTCGAGCAGACCGTGACGATCGCCTTCAACGGCTCCGGCGCGAGGGCCGCGATCTGGAGCGAGTTGAAACCACCCCAGGAGATACCGAACATGCCGACCTTGCCGGTGCACCAGGGTTGCGCGGCAAGCCAGTTGACGACCTCGACCCCGTCGGCCAGCTCGACGGCCGAGTACTCGTCCGTGGGCATGCCCTCGCTGTTGCCGTGCCCGCGCACGTCGACCCGGACGGAGGCGTAGCCGTGTCCCGCGTACCAGGGGTGGCGCTGGGCGTCGCGGGGCGCGGTCCAGTCGGTCAGGCGGTACGGGAGGTATTCGAGGAGGGCCGGCACGGGCTCGTCCGTCACCGGGCGCCACACGCGTGCGTAGAGGCGGGTTCCGTCCGGGAGGGGGATGCGGAGGTCCTCGTGGGTGCTTTCGTGGGGGAAGGTCGTACGGATGCGCATGAGGACCCCGCAGGTTCAGTGGACCGGGTGCATGGTGCGGCGCAGCCAGGGCGCGGCGGCCGTCACCGCGAGGCCGGCGGCCACCGCGATGGCGCCGTTGACGCCGAAGTAGGCCGGCTTGGAGACGTCGTCGTAGAACTTCACCGTCTGGGCCTGGATGCCGTTGGCGAGAGCGAGGGACAGGAACCAGAGGGACATGGTCTGGCTGGAGAAGGCGGCCGGGGCGAGCTTGGTGGTGGCCGACATGCCGGAGGTCTCCAGCAGGATGTCGCCGAGGCCGAGCAGGAAGTACGAACCGACGATCCACCAGGCGGACATCAGGTAGTCGTTGTTCGCGTGCCCGGAGGTCGGCAGGACCATCAGCAGGAACGACAGGCCGCCCAGGACGACCCCGATCGCGATCTTGTTGGAGGCGTGCGGCTGGCTACGGCCCATGCGGACCCAGAGGGCGGCGACCACGGGCGCGAGCCCGACCTCGAAGGCGCCGAGCGCGCTTGCGTACCAGCTCGCGGGGAAGTCGAAGCCCAGGATGGTCGTCTCGGCGTTCGAGGCGGCCAGCAGCATCATCGTCGAATAGGCCTGGAAGAGGATGAAGTTGAAGACCGTGGAGGCCAGGAACAGCACGATGTACGGGCGCAGCCTGCCGCGTTCCTCGGCGGTCACCCGGGGGCTCATGAACATCACCGCGAAGTACACGACCGGGGCGACGACCGAGACGACGGTGAGCAGGTCGACGAAGCGGCCCATGGTCAGCCGGCCCGCGAAGGCCAGCAGCGCGGCGAGCACGGCGGCGACCGCGATCCCCACCACGATCAGCCGGACCGCGCGGCGCAGCGCGTCCGGTGCGAGCGCGAACTCCGCGCTGCTCCCGCGCCCAGCCAGGTGACGGCGTCCGGCGACGTACTGGACCAGACCGAAGGTCATGCCGATCGCGGCGGCCGAGAAGCCCCAGTGCCAGCCCTTGTGGTCGCCGAGCCAGCCCGTGATCAGCGGGCCCGCGAAGGCGCCGATGTTGATGGCCATGTAGTACAGCGCGAAACCGGCGTCCCGGCGCTCGTCGTCGGTGCGGTAGAGCTTGCCGACCATGGTGGCCACGTTGGGCTTGAGCAGACCGGTGCCGGCGCTGATGAGACCCAGGCCGGCCCAGGTCGTCGTCGGCGTCGGGACGGCCATCGCGTAGTGCCCGCAGGCGATCAGGACCCCGCCCCACAGCACCGCGCGGAACGAGCCGAGGATGCGGTCGGCGAGCCAACCACCCGCGACCGAGACGAGATAGACCAGGGTTCCGTAGGCTGCGGATACGGACGCGGCCGTTCCGGACGACATGCCCATGCCGCCGTGCGCGATCGAATCCGCGAAGTAGAGGACGAGGATGGCCTGCATGCCCAGGAACGAGAAGCGCTCCCAGACCTCCAGGCCCGAGAGCGTGAGCAGACCCCTGGGCTGGCCGAAGAAGGCGTGGTCGTCCCCGGGTGGCGGCGGGCTGTCGGGCTCAGCTTCAAGCGCGGTGCGGGACACGGTCCACTGCTTCCACCTAAATCTATAGTTATCCGTTCATATCAGATGATCAAAAACATACCGGTCGTGATCCGATACCGCCCGCCCTGCACTGGGGTGGGTGGCACCTGTGATCGAAAGCCGACCGGATACGCTGACTTGAGTGATGGCAGCGACCTATCGACAATCCGTGTGACCGCCCAGGGACACCAGCAGACAGGAGACCCCTCGTGACCGTCGTCGGGCCGTTCGGGCTGAGCGTGCGGGACCAGGCTCTGGAAGCCGATGTCCAGGCCGGAATGACGGCCGTCGAGGAGGGTCTGCTCGAAGCCACCAAGAGCGAGGTCCCCTTCATCACGGAGGCCGCCCAGCACCTCGTGCGCGCGGGCGGGAAGCGGTTCCGGCCGCTCCTCGTGATGCTCGCCGCGCAGTTCGGCGATCCGTACGCGCCGGGTGTCGTGCCCTCGGCCGTCGTCGTCGAGCTGACCCACCTCGCCACGCTCTACCACGACGACGTGATGGACGAGGCGGCCGTGCGGCGCGGAGTGGAGAGCGCCAACACCCGCTGGGGCAACTCGGTAGCGGTCCTCACCGGCGACTTCCTCTTCGCGCGTGCCTCGCACACCCTGGCCGACCTCGGCCCCGAGGCGGTGCGGGTGCAGGCCGAGGCGTTCGAACGCCTGGTCACCGGCCAGATCCTGGAGACGGCCGGACCCTCCGACGGCCGCGACCCGGTCGAGCACTACCTCGACGTGCTGGCCGGCAAGACCGGTTCGCTCGTCGCGGTCGCCTGCCGCTTCGGCGCGATGATGTCCGGCTGCGACGACACGATCGTGGACGTCCTCACCCAGTACGGCGAGCGGCTCGGTGTCGCCTTCCAACTCGCCGACGACGTCCTGGACATCGCCTCCGACGGCCATGAGTCCGGCAAGACCCCGGGCACGGACCTGCGCGAGGGCATCCCCACCCTGCCGGTGCTCCGGCTCCGCGAGCGGGCCGACCGCCTCGGCCTCGCCGAGGACGTCGCCCTGTGCGAACTGCTCGACTCCGACCTCACGGACGACGCCCGCCTCGCCGAGGCCCTCTCCGGCCTCCGTTCCCACCCGGCCCTGGAGCAGGCCCGCCGGGACACCGTCCGGTACGCCGAGGACGCCCGCGCGGCCCTCGCCCCCCTCCCCGAGTGCGACGCGAAGGTCGCCCTCCTGGAGCTGTGCGACGCGGTGGTGCACCGGGCGGGCTGAGGCCGCTCAGTAGCCGCCGCCTCCCGTACTGGAGGTGGTGGCGGTCGTGGCCTTCGCCCCGGTGGGTGTCACCGCCCACCAGGTGCCGTCCACGCCCTGGCCGTGGGCTTCCTTGGGCCCGTGGTCCTCGGCGTACCGGTACAGGGGCCAGCCCGCCAGCGTGAGCTGCGAGGTCCCGCCGGAGCGCTTCACCGTGGAGACGAGGTTCTTGTCGATGCCCTTGACGGTCACGGAGCCCTTGACGGTCGCGGCCGGCCAGACTGCCGCGCAGGTGCCGTAGCAGGTGACCTTGGTCGGGTGGACCGAGTCCGCGTCGAAGCGGTAGAGGACGTACCCCTTGCCGTCGGTGACGACGGTGCCCACCTTGCCGACCTTGGCGGTCATGAGCGTCGTCGCCGTGGTGGCCGCGGCCGGTGTGCCGGCCGCGGACCCGTGCCCGCCGCCGCTTCCGCAGCCGGCGAGTGTGAGGGTCAGGATCGCGGCGCCCGTGGCCGCGTACCCGGTGAGGTGGTGGGTGGCGTGCATGGCGACCCCTTTGGTCGATGGTGGGCGGTGCCACCCATAGGTACGTATTCGGGCTGTTTGTTACTCGATGTGCCGCGCGGCGTCTTCCCCCTAGGGGTTTCGGGGAGGCACCGCAGCCGTGTGTCATACCGCAGGAGTACGCGGAGTTGCCTCCCGGGTCTGACGCTTATCCCCGGCGGATTTGGTCAGATGGAGAACACGGAAAACACCACTCCTCACCGATTCGGGTGAGAATGGCGGCTGAGAGTGGGACCAGTACAGGGGGCAGGCCGCCGCCGACGACGGAGGTAAGGCAGACATGGCACCGTACGAAACCGACGACAGCACGGACACCGGAGAGGCCGACGAGCTCCGGTCCGGGCGGCGCAGGGCGGCGCGGTACATCGTCCCGGTCACCGTGGTGGGGGTGGCGGCCGCGACGATCGGACTGGTCCCGGCGCTCGCCGACTCCGGCGACCCGAACCTGCCGAAGATCACCGCTCAGCAACTCCTCGACAAGGTCGCCAAGTCGGACGTGCAGCAGCTCTCCGGCACGGTGAAGATCAGCACGGACCTGGGCCTGCCCGACCTCGGCGGCCTGGAGAGCAGCGTGATGTCCGGCGCCACGAAGTCCGGCGACGGCTCCTCCGCCGACCCGACGGGCAAGCTCACCGAGCTGGCCACCGGCACCCACACCCTGCGCGTCGCGGCCGACGGCCCCGACAAGCAGAAGGTCTCCCTGCTGGAGAACGCGGCGGAGTACAGCCTCATCCACAACGGCAAGGACATCTGGGGCTACGACAGCCAGTCGAACGAGGTCTTCCACGGCACGGCCGCCGACGACACCTCGAAGAGCGACGAGACCAGGGCGACGCCCAAGGGCCTCACCGACGAGGCGCTGAAGTCGATCGACGACACCACCTCGGTCACGGTCGACGGCACCGAGCACGTCGCGGGTCGCGACGCCTACAAGCTGCTGATCAAGCCCAAGCAGTCCGGCACGACGGTGGGCGCGATCAGCATCGCGGTGGACTCGAAGACGGGCCTGCCGCTCAAGTTCACGCTCACCCCGGCGAGCGGCGGCGCGGCCGTCGTCGACGTCGGCTTCACCCAGCTCAGCCTGAGCAAGCCGGCCGCGTCGACCTTCGACTTCAAGACGCCCAAGGGCGCGAAGGTCACCACGGAGGACAGCGCCACGAAGGCGGCCCCGGACCACTCCGCCAAGTCCGACGAGGACCTCGGCAAGGGTCTCGACGACCTCACGGTCCTCGGCAAGGGCTGGAACTCCATCGCCACCTTCGACACCGGCGGCCAGGGCGTCCCGTCCGGCTCCTCGGCCGGCGGCGGCGACCTCGGCGGCTTCCTCGGTTCGCTCGGCGACCAGGTCAAGGGCGACTTCGGCTCGGGCACGGTCTTCTCGACCCGCCTGGTCAACGCCCTGGTCACCGACGACGGCAAGGTGTACGTCGGCGCGGTGAACAAGAGCGCGCTGGTGAAGGCGGCGAACGCGGCGAAGTAGCCAACTACCGTACGGAGCCCGGGAAGTAACCCGGGAGGTAAGCAACTACCGTACGGAGACAGGGAAATTGAGGGAGCCGATGGACGAACGGTCCGCCACGGAGCCGGAATCAACGCCGGTGGTGGACGCGGGTGACGGCATCATCGCCACCCGCGGTCTCACCAAGCGCTTCCGCGGCGGGCAGCTCGCCGTGGACGGTCTCGACCTGACCGTCCCGACGGGCAGCGTCTTCGGCTTCCTCGGCCCGAACGGCTCGGGCAAGACCACCACCATCCGCATGCTGATGGGCCTGATCGAACCCACCTCCGGCACGGCCCGCGTCCTGGGCCGCCCCATGCCGAGATCCGTCCGCACTGTCCTGCCGCACGTCGGCGCCCTGATCGAGGGCCCCGCCCTGTACGGCTTCCTCTCCGGCCGCGACAACCTCCTGCGCTACGACGCCGCCGACCCGACCGCCGACCCGCGCACCCGGCGCACCCGCGTCGCCGCTGCCCTCGACCGGGTGGGCCTGACGGCGGCCTCGGGCAAGAAGGCCAAGGCGTACTCCCTGGGCATGAAACAGCGGCTGGGCCTCGCCTCCGCCCTGCTCCAGCCCCGCAAACTGCTCGTCCTGGACGAGCCGACCAACGGCCTCGACCCCCAGGGCATGCGTGAAATCCGGTCCCTGATCCGGGAGTTGGCCTCGGAGAGCACGACCGTCTTCCTCTCCTCCCACCTCCTCGACGAGATCGAGCAGGTCTGCACCCACGCGGCCGTCATGGCCCAGGGCAGGCTGATCACCCAGGGCTCGGTGGCCGAGCTGGCGGCGGGCACCAGAGGCCGGCTCTTCGTGACGACACCTGACGCCGGGGACGCGGCACGGGTGCTGAAGGAACAGGGGCTGGCGGACGTGGTCGTAGCGGAGGATCGGGTGACGGCCGAGCCGCCCGAGCGTGAACTCGCCGAGGTGAACAAGGCGTTGGTGACCGCCGGGGTCCGCGTCCGCGGCTTCGGGGTCGAACGGGCTTCCCTGGAGGACGCGTTCGTGGCGCTCACGGGGGAGGGCTTCGATGTCGCAGGCTGAAGTCGCCGTACGGGCGCCCCAGTTCACATGGACCTTCGGGCTGCTGCGCAGCGAGCTGGTGACCACCTTCCGCCGCTGGCGCACGCTCGCGCTGCTCGGTGTGCTGGCCGCCGTGCCGATCCTGGTCGGTATCGCGGTCAAGCTGGAGACACAGGACGGGTCCTCGCCCGGGCGCGGGGACGGCGGCGGGGGACCGGCGTTCATCGCGCAGATCACCAACAACGGCCTGTTCCTGGTGTTCACGGCCCTGGCCGCGACCCTCCCCTTCTTCCTGCCCATGGCCATCGGAGTCGTCGCGGGCGACGCCATCGCGGGCGAGGCGAGCGGTGGCACCCTGCGTTACCTCCTGGTGGCCCCGGCCGGCCGCACCCGCCTGCTGCTCACCAAGTACGTGACGGTGATGACGTTCTGCCTGGTGGCGACCTTGGTGGTGGCGCTCTCGGCACTGACCGTCGGGGCATTGCTCTTCCCACTCGGCGACCTGACGACGATCTCCGGCACCCAGATCAGCTTCGCCGAGGGCCTCGGCCGGGCGTTGCTGATCGCGCTGGTGGTCGCCGCGTCCCTCATCGGCATCGCGGCCCTGGGCCTGTTCATCTCGACGATGACGAGCAGCGGCATCGCGGCGATGGCGACGACCGTGGGCCTGCTGATCACCGTCCAGATCCTCGACCAGATCCCCCAACTGCACGCGCTCCAGCCGTACTTCTTCTCCCACTACTGGCTGTCCTTCGCCGACCTCATGCGTGAACCGGTCTACTGGGACGACCTGGTGAAGAACCTCGGACTCCAGGCCCTGTACGCGGCGGTGTTCGGCTCGGCGGCGTGGGCGAGGTTCACGGCGAAGGACATCACGGCGTGAGCTGTTCGTAGGGGAACCGGGCCAGCGGGGCCTCCTGCGCGAAGAACGTCTTCGCGCGCGCGAGGGCATCGGTGTCCTTGAGCACGTCACCGGGCTTGCTGCCGTTGCCGAGCAGCACCCCGCCGAAGCGCATCCCCAGGTACGCGGCCGAGTTGGCGAGGGTACCGATCAGCGGGTCGGCGACCTCGAACTCCTCGTGCGCCAGCACGGTGACACCCCAGAGGGTCCGTCCCGCCATGGTCGCCTTGAACTCGACGTCCGGTGTGCGCAGCCAGCCCGACCAGTGGTCGAGGTATCGCTTGACCTGTGCGGACACCGAGTACCAGTACAACGGCGACACGATCACGATGTCCGTCGCCGCGAGCGTTGCGTCGAACAGGCGAGCGGTATTGCCGATCGTCGGACGCACGTGGTCGGTGTCGTGGCGGAGATCCTCGAAGTCGGGCAGTGGATGTGCCGCGAGGTCGATCCACTGCCGCTCCACGTCCGGGGGCAGTTGCTCGGCGGCCCGGCGGGCGAGCAGTTCGGTGTTGCCCTCGGCGCGGGCGCTGCCCAGCACGAAGAGGAAGCGGCGGGTCATGGGTCCCCCAGGGGTAGTGGGCGCGCGACGATTACATCTGCATGCATTATATGCGCACGCAATCACTTGTCCAAGGGGTGCTTGTTGGTTGACGGACTGCTGCTGTACGTCAGCGAGTGCGCCGGGCCGGTGTCCCCGTGAGCCGGGCCAGTGTCTCCGCCTCGCGGGGCGGCGCACCGCTGAGGTCGCCGACGCGCCAGGCCGGTACCCACGGCACGCGGTAGACGTCGATCACCGACTCGATGGCCTTGAGGTGAGGGGCGAGTTGTCGGGGCAGCCGCCCCGGTGCGTCCGCGACGAGGACGACCGCGTCGAGGTCGAGCCCCGCGGGCGCCTCGCCGCGCCGGAAGACCTCCAGGGCGCGGGAGACGGAGGCCAGCCCGGAGGCGTGGGTGCGGGCGACGAGCAGCACCGACGGCGGGTCCTGCGGCCCGGGCCAGTCGCGTCCGCAGTCCTGGCCGCCGTAGACAGCGGTGAGGGTGGTGACGCCGGCGCCGCCGTGGGTGGCGACCCAGGAGAAGCGGCGCGCGGTGGCGGGGTTGCCGGAGGGGCGCTCGGGCGCGTCGTCCACTGGTCCGCGGAGCCAGATCTCCGGCCCCTGCCGTCCACCCGTCTGCATGACCGCACTCCTCCTTCGTGGCCCGCCGAATCCGAGGGGCCCGCGAACTCCTGGGACGAGGCTGTGACGTCGCGGTGACCGGAGAACCGGAAGGAAACGGCGAGACTCAACAGTACGCGTACGAACGGATCTTGACGCTGGGGAGCGTGGGCCCGTCGGCGGGAAGGATTCCATGGGGGCACCATGGGATCCGTAGCCGCTTCCGACCGACTCCCCGACGCATGCGAGTGAGGGAACCGATGACTCGACTCAGCCGCGAGAAGAAGCGGGAACAGAAGCGAGCCGCACGCTCGGCACCCTTCGAGGTACGGGTACCCGTGGACGGCGCCGCGTCGATCGGTGGCGTACCGGTCACCGTGCCCCCCGGCGAGGAGATCCAACAGGCGGTCCTCAGCCACCTCCACCGCATCGCCACGGCCACCGGCAACTCCGTCCAGGCGACGATCCACGACGACCGCATCGGCTACGTCGTACCGCTCAGGATCGACCCGGACGGCTCGAGCCACTTCTCGGGGGAGCCGCGGGCGACGGGGGTGGGGGCGGTTCCGCCTGCGCCGGGAGTGGTTCCGTCGGTCCCGGCAGCGCCGGTCGCGCTTCCACCGGGGGCGGCCGGGGTCCCGTCGGTGCCGGGCCCGGCAGTGGGTTCGGGATCGGCACCTGGCTCGGCATCGGGGTCAGGATCGGACTCCGGGGCGGAGGGGGACCCCGAGGACCGTCGCCCGAGCGGTGATCCGGTGACGCATCGGCTGCGGGCGGTGGCGGAGGGGCCGGGGGGAGAGGTGGTACCGACGTTCCCGTTGCGGGCGGTGCCCGAGTCGGCGGGGGAGTCGGCACCGACGTTCCCCTTGCACGCGGTACCGGAGTCGGCGGCCCAGGGCGGTACGCCGCTTGGGTTGGTCCAGCCTCCGACGGGGGCGTTTGGGCCGCCGCCGGTTATGGGTGGGGTGGCGGGGGTGGGCGCGGATGCGGTGCCGGGGGAGGATGTTTCGCCGGGTGTGGGTGCGGATGCTCCGCGGGGCGGGGATGTTTCGCCGGGTGCGGGTGCCCCGCCGGTAGTGGACGCTCCGTGGGCCGCGGATGCCCCGCCGGTGTCGGACGCTCCGCAGGTTGCGGGAGCTCGGCCGGGCATGGGTGCTCCGCGGGGCGCGGGTGCGTTGCCGGTGTCGGACGCTCCGCCGGTTGCGGGCGCCCTACCAGGCCTGGCCGAACTGCCGGCCGCGGGCACTTCGCCCGGCGCGGGAGCCCCGCCGCGTTGGGATGGAGGGCCGGTGTCGGATGCTCCACCGCGTAGGGATGCCGTGCCGGGTGCGGATGCCCCGCCGGTTCTGGGTGCTCGGCCGGTTGTGGGCGCCCCGTCGGTCGCGAGCGGAGCGCCGGCCGTGGGCGCCTCGTCAGCCATGGACGCTTGGCCGGTCGCAGGCGCTTCGCCGACCCCGGATGTACCGCCGGGCGCGGGCGGGTCGCCGGACCGCGGACCGCTGCCGGTGATGGGTTCTCGGTCAGTCACGGGTGCGTCGTCGGGCGCAGATGTCCCGCCGGTGACGGAAGCTCCGCCGGTTGCGGGCGCACGGCCCGGCATGGGCGCTCCGCCGGCGGGCGCGTGGCCGGGCGCGGATGCGTCGCCAGGGGCGGGTGCCTCGCCGGTAGTGGATGCTCCGCGGGCTGTGGGTGCCCCGCCGGCCGCAGGTGCTCTACCGGGCAGGGCCGCGCCGCCGGTCGCGGGCGCTTCGCCAGCCGTAGACGCCTCGCGGGTCGCCGGCGCTGGGCCCCTCGCCGACGTCCCGCCCCCCATGGACGCGCGGCCCGCCGCAGTCGACCTGTCCGGAGCGGCGTATGTCCCCGAGCGTGTTCAGCGGCCCGCGCCCATCCCCATCCCCGATCTCGCGCTGACCGCGCCCGAGCCCGACCCCAAGCCGACGCCCGCGCGTGGGTTCGACGCTGTTGCCGAAGCCGTGCTCGGGGACGAACCGTTGGTGACCGACGGTGCCGGGGCCGCGTTTCTCGTGGAGCCGATGGGGCTGATCAACGAGGCCGTCAAGGCGGGGCGGATCGAGGAGGCGGCGGGGCTGGCGGAGCGGACCGTCGACGAGGCGGCGGGCCGGCTCGGGCCGGAGCACCCCGAGGTGCTGCGGCTGCGCGAACTCACCGCCTACATCGCCTACTTGGCCGGTGACCCGCTCCGTTCCTTCCACCTCTCCCTCGATCTCGCCCGCATCCGCCACCGTGCGCACGACGCGGAGGCCGCCTACGGCAACGTCCAGAGCGCCGCCACCGCCTGGCGCGCCGTACGCGACCCGGAGCAGGGCCTGGCACTCGGCCGCGACCTGATCGACCTGTGGACCGAACTCGCCACCGAGGACGGCCCCGCCGTCGACGACATAGAGCAACTGGAGTCCGCCCGCGCCCGCATGGGCCGCCTCACCGAACGCGCCCGCAAGCACACCGGCTGAGCCCGCCCGTCTACGCCACGCAGAACTCGTTCCCCTCGGGGTCCGCCATCACCACCCACGCTCCGGCGGGCTCCGACACCCGCCGCAGCACGCTCGCCCCCAACCCCGTCAGCCGCTCCACCTCGGCCTCCCGCCGCCCCTCACCGGGATGCAGATCGAGATGCAGACGGTTCTTCACCGACTTCGCCTCCGGCACGCGCTGGAACAGCAGCCGCCGCCCCAGCCCGGTGCCGCGCTCCTTGTCGTACGGATCGTCGGGATGCCGTACGGCCATCAGATCCCGGAAGGCCGGGCGGCCGTGAAAGCTGACGGTCGCCGCGGCGGGCAGCGCGCCGACCTCCAGCAACCGTTCGACGAGCGCGCTGTTGTCCTCGGCCTCGTAGTGGAGTGCGGCGGCCCAGAAGTCCGCCTGCGCGTGGGGATCCGCGCAGTCGACGACCAGTTTCCAGTGCACGGGGGTGGGGCCTGGGTCAGGGACGGCGGCGGGCTGTGCGGGCGTCTGCGTCATGGAAACCACTTATAGCGCCCGCCGGGGTGAGCGGGCGGGAACCGTGTGCTCAGGCCGAGGCGGCCTCGTCGTCTTCCCCTCCTTCGCCTTCTTCATCTTCCTCGTTGTCCTCGGCCTCTTTCGGCTTGTGCTCCTTGATGGTGGTGAGGATGTCGACGGCCGCCTCCAGCAGTTTCGACCACTCTTCGGTGGCTCCCAGGAGGGGTGGGTACGTCGTGCCCCGGCCCAGATCCTCCAGCGCGCGCAGGGTCTCCTTGGCGTCGTCCAACTGCCCTGCCAGCACTCGGCGGTGGTCGTCCTTCTGCTGGGCCGTGGAGGGCTTGCGCAGATTCGGCGTCCCCGCGGTCGGCGGGAGTGGCGTGGGGAAGACCGGGGCCGGTGCCAAGGGGGAGGCCGTCACTGTGCCCGTGACCGGCATTCGCTTCCTGGCGCGCGACTCGTCAGACGCGTACACGACGTCCCACGTGCTCAACGCCTTCTCTGCGCCGCCATCCCGCGCCACCCGGTCCGGGGCGGTGAGATCCACCATGACGTGTTGGTAGGGCTGGGGGCCGCCGGGCGGTAGGCCGAGCCGGGGACGGGCGCTAGTGTTGCTCGGCATCGTCGACGCCTCGAAACGCTGGGCCGCGTGCGCCAGCAACCATAGGCCCAGCGCGTTGCCTTCCTTGGCGAGCCCGCCGATGACGACGGACACGTCGGCGCGGAACGGCACCTTGCCCGCCTGCGGGTCCGAGGAGACGGCGGAACCGACATTACGAGTGAGGAGTTTGTCGGCGATCAGGGCGATGCCGCCTGCCACCGCGAGGGTGCAGCGGGCGTTCGTATCTCCCTGGAGAGCCGGTTCGACGAGGCTCGTGAAGTCTTCCGTGGGCACGGGGACCCAGTTGTCGGACAGTACGTCGGCGCTCAGCACACCCCCGTTGTTCCAGGCGTTGCGTGCCTGCGCGAGTGCCGAGCTCTTCTCTGCCCGCCACGCCATGTCGATAACGGGGCCGAGCAGCCCGGCGTACCCTTTGGTCGACATTCGGCGGTCGTTCTTAATGTCCTTGGCGCGGTTCTTCAGCTCCTCGTGGAGTGGCGGCCTCGTCAGCGTGTGTACGAGGTAGATCGCCCGCCACAGTGCCGTCCCAGGGATTGTGGCGTCCTCGAAGACCGCCGGTACCTCGCTCTCCCCCAGTCGTCCTGTGGCCAGTGCGTGCACACCCTGGAGCTGTTGCTCAAGGCCCCACTCGACCGCCCGGGTCTGAACGACGAGCTTGAGGGCGCGCGTGGCCACCTCCACGTTCTTCGCGGCCTCGTCCCACGGTTTGAACTCGACGTGCACGGAAGCGAGGATCGAGCGCAGGGCGTCGTCGAAGACATCTGCCGTGCGCAGCGCGCTGCGTTCGTGGGCCTCAATGCCCACGGCGATGTGCGCTGGGACGAGATAGGTCTGAGCGATCCGGACCGCGCGGTCCGAGACCTCGCCGCCGCCGTTCGCGGCGTCCGTGATCTCCTGCGTGAACGAGGTGTGCAGTGTCTTGCGGCTCTCCTCGCGGCCCAGCGCCAGGCGCTGTGTGAGGGGCTTGCTGGGTTCGCCCGCTGGCTGCCTGCGCTCGTGCAGCAGGGTCGCCGCCGCGAGTGTCGCGACGTTCTCGTTGGAGAACTCCGCGCCGACGAACACCTTCCACGCGCTCGCGAGCCGCGTGATGCCGTCGCGCGCGATCAGGGCCGTCACCGGCTCCGTGCCGTCCTCGAACTCGTAGATCACGGGGTGAACGATGAGTGCCCGGGTCACCCGCCTGGCCAGAATCGATTCGGCGTATGAGTTGCGGTGCAGGGTGACCGAGATGGTCTGTTCGATGTGGGCGCGGAGGTGATCCCGGTCGCGGTACCGGTAGTGCAGCAGCGCCAGTGGACGGTCGCCGTCGGCCTCGCCGATCACCTTCGGATCGTCCTCGTCCAGCTTTTCCTGGCTTGTCCGGGGCTGGATCCCCGGAAACAGCTCGCTCAGCCACACCCGGGAGTGGACGGAGCGCAGGGTGGCGCCGTCGACGTGTTCCTCCAGCAGGAGGCTCGCGCCGTCGTCCGCGGGCTTGCTCAGCTGCTGGGCGACCAGTGCGGGCACCGTACTGGCGCGTGCGACCGCGTGCCAGGCGTCGTCGGTGAGACCGGTCAGCCGGTTGGCGGTTCCCGCGTTCACCAGCTTTATGCGGTCGTCGACGTTGGAGGCGCCCGGCAGTTCGCGTGGGAAGTCGGAGACGACGACAGTCTCCTTGCCCCACTCCACTGTGACCGGACGGTTTGCGGGCTTGGACATGGACCCTCCGTGGTGGGTGATTGGTATGGAACACTGGAAACGCGGTCCTGGCCCGAGGTTTCGGGACCCAGGTCCGGCCCGGTGGGGCCCGGCGGTGTGCCGGGCCCCACCCTTTTTCGCCGCTACGCCGCATTGCTGCCGTTCCGCCGCCGCGTCGGCTGCTGTGCCGGCTCAGAGGGCGCGAGGGCCGTCGGCACCGGGCAGGGCGGAGCCGAACCAGTTCCACATGAAGCTGCGGCTCTCCCGCTTGGCGATGGACTGGAAGGCGGCGTACGCGATCATGTCGGCGGCCTGCAGCAGGTGGCTGTCGCGGGACGGCAGGAATAGTGGGTCCCCGATGACCCGGCGCCCCCGCTCCGGCAGGCGCTGATGGGCCCGGCGCAGGGCGGCCTCGGTGCCGTCGCCGTCCACGATCAGCAAGCCATAGTGGCCGGTCGTCGCGAGATCCGCGTTGATGTCCTGCAGCAGGGCCGCGTAGAGCGCGGGCCGGTCGCGGCCGTAGTCATCCGTCTCGCGGTACACCGTCCGTACCCGGGCGCCGGGAATCCGGGCGACCGTGTACAGCCCGCGCAGGATCACCTCGCGCGTGTGCTGACGGTGCAGTTCTGGGTCGCTGCTGCGTGAGCGGTGCACGAAACGGCCCCGGGCACCGGCCAGCTCCTGCGAATGCAGGGCAGCGCTCTGCGGGATCAACAGACGGGCGTCTGCGGCGAGTTCGGCACGGAAGGCGAGCCAGTGCCGCATTGCGTCGTTGCTGTGGATCATGTCGACGCCCAACGCACCGAACGCGGCGATGGACCGGGAGTCACCCGAATCGTCGATGTAGTAGAGCCGCAACGGGGCGGCGGAGTCTATCCCGGATGCGACACCAGACGCGCTGATCGCTATGGACGTAGGGGACGTGAAGGTCACGACTCGACCAACTCCGCATACAGACACATCCGGGCTGTTCCCGGCGCCATCGCCGGTCCCTTCCTGCCGTACGGATAAGCCGCCGGAACAGGGCGTGGGGTGCCTCAGCAACCACGCGGCACGCCGCATCCGGGCATCCTCGGCGGTCACCACCGCACAGGAGATCAGGCTTCGTGGGAAGCGCCACTCCCGTCGGCGGTAGCCGGACCGAGGTACTCCCCGATGACGGCCTCCGGGACTATTCCCGGCCCCATACAACGATGTGTCCGCACATTGCGTTCACGGCAAGGATAGCGGCACGTGGAACCGACGTAGCATCAATTCGTCGGCGCGCAGGACTAGTTCAGCGCTCCACCCGCAGGTGCCGCCTCAGCTCCGCGAGCCCTCCGGTTCCGTGCTCACCGTGGCGGAGGCCGCACTCGACGCGACCGTCCGTTCCTGAGCCGCCCGCGCCCCCCGCCGCGCCGTACGCCACGCATCCCACGTCAGCACGACCAGCGCCAGCCACACCAGCCCGAACCCCGCCCAGCGCGCGGGCGGCATCGACTCGTGGAAGTAGAGGATGCCGAGCAGGAACTGGAAGACCGGTGCCAGGTACTGGAGCAGGCCCAGTGTCGACAACGGCACCCGGATCGCCGCCGCGCCGAAGCAGACGAGGGGGAGTGCGGTGACGACGCCGGTGGAGGCGAGGAGCGCGGCGTGGCCGGCGCCTTCGGTCGCGAAGGTGAGGCTGCCGTGGGAGTTCAGCCACAGCAGATAGCCGAGCGCGGGCAGGAACTGGATCGCGGTCTCCGCGGCCAGCGACTCGATACCGCCGAGGTTGACCTTCTTCTTGACCAGGCCGTACGTCGCGAAGGAGAAGGCGAGGCAGAGGGAGATCCACGGGGGCTGTCCGTAGCCGACGGTCAGGACGATCACGGCGGCGAGGCCGACGCCGACCGCGGCCCACTGCGCCGGGCGCAGCCGTTCCTTCAGGAGCAGGACGCCCATCGCGATGGTGACGAGCGGGTTGATGAAGTAGCCGAGCGAGGCCTCGACGACATGACCGCTGTTCACGGCCCAGATGTAGACGCCCCAGTTGACGGTGATGACGGCCGCGGCGATCGTGACGAGCCCCAACCTGCGCGGCTGCCGCAGCAGTTCACCGGCCCAGGCCCAGCGCCGGATCACCAGCAGCGCCACGGCGACGAAGGCGAGCGACCACACCATCCGGTGGGCGAGGATCTCGGCTGCGCTCGCGGGTTTGAGCAGTGGCCAGAACAGTGGGACCAGGCCCCACATGCCGTATGCCGCGAAGCCGTTCAGCAGTCCTATGTGGTGCTGTTCACCCTTCGGCTTCCCGCTCACGGGCCCCTCCTTCGCGCGCCACACCCGTTGGCCGCGGCTGTGCGGCCAGCACGAAGGTAACGCCGGGCGCCCCCGCCTGTCATGCCCGTATCGCCATACGGTCATGACAGGCGGGGCGGGGCCCTGCGGGGGGTGGGGTGTCAGCCCTTGAGAGCGACCGCGATCGACTCGCTGATCGGCGTGGTCGGGCGGCCCGAGAGACGGGACAGGTCACCGGTGGCGATGACCAACTCGCCCTTCTCTATGGACGCGTCGACTCCGGCGAGGATCACGGCGAGCGGCTCGGGCACTCCGGCGCCGGTGAGGATGCCGACGAGCACCTCGCCGGGGACGTTGTTGTAGGCGATCTCCTTGCCGGTCTGCCGGCTCAGCTCTGCCGCGTACTCGGCCACGCTCCACGCCTCGTCACCGCCCAGCTCGTACGTCTGGTTCTCATGGCCCTCGCCGGTCAGTACGGCGACGGCGGCGGCGGCGTAGTCGGCGCGCGCGGCGGAGGAGATCCGGCCGTCACCGGCGGCGGCCACGACGGCGTTGTGCTCCAGGACGGGGGCCAGTTGCTCGGTGTAGTTCTCGTTGTACCAGCCGTTCCGGAGCAGGGCGTACGGCAGACCGGAGGCCAGCAGCGCCTCCTCGGTGCCGCGGTGGTCGTCCGCCAGGGCGGCGGTGAGACTGCCGGGGGCGCTGGTGTAGGCGAGCAGGGCGACGCCGGCGGCCTTGGCGGCCGCGATGACGACCTTGTGCTGCTCGACCCGGCCCTTGTCGAACTCGTTGCCGGAGATCAGCAGCACCTTGTCGCCGGCGGCGAAGACGCCGTCGAAGGTCTCCGGGGCGTTGTAGTCCGCGACCACGATCTTCGCGCCGCGGTCCGCGAAGTCGGCGGCCTTCTCCGGGGTGCGCACGACGGCGGTGACCTGATCTGCGGGAACCTTCTCCAGTAGCTGCTCCACTACCAGGCGGCCGAGATGTCCGGTGGCTCCGGTGACGACGATGCTCATGATGACAACTCCTTGTGGGGTGCGATGGCGCTAACCCTAGGAGGTGCGCTAACTCAGCGAAAGTACCCACTTTGAAGTAAGGTACTGGCATGACGGTAAGTGCAGAGGTAGTGAAGATGCCGGCCCGCCGGGACGTGGACGAGGCGATGTGCCCGTCCCGCCTGCTCCTGGAACACGTCATGTCCCGCTGGGGCGTCCTGGTGCTGATCGAACTCCTCGACCGCTCGTACCGCTTCAGCGAACTGCGCCGGGCGGTCGGCCGGGTGAAGCCGGTGAGCGAGAAGATGCTGATCCAGACCCTGCAGACCCTGGAGCGGGACGGCCTCGTCCACCGCGACGCCAAGCCGGTGATCCCGCCCCGCGTCGACTACTCCCTCACCGGCCTGGGCCGCGAGGCGGCGGAACAGGTGCGGGGGCTCGCGTTGTGGACCGAGGCGCGGATGGGGGAAGTGGAGCAGGCGCGGGAGGCATATGACGCGGCGAAAAGGCTGGGCTGAGCAGCGCCGACACCTCGGGCGAAGGCATGCGACGGGCGCTCGCCGGGCACACACTTGTCAGGGCGTCGGTTGACATGAGCGGTACGTCCATCCATGCGCCCCCTCTCCGCCTCTCACGCCGCCCTGAGCCGCCGGGCATGCTGGGGCGGGGCGTTGTGCCCAACCGCGCGCCGGTCTCCCGTGCCGCCCACGGGACCACAGGCCGACGTTCGGATGCCTGACTCGGGGGTTCGCATTGGCCACAGAGAATCCGGATGCGCGAAGGAACGATTCCGCAGGACGGTCGCGGGTCGGTCGGAAACGCATCCCCTTTCCGCGTCAGGCCTGGCGTCGACGCCAGGAGGAACTTGCTTTGGGCCTCTTGGGTGAAGTCGCTCGCCTCGCCGATGAGATCCGCAACGCCAATCTGATCCAGTTGCATCGCGTCACCGCGGCACAGGTCGATCACGCGATTGCGGACCCGGCTCTGGCGTCGGCGATGAGCACGCTTGACGGCTTGTCGGACAACAAGCGAAAGCAATTACTCTTCGTCAATCGTGAGTACAGCGCGACCATGCTGGGGCAGCGTATCGGCGCCTACGGGTGGGCCGAAATGATCGGATACTTACGGGTTCTGGCGCGAAACCAGGTGTTCAAGGAGTACTGGGGGATGACCGCCGAACACCGTCGGAGTTTGCCGCGGGAGTCGCACGAAGCGAGAGTGGGCCTGGCTGTCGACCTCATCATGGAGGAGCTTGCGGAGGACCCCGACGAGTGGTGGGTCGTGGGATCGGCGGACGACGCCTGACGTGGCGTCAAGTGTCAAAGCGGTGAAGCTCATTCAACCTTGTCCATGAGGAAGGGGTTTTCATCCGTGTCTAGTGCGAAGCCTGCTAAATTTCGTCGGACGTCTGCTACGTCTCATCGGAGGGCCTGGCTTCTTCATGCCCGGCCCTAGAACAGGGTCTCCGTGCACATCGATTTTCCCCGTGTCAGTGTTGTCCGCCGACTCGGCGATTCCCCTCGTCAGCGAGGGAGTATGAATGGCGAAACGTGCCCGGACCTGTTCGAGCTGAGTGACGGCACTTTCGCGGTCATCGGCACCGACCGAACCGAAGAGCTCGACGCCCTCCTCCCCGCCGACGCCGCCCGTGCCGACTACGAGCGCATCGTCGTCATCACCCGCGACACGCTCCTCAGAGCCAAGCGGGACATCCCCGACGTATGACCTCGAACGACGGAGGGCCTGGATGCGAGCACCGCACCCAGGCCCTTCCACATGAGCGGAACCCGCTAGCCCACCACCGTCCAGGTGTCCCCACCCGCCAACAGCGCGGCCAGGTCGCCCTTCCCGTTCTGCACGATCGCGGAATCGAGCTGGTCGGCCATCTGGGTGTCGTACACCGGTCGCTCCACGGACCGCAGAACACCGATCGGCGTGTGGTGCAGGGTGTCCGGGTCGGCCAGGCGGGAGAGGGCGAAGGCGGTGGTCGGGGAGGCCGCATGGGCGTCGTGGACCAGGATCTGGGACTCGTTGGCCGGGGTCACGTCGACCACCTTCAGGTCGCCCGTCGCCGGGTCGCGGACCACACCGCGCGCACCGTCCGCGCCGAAACGGATCGGTTGCCCGTGCTCCAGGCGGATCACCGCCTCCTCGGCCTGCTGCCGGTCCTTGAGGACGTCGAAGGCGCCGTCGTTGAAGATGTTGCAGTTCTGGTAGATCTCCACCAGTGCGGTGCCCGGGTGGGCGGCGGCCTGGCGCAGCACCTCCGTCAGGTGCTTGCGGTCGGAGTCCACGGTCCGCGCCACGAAGGACGCCTCCGCGCCGATCGCCAGCGACACCGGGTTGAAGGGCGCGTCCAGCGAACCCATCGGCGTCGACTTGGTGATCTTCCCGACCTCGGAGGTCGGTGAGTACTGGCCCTTCGTCAGGCCGTAGATCCGGTTGTTGAAGAGGAGGATCTTCAGGTTGACGTTGCGGCGCAGGGCGTGGATCAGGTGGTTGCCGCCGATCGACAGCGCGTCGCCGTCGCCCGTCACCACCCAGACGCTCAAGTCCCGCCGGGACGCGGCGAGTCCGGTCGCGATCGCGGGGGCGCGGCCGTGGATGGAGTGCATGCCGTACGTGTTCATGTAGTACGGGAAACGCGACGAGCAGCCGATGCCCGAGACGAAGACGATGTTCTCCTTGGCCAGGCCCAGTTCGGGCATGAAGCCCTGGACTGCGGCCAGGATCGCGTAGTCACCGCAGCCGGGGCACCAGCGCACTTCCTGATCGGACTTGAAGTCCTTCATGGACTGGCGGGCCTCGGCCTTGGGGACGAGCGAAAGCGCCTCGATCGTGCCCGTGCCTTCCGTGGACGTCTCAGCCATCGATGGCCTCCTTGAGAGCCGTGGCGAGCTGCTCAGCCTTGAACGGCATTCCGTTCACCTGGTTGTACGAGTCCGCGTCCACCAGGTACTTCGCCCGGACCAGCGTGGCGAGCTGACCGAGGTTCATCTCGGGGATCACCACCCTGTCGTAACGCTTCAGGACCGCGCCGAGGTTCCGCGGGAAGGGATTGAGATGGCGGAGATGCGCCTGCGCGATGGACTCGCCGGCGGCGCGCAGCCGACGTACCGCCGCGGTGATCGGTCCGAACGTCGAACCCCAGCCGAGGACCAGCGTGCGCGCCTCGTGCGGGTCGTCGACCTCCAGATCCGGTACGTCGATGCCGTCGATCTTGGCCTGGCGGGTGCGGACCATGAAGTCGTGGTTGGCGGGGTCGTAGGAGATGTTGCCCGAGCCGTCCTGCTTCTCGATGCCGCCGATGCGGTGTTCCAGGCCGGGCGTGCCGGGGATCGCCCAGGGGCGGGCGAGGGTCTGCGGGTCGCGTTTGTAGGGCCAGAAGACCTCGGTGCCGTCGTCCAGGGTGTGGTTCGGGCCCTGGGCGAACTGGACGGTGAGATCCGGGAGTTCGTCGATCTCGGGGATGCGCCAGGGCTCGGAGCCGTTGGCCAGGTAGCCGTCCGAGAGCAGCATCACCGGGGTGCGGTAGGTGAGCGCGATCCGCGCCGCCTCGATCGCCGCGTCGAAGCAGTCGGCCGGTGTGCACGGGGCGACGATCGGGACCGGCGCCTCGCCGTTGCGCCCGAACATCGCCTGGAGGAGGTCCGCCTGCTCGGTCTTGGTCGGCAGACCGGTGGACGGGCCGCCGCGCTGGATGTCCAGGATGAGGAGCGGCAGTTCGAGGGAGACGGCGAGACCGATCGTTTCCGACTTCAGTGCCACACCCGGGCCGGACGTCGTGGTGACGGCCAGCGAGCCGCCGAAGGCCGCGCCCAGTGCGGCGCCGATGCCGGCGATCTCGTCCTCGGCCTGGAAGGTCCGTACGCCGAAGTTCTTGTGCCGGCTCAGCTCGTGCAGGATGTCGGAGGCGGGCGTGATCGGGTACGAGCCCAGGAACAGCGGCAGGTCCGCCTGCTGGGACGCGGCGATCAAACCGTAGGACAGGGCCAGGTTCCCGGAGATGTTGCGGTAGGTGCCGGTCGGGAAGGCCGTCGCGGCCGGGGCGACCTCGTAGGAGACCGCGAAGTCCTCCGTCGTCTCGCCGAAGTTCCAACCCGCCCTGAACGCGGCGATGTTGGCGGCGGCGATCTCCGGCTTCTTGCCGAACTTCGCCTTCAGGAACTTCTCGGTGCCCTCGGTCGGCCGGTGGTACATCCACGACAGCAGGCCCAGCGCGAACATGTTCTTGCTGCGCTCGGCCTCCTTGCGGGTCAGGCCGAACTCCTTCAGCGCCTCGACGGTGAGGGTGGTCAGCGGGACGGGGTGCAGGCTGTAGCCGTCCAGCGAACCGTCGTCGAGGGGCGAGGCGGAGTAACCCACCTTCTGCAGCGCGCGTTTGGTGAACTCGTCCGTGTTGACGATGATCTCCGCACCGCGCGGCACATCGGCGATGTTCGCCTTCAGCGCGGCCGGGTTCATCGCGACCAGCACGTTGGGCGCGTCGCCCGGGGTCAGGATGTCGTGGTCGGCGAAATGGAGCTGGAACGACGAAACCCCCGGCAGGGTGCCTGCGGGGGCGCGGATCTCGGCCGGGAAGTTCGGCAGTGTGGAGAGGTCGTTCCCGAAGGACGCCGTCTCCGAGGTGAAGCGGTCGCCGGTGAGCTGCATACCGTCACCCGAGTCACCGGCGAACCGGATGATCACCCGGTCCAGGCGTTGGACTTCCTTCACCCCCGCCGGTTTGCGTTGTTCCCCTAGCTCTCCGACGACGGCTTTGTCGGACCGCTCCGCTGGGCTACTGACCTGGCTGGTCACTGAACTGGACCTCCTCTTCGAGGACGCTGTCCGGGCATGGTCGTACCACCGACCCTCCCAGGATCAACCCTACGTCCGTAAGGGTCGCCTTCCTTCGGCCGTTCGCATGATGGACGCTGTTTTGAGACGGCCGGACGCCCTGACTTGTCATGATTTCTAGCCCCCCGACGCTTCCCCTTGGTGATGCTTGCGACGCTCCCCTTGCATTGTCCGGTTCTCGGACTCGACGAACCACGGACAGTCCCAGCCAGCGGACGACCGGCCTGGCTGAAACGGCACTCCTGGCCGGTACCGCGTCCATGGCTGACACAGTGTCAGTTTGTCAGGAGTTGAGGTAGGTGAGGACGGCCAGAACACGCCGGTGATCCCCGTCGCTGGGTGACAGCCCCAGCTTCAGGAAGATGTTGCTGACGTGCTTCTCGACCGCGCCGTCGCTCACCACCAACTGCCGGGCTATCGCGGAGTTCGTCCGCCCCTCGGCCATCAGCCCCAGCACCTCGCGCTCCCGAGGGGTGAGGCCCGCCAGCACGTCCTGCTTACGGCTGCGCCCGAGCAACTGCGCGACCACCTCCGGGTCGAGCGCCGTACCCCCCGAGGCCACCCGCACCACCGCGTCGACGAACTCACGCACCTCCGCCACCCGGTCCTTCAGCAGATAGCCGACGCCGTGGGTGGAACCGGCCAGCAGTTCGGTGGCGTAGCGCTCCTCCACGTACTGCGACAGCACCAGGACGCCGAGCCCCGGATGCGCCTTGCGCAGCTCCACCGCCGCCCGCACGCCCTCGTCCGTGTGCGTCGGCGGCATCCGTACGTCCGCCACGACGACGTCCGGCAGCGCGCCCTGGTCGGCCAGCTCGGTGATGGTCTTGACCAGCGCGTCCCCGTCGCCCACCCCGGCCACCACGTCGTGCCCGCGGTCGGTCAGCAACCGGGTCAGGCCCTCCCTGAGCAGCACTGAATCCTCGGCGATGACCACCCGCACCCTGTCCTCCACGATGTTCGGCCCCCCATAGCCCGTTCTGGCACGACCAGGCCAGCATTCCAGTATTCGGACCGGGGTGCGGGGTCACTTTTCAGTTGGCTGGCATCTTCGGCCTGTCCGGCGGCCACTTTTCGGTGGGGCGGAGTCTTCGGCCTGTCCGGCGGCCGCTTTTCGGTGGCCCGGGTTCATCAGCCTTGCGGCGGTCACTTTTCGGTGGGGTCGGCGTCATCAGCCCGTCCGGCGTTTGAGGACGAGGCCGTCCAGGCCGAAGGGGGGTCTGGGGGCGCAGCCCCAGGGGGCCCAGGGCGGCGGCCCCGCTTACTCCCTCACCCTCACCCCCGCCACGGCAACTCCGCCGTGATCCGAGTAGGCCCCCCCACCGGCGAATCGACCACCAGAATCCCGTCCACCGCATCCAACCGCCCGGCAAGACCGGCCAACCCCGAACCGCCGGAGGCATCCGCTCCGCCCACCCCGTTGTCCACGACCTGGAGCATCAGCCGGTTCTCCACCCGCCACACGTCCACCGCCGCCCACGTGGCCTTCGCGTGCTTGCTGATGTTCTGCAGCAGCTCGGAGACGGTGAAGTACGCGATCCCCTCGATGGCGGCGGCCGGCCGCGACGGCAGGTCCACGTCCACCTGCACCGGGACCGTGCAGCGCGAGGCGACGGAGGACAGGGCGGCGTCCAGCCCCCGGTCCGTCAGCACAGCCGGATGGATCCCGCGCGCCAGATCCCGCAGCTCCTGCAAGGCCGTCTTCACCTCGCCGTGGGCCTCGCCCACCATGCGCGCGGCGGCCTCTGGGTCCTCCGTGAGCTTCTCCTTCGCCAGCCCCAGATCCATGGCCAGCGCCACCAGCCGGGCCTGCGCCCCGTCGTGCAGGTCCCGTTCGATGCGCCGCAGGTCGGCCGCGGCTGTGTCGACCACGACACCCCGGTCGGACTCCAGCTCCACGACCCGTGTGGCCAGCGACGACGGCCCGAGCAGCCCGTGCACCATCAGCCGGTCGACCATCGTGAGCGCCCGCACGATCCACGGCGTGGCCAGCGTGAAGAGCAGTCCCACCAGCGCGGTGACCGTGATCTCGAACGGGTTGTCGAGGTAGATCCGGTGCTGCCCGTCGCCGTACAACTGAAGGCCGCCCTGGCCGCCGTACATCGGGAAGAGCCAGAACCACAGTGGATACGTCAGCAGCGCCCAGCCGTAGGCCCAGAAGTTGAGGGCGACGACGAAGGAGAAGACCGCCCAGGGGAAGTGGAGCACCGCGTAGAGCAGGTGGCGCCAGGACGCGCCGGACTTGAGGACGGCGCCCATCCAGGCCATCGGGCCGCTCTTCTTCATCCGCAGCGGCTCGGGGGCGGCGACGTCGAGGTCGAGCAGCCGCCGGGCCCGCGCCCGCTCCAGCGCGCCGAAGCCGCGGCAGCCGGCCAGGGCACCGGCCAGGACCGGAACTCCGAGGAACGTGATCAGCAGGCCCGCGCCGAGCGCCACCATCGTCACCGCGTAGGTGAAGAGCAGGACGCTGATCGGCAGGCTCAGCAGCACATAGCCGAACTCACGCCAGCTACGCCCCTCCAACGGCGCGCGCAGCCCGGCCGGCAGCCGACGCCGCGCCCGCTCCTCGCCGGCGACCGTCCCGTGCGATCGGTACCCGTGCCCGTACTCCGTGGCCATCAGCGTCTTCCTGTCCTGATCGTCCGCCTGCTCCCGCAGCGTTGCTGTCGTACCTCCACACTGCTCGGTCCCACGTCCCGGAGCCATGGAGTCCGTCGGCGTCCTTGAAGGGGGGTTTTCCCTACCTCTGGCTGCACCTCTGGCTGCGCGGGTGGGCATGGTTCGGTCGCGCCGGGGCGGTTCGTTGGTGGCTGTTGTGGGGCCGCCGGGCGCGGGGGCAGGGACGAACAGGGCCTCCACGATGGCGAGTTGCGGGCGGGGTGGGCTTCCCGGGTGTGGGTGGTCGGGAGGTTGCGCTACCGCGAGCCGCCCCGATCGGCAGCGCGTTCTCGCCAGGGCAGTTCCCCACCCCGTGCCCGCCTGGTGGTTGGAGACGAACGGGTGGTCCACGGTGGCGAGTTGGTCGGCGAGGCCGCGTCTCCGGTGTGGGTGGTCGGGAGGTTGCGCTACTGCGAGCCGCCTGGATCGGAGGCGCGTTCGTGCCAAGGCAGCTCCCCCCCGGTACCCGGCTGAGGGCCGCCCGTTCGGCGGTCGGAGACGAACGGGCCATCTACTGCGGCGAGTTGGCCGGTGAGGCCGCCTTCCGGTACGCGTGTTCGGGAGGTTGCGCTACTGCCGGCCACCCGCACCGGCCGCGCGTTCCCGCCAAGGCAGCTCCGCCGTGATCGTCGTAGGGCCGCCCGGTGGGGAGTCGAGGACGAACAGGCCGTCCACCGCGCCGAGTCGGTCGGCCAGGCCGCGCATGCCGGTGCCGCCGTCGAGGCGGGCGCCGCCGCGGCCGTCGTCCCATACCTGGATGAGCAGCCGGTCATCCGCCCGCCACACGTCCACCGACGCGGAACGGGCGCCGCTGTGCTTGCTGATGTTCTGCAGCAGCTCGGAGACGGTGAAGTACGCGATGCCCTCGATGGCCGCCGCCGGGCGCGCCCCCAGGTCGGCCGTCACCTTCACCGGGACCGTGCAGCGCGAGGCGACGGAGGAGAGCGCCGCGTCGAGACCCCGGTCCGTGAGGACGGCGGGATGAATACCGCGCGCCAGGTCGCGCAGTTCCTGGAGCGCGAGCTTCACCTCGCCGTGCGCCTCGTCGACCATCGCGGCGACATGCTCGTCGGCCTGGCCCTCCAGCAGCTTCTCCTTGGCCAGGCCCAGGCCCATGGCCAGATTGACCAGTCGGGCCTGCGCCCCGTCGTGCAGGTCCCGCTCGATGCGCCGCAGGTCCGCCGCCGCTGTGTCGACCACGACACCCCGGTCCGACTCCAGCTCGGCGATACGGCGCTCCAACTCGTCGGACGGAGAGAGGAGACCCCGCACCATCGCCCGGTCCGCGTTCGCCAGCCCCCGCGCGATGAACGGCAGCACCGGCCACAGCACGAACAACGAGGTCAGCGTGATCGTGAAGGTGACGATGCCCCACGGCAACCGCATCCCGTCGTACAGCACCGTCCGCCACCCCACCGGATCCTTCAGCGCCATCCACACCCGCTGCAGCAACCCGCCCCCCTTGCGCAACGGCAACGGGCTCGGCTCCTCGATCCGCACCCCGAGCAGCCGCCGGGCCCGGCCCCGCTCGAACTTCCCCATCAGCCGCGCACCCATCAGCCCCAGCGCGAGCAGCGGAAACCCGACCACGGTGATCGTCAGCGCGGCACTGGTGAACAGCACCGTCACCACATAGACGAACCCGAACACCGCCATCGGCAGATTCGCCAGGAGATGCGCGATCTCCTTCCAGGTGTGTCTGTCGTAGGCGAAGCGGGCCGGCGGCAACGGCTCGTCGAGCTTGTCGCCGCCGAAGGCCGCCGGGTCGGCGTAGGGGATGCGTACGGTCATATGGGCCAGCGTGCCGCGCGGCGCGCCCCGGCGCCATGAGGTATGCCGCCCCGGTCTCCTGGGGAAAACCCCACCCCCGCCTCCGCCCCATCGTTCCCTCCCATCATTCCGAGCGGATCTCAAGCCGTGACGGGCTGCTTACGGTCCCTTTAACAGGGCCTAGACTCCCGTGCGTACGGATCGTCGAACACAGAGTTCACACGGGTCACCGGGGCACCGGGCATCGGGAGCGGGGCCGTGGGAACCCGTGCGGAAGAGGAGGGGCCGACTTGCGGGAGACGTTGCACGGGACCTTGCCGGAGAGCCTCGGAGAGAGCTTGCGGGAACCGACCGTGGTCGTCGCGGCTGACTACTTCCGGTCCTACTCCGTCGTGGGGCTGCTCGCCGTCGTCGGCGTCCTCTTCGTCGCCGTTGCCTTCGGCGCCGGCCGCCTGCTGCGCCCGGTCGTCCCCACCCCCGAAAAACTCCTCACCTACGAGTGCGGCGTCGACCCCGTCGGCGAGGGCTGGGCCCACACCCAGGTCCGCTACTACGTCTACGCGTTCCTCTACGTCATCTTCGCCGTCGACTCGATCTTCCTCTTCCCCTGGGCCACGGTCTTCGCCGCGCCGGGCTACGGCGCGACGACCCTCGTCGAGATGTTCATCTTCCTCGGCTTCCTCGCCGTGGGCCTGCTGTACGCATACAAGAAGGGCGTCCTGACATGGACGTGAACCCCGAGCCCGTGCTGCTGCCGGAGCCGAAACGACTGGGCACCCTCGCCCGCCTCGCCCCCGAGCCGATGAAGGTGGTCCTCAACTGGGGCCGCCGCTACTCGCTCTGGGTCTTCAACTTCGGCCTCGCCTGCTGCGCCATCGAGTTCATCGCCGCGTCCATGGCCCGCCACGACTTCATCCGCCTCGGCGTGATCCCCTTCGCGCCCGGCCCGCGCCAGGCCGACCTGATGGTCGTCTCCGGCACGGTCACGGACAAGATGGCCCCCGCCGTGAAACGCCTCTACGAGCAGATGCCCGAACCGAAGTACGTCATCTCCTTCGGCGCGTGCAGCAACTGCGGCGGCCCCTACTGGGACTCCTACTCCGTCACCAAGGGCGTCGACCAGATCATCCCGGTCGACGTCTACGTCCCCGGCTGCCCGCCCCGCCCCGAAGCCCTCCTCCAGGGCATCCTCAAACTCCAGGAGAAGATCGCCCGCGAGTCGCTGGGGGAGCGGTACGGGTACGGGGCCGCGGGTGGGGCCACGGGGGCGCGTCCCTCTACGGCGGCCCTGCAGAGCGGACTGGTGACGGCACCGGCACCGGTGTCGGCGCCGACACCGACGCCCGGCGAGACAGCCACGGACTCGGACTCGGATCCGGGGGACGCCCGATGACCGCCGTCGGCTGGCTGCCCGCGCCCACCGAGGAACTCTTCGGCCCCGAGGCCACGGCCGAGGAGTCGTACGAACTCCTCACCGTCGACGTACCGCCCACCACCTGGCTCTCCGCCCTGCGCACCGCCCGCGACGACCTCGGCTGCACCTACTTCGACTGGCTGAGCGCGGTCGACGAACCGGGCACCGGCTTCCGCGTCTCGGCCCACGTCGTGGCGCTGTCACCGGTACGCCGTCTCCTCGTCCGGACGACAGTCCCGCACGAGAACCCGGCACTCCCCACCGCCGTGGACGTCTACGCGGGCGCCGCCTGGCACGAACGCGAGACACACGAAATGTTCGGCGTCGACTTCGAGGGCCACCCGGCACTGGACCACCTCCTCCTCCCGGAGACCTTCGAAGGCCACCCCCTCCGCAAGGACTTCGTCCTGGCGGCCCGCGTGGCCAAGGCCTGGCCCGGCGCCAAGGAACCCGGCGAGTCCGACCACGGCGGCCCCAAGCGCCGCCAGATGCTCCCACCCGGCGTCCCCGACCCGAACGAATGGGGCCCCCTGAAGGGCCAACTCCCCCCGGCCCCGACCCGCCCGACCCGAGCGGCGGGCGGCCGTCCACCCCGAGCTGTCGAAGGGGACCGCCCGGCCCGAGCGGCCGCAGGGGACCGTCCGGTACGACGCGCCCGCACGGCATCGGAGGGCTCGGCGAGCCAGACGCCACCGGCCGGGGGCGAAGCGCCGCAGCCGCAGCCGCAGACCGGCAGTGAAGTGCCGCCGACCGAGGGCGCCCCCGCGAGGCCGCGCCGGTCACGCAGCGCGAGCGAGGGTTCAGCTTCGCAACAGCCACCGGCACTGGCACAGGCACCGGTGTCGGCACAGGCACCGACCCCGGCACCAGGGCCCGCCGCGGAACCAGCACCCCCAGCAGACCCGGCGTCCGCGCCGGCACCGGCACCAGCACCGGAGGGCACCCCGGCCCAGCCCCCCACCCCGCCCCGCAGCGCGGACGCACCGTGGCACCACGCCCGCCCGGCCTTCGACGAGCCCGCGTCCGAGCCGGCGCCTCAGCCGGAGCCGGACTCCACCACGAGGCCGGCCGGCGGAGAGTCATCCGAAGCCGACTCAACCCCCGAGAAACCGGCCCGCGAAGACCCGGCCCCCGAAGACCCAACCCCCGACACCCCCGCAGGAGGCTCGCAGTGAACGACGCGCTCGACGTCGCCCTGCGACTCCTGATCGTCTTCGTCGTCTTCCTCACCTTCCCCCTGATCGTCGGCCAGACCGAGCACAAGGTGATGGCCCACATGCAGGGCCGCCTCGGCCCGAT
Organism: Streptomyces sp. NPDC005492; assembly: GCF_040605995.1. Taxonomy (NCBI): domain Bacteria; kingdom Bacillati; phylum Actinomycetota; class Actinomycetes; order Kitasatosporales; family Streptomycetaceae; genus Streptomyces; species Streptomyces sp. NPDC005492. Next base: position 203,181 of record NZ_JBEXDX010000008.1, read on the forward strand.
GTACGCCGGTGGCTTCCACGGCTGGGCCCAACTCGTCGCGGACGGCGTGAAGTTCGCGCAGAAGGAAGACATCGTCCCGGCGGGCGCGGACCGCCGTATCTTCCAACTCGCCCCCGCCGTCGCCCTCCTCCCGTACCTGCTCGTCCTCCTCGCCATCCCGATCGGCCCGAGCGAGGGCGCCGTCGGCCAGGTCCTGGACGCGGGCATCTTCTTCGTCCTCGCGGTGATGGGCGTGGGCGTCCTCGGCTCCCTCATGGCCGGCTGGGCCTCCGCCAACAAGTTCTCCCTCCTCGGCGGCCTCCGCACCGCCGCGCAACTCCTCGCCTACGAACTCCCCATGCTGCTCACCGCCGCCTCCGTGGCGATGGCGGCCGGCACGGTCTCCCTCCCCGGCATCCTCGACGCCTTCCACTGGTGGTGGCTGCCCTGGCAGATCGTCGGCGCGATCGTGTTCTTCGTGGCCGGCCTGGCCGAACTCCAGCGCCCACCCTTCGACATGCCCGTCGCCGACTCCGAGATCATCTTCGGTGCCTACACCGAGTACACCGGTCTACGCTTCGCTCTCTTCCTCCTCGCCGAGTACGCCGGAATCGTCGTCCTGTGCGGCCTGACCACCGTCCTCTTCCTGGGCGGCTGGCACGGCCCGTGGGGTGCGGACGGCCTCGGCTGGGTGTGGACCCTGCTGAAGACCGCGCTCCTCGCCTTCGTCGTCATCTGGCTCCGCGTCACCTATCCCCGCCTCCGCGAGGACCAGCTCCAGAAGCTCTCCTGGACCCTCCTCGTCCCCCTCTCCCTCGCTCAGATCGCCCTGACCGGCATCGTGAAGGTGGTGTTCCTCCAGTGACCCCGTTCCCCGGCTCCGGCCTGGCCAAGGGCCTGGCCGTCACCCTGCGCACGATGACGAAGAAGACCGTCACCGAGCAGTACCCGGACACCCAGCCCGACCTCCCGCCCCGCACCCGCGGAGTCATCGGCCTGTTCGAGGAGAACTGCACGGTCTGCATGCTCTGCGCCCGCGAGTGCCCCGACTGGTGCATCTACATCGACTCCCACAAGGAGACGGTCCCGGCGGCGGCCCCCGGTGGCCGCGAGCGCAGCCGCAACGTCCTCGACCGCTTCGCCATCGACTTCTCCCTCTGCATGTACTGCGGTATCTGCATCGAGGTCTGTCCTTTCGACGCCCTCTTCTGGTCCCCGGAGTTCGAGTACGCCGAGACCGACATCCGCGAACTCACCCACGAACGGGACAAGCTCCGCGAGTGGATGTGGACCGTCCCGGCCCCACCCGCCCTCGACCCCGGCGCCGAGGAACCCAAGGAGATCGCCGCCGCCCGCAAGGCCGCCGAGAAGCTGGCCGCGACTCAGGCCGCCGCGCAGGCCGCGGAGGTCGGACAGCCCGAGTCCGAAACCGCCGAGCCCGAGCCCACCGAGCCGCCGGAGGGACAGTCGTGACCCTCGCCGCCTCCACCGCCGCGGCGATCGTCGCCGCCGCCCACACTCACGGCTTTCTCTCACCGACCGGCGTGGAGATCGCCTTCCTCCTCGTCGGCCTGGTCACCTTCGGCGCCGCTCTTGTCACCGTCACCACCAGGCAGTTGGTGCACGCCGCCCTGTGGCTGGTGGTGACCCTCGGGGGTCTCGCCGTCGAATACCTCCTGCTCACCGCCGAGTTCATCGCCTGGGTGCAGGTCCTCATCTATGTCGGTTCCGTCGTCGTCCTCCTTCTCTTCGGTCTGATGCTCACCAAGGCCCCCATCGGCCGCTCCCCGGACGCCGACTCGGGCAACCGGTGGGTCGCCCTCGCCGTGGCCGTCGCCGCCGCGGCGGCCCTGGTGTGGGTCGTCGTCGACGCCTTCCGCGCGACCTGGATGGACCTGGACGGTCCGGCCGCCGGCTCGACCGCGGTGACCGGCGCGAGCCTGTTCCAGAACTGGGTCCTTCCCTTCGAGGCCCTCTCCGTCCTTCTCCTCGCGGCCCTGGTCGGCGCGATCGTCCTGTCCCGCAAAGCGAAGGCGGAGTCGAGCTCTCCCCCTGTGAACTCCCGGGCCGCGACCGGTAGTTCCCCATCCGTACCAGATTCCCGTAATCACACGATCGGGCGAAAAGGCCCGAATCAAGGCAACGATCCGACCGAGCGGGAAGGAGCCCACTGATGCACCTCGTCTATCCCGCCGTGCTCGCCGCCCTCCTCTTCTGCACGGGCCTCTACGGTGTCCTCGCCCGCCGCAACGCGATCCTCGTGCTGATGTCGGTCGAGCTGATGCTCAACGCCGTCAACCTGAACCTGGTCGCCTTCGACGTCTGGCTCAGCAGGGCCGCCGACGACAAGCTCCACTCCGGACAGGCCGTGACCCTGTTCACCATCGCCATCGCCGCCGCCGAGATCGGCATCGGCCTGGCGATCGTCCTCGCCGTCTACCGGGGCCGCGGCACCTCCGACGTCGACAAGCTCCGCGACACCGCCGAGGGCCACGAATCCGACGGTCCCGGCGGGACCGACGCCCCCGACGCCCCCGACGCCCCCGACGGCTCCGACAACGACGGCACCGAGCCCCCCGCGGCCGAGAAGGCTGAGGCCACCGCGTGACCACGACCACCCTCGCCGTCCTCGTCCCCCTCCTTCCGCTCCTGGGCGCCGCGGCAGGCCTGCTCCTGGGCCGCACCGCCCCCGGGTTCATCCGCCCGCTCGCCGTCCTGCCGACGCTCGCCGCGCTTGCGCTGGCCGCCGTGGTCGCCGTACGCCAGGGCGGTGACGCGGCCCTCGACTCCGCCACCGAACTCACGCCCACCGGCTCGGTTCCCGTCGAACTCGCCCTGCACATCGACGGGTTCGCCGCCCTCGTGGCCGTCCTGGTCGGCTTCGTCGCCACCTGTGTGCAGATCTACTCGACGGGCTACCTGCGCGACGACCCGCGCTACCCCTCGTATGCCGCCCTCGTCTCCCTCTTCACCTCCGCGATGCTCCTCGTCGTCTACTCCGGCGACCTGATCGTGCTGCTGGTCGGCTGGGAGGTCATGGGCATCTGCTCCTACTTCCTGGTCGGCCACTACTGGGAGACCCCGGAGGCCCGCGCCGCCTCCATCAAGGCCTTCCTCGTCACCAAACTCGGCGATGTCCCCTTCCTGATCGGCCTGTTCGCGCTCGCCACCGACGCCGGGTCCTTCCGCGTCACCAAGGTCCTCGGCACCGTCGCGAGCGGCGGGCTGCACCACCCGACGCTGATCGCGCTGCTGCTCCTGGCCGGGGTGGCGGGCAAGTCGGCGCAGTTCCCGCTGCACACCTGGCTCCCCGACGCGATGGCCGGCCCCACCCCCGTCTCCGCGCTGATCCACGCCGCGACGATGGTCGCCGCCGGTGTCTACTTCGTCGCCCGTCTCCTTCCGGTCTTCGAGGCCTCCTCGGCCGCGATGGTCGTCCTCGCCGTCATGGCCGCCGTGACGATGGCCGGTTCGGGCCTCGTCGCGCTCGCCCAGGACGACATCAAGCGCGTCCTCGCCTACTCGACGATCGGTCAACTCGGCTACATGACCGGCGCTCTCGCCGTCGGCGACCGCGGTGCCGCCGTCTTCCACCTCCTGTCCCACGGCGCCTTCAAGGCGCTGCTCTTCCTCGCGGCCGGCGTGATCATCCACGCCTCCGGCACCAACTCACTGGCTGCCATGTCCCGTATGAGCAACCTCCGCGCCCGCGTCCCCGACGCCTTCTGGACGATGACCGTGGCGCTCCTCGCGCTCGCCGCGATCCCGCCCTTCAGCGGCTTCTTCTCCAAGGAGTCCGTCCTCGGCGCCGCCGAACACGTCGCCACCGAGCACGGCGGGCACATCCCCGGCGCCGCGGGCTGGATCGTCCTCGTCGCCGGCCTGCTCACGGCCCTGCTCACCGCCGCCTACGCGATGCGCCTGTGGCTGCTCGCCTTCCACGGCCGGGGCGCCGAGGCCCCCGACCACGGCAGACAGCCCGTGGCGATGAACGCCGTGCTGTGGGTGCTCGCCGTCCCGTCCCTCGCCCTCGGCGGACTCGCCTACCGCGTGCTCCCCGACTGGTTCGACGGCCGCGACCTCACCCCGACGCTCGCCACCTCGGTGCTGGGCACCGGCGTCGCCCTGGTCGGCGGCATCGTCACCTACGGCGCCTGGCGGCAGACCACCGCGCTAGCGGCCCGCGCACCGCTGGGTGCGGTCGCGGCCCACCCGGAGGGCGACGCCGGACTCGTCGAGGCCGAGGCCATCGCAAGCCACGCGCCCGCCTACGGAGACGTCGCATCGGCACCCGACCCGGCGGACCCGGGCCGCCTCCTGCTCGGCCCGCTGCACCGCCACGCGGCCACCGGCTTCCATCTGGACGCCGTGTACGCGGCCCTGTTCGTCCGCCCGGTGACGGCGGCGGCAAGTCTCGTCCGCTTCCTCGACCGCGAGGTCGTCGACACCTATGTACGCGGCGCGGGCACCCTGCCCCGGCTCCTCGGAGCCGCCGTCAGGCGCGCCCAGACCGGCAATGTGCAGACCTATGTGAGCGCGCTGCTCGCCGGCACCGTCGTCCTGACGGTCGCCGTCCTCCTCGTCGCCACGGGAGCGTGAGCAGGCGTGATCGATATCAACGAGTCCGTGATGCAGGTCCTTCTGGCGTTCGTCGTCGTCGGCCCGCTCCTCGGCGCCGTCGCCGCCCTGCTGCCCGCCCCGCCCGGGCTGAAGGGGAAGTCACCCGAACAGGCCGTACTGCGGCACGGCGTCACCGTGACCGGCGTGGTCCTCATCGCCGCGATCGTCCTCGCGCTCGGCTTCGACCACGACCATCCGTCGAAGATGCAGGCCACGACCGACATCAGTTGGATCCCCGCACTTGACGTGCGCATCCACCTCGGCATCGACGGCATCTCCCTCCCCCTCCTGGTCCTGACCGCGCTGCTGACCTTTCTCTGCGCGCTCTACTCCTACTTCAAAATGCCTGCGGGCCCGTCTCCGAAGGCCTTCGTCGCCCTGCTGCTCGTCATGGAGTCCGGCACCCTCGCCACCTTCGCCGTCCTCGACCTGATCCTCTTCTTCCTCGCCTTCGAGACGGTCCTCATCCCGATGTACTTCCTCATCGCCCGCTGGGGCGGTGCCCAACGGACCCAGGCCGCCTGGAAGTTCATCCTCTTCACGCTGCTCGGCTCCGTCGTCATGCTGCTCGGCCTGCTCCTGATCGGAATCAAGGCGGGCACATTCGACATGGTGTCACTCGCCACTGACAACGGCCGGTCGCTGACCACATCCGTGCAGGTCATCGCGGTTCTGGCGATCGGGATCGGGCTCGCGGTCAAGACGCCGATGTGGCCGCTGCACAGTTGGCTGCCCGACGCCCACACCGCCGCGCCGACCGTCGGCTCGGTCCTGCTGGCCGGTGTGCTGCTGAAGATGGGCACGTACGGGTTCGTCCGCATCCTGCTGCCGGTCGCGCCGGACGGCATGCGCACCTTCGCGCCCTATCTCGCCGCCTTCGCCGTCGTCGGGATCATCTACGGCTCCCTGGCCTGCCTCGCCCTCGCCAAACGGGGCGCGAAGGGCGACCTCAAGCGCCTCATCGCCTACTCCTCCGTCGGCCACATGGGCTTCGTCCTGCTCGGCATCTCGACGATGACCCCGACCGGCGTGAACGGCGCGCTGTTCGCCAACATCGCCCACGGCCTCATCACCGGCCTGCTCTTCTTCCTCGTCGGCGCCCTCAAGGACCGCACGGGCACGACCGACCTGGACACCCTGGCCGAGGAGACCGGGGCGGCCCTCTACGGCAAGGCCCCACGCCTCGGCGGGCTGCTCGCGTTCGCCGCCGTCGCCTCGCTCGGACTTCCCGGACTCGCCGGATTCTGGGGCGAGATGCTGGCGCTGTTCGGCGCGTTCAAGCCCGCCGCCGACCTCAGCCACCCGGCCTTCCTCTCCTTCATGGCCATCGCGGCCTTCGGCACCCTCCTGACCGCCGCCTACATGCTCGCCGTGGTCCGCCGCGTCTGCATGGGCGCCGTCGCGCAGGAAGCGCCAAAACTCGCTGACGTGCAGACGTACGAGTTCGCGGCCTGGACCCCGCTCGTCGTCCTCACCGTCGCCGCCGGCCTGTGGCCGAAGGCGCTCCTTGGCCTGACCGACCCTGCCGTGCAGCAACTCCTCGCGGGAGGCACCCGATGAGCCCCCTGGCCCAGCCCCTGGCGGAGTCGGCGGTCCAGTCCGTCGACTGGCTCGCGATCGCACCGCCCACCATCACGGCGGTCGTCGGCCTGGTGGTCCTCGTCGCCGACCTGTTCCTCCAGGACGCCAAAAAGGCGCTCCTGGGCTGGGTGTCGGTCGCGGGCCTGGCCGCCTCCGCCCTGATGCTGCTGCCCCTCCTGGACGGCGACCGCGCCACCTTCTGCCTGACCGGCGACGCGACGGCCTGCAGCTATACGGCGGATCGCTTCACCCTGGTCATCCAGCTCCTGGTCCTCGGCGGCGCGCTCCTCGCGGCCCTCCTGTCGGTCACCGCCCTGAAGGACGCCAACAGGGGACTCCCCGAAGGGGAGTACTGGTTCCTGCTGTTGTCCTCCGCCGCGGGCGCCGCCCTCCTGCCCGCCTCCCGCGACCTCGCTACCCTGATCGTCGCCCTGGAGGTCGCCTCCCTGCCCGCGTTCGCCCTTGTCGGCATCCGGCACGGCGACAAGAAGTCCGCCGAAGCGGCCCTGAAGTTCTTCCTGTCCTCGGTCACCGCGACCGCGGTCAGCCTGATGGGCGTCAGCTTCGTGTACGCCACCACGGGCACCCTGTACCTCACCCGGATCGCCGACCGCATCCAGCACGTCGACGGCCAGTTCCACACCCTCGCCCAGACCGGCGTCGTCCTCACCCTCGTCGGCTTCGCCTTCAAGACGGCCGCCGTCCCCTTCCACTTCTGGGTACCCGACACCTACGTGGGAGCGCCCCTCCCGATCGCCGCCTACTTGTCGGTCGTCGGCAAGGCGGTCGGCTTCTCCGGCCTGATCCTCGTCACCGTCGTCGCCTTCCCCTCGTACGCCGACGTATGGGGCCCGGCGCTCGCCGCGCTGGCCGCCCTCACCATGACGGTCGGCAACCTGGGCGCCCTGCGCCAACAGGCCACGCGCGCGTACAGCGCGGTACGGCTGCTCGCCTGGTCCTCCGTCGGCCAGGCCGGCTACCTCCTGGTGCCGATCGCCGCCGCCGCGTACGGCGACGACGCCCAGAAGTCGATCGGTTCCACCGTCGCCTACGCCCTCATGTACGCGGCCGTGAACCTCGGCGCCTTCGCGGTGGCCGCGCTGGTGGGCCGTAGCAGAGTCCTCAACCGCATCAGCGACTACCGCGGCCTGTACGCGTCGAACCCCGTGGCCGCCCTGCTCCTGGCCTTCTTCCTGCTGTGCCTCGCCGGACTGCCACCGGGTGTCATCGGTCTCTTCGCGAAGGTCACCGTGTTCTCGGCGGCCGTCGACGCGGGCCTGGGCTGGCTGGCCGTCGTCATGGCCGTCAACGTGGTGATCGCGCTCTTCTACTACCTCCAGTGGACAGCCCTGCTGTTCCGCGCTCCTGAGGGCGAGTACGGCAGGCACCGCGTCCCCGCACCCCTCACCGCCGCGATCGCCCTCACCGGAGCCCTCGGAATCGCCCTCTCCGGAGCACCCCAGTTGGTCCTGCGCTTCGCCGCCACTGGACTCTTCTGAGCCACCGGCACATACCACCGTCCTCACCCGGACGGCCCACGCCCGCCGCCGCACGCACAAGGGAACTAGAGCCCCCCGCCTGGCGTTGACCAGTACGGAAGGGTCCACTGGACGTGACACCACGACACCGGTGGGCATCAGAGATCAGCAAGCAAAGGGTTCCCCCGCCGCACGATTTGGAGGGCGTACCGTGCACCGCCGGCACAACGGGCTCAGGACCGCAGTTCTCCTCGGGGGACTGTCCGCACTCATCATCGTCATCGGCAGCTTCTTCGGCCGCGTGGGGCTCGTCGTAGCGGTCGTGATCGCGCTGGGCACGAACGCGTACGCGTACTGGAACAGCGACAAACTGGCGCTACGCGCGATGCGTGCCCGCCCGGTGAGCGAGTTCGAGGCCCCCGCCCTGTACCGGATGGTCCGCGAGCTCTCCACCCAGGCCCGCCAGCCCATGCCGCGCCTGTACATCTCGCCCACGGAGGCCCCCAACGCCTTCGCGACGGGCCGCAATCCGCGCAACGCCGCCGTGTGCTGCACGGAGGGCATCATGCGCATCCTGGACGAGCGCGAGCTGCGCGGAGTCATCGGCCATGAACTCAGCCATGTCTACAACCGCGACATCCTGATCTCGTCGGTCGCCGGTGCCCTAGCCTCGGTGATCATGTTTCTGGTCAACTTCGCCTGGCTGATTCCGATCGGCCGCTCGAACGACGACGACGGGCCCGGCATCCTGGGCATGCTGATGATCATGATCCTGGGGCCTCTCGCCGCCAGCCTCATCCAGTTGGCCATCAGCCGCTCCAGGGAGTACGAGGCCGACGCGTCCGGCGCCCAGCTCACCGGTGACCCCCTCGCGCTCGCGAGCGCGCTGCGCAAGCTCGACGCGGGCACCAAGCAGCTCCCGCTGCCCCCGGAGCCCCGCATCGAGACCGCGAGCCACATGATGATCGCGAACCCCTTCCGTCCGGGACAGGGACTCTCCAAGATGTTCTCGACACATCCGCCCATGGCGGAGCGCATCGCCCGGCTCGAAAAGATGGCAGGTCGTCCCCAGTGAAAACCATCCTGAACGTCATTTGGCTCGTCCTGAGCGGCTTCTGGCTGTTCCTCGGGTACCTGTTCGCCGGTGCGCTGCTGTGCATCACGATCATCGGCATCCCGTTCGGTATCGCCGCCTTCCGTATCGGCGTCTATGCCCTGTGGCCCTTCGGGTACACGACGGTCGAGCGCCGTGACGCGGGCGCCCCCTCCTTCATCGGCAACATCCTGTGGCTGATCCTCGCGGGCTGGTGGCTGGCCCTCGCGCACATCGTCACCGGCATCGTCATGTGCGTCACGATCATCGGTATCCCGTTCGGCATCGCCAACTTCAAGCTGATCCCGGTCTCGCTGTTCCCCCTGGGCCGCGAAATCGTGCCCACGGACCAGCCGTTCGCCGCCCGCTGACGGCGGACGGGGGTGGGGGCGCCGAAGTACGTCCTGCTGTCGTACGACGAAGGGACCGAGCCCATCGGCGAGTACGGCCACGAGCGGACCTGGGCCCTGTGTGAGGACGCCACCGACCTCTTCGCCGACCCGCCCCCACCCACGCCGGAGAGGTACGAACTGCTCGGCTGCGCGCCCGAGGGCGAACTGCGCGCGGCCCTCGCACGCGCGCGTGCCGACGGTTCGGCACCGCTCGGACGTCTCGCCCTAGAGCCCCTCGACAAGGGCGGCGGGGGAGAGGGGGAGTGGTGGCTGGAGGACGTACGCGTCGTCGGCGACCGCCCTTGTGCACATGACCTGTCGTTGAGGGACGTCACCGTGGAGGGACGCCCGTCGGACGACAACCTCTACGGCCAGCCGCAGCGCCCACCTCTGTCCCCGGGCTACCGGCTCCTGGGCGCGGACGGCGAACCATGGGGCGGCTGCCGGGTCTTGGCCCACGTCCAGGAGGACGGGCCCGAACCGCTGGAGCCTCCTGTCCGCCTGCTGGGCTGCTCCCCGCGCGGTGCGCTGCGGGCGGCCCTGGACGTCGGGGAAGAGGATCTCGGCCACGCCCTGGTGGTCCGCGTCGACTCGTCCTGCCGGCCCCTCCCACCCGCCACCGAGGGCGAGTTACGGGCCTGGATCCCGTCCGCACGCGGCCCCGGCCTGGTTGACCTGGCCCTCGACCCGTGGTCGGAACGGCCGCCGCTCGCGGCCCGCGAGGTGGGGGACCTGTGGGACGAAGGCCGCCCCGCCGAGCCCGGCCGCTGGGCCGGCTGCGACATCGACGGCCGCCGACACTGGTTGGACACGGCCCTGGCGCGCCACAGCCACGGAAACCCGGACCGTCCGCCGGGCACCACCTACCACCTCGACGGCAGCCACATCACCGACCTGCCGGGCTTCTTCTGCGCTCTCGGCGAGGCGGTGAACGGCCCCGCCGGATACTTCGGCCGGGACCTGGACGCCCTCAACGACTGCCTGCGCGGCCGCTGGGGAGCCACCACGCCCGTCACCCTCGTCTGGCACACCACAGCCGTCGCCCGCACCCACCTCGACGGCACCCCGCACGCCGGCCGGTGCCCGCCGACGTTCGACGAACTCCTCGCGTTCCTCACGGAGAGGCACGTAGACGTCCGCCTGGCCTGACCGCCCGTCACCGCGCGACGCCCACCGCCGGATCGTAGGCCTGCCAGGTTTTCCACAACCGTCGGGTTGTCCACAGGCCGGCCCGACTGTCAGTGGCGCGTTGCACCATGAATCCATGACCGAGAACGAGAGGAGAACGAGAGGAGACGGCGGATGCGGCCCGGAGTACGGCCTGTTGCCCCTTGCTCGGCACCCCGCCGCCGATGCCTGCAACCACCACACGCGTCCGTGACGTCCTGTTCATCGACACGGCGGAACATGCAGCAACGGGTCCTGCGCAAGGACTCGCGAACACAGCCTGTCCGGGCGGAATTCACAGCTCCGGTTCAGTGCAAGCACAGCGTGAAAGGGCAGGTTCACGGCATGGGCATCATTAGCTGGATCATCCTGGGACTGTTGGCCGGAGCCATCGCCAAGTTTCTGCTGCCGGGTCGCGACCCCGGTGGCTTCATCGGTACGACGATCATCGGCGTCGCCGGCGCCTTCATCGGCGGCTGGATATCGGCCCGTTGGCTGGACCACCCGGTCGCCAAGAACTTCTACGACGGTGCCACCTGGGCCTCGGCGATAGGCGGCGCGCTCGTTCTCCTGATCGCCTACCGCATCCTGTTCGGCAATTCGCGCAACTGAGCGCCCCGTGCCGCAGCCAGCAGGCGAGAAGGGTGGGCACCGGCGGGTGCCCACCCTTCCTCGTACCAGCGCGTGGCGGACGCGCGAAGCGCGGTTCTACCGGTAGTTCACGAACTGCAGCGCGAAGTCGAAGTCCTTGCCCTTGAGCAGCGCCTGCACGGCCTGAAGGTCGTCGCGGCTCTTCGAGCTGACCCGCAGCTCGTCGCCCTGCACCTGGGCCTTGACGCCCTTGGGGCCCTCGTCGCGAATGATCTTCGCCACCTTCTTCGCGTTGTCCTGGGAGATGCCCTCCTCGATCGACGCGAAGATCTTGTACTCCTTGCCGGAGAGCTGAGGCTCACCGGCGTCCAGCGCCTTCAGCGAGATGCCGCGCTTGATCAGCTTGGACTGGAAGACGTCGAGGATCGCCTTGACCCGCTCCTCGGAGTTCGCCTCCATGAGGATCTTCTCGGCGGACCACGAGATCGAGGCACCCACGCCCTTGAAGTCGTAGCGCTGCGAGATCTCCTTGGCGGCCTGGTTGAGGGCGTTGTCGACCTCCTGCCGCTCGACCTTCGAGACGATGTCGAAACTGGAGTCGGCCATGTCCTGTGGCTCCTTGTATCGGGGTGCGTATCGATGCGTGTCACTGCGTATCGGCGTACGTGGGGGCAGCCGCCGAGCCCGGTGTAGGCCCGGGCCGCATCCGCATAAGCCTAGCCACCCCCTCCCCTCCGAGCGCCGATCTATCGGGTGGCGAAGCACCCCTGTGCATCGGGTATCGTTTACGTCGTTGCCACGGAGCACCGCCGAAAAGCGGTTCGAGAGGCAGCAACCCCGGCGGTGTGCCCGAGCGGCCAAAGGGAGCAGACTGTAAATCTGCCGGCTTAGCCTACCCAGGTTCGAACCCTGGCGCCGCCACGTGATCGAAAGGGTCTGTGATCAGCAGCAATGCTGATCACAGACCCTTTCGGCGTTCCTGAGGTGTTCTGTCGCGGCCTTCCCCCGCCCGTCCCCCAGTCTTGACGTGCTCGTGCCACAGCCCTACTGTCGCGGCACCGCGTTCATGTTGAAACGCGAAGTTCATCTACGTGAACACATGGGCGTGCGCCAACCGAGTCCACCGAGCAGACAGGAAGGCACCCCCCATGCGCATGCGTACGCTGCTCACCTCCCTGGCCACCGTCACCGCCGTCACCGGCGGGCTGGCCCTCGCGGCCCCCGCCGCGTCGGGCAGTACGGGCGCTGCCCACATCACCCGCGCCGTCGCCTCACCCCTCGCGGATCCGTCCGTCGCACCCGGTGGGAACTTCGATCTGTCGGTGTGGCAGCTCCAGGAGCCGGTGGGTTCCCCCGGCTCGCCCACGACGATCTCGTCGGCCCGGCTCCAGGGGGCCAACGGGTTCCAGGACGCGTACTTCTACACGGACACCCGCGACGGCGCGATGACCTTCTGGGCGCCCGAGAAGGGCGTCACCACACCGAACTCGAACTACGCCCGTTCCGAACTGCGCGAGATGAACCGCAGCGGCAGCGCCGCCGACTGGTCGCTCAGCGGCACGCACACGATGAAGGCGACGCTGCGGGTCGTGTCCGTCACGTCGAACGTCTGCGTCGGCCAGATCCACCTCGGCACGGGAGGCACGTCCACCAAGCCGCTGCTGGAGCTGTACTACCGGTCGAGCGGCGACATCGTCCTCGGCACGGAGAACTCGCCCTCAGGAGGGCAGACACTGCACACCGTGGGCAATGTGCCGGTCGGCAAGACATGGAGCTACACGATCGGCGTCTCGGGCGGAAACACCATCAACCTGACGGTCAACGGGAGCACCACGCACTACGCGATCCCCTCGTCGTTCAACGCCTACAAGCAGTACTTCAAGGCCGGTTCGTACAACCAGTCGTCCTCCGACAGCACCACCAAGGGCGCCCGGGTCGCCTTCTACGGCCTCACCGTCTCCCACAGCTAGCGAGCCCCGACAGCCGGTGCGGCCCGCGGCGGGCAGACTGAGTCCATGTGGTCACGTCGCAGGAGCTGCCCCGAGTGCCGTCGTGAGATCGCCGTCGTGGCCGGGCGGTTCGCGCGGCACGACCCGCCCGGCGCGCGCGAGAGCGGCGAACTCGTGTCCTGCCCCGGGTCCCGCCGGCAGGCGGAACTCGGGGCGGCGCAGCCCGCGTTGGACGGGTATGCGGTACCGGAGTTTCCCGGCCAGATGCCGCTGTTCTAGGCGGCGGGTCAACTGCCCGGCGGGGAGCCTCAGTTCCCCGCCACCGACTTCACCGCCACCGACACGGGCGCGTGTCCGCGGACCAGTTCCAGTGTCAGGCCGGCCGTGGCCGGGGTCTCCACCAACTCCGCGAGCACGGCGGCCACATCGTCGCGCGGGATCGACCCGGGGCCGGTGTGGGCCTCCAGCCGGACCAGGCCGGTGCCCTCGTCGTTCGTGAGCGAACCGGGGCGCAGAATCGTCCAGTCCAGGGCGTCCAGGCCGCGTACATACGCGTCGGCCTCGCCCTTGGCCCGCAGGTACACGTCGAACACGCCGTCCCCGGGGTGCGCGGGATCCGCGCCCATCGAGGACACGACGACATGACGTCGTACGCCGGCCAGGACCGCCGCGTCGGCGAACAGCACCGCCGAACCCCGGTCCACCGTGTCCTTGCGGGCCGTACCGCTGCCCGGGCCCGCGCCCGCCGCGAAGACCGCCGCGTCCGCACCCCGCAGCAGGGCCGCGACCTCCTCGACCGAGGCCGACTCCAGGTCGAGCACAAGCGGTTCGGCGCCTGCCGACCGTAGATCGTCACTCTGTCCGGCGTTGCGGATGATGCCCGCGACCTCGTCACCGCGCGCGGCGAGCAGGCGCTCCAGCCGCAGCGCGATCTGACCATGACCTCCAGCGATGACAATGCGCATGCCTTCGACCGTACGCCTGGACGGCCGCACGCGCCGCATGACTTCAGCCGCGTCCCAGCGGCGCACACCCATGGCCCACGCGCCGGGCGCGCGAACACGGACCCTGGCGCCTCAGGCGTACGCCTCGGCGCGGCGGTGGCGGCTCACGACAACTCGCCCCGTCCCTGCCGGGGCAGACCCAACTCCACGCCCGCCGCCGAGTTGCAGTACTCCCGCACCGCGCTGGTCCGTGCCACCACGCGCCCCCGGTGCACCACGATCCGGCTGTACGCCAGCGACAGCGCGCCCGCGAGGCGGTCGCCGCGCACCGCGAGCAGTTCGGCCGGAAATCCCGCCTCGACCCGTACCTCGGGCAGGCCGAGCGCCGCGCGTGCCGAGGAACTCACCGTGTCGTACGCGTCCTCGGGCCGCACCCCGTGGCGCGAGGCCAGCAGGTAGGCCGCCTCCAACGGGTCCCCTCGGCCCACGGGGTTGGACACGTCACGCAGGGCGCCGCTGCCCGCCGCCACCCGCACGCCGGCGGACCGCAGCAGCCGTACGGGAGCCGTGCCCCGGCGGTCGACGCCGCCGCAGCCGCCCTGCGGCAGGCACACCACCGTCACGCCTGCCGACGCCAGTTGGTCCGCGATCCGCGTGACCGTGTCCACCGGCAGCCGCCCCAGGCCGCCGCACGGACCGAGCGTCACCCCGGGGCGCATGCCGCCCGCGACCGCCGCCAGCCGCGCGAGCCGGGCCGGGTCGGCGGCGTCCGTGTGCAGGTCGACCGGACAGCCGTGCTCGGACGCCACCTCCAGGACCGCCTCCACGTACCCCGTCGGATCGGGGTCCAAATCTGGACAACCGCCCACTACGGAGGCACCCATTTTCAGCGCGTCCCGCAGCATCGCGAGCCCGTCCGCCCCCGCCACCCCGGTCAGCAACCGGGGCGTCGCCACCGCCGTCAACTCCGCCAGCCCGCGCAACGCCCGCCGCGCCTGCAGTACGGCGGCCAGCGCGCCCAGGCCCTGGATGTCCCCCACGCGCACGTGTGCCCGCTGTGCCGTGGCCCCGTGCCCGAGTTGCAGCAGCGCGGCCTCCGTGGCGCGACGCTGGACCTCCTCGGGGTCGTAGCAGACCGGTCCGCCGTTCTCGGCCGACAGGGCGGTGTCACTGTGCGTGTGCGGCTCGGCCGGGGCCGGGAGGAGGAGGTAGCCGCCGAGGTCCACGCGCGCGCCGCACGCGCGCGTGGCGTCCGCCGCCAGGCTGCCGGCCGTGCCCACCGCCTCGATGCGCCCGCCGCCCAGCCGTACGTCCACCGTCCTGCCGTCGGTCAGCCTGGCCCCGCACAACAGGAGCGCTGCCGGATCGGCCGGTCCCGACGAACCCGATGACGAGTGGGACGGCTGGGGCTGGCTGTCGGGCATCGCGCTCCAGGGGCTCAGGGCTTCGCGGGCTCGGCTTCGGGGCTCGGTACTGGGGCTGCGCAAAGGGGCGCAAGATCACGCAGAGTGCGTCGAGCCTAGGACGGTGATCCGCTCGCGGAGGGGAGGAGCGCAATAGTCGTACCGGTGTGGTCCGCCGTACGGGAGGGGCTCCAGAGGCCGCTGTGAGGGCCGCGGAAGTGGCTGGAGCGGTGCCGCGAAACGGATTTGGGTGAACGGCGACCGAGCGTGTAATGTCTTCATCGCTCGCCCCAATAGCTCAGTCGGTAGAGCGTCTCCATGGTAAGGAGAAGGTCTACGGTTCGATTCCGTATTGGGGCTCTGGTGTGAGAAGTTCCCGCCGCGAGGTGGGAACGGATCGCATCACAGCGGTGTAGCTCAGTCGGTAGAGCAAGCGGCTCATAATCGCTGTGTCACCGGTTCAAGTCCGGTCACCGCTACTGACAGTAGCCGATTGCGGGGTCGGTCCTTCGATCGGTTACTCTTCTATGCGTTAATCGTCCCATCCGTTCGTCAAGGAGCACTCCTGTGGCTGCCACCGACGTCCGCCCGAAGATCACGCTGGCCTGCGTGGAGTGCAAGGAGCGGAACTACATCACCAAGAAGAACCGGCGTAACAACCCGGACCGACTGGAGATGAAGAAGCACTGCCCGCGTTGCAATGCGCACACCGCGCACCGCGAAACGCGATAAATCAGGCTCGTACACGAGGCCGCCCCCGCACGTTGGGGGGCGGCCTCGTGTCGTTTGGTCAGCAGAGACATGCGGAACATCAGGAGGTGCCGAGTCATGGCGCTCGACCAGTCCTTCGTGGGGCGGTCCTACCCGCCCACCGACCCCTACGAGGTGGGCCGGGAGAAGATCCGTGAGTTCGCGGAGGCGGTGGGGGACGCCAACCCGGCATACACGGACCCCGAGGCCGCCAAGGCGCTCGGTCACCCCGAGGTGATCGCCCCGCCCACCTTCGTCTTCTCCATCACGTTCAAGGCGGCCGGCCAGGTCATCCAGGACCCGCAGCTCGGCCTCGACTACAGCCGGGTCGTGCACGGCGACCAGAAGTTCCGCTACGTCCGCCCCGTGCGCGCCGGTGACCGCCTCACCGTCACCTCCACGATCGAGGCGATCAAGTCCATGGCGGGCAACGACATCCTGGACATCCGAGGCGAGGTCCACGACGAGGCGGGCGAGCACGTCGTGACCGCCTGGACCAAGCTCGTGGCCCGTGCGGCGGAGGAGAGCTGACATGACCGCGAAGATCGCCTACGACGACATCGAGGTCGGCACCGAGCTGCCGGCCCAGACCTTCTCCGTGACCCGTGCCACCCTCGTCCAGTACGCGGGCGCCTCCGGGGACTTCAACCCGATCCACTGGAACGAGAAGTTCGCCAAGGAGGTCGGACTCCCGGACGTCATCGCGCACGGCATGTTCACCATGGCCGAGGCGATCCGCGTGGTCACCGACTGGGCCGGCGACCCGGGAGCGGTCGTCGAGTACGGCGTCCGTTTCACCAAGCCCGTCGTCGTCCCGAACGACGACCAGGGCGCGACCCTCGAGGTCAGCGCCAAGGTGGCGGCCAAGCTCGACGACAACACGGTCCGCGTGGACCTGGTGGCGATGAGCGCCGGGCAGAAGGTCCTGGGGATGTCACGCGCGGTGGTACGGCTGGCGTGAACGGTCGGCCACCGGCCGGTCGGGATGGGTCGAGGTAAGGGGCGTCTGCCATTGCGGGTGCCCCTTACGTGCGACCCAGGTCAGCAGCACCGGAGTCGGCCCGCCTGGACGTCGCGACTCCCGGGAACCCCAGTTCGCGGACCCGGGACCGGAGGGCTTCGGCCGTGTGCTCGAAGGCGGTCACCACGGTGGCGACGGAAGGGGCCGGCCTGTTGTCCGGCTCCGGGCCCCGGGCCCAGGTGTTGGTGGCCAACTCCGATGCATGGGCGGCCGGGTTCAGTGTCAGGGGTTCGTCCCGGATGTCAGCGATCCAGGTCAGCAGCACCGGAGCAGTATTCCGGCCGCCGTCCGCGAACTCCGCCAGGCCATCCCTTGACTTGGTTAGTGATTGAGTACTAACTTTGCCGCATGGTCAGGATGAGCGCAGAGGAGAGGCGCGAGAGCGTCGTCCACGCGGCGATCGCCGAGTTCGCGCAGCGGGGGTACTACGGGACCTCCACCGAGGCGATCGCCAAGCGGGTCGGTGTCTCGCAGCCGTATCTCTTCCGGCTCTTCCCCGGCAAGAAGGCGATCTTCGCGGCGGCCGCGCTCCGGTGCGTCGAGGACGTGTGCCAGGTCCTGGAGGAGTCGTCCAAGGGGCTGGAGGGCGAAGAGGCCCTGCATGCCATGGCCGACGGTTATGTGCGGCTCATCACGGAGCATCCCGAGAAGCTCCAGATGCAGATGCAGACGTACATCGCGGTGGCCGCCGCCGAGGCGGAGGGTGACCGCGAGTTCGGTGAGGCCGTGCGCAGGGGCTGGATGAAGCTCTGGGATGTCGTACATGTGCCGCTGGGGGCGGACGTGGACGAGACCACGACCTTCCTGGCGTACGGAATGCTGATCAACACCCTTTCGGCCATGGGTTTTCCGCCTCAGCACCGGGTCTGGGAGGGGCTGTATCCGTCGGCCCGGGTCACCGGGCGGCTGGAGAAGTCGTAGCGGTAGCGGTTAAGGAAGGGCAGATTCCGCGTCTTTTCATGACCATCGAAGTTAGTCATCGATAACTAATCATCGGTAGCGATCTCACCCATTGGGGGAGCGATGTCACAGCAGACCGCACGTCGCGGGGGAATGGTCTGGGCCCTCGTCATCACCAGCGTCGCGGGATTCATGGCGGCCCTGGACAACCTCGTCGTCACCACCGCCCTGCCGTCCATCCGCAAGGACCTCGGAGGCGCGCTCGGCGACCTGGAGTGGACCGTGAGCGCCTACACGCTCACCTTCGCCGTCCTGCTGATGTTCGGCGCGGCGCTCGGCGACCGGTTCGGCCGCCGCCGGCTCTTCCTCATCGGCATCACCATCTTCTCCGGCGCCTCCGCCGCCGCGGCCATGGCGACCGGGATCGAGTCCCTGATCGCCGCCCGCGCGGTGCAGGGTGTCGGCGCGGCGATCATGATGCCGCTGACACTGACCCTGCTGACGGCGGCCGTCCCCGCGGCCAAGCGCGGGATGGCGTTCGGCATCTGGGGCGCCGTGAACGGACTCGCCGTGGCCTCCGGACCGCTCATCGGTGGCAGTCTCACCGAACACGTGTCCTGGCACTGGATCTTCTGGTTGAACGTCCCGCTCGGCCTCGCCCTGCTCCCGCTCGCCCGCCTGCGCCTCTCCGAGTCCCACGGCACCGGCGCCCCGCTCGACTTCCCCGGCACGCTGCTCGCCAGCGGCGGTCTCTTCGGCATCGTCTACGGCCTGGTCCGCGGGCCCGCCGACGGGTGGACCAGCTCACTCGTCCTCACCGGACTGTTCGCGGGCGGCGCGCTGCTGGTCGGCTTCATCGTCTACAGCGTCAACGCCAAGAACCCCATGCTCCCCATGCGGCTGTTCCGCTCCCGCGCCTTCTCAGGGATCAACGCCGCGAGCCTGTTGATGTTCCTCGGGATGTTCGGGTCGATCTTCCTGCTCAGCCAGTACATGCAGGGCGTCCTCGGCTACTCGCCCACCGAGGCGGGCCTCAGGATGCTGCCCTGGACCGGTATGCCGATGCTCGTCGCCCCCGTCGCCGGCATCCTGTCCGACCGCATCGGCGGCCGCCCGGTCGTCGCCGCGGGCCTCTTCCTCCAGGCCGCGGGCCTCGGCTACATGTCCTACGTCGTCACCACCGACGCGTCCTACGGCGTCCAACTGCCCGGCCTGATTCTCAGCGGCATCGGCATGGCCCTGTTCTTCGCGCCGGCTTCGCACCTGGTGATGTCCAGCGTCCGCCCGCAGGAGCAGGGCATCGCCTCCGGCGCCAACAACGCGCTCCGCGAGGTCGGCGGCGCGCTCGGCATCGCCGTCATGGCATCCATCTTCTCGTCCCAGGGCGGCTACCAGACCGCACAGACCTTCGTCGACGGCCTGAAGCCCGCGCTCGTCACCGGCGCGGCGGTGGTTGCCCTCGCCGGGGTCGCGACCCTGCTGATACCGACGCGGCGGCGCGCGGCGCAGCTTGAGGCGGTGTCCGCGGGTTCTGAGTCGGCTGCGGGGTCCGAGTCCGCGTCGGTGTTGGAGTCCGCCGGACGGTGAGCCGAACATCCGGTACGCGTGCGTGGGGTCCCGCCAATGTTGGTGGGGCCTCACGCGTGTGTGCGGGGCCGGTGTTGAGAGTTTCTACGGGGGTGTGCGCTCCGCGACGGCACGCCCGAGTCGCTCCGTCCCCCCACCTGCACCGTTCCTGGCCATGCGACCCCACCCGCACTGCAGGCCACACAAGCCCCCACCCCACCGCCCCCCGGCATTGTCAGTCCCGTCTCGTACTCTTGGCCCCGTGCTGGAACTCCATGACGCTCCCCTCGCCCCGCTGACCACCTTCCGGTTGGGTGGGCCCGCGGCTCGGTTGATCACCGCTGTTACCGATGCCGAGGTGATCGACGCTGTCCGGGAGGCCGATGACGCCGGGACGCCGTTGTTGCTCATCGGGGGTGGGTCGAACCTGGTCATCGGGGACAAGGGGTTCGAGGGGACCGCCCTGCGTATCGCCACGCGCGGGTTCGTGCTCGACGGCACACGGCTGGAGTTGGCGGCCGGTGAGGTGTGGACCGACGCCGTCGCCCGCACCGTGGAGGCCGGACTCGCCGGGATCGAGTGCCTCGCCGGGATCCCCGGATCGGCGGGCGCGACCCCGATCCAGAACGTGGGGGCGTACGGCCAGGAGGTCTCCGCCACCATCACGGACGTCACCGCGTACGACCGCCGTAGCCGCGAGACGGTCACCCTCACGAACGAGGAGTGCGCCTTCTCTTACCGGCACAGCCGCTTCAAGGCCGACCCCGAGCGCTATGTCGTGCTGCGCGTCCGCTTCGAACTGGAGGACGCGGACGGGCTGTCGGCGCCGGTCAAGTACGCCGAGACGGCCCGTGTCCTCGGTGTCGAGCCCGGTGACCGGGTGCCGCTCGCGCGGGCCCGTGAGACCGTCCTCGCGCTGCGCGCCGGCAAGGGCATGGTGCTGGATCCCGAGGACCATGACACCTGGTCGGCCGGTTCCTTCTTCACCAACCCGATCCTCACCGACGCCCAGTTCACCGCGTTCCACGCGCGCGTGCGGGAGCGTCTCGGGGAGGGCGTGGAGCCGCCCGCGTATCCGGCGGGGGACGGCCACACTAAGACCTCCGCCGCCTGGCTGATCGACAAGGCGGGCTTCACCAAGGGGTACGGCAGCGGGCCGGCCCGAATCTCCACCAAGCACACCCTCGCCCTCACCAACCGCGGCGAGGCGACCACGGCGGACCTGCTCGCCCTGGCGCGCGAAGTGGTCGCCGGCGTCCACGAAACCTTCGGCGTCACCCTCGTCAACGAACCCGTGACGGTCGGCGTCAGCCTCGACGGCTGAGCGCCGACTGCTGAGGCCGGACAGGCCTAGTAGGCCACCCCCACCCCCTGCTTCACCGTCCCCGCGTCGTCGATCATCGCCAGCATCGCGTGTGCCACATCGGCGCGGGCGATGAAACGGCCCTTGCTCGGGAAGCCGCCCACGACCGTGCGGTAGGTGCCGGTCAGCGGCTTGTTGAGCAGGCGCGGTGGGCGGACCGAGGTCCAGTCGGTCGTGCTGCGGGCCAGTTCCGCCTCCATCTCGCGCAGGTCGGCATACACGTCCTTCAGGAGCGCCGAGATCAACCCGCGCGCGGTGCGGTCGAGGCGCCCGGCACCCTCCGGCTCCGGGCCGACCGGGCCCGCGCTCACCACCAGTACCCGGCGTACGTCTTCCGACTCCATGGCGGCCAGCACCGTCCGCGTGAGCCGGGTCGCGACCCCCGCGTCCTTGCGACTGCGGGGGCCGAGCCCGGACAGGACCGCGTCCCGGCCCGCGACGGCGGGGCGCAGCGTCCCCGGGTCGGTGAGGTCCGCGCGGAACACCTCCAGGCGCTCGCCTCCCATGGCCAGCCGCCCCGGATCCCGGACGACCGCCGTGACCTCGTGGCCCGAGGCCAGGGCCTGGCGGACGATTTCCTGGCCGATGCCTCCGGTGGCACCGAAAACGGTGAGCTTCATAGCGCACTCCTGCCCCTCGACGAGGTGGGTGAGTATTCACTCACCCGTGTCTTCCTCTAGAGTGGGTAAGTACTCACCCACCCGTCAAGCCCGAACGGACCGGACATGGAATCCTTGGGCCCCATGCAGCAGAAACCGGCCGCGGAGCCCGCCGCGCAGAAACCCGCCCGGGTCCGTGTCCTCGACGCCGCCCACGAGTTGATGCTCACCGTCGGTCTGGCCCGGGCGACCACCAAGGAGATCGCGAAGGCCGCCGGCTGCTCCGAAGCCGCGCTCTACAAGTACTTCGCCAGCAAGGAGGAGCTGTTCGTCCGCGTCCTCGCGGAACGGCTGCCCCGGCTCACCCCTTTGCTGCGCAGCCTCGCAGCCGAGCCCGGACGGCACTCCCTGGAGGACAACCTCACCGAGATCGCCCGCCAGGCGGCCCTCTTCTACGAGCAGAGCTTCCCGATCGCGGCCTCCCTGTACGCCGAGACCCAGCTCAAGCGGCGCAACGACGAGGCGCTGCGACAGCTCGGCTCCGGCCCCCACAAGCCGATCGAGGGCCTGGACGACTATCTCCGCGCCGAACAGGCCGCAGGCCGCGTCCGCCCCGACGCCGACACCTTCGCGGCCGCGTCCCTCCTCCTGGGCGCCTGCGCACAACGCGCGTTCGCCTACGAGGCGACGGAGACCGGCGTACGCCCGCCCGTGGACGAGTTCGCGACCCGGCTGGCCCGGACCCTGCTGGGCGGAATCTCCGTTGCCTGACTGAGTTCAGGCCCACACCATGTCGTCCAGCCGAGGAAGCCCCTGCGCGACCCGGCGTCGTACGGAATGCTCATGGGCGACCACGACGGGCTGAGCCGGCTGGCAGGCGCACGCGGAGGCGGGGCTGCGGCCCTCCAAGTGGCCCGAGCTGCGCCGGGCGCTCGGGTGTGGCACGCCGCTCACCGTGCGCACGGACGAGGCGCGTACCGAGCGGCACGCGCACGCGTGGCTGGAGCGGCCGTACGCCCGTGGGCGGTTGCGGCACGCCACGCAGGGGCAGTCGGTGTTCACGACCTGTCTGCACGGCGAACTCGCCTCCCATGGAGGGGCCGAGATCCTGATCTCCTTCAAGCCGTATCCGCCGTACGCGCACTTCAGGCGACCGGGGCGCTGAGCCAGTCGTCGATGCCCGAGAGCAGCTTCGCCTTCATGTCCTCCGGGGCCGCCGAGGCACGCACCGACTGGCGGGCCAGTTCGGCCAGTTCGCGGTCCGAGAAGGTGTGGTAGCGGCGAGCGATCTCGTACTGGGCCGCCAGCCGGGAGCCGAAGAGGAGCGGGTCGTCGGCGCCGAGTGCCAGAGGGACGCCTGCCTCGAAGAGGGTCCGTAGCGGTACGTCCTCGGGCTTCTCGTAGACGCCCAGTGCCACGTTCGACGCGGGGCACACCTCGCAGGTGATGCCCCGGTCGGCGAGCCGCTTCAGCAGCCGCGGGTCTTCCGCCGCGCGCACGCCGTGGCCGATCCGGGTCGCGTGCAGGTCGTCCAGGCAGTCCCGCACCGAGGCCGGGCCCGCCAGTTCGCCGCCGTGCGGGGCCGACAGCAGGCCGCCCTCCTGGGCGATCGCGAAGGCCCGGTCGAAGTCCCGTGCCATACCCCGGCGTTCGTCGTTCGAGAGGCCGAAACCGACCACACCCTTGTCCGCGTACCGCACGGCCAGCCGGGCCAGAGTGCGGGCGTCCAGCGGGTGCTTCATCCGGTTCGCGGCCACCAGCACCCGCATCCCGAGCCCGGTCTCGCGGGAGGTCGTCTCCACCGCGTCCAGGATGACCTCCAGCGCCGGGATCAGCCCGCCCAGACGGGGCGCGTACGACGTCGGGTCCACCTGGATCTCCAGCCAGCCCGAGCCGTCCCTGACGTCCTCCTCGGCGGCCTCGCGCACCAGCCGCTGGATGTCCTCGGGCTCCCGCAGACACGAGCGTGCCGCGTCGTACAGCCGCTGGAAACGGAACCAGCCCCGCTCGTCCGTCGCCCGCAGCCTCGGCGGCTCCCCGCTGGTCAGCGCCTCGGTCAGGGCGTCGGGCAGACGCACGCCGTACTTGTCGGCCAGCTCCAGCACGGTGGTCGGCCGCATCGACCCGGTGAAGTGCAGGTGCAGATGGGCTTTCGGCAGTTCAGAGACATCACGTACACGCTCCATCTGGGAATCCTGCCGTACGTTCCGGTCGTCCCGGTACCGCTTTCCCCGATCGTGGTCCCGCTCGCACAAACAACTCGCACAAACCCGCACAGACAAAGGAGGGCGGCAAGTGGATCCACCTGCCGCCCTCCCTCCGGAAACCTCAGTCCTGGGCCTCCGCCAGCAGCTTCTGGATCCGGCTGACACCCTCGACGAGATCCTCGTCACCCAGGGCGTACGACAGCCGCAGATACCCGGGGGTGCCGAAGGCCTCGCCGGGAACGACCGCGACCTCGGCCTCCTCCAGGATCAGCGCGGCCAGCTCGACCGTGTCCTGCGGGCGCTTGCCGCGGATCTCCTTGCCGAGCAAGGCCTTGACCGACGGGTACGCGTAGAAGGCGCCTTCCGGCACCGGGCAGAGCACGTCGTCGATCTCGTTGAGCATCCGCACGATCGTCTTGCGACGGCGGTCGAAGGCCTCGCGCATCTCCGCCACGGCCGTCAGATCACCGGAGACGGCGGCCAGCGCGGCGACCTGGGCCACGTTCGAGACGTTCGAGGTGGCGTGCGACTGGAGGTTGGTCGCGGCCTTGACGACGTCCTTGGGGCCGATGATCCAGCCCACCCGCCAGCCGGTCATGGCGTACGTCTTGGCGACACCGTTGACCACGATGCACTTGTCGCGCAGCTCCGGCAGGATCGCCGGCAGCGAGGTGAACTTCGCGTCGCCGTAGACGAGGTGCTCGTAGATCTCGTCCGTCATGACCCACAGGCCGTGCTCGACGGCCCAGCGGCCGATCGCCTCGGCCTCGGCCTCGCTGTAGACGGCGCCGGTCGGGTTGGACGGCGAGACGAAGAGGACGACCTTCGTGTTCTCGGTGCGGGCCGCCTCCAACTGCTCCACCGTGACGCGGTAACCGGTCGTCTCGTCGGCGACGACGTCCACCGGGACACCGCCCGCGAGCCGGATCGACTCCGGGTACGTCGTCCAGTACGGCGCCGGGACGATGACCTCGTCGCCCGGGTCGAGGATCGCGGCGAAGGCCTCGTAGATGGCCTGCTTGCCGCCGTTGGTGACCAGGATCTGCGAGGCGTCCACCTCGTAGCCCGAGTCGCGCAACGTCTTCGCGGCGATCGCGGCCTTCAGCTCCGGCAGACCGCCAGCCGGGGTGTAGCGGTGGTACTTCGGGTTCGAGCAGGCCTCGATCGCGGCCTGGACGACGTAGTCCGGAGTCGGGAAGTCCGGTTCACCCGCGCCGAAGCCGATCACCGGACGCCCGGCGGCCTTGAGGGCCTTGGCCTTGGCGTCCACGGCGAGGGTGGCGGACTCGGAGATCGCGCCGACTCGGGCGGAGACCCGGCGCTCGGTGGGAGGGGTTGAGGCGCTCATGGACCCATCGTTTCAGACCGGAAACCCGCCCGGCACACCGGTTTCACAGACTGAACAGGATCGGGAAGGGATTGAACAACCGTCCGGTTTCCCGCCCCGGCCTGGGCGATCTTCCTCCGGCAATCCCCGTACAGGCCCTTTCTGTTCGACGACCGGCTCCGGAACACGTACACTCCTACCTCGTTGGCCTTCAGCAGCCGCGCCCTCCTTGGTGCACACCGAGCACTCGGGCGGATGCGGTACGTTGGGGAAGTCACATAGGGTCGTAGCTCAATTGGTAGAGCACCGGTCTCCAAAACCGGCGGTTGGGGGTTCAAGTCCCTCCGGCCCTGCTACACACACCTTCACCAGGATGTGTGCGCAGCGCATGTACATACAGCAATGCACCGCCGTGCGGCTCAGACCGGGCGCGGCACGGCCACGACCCGGGAACAGGTGAGGATGAATGGCGGACGCCGTGGGCTCCATCGACATGCCTGATGCCCAGGACGAGGTGTCGGAGTCCAAGAAGAAGGCCCGTAAAGGCGGCAAGCGCGCCAAGAAGGGCCCGCTGAAGCGGCTTGCGCTCTTCTACCGCCAGATCGTCGCGGAACTCCGCAAGGTCGTCTGGCCCACGCGCAACCAGCTCACGACGTACACGACGGTCGTCATCGTCTTCGTCGTCATCATGATCGGTCTGGTGACCGTGATTGACTATGGACTCAATCACGCCGCGAAGTACGTCTTCGGCTGAGGCCGGAAGCGAAGGGCGCCCTGACCGGCGCCCCTTTCGCGTGTTCCACCCCCATGTATCCAGGAAGAAGCAGCCACCGTGTCTGACCCGAACCTGAACGAGGCCGTCGAGCCGGACGAGTCCGTGGAAGACGAACTCGACATCGTCGAGGGCGCGGACGAGGAGCTGGACGAGGTCGAGGCTGCGGACGCCGACGCGGGCGAGCCCGCCGAGGAAGTCGCCGTGCACGTCGAGGACGAGGCCGCCGAGGACGAGTCAGAGACCGAGGACCTCGACGACGAGGTCGCGCCCGAGGACGCCGAGGAAGAGGCCGAACCGGCCGAGCCCGTCGATCCCGTGGTCGCCCTGCGCGAGGAACTGCGTCTCCTTCCCGGCGAGTGGTACGTCATCCACACGTACGCCGGTTACGAGAACCGCGTGAAGACCAACCTGGAGCAGCGCGCCGTCTCGCTGAACGTCGAGGACTACATCTTCCAGGCCGAGGTGCCGCAGGAAGAGGTCGTCCAGATCAAGAACGGCGACCGCAAGACCATCAAGCAGAACAAGCTCCCGGGCTACGTCCTGGTCCGCATGGACCTGACGAACGAGTCCTGGGGCGTCGTCCGCAACACCCCCGGTGTCACCGGCTTCGTGGGCAACGCCTACGACCCCTACCCGCTGACCCTGGACGAGATCGTCAAGATGCTCGCCCCGGAGGCCGAGGAGAAGGCCGCCCGTGAGGCCGCCGAGGCCGAGGGCAAGCCGGTTCCGCAGCGCAAGGTCGAGGTCCAGGTGCTGGACTTCGAGGTCGGCGACTCGGTCACCGTCACCGACGGCCCGTTCGCGACGCTGCAGGCGACCATCAACGAGATCAACGCCGACTCGAAGAAGGTCAAGGGCCTCGTCGAGATCTTCGGCCGCGAGACGCCGGTCGAGCTGTCCTTCGACCAGATCCAGAAGAACTAGCTCGACCCGTAGCTTCCGTCCAGGTCAGGTCGGCTCTTGGAGCTGGCCTGACCTGCTCGGTTTCGTGCCTCACCACGGTGTCGCTTATCGTGGTGCGGTTGCCCTTGGGCAACCGGAAACCAGAAAGCAGGAAGAGGACCCGGAATGCCTCCCAAGAAGAAGAAGGTCACGGGGCTTATCAAGCTCCAGATCAACGCCGGTGCGGCGAACCCGGCCCCGCCGGTCGGCCCCGCGCTCGGTCAGCACGGCGTCAACATCATGGAGTTCTGCAAGGCCTACAACGCGGCGACCGAGTCGCAGCGTGGCTGGGTGATCCCGGTGGAGATCACGGTCTACGAAGACCGCTCCTTCACCTTCGTCACCAAGACTCCGCCGGCCGCGAAGATGATCCTCAAGGCCGCGGGTGTCGAGAAGGGCTCCGGCGAGCCGCACAAGACCAAGGTCGCCAAGATCACCCAGGCGCAGGTCCGCGAGATCGCCACGACCAAGCTGCCCGACCTCAACGCCAATGACCTGGACGCCGCGTCGAAGATCATCGCCGGCACCGCCCGTTCCATGGGCATCACGGTCGAGGGCTGACCTTCACCCCGTAGAAGTTGATTGTGGCGGGACCTGCTCGGTCCGTACCACGACTCCTCAGAACACATCAGGAGCAGTAGTGAGCAAGCGCAGCAAGTCTCTCCGCGCTGCGGACGCCAAGATCGACCGGGAGAAGCTCTACGCCCCGCTCGAAGCCGTGCGTCTCGCCAAGGAGACCTCCACGACCAAGTTCGACGGCACCGTCGAGGTCGCCTTCCGCCTGGGTGTCGACCCGCGCAAGGCCGACCAGATGGTCCGTGGCACCGTGAACCTCCCGCACGGCACCGGTAAGACCGCCCGGGTCCTGGTCTTCGCGACCGGTGACCGTGCCGAGGCCGCGACCGCCGCGGGCGCCGACATCGTCGGCTCCGACGAGCTGATCGACGAGGTGGCGAAGGGCCGTCTGGACTTCGACGCCGTCGTCGCCACCCCGGACCTCATGGGCAAGGTCGGCCGCCTCGGCCGTGTGCTCGGTCCCCGTGGTCTCATGCCGAACCCCAAGACCGGCACCGTGACCCCGGACGTCGTCAAGGCTGTCACCGAGATCAAGGGTGGCAAGATCGAGTTCCGCGTCGACAAGCACTCGAACCTGCACTTCATCATCGGCAAGGCGTCCTTCGACGACACCAAGCTGGTGGAGAACTACGGCGCGGCCCTGGACGAGATCCTCCGTCTGAAGCCGTCCGCCGCCAAGGGTCGCTACATCAAGAAGGCCGCGATCAGCACCACGATCGGCCCCGGCATTCCGCTCGACCCGAACCGCACCCGCAACCTCCTCGTCGAGGAGGACCCGGCCTCCGTCTGAGCCCCGCGCTCACCCCGGTAGCCGCGTCGCGTACGCGTCAGAATTGGGCGAGCCCCGCAACCTTCGAGGTGCGGGGCTCGTCCTCTTTTCGTACGGGGTGTCAGTGCCCTGCGCTAGCGTTTTGGGCAGGCACAGCAATCGCATAGGGGTGGGGACGGATGAAGAGCACGACCGTGCGCCGGGTGGGTCTCTCGATCGCGGTGACCGCCGCGCTGACCGGAGTGGCCGCCTGCGGCTCCTCGGGCTCCTCCGGGGGCTCGGGCAAGGACGACGGGGCCGCCGGCAAGGGGGCGACGCGGGTGAGCCCCATAGCCGCCCTGCGCAGCGCCGAGCAGTCCACCGACAAGGAGGACTCCGCCAAGGTCGAGTCCTCCACCGTCATGGGCTCCCTGATGTCCATGGACGCCAAGGGCAACCTCGGCTGGGGCGACGGCATCACCGGCACCCTCACGATGACGTACACCGGCGGCACCCTGGCCGACACGATGCGCGCGGCCGGCAGCACCTCGATGGAGGCCCGCTATCTGCCCGACGCCTACTACGCGAAGATGGGCGAGAAGTTCGCCGAGCAGGCGGGCGGCAAGCACTGGATCAAGTACGCGTACGACGACCTGGCCAAGCTCGGCGGCAGCTCCGGCGCGTACCTCAAGGACCAGATGCAGAACTCCACGCCGAACCAGTCGGTGAAGCTCCTGCTCGCCTCCGGGGACGTCAAGAAGGTCGGCACGGAGTCGGTGCGCGGCCAGCAGACCACCCACTACTCGGGCACGGTGAACGTCGCCGACCTCGCCTCCAAGAACTCCAACCTCACCGCGGCACAGCTCGCCGGCCTCAAGAAGCAGCTCACCGCGGCCGGCGTCTCCACGGAACAGGTCGACATCTGGGTCAACTCCCAGGACCTGCTGGTCAAGAAGGTCGAGAAGGGCGAGATGTCCTCGGGTCAGTACACCCAGACCGCCTACTACAGCGACTACGGCGCGAAGGTCACCGCCACCGTGCCCCCGGCGGGCGACACCGAGGACTTCACGGACCTGCTGAAGAAGCAGGGCATGACCCCGGGCACCGGCGACACGGCGACCGGATCCGGTACGAGTTCCTGAGCCGTACGGGCGGATTTGCTTGCGGGTGAGCCGTTCACGTACTCTGCTCCAGAAGCCAAAGACCGCTGGTCGTTGCCGTGTGCTCGTGAGAGGGCGCGGTGACCGAAGGATCCGCTGAACAGTGGACGACCCGCGCAGGTGAACTGGATGTGTCTCCCGGGAATGCTGTTTCCGGTTGAGCTACGCCCCGTGCGCCTGCGCCCGGGGCGTTTTCGTTGTCCCAGCCCCTTCTGAGCGGTCCTCATCACCCGGAAGGAGGCCGACGCTCTATGGCAAGGCCCGACAAGGCTGCCGCGGTAGCCGAGCTCGCGGACCAGTTCCGCGACTCGAACGCCGCCGTGCTGACCGAGTACCGGGGTCTCACCGTGGCGCAGCTCAAGACGCTGCGTCGTTCGCTCGGTGAGAACGCCCAGTACGCCGTGGTGAAGAACACGCTGACCAAGATTGCGGCCAACGAGGCCGGCATCTCTACGCTCGACGACCTGTTCAACGGTCCGACGGCGGTCGCCTTCATCACCGGTGACCCGGTGGAGTCGGCGAAGGGTCTTCGTGACTTCGCCAAGGACAACCCGAACCTCGTCATCAAGGGCGGTGTCCTTGACGGCAAGGCGCTGTCCGCCGACGAGATCAAGAAGCTCGCGGACCTCGAGTCCCGCGAGGTTCTGCTCGCCAAGCTGGCGGGTGCCTTCAAGGGCAAGCAGACCCAGACTGCTCAGCTCCTCAAGGCGCTTCCCTCGAAGTTCGTCCGCACCGCGGAGGCGCTTCGTGCCAAGCAGGCCGAGCAGGGCGGTGCCGAGTAATTCGGCTCGCGCATTGACCGCCGCCCAGGCAGCGGTCGCAGCGGGCCGTAAGTACGCCCGCCTCACATGTACATCCGGCACCAGCCGAAATTAGTGGAAGGATCGCCCAACATGGCGACGAAGCTGTCCCAGGAAGAGCTGCTCGAGCAGTTCGAGTCCCTCACCCTCATCGAGCTCTCCGAGTTCGTGAAGGCGTTCGAGGAGAAGTTCGACGTCACCGCGGCCGCCGCGGTTGCCGCTGCCCCCGTCGGCCCGGCCGCCCCCGCCGAGGCCGAGGCCGAGCAGGACGAGTTCGACGTCATCCTTGAGGGTGCCGGCGAGAAGAAGATCCAGGTCATCAAGGTCGTGCGTGAGCTGACCTCCCTGGGTCTGAAGGAGGCCAAGGACCTCGTGGACGGCGCTCCGAAGCCGGTCCTCGAGAAGGTCGCCAAGGACGCCGCCGAGAAGGCCGCCGAGTCCCTCAAGGGCGCTGGCGCTTCCGTCACCGTCAAGTAACACCTTCGAGGCCCCCTCAGGGGCCTCTGCGCGCCGACACGGCCCCGAGAGGGCTGTAACGCGACCGCACCGAAGAGCGATCATCCATCCGGGTGGTCGCTCTTCGGCATATCCGAGGGTCGGCGCGTGACCGCCTTGCGGGCAGGGGTGCTCGGAGTATGGTGATCTTCGTCGTGCCTTCGAGGGCCCCTGGTGACAGGCCGCAAACGTGACGATGGCAGCACCCGGTTTGGGCAAGACAGGCCTTGACGAACCGCACGCAGCGCGCAATTCTCAGGACGCGTCGTCACAACGATCCGGATCCGAGGCATGGATCGGCGACGAAGAGGGCAGTATCAACGTGCATTGAGGGCGTGGGCTTGCGCAGGTGTCGAGAACAACGAGGGTCTCAAAAAACCCGCACTGGACATCAGTGTGCCGAGTGGCTACACTGACCCTTTGCGCTGCCTGTTAGCTGTCCCCTGCCCGTCACCAGGGGCATGCCCTCACTTGAGCATCGATGACCGGACCATCTCTGACCTGGCCTTTCCGGGCCGAGTCAGGAAGTCCATGTCTCTTTGCCCCTGAGAGGGGCCGGTACGCGCGTAGTGAGTCCGAGCCCTCGGAAGGACCCCCTCTTGGCCGCCTCGCGCACTGCCTCGACCGCGAATACGAACAACGGCGCCAGCACCGCCCCGCTGCGCATCTCCTTTGCAAAGATCAAGGAGCCCCTTGAGGTTCCGAACCTTCTTGCGCTGCAGACCGAAAGCTTCGATTGGCTGCTCGGCAACGCCGCTTGGAAGGCTCGTGTCGAGGCGGCTCTGGATTCAGGTCAGGACGTCCCCACCAAGTCCGGTCTGGAGGAGATCTTCGAGGAGATCTCCCCGATCGAGGACTTCTCCGGGTCGATGTCGCTGACCTTCCGCGACCACCGTTTCGAGCCTCCGAAGAACAGCATCGACGAGTGCAAGGAGCGCGACTTCACGTACTCCGCGCCGCTCTTCGTCACCGCCGAGTTCACCAACAACGAGACCGGCGAGATCAAGTCCCAGACGGTCTTCATGGGCGACTTCCCGCTCATGACCAACAAGGGCACCTTCGTCATCAACGGCACCGAGCGTGTCGTGGTGTCGCAGCTCGTCCGCTCGCCGGGTGTCTACTTCGACTCCTCCATCGACAAGACGTCCGACAAGGACATCTTCTCGGCCAAGGTCATCCCGTCCCGGGGTGCCTGGCTGGAGATGGAGATCGACAAGCGCGACATGGTCGGTGTCCGCATCGACCGCAAGCGCAAGCAGTCCGTCACCGTCCTGCTCAAGGCTCTCGGTTGGACGACCGAGCAGATCCTGGAGGAGTTCGGCGAGTACGAGTCCATGCGCGCCACCCTGGAGAAGGACCACACCCAGGGCCAGGACGACGCGTTGCTCGACATCTACCGCAAGCTGCGTCCGGGCGAGCCCCCGACCCGCGAGGCCGCGCAGACGCTTCTGGAGAACCTCTACTTCAACCCGAAGCGTTACGACCTCGCCAAGGTCGGCCGCTACAAGGTCAACAAGAAGCTGGGCGGCGAAGCCCCGCTGGACGCCGGTGTGCTGACCGTCGAGGACATCATCTCGTCGATCAAGTACCTGGTGAAGCTGCACGCCGGCGAGACCGAGACGGTCGGTGACAACGGCACGACGATCGTCGTCGAGACCGACGACATCGACCACTTCGGCAACCGCCGTCTGCGCAACGTCGGCGAGCTCATCCAGAACCAGGTCCGTACGGGCCTGGCGCGTATGGAGCGAGTCGTCCGCGAGCGGATGACGACCCAGGACGTCGAGGCGATCACGCCGCAGACCCTGATCAACATCCGGCCGGTCGTCGCCTCCATCAAGGAGTTCTTCGGCACCAGCCAGCTCTCGCAGTTCATGGACCAGAACAACCCGCTGTCGGGTCTCACCCACAAGCGCCGTCTGTCGGCTCTTGGCCCGGGTGGTCTCTCCCGTGAGCGGGCCGGCTTCGAGGTCCGTGACGTGCACCCCTCGCACTACGGCCGCATGTGCCCGATCGAGACCCCCGAAGGCCCGAACATCGGCCTGATCGGCTCGCTCGCCTCCTACGGCCGGGTCAACGCGTTCGGTTTCGTCGAGACGCCGTACCGCCGGGTCACCGACGGTGTCGTCACCGACGAGGTCGACTACCTGACGGCCGACGAAGAGGACCGATTCGTCATCGCGCAGGCCAACGCGCCGCTGACGGACGAGTTCCGCTTCGAGGAGTCCCGCGTCCTGGTCCGCCGTCGTGGCGGAGAGGTCGACTACGTCCCCGGTGACGACGTCGACTACATGGACGTCTCCCCGCGCCAGATGGTGTCGGTCGCGACCGCGATGATCCCGTTCCTGGAGCACGACGACGCCAACCGTGCCCTCATGGGCGCGAACATGATGCGTCAGGCCGTGCCCCTCATCAAGTCCGAGGCGCCGCTGGTCGGCACCGGCATGGAGTACCGCTGCGCGGTCGACGCCGGTGACGTCCTGAAGTCGGAGAAGGACGGTGTGGTCCAGGAGGTCTCCGCGGACTACATCACCACCGCCAACGACGACGGCACGTACACCACGTACCGCCTCGCGAAGTTCTCCCGCTCCAACCAGGGCACGTCCGTCAACCAGAAGGTTGTCGTGGACGAGGGCGCCCGGGTCATCGCCGGCCAGGTACTGGCCGACGGCCCGGCGACCGAGAACGGCGAGATGGCGCTCGGCAAGAACCTGCTCGTGGCGTTCATGCCGTGGGAGGGTCACAACTACGAGGACGCGATCATCCTGTCGCAGCGCCTCGTACAGGACGACGTCCTCTCCTCGATCCACATCGAGGAGCACGAGGTCGACGCCCGTGACACCAAGCTCGGCCCCGAGGAGATCACCCGGGACATCCCGAACGTCTCCGAGGAGGTCCTCGCCGACCTCGACGAGCGCGGCATCATCCGGATCGGTGCCGAGGTCGTCGCCGGTGACATCCTCGTCGGCAAGGTCACGCCCAAGGGCGAGACCGAGCTGACCCCCGAGGAGCGCCTGCTCCGCGCGATCTTCGGCGAGAAGGCGCGCGAGGTGCGCGACACCTCGCTGAAGGTGCCGCACGGCGAGATCGGCAAGGTCATCGGCGTCCGCGTCTTCGACCGCGAGGAGGGCGACGAACTGCCGCCCGGCGTCAACCAGTTGGTCCGTGTGTATGTTGCGCAGAAGCGCAAGATCACCGACGGCGACAAGCTGGCCGGCCGGCACGGCAACAAGGGTGTCATCTCGAAGATCCTGCCCATCGAGGACATGCCGTTCCTCGAGGACGGAACTCCGGTCGACATCATCCTGAACCCGCTGGGTGTCCCGTCCCGAATGAACCCGGGACAGGTCCTGGAGATCCACCTCGGCTGGCTCGCCAGCCGCGGCTGGGACGTCTCCGGGCTCGGCGAGGAATGGGCGCAGCGCCTCCAGGCCATCGGTGCCGACCAGGTCGTGCCCGGCACCAACGTCGCCACCCCCGTCTTCGACGGTGCGCGTGAGGACGAGCTGGCGGGTCTGCTGCAGCACACGATCCCGAACCGCGACGGAGAGCGCATGGTGCTCCCGACCGGCAAGGCCCCGCTGTTCGACGGCCGCTCCGGCGAGCCGTTCCCGGAGCCGATCTCGGTCGGCTACATGTACATCCTGAAGCTGCACCACCTGGTCGACGACAAGCTGCACGCCCGTTCGACCGGTCCGTACTCGATGATCACCCAGCAGCCGCTGGGTGGTAAGGCGCAGTTCGGTGGGCAGCGCTTCGGCGAGATGGAGGTGTGGGCGCTGGAGGCATACGGCGCCGCGTACGCCCTCCAGGAGCTGCTCACCATCAAGTCCGACGACGTGACCGGCCGCGTGAAGGTCTACGAGGCCATCGTCAAGGGCGAGAACATCCCCGAGCCCGGCATCCCCGAGTCCTTCAAGGTGCTCATCAAGGAGATGCAGTCGCTCTGCCTGAACGTGGAGGTGCTGTCCAGTGACGGTATGTCCATCGAGATGCGTGACACCGACGAGGATGTCTTCCGCGCAGCGGAGGAGCTCGGCATCGACCTGTCCCGGCGCGAGCCGAGCAGCGTCGAAGAGGTCTGACGGGAGTCCGGAGACCTGCCGCGCGCAGGTCTCCGGCCCCAGGACCCCCGTATCAGACCCCAAGACTTACAACCCTGAGAGGGATTGACGCATAGTGCTCGACGTCAACTTCTTCGATGAGCTCCGGATCGGTCTGGCAACCGCTGACGACATCCGTCAGTGGAGCCACGGCGAGGTCAAGAAGCCCGAGACCATCAACTACCGCACGCTCAAGCCCGAAAAGGACGGACTCTTCTGCGAGAAGATCTTCGGTCCGACCCGGGACTGGGAGTGCTACTGCGGCAAGTACAAGCGCGTTCGCTTCAAGGGCATCATCTGTGAGCGCTGCGGCGTCGAGGTGACCCGCGCCAAGGTGCGCCGTGAGCGGATGGGCCACATCGAACTGGCCGCGCCCGTCACCCACATCTGGTACTTCAAGGGTGTCCCGTCGCGTCTGGGATACCTGCTCGACCTCGCCCCGAAGGACCTCGAGAAGGTCATCTACTTCGCGGCGTACATGATCACGTTCGTCGACGAAGAGCGCCGTACGCGTGACCTGCCCTCCCTGGAGGCGCATGTCTCCGTGGAGCGTCAGCAGGTCGAGAACCGGCGGGACTCCGACCTCGAAGCCCGCGCCAAGAAGCTCGAGGCCGACCTGGCCGAGCTGGAGGCCGAGGGTGCCAAGGCCGATGTGCGCCGCAAGGTGCGCGAAGGCGCCGAGCGGGAGATGAAGCAGTTGCGCGACCGTGCGCAGCGCGAGATCGACCGCCTGGACGAGGTGTGGACCCGGTTCAAGAACCTCAAGGTCCAGGACCTCGAAGGTGACGAGCTGCTCTACCGCGAACTGCGGGACCGCTTCGGCACCTACTTCGACGGCTCCATGGGTGCGGCTGCCCTGCAGAAGCGCCTGGAGTCCTTCGACCTGGACGAGGAGGCCGAGCGCCTCCGCGAGATCATCCGCACCGGCAAGGGCCAGAAGAAGACCCGCGCCCTGAAGCGGCTGAAGGTCGTGTCTGCCTTCCTGCAGACCTCCAACAGCCCCAAGGGCATGGTCCTGGACTGCGTCCCGGTCATCCCGCCGGACCTTCGCCCGATGGTGCAGCTGGACGGTGGCCGCTTCGCGACCTCCGACCTGAACGACCTGTACCGCCGCGTGATCAACCGCAACAACCGCCTGAAGCGCCTTCTCGACCTCGGTGCCCCCGAGATCATCGTGAACAACGAGAAGCGCATGCTCCAGGAGGCCGTCGACGCGCTCTTCGACAACGGCCGTCGTGGCCGCCCGGTGACGGGCCCCGGCAACCGTCCGCTGAAGTCGCTGTCCGACATGCTCAAGGGCAAGCAGGGCCGCTTCCGTCAGAACCTGCTCGGCAAGCGTGTGGACTACTCCGCGCGTTCCGTGATCGTCGTCGGTCCGCAGCTCAAGCTGCACCAGTGCGGTCTGCCGAAGGCCATGGCGCTGGAGCTCTTCAAGCCGTTCGTGATGAAGCGCCTGGTGGACCTGAACCACGCGCAGAACATCAAGTCGGCGAAGCGGATGGTCGAGCGCGGCCGCACGGTCGTCTACGACGTCCTCGAAGAGGTCATCGCGGAGCACCCGGTTCTGCTGAACCGTGCGCCCACGCTGCACCGCCTCGGCATCCAGGCCTTCGAGCCGCAGCTCGTCGAGGGCAAGGCCATCCAGATCCACCCGCTCGTCTGCACCGCGTTCAACGCGGACTTCGACGGTGACCAGATGGCCGTACACCTGCCGCTCTCCGCGGAGGCGCAGGCCGAGGCCCGCATCCTGATGCTGTCCTCGAACAACATCCTGAAGCCGGCCGACGGTCGTCCCGTCACCATGCCGACCCAGGACATGGTGCTGGGGCTGTTCTTCCTCACCACCGACGGCGAGCTCCGTGACGTCAAGGGCGAGGGCCGCGCGTTCGGCTCCACGGCCGAGGCGACCATGGCGTTCGACGCCGGCGAGCTGGCGCTCCAGTCGGCCGTCGACATCCGCTTCCCGGTGGGCACCATCCCGCCGCGTGGCTGGGTGCCGCCGGTCCGCGAGGAGGGCGAGCCGGAGTGGCAGCAGGGTGACAGCTTCCGCCTCCGTACGACCCTGGGCCGCGCGCTCTTCAACGAGCTGCTGCCCGAGGACTACCCCTTCGTCGACTACTCGGTCGGCAAGAAGCAGCTCGGTGAGATCGTCAACGACCTCGCGGAGCGCTACCCCAAGGTCATCGTGGCGGCGACGCTCGACAACCTGAAGGCGGCCGGCTTCCACTGGGGCACCCGTTCCGGCGTCACCGTGGCCATCTCCGACATCGTCGTTCCCGAAGCGAAGAAGGAGATCGTCAAGGGCTACGAGGCGCAGGACGAGAAGGTCCAGAAGCAGTACGAGCGCGGTCTGATCACCAAGGAAGAGCGCACTCAGGAGCTCATCGCGATCTGGACCAAGGCGACCAATGAGGTCGCCGAGGCGATGAACGAGAACTTCCCCAAGACGAACCCCATCTTCATGATGGTTGACTCGGGTGCCCGAGGAAACATGATGCAGATGCGTCAGATCGCCGGTATGCGTGGTCTGGTGTCGAACGCCAAGAACGAGACGATTCCCCGTCCCATCAAGGCGTCCTTCCGTGAAGGCCTGTCCGTGCTGGAGTACTTCATCTCCACCCACGGTGCCCGTAAGGGTCTGGCCGACACCGCCCTCCGTACCGCCGACTCGGGTTACCTCACCCGTCGTCTCGTCGACGTCTCCCAGGACGTCATCATCCGCGAGGAGGACTGCGGCACCGACCGCGGCCTCAAGCTGCACATCGCGGAGCGCGGCGCGGACGGTGTCCTGCGCAAGGCCGAGAACGTCGAGACCAGCGTGTACGCCCGTGCGCTGGCCGAGGACATCACCGTCGACGGCAAGGTGCTGGCCCCGGCCAACACCGACCTCGGCGACGTCCTCATCGACGAGCTGGTCAAGCACGGCATCGAGACGGTCAAGACCCGCTCGGTCCTGACCTGCGAGTCCGCCGTCGGCACCTGCGCCATGTGCTACGGCCGTTCGCTGGCCACCGGCAAGCTGGTCGACATCGGTGAGGCGGTCGGCATCATCGCCGCCCAGTCCATCGGTGAGCCCGGCACGCAGCTGACGATGCGTACCTTCCACACCGGTGGTGTGGCCGGTGACGACATCACCCAGGGTCTGCCCCGTGTCGTCGAGCTCTTCGAGGCTCGTACGCCCAAGGGTGTCGCCCCGATCTCCGAGGCCCAGGGCCGCGTGCGGATCGAGGAGACCGAGAAGACCAAGAAGATCGTCGTCACCCCGGACGACGGCAGCGACGAGACGGCGTTCCCGATCTCGAAGCGTGCCCGTCTCCTGGTCAGCGAGGGCGAGCACGTCGAGGTGGGCCAGAAGCTCACCGTGGGTGCCACCAACCCGCACGACGTGCTGCGCATCCTGGGTCAGCGTGCCGTCCAGGTCCACCTGGTCGGCGAGGTCCAGAAGGTGTACAACTCGCAGGGTGTGTCGATCCACGACAAGCACATCGAGATCATCATCCGGCAGATGCTGCGCCGTGTGACGATCATCGAGTCCGGCGACGCCGAGCTGCTGCCCGGCGAGCTGGTCGAGCGCTCCCGCTTCGAGCAGGAGAACCGTCGTGTGGTCCAGGAGGGCGGTCACCCGGCCTCCGGTCGTCCGCAGCTGATGGGTATCACCAAGGCCTCGCTGGCGACGGAATCCTGGCTGTCGGCCGCCTCCTTCCAGGAGACGACCCGAGTCCTGACGGACGCGGCGATCAACGCCAAGTCCGACAGCCTCATCGGCCTCAAGGAGAACGTCATCATCGGTAAGCTCATCCCGGCCGGTACGGGTCTGTCCCGCTACCGCAACATCCGGGTGGAGCCCACCGAGGAGGCCAAGGCCGCGATGTACTCGGCCGTCGGCTACGACGACATCGACTACTCGCCGTTCGGCACCGGCTCCGGCCAGGCCGTCCCGCTGGAGGACTACGACTACGGTCCGTACAACCAGTAAGCGAGCAGGCTGAGTTGAACTGAAGGGCGGTCACCCCGTTTCGTACGGGGTGACCGCCCTTCGGCGTTTCAGCGCGCGGTGATCTCCAGCGCGGTGACCACGACGGTCGCCACGGCGGCCAGCGCGCCGATGCTCGCCAGCGGCCAGCGGGACCGCTCCAGGGCGTCCAACCGCTGTTCGTGGTCGGCGAGTTGCTTGTCGGTCTGGTCGCTGCGCTGGACCAGCAGCGCGAGCGAGCCGTCGGCCCGGGCGAAGCCGGCCTCCAACGAGCCGCGCAGGCGCTCCAGTTCCAGGGCGACGGCGATCGCGTCGTTCGTATCAGGATCGGTCATCGTCACCTCCCGTCCGCAGCCACCCGGGCAGCAGCGCCTGTACGGCAGGCAGGGCCATGACCCGGGTGATCCCGGCGGCCACGGCCAGCGCGCCGGCCACCCACGGGATCGTCCGGGAGGCGCCGACGGCGTCGACGACCGCGGGCAGCAGGACACACAGGCCGACAGCGGTCTGGACGACGGTACGGAGGGTTCGCTTGGCGGCCTCTGACATGGGGCCTCCTTTCTCAGGAGCTGTGGGGGACCTTCAGCGCGGCCCAGGAGGTGGCGCCAGGCCAGCCGTCGGCGGCGGTGCCGGTGTAGCCGAGCTTGCGCTGCCACTTGGCGTAGGAGGCCTTGTCGGCCGTGGTCCACTGGGGGCCGGGACCGGAGGTGTACGCCGAGCAGCCGACCGCGACCAGCCGCTTGCCCATCGCGGTGACGACGGCAGACCTGGGGTTCTTCCTGAACCAGTCGGCACCGGGGAAGGGCTGGTAGGCGGGCTTGGCGGGGGGAGTGGTGGTCTTGGTGCCGAGCCGGGTGGCGACCTGGGCGCGGAAGTCGGCCATCGTGAATCCGCGCGGGTCGATCTTGGCGCTGGTCCACTCCTTGTGACCGATGACCGAGCGCGCGTTCCAGCCGTGGGCCCGGCACAGCGCGGCCGAGGCCCGGACCATCGCCTCCACCTGGACGGCGGGCCAGGGGTCCTTGCCGTCGCCGAGGTTGACGCACTCGAAGCCGTAGAAGTGGACGTTGCCGTCGGTGTCGTTCCGCTTCGGCGCGGGCAGGGTGGCGCTCTGGGCGATCACTGCCTTCAGTACGTCGCCGTCGCCGCTGCCGGCGTGGTTGGCGCGGCCGTTGCCGACCAGGTGGACCGTGCCGTCCTTGGCGATGACGCCGTGGCAGAGCGGGCCGGGCAGGTCGGAGCGGCCGTTGAAGCACATGCTCACGGAGCCGGTGGTGCCGGTGGTCACGGTGTGGTGGATGACCACGCCGTTGACCGGGCCCCAACTGCCCTTGCTGTTGCGGTTGTTGGTACGCCAGCCGGAGTGTTCGACAACGGTGACGCCCTCGGCGCGCAGGGCGGCGACGAGGGCGTCGGCGGAAAGGGGTGTGGCCATGGGAGTCACTCCTCCGTGGGTGTCGGGTCGGTCGGGGTCGTCTCCGTCGGCACCGCGACCTCCTCGGTGGGGGCGGAGGCATCCGCGTCGCCCCCTGCTCCGGGGTCCGTCGGGTTCTCCGTCGCCGGTGCGGTCGCGGTCTCGGACACCTCCGCGGGCATCACCGCCGTGGGCTCCGGCGTCAGGTACGCGGCCAGTCCGGCGGTCACCGAGGCCGCCAGCGTGGCGAGTTGATCGTCGTCGAGGGTGACGGGCACGGGCTCGGCGGTCGTCTCCGTGGTCGTCTCAGACATACGCGGACTCCAGGATCTGGCCCCAGGTGCAGCCCGAGGCGGTGAGTGCGGACAGGGTCGGGAAGGCGGCGGTGACCGAGGCGTACGTGGCCAGGGTCAGCGCGGTCGGGGCGGCGTCGGCGTCGGGGCTGAGGCCGGCGTCGGCGGGTGTGCCGTTGGGCTGGGTGCCGCGCAGGGTCAGGGTCTGCCGCACGCCGGCGTCGGCGGTCGCCGTCGTGCTGATGCCGACGACCCAGGCCAGCGTGTCCAGGCGGGTGCCGGAGGCGTCGGTCAGCCTGATCACGTCGCCGAGCTGTACCCGCGGGTCGTACAGCACCTCGACGTCGCCGATGACGGGCACCGGGTACGCCCCGGCCTTGTACAGCGCGTCGGCGATGGCCTGCGCGGAGGTCAGGTCCTGGACCCAGTCGGTGCTGTCGCCGGTGTGTTCCTGGCGGCCGTAGTACTTCTCGCTCGGGGTGCCCGCCACATACGCGACGGCCGACCGGTCGACGGGGTCCGCCTTCGGCTTCAGTGTCTGGAGATAGACGGACGGGGTGCCGTCCTTCTTCGCCGTGTACAGGGTCTGCGCGGTGCGGTTGGAGAACCGGACCACCAGATAGCCGTCCTCACGGCGGGTCAGGACGTCGACGGCTCCCTTCACCGCCGTGGTGCCGGTCTTGGTGGTGGCGAAGCGGACCTGGGAGCCGGCGGTGGTGACCGAGTCGTCGTCGGTGCTCGGCGGACCGATGTCGAACTCCTCGTCCGCCATCACGTACGACACCGTCAGCGTGCCGTTCGCGGGGACCGTCCGTACGACGGTGTCGGTGTATGTCGTGCCCGAGTCGAGGCCGAAGTCCTCCCAGATCTTGGCGGGTTGGGAGACGTAGTTGCGGCAGGCGTCGATCTCCTCGGTGAGGGTGAGGGAGGCGATGTCCCGTACCGAGGTGAGGGTGAGGTCCGCGCCGGTCGGGGTGGTGGCGAAGCGGGTGTGGTTGCGCCAGCGGAAGATGCCCTGTTCGTCGAACTCGGCGGTCGCCATGCTCGCCTTGGCGATCTGTCCCACGACCTCCCACTGCGAACCGGAGACGCGCGGGACCGAGTACAACGGCAGTACGGCGTCGTCCAGTTCGGCGGCCTTCGTCCATGTACCGGACTGGTCGAAGACCGACGTCGAGGGCATGGCCGTGAGCCCGCCGGTGAGTTGGACGCCCTCCACGGCCAGATCGGTGACGAGCTTCAACTCGCGCAGTTCGGAAGCCGGTTGGATGCCGTAGGCGTCCGTGATCTGGTGCAGCGCCCCGAGGAACACGGTCCCGTCCGGGCCGGTCAGCCGGGGCTGCACGGTCGGGTAGACGCTGGTGCCCGTGGTGACGGTGTCGATGAAGACACCGATGTGCCAGACGCCCTTGAGCGTCTGCACGGAGGTGATGTTGTTCCAGTTGGAGTTGAGGAACGTGCCGTCGGTGGTGCCCGAGCCGACCGTGAGCTGCCCGGTCGCGAAGTTCACCTGGAGCCGCAGGGTGCCGGTCGCGCCGCCCGTGCGGTCGAGCACGAGGTCCATGCGGACGGTGTCGCCCGCGCCGATCGCGGGATTGACCCACGCCTCCAGCAGCAGCCGGCTTCCGGGCACCGTGACCCGGGAACGCGGGAACCAGCTCGCCGTGACGCCGGTCGTCAGCGGCAGCAGCGCCATTTCGTGCGGGGCGCCGTCCCGCGTCCAGGCGTAGTCGTCCGGGTCGGGCAGGACCTCCGGCTGGCCGTACGGCGCCGCGAAGCCGCCGTGCAGGGTGGCGTGGACGAGGGTGAGCGGTTGGCCCGCCACGAAGTCCGGGTAGCGGGGCGGCGGGCTGGAGTACACGCCCGCCTGGCGCAGCAGCTCGTCCACGCACCAGGTGGGGGTGGCGACCGGACGGCCCCAGGAGAACCCCGCGTAAGGCTTCGGCAGCAGCGCGGGACCGCGCAGCCGCTCCGCGCCGTCCAGCGCGGTGATCTGCACGGTGTCCGAACCGGCTTGCGCGGAACGGGATCTGACGGTCCCTCGGAACGCCGGGAGGGTGTCGGCGCCCACCCCGGCGCGGTGCACGACCGACTGGCCCGGGCGCGCGAGGTCGCCGGTGCGGCGGTCGGCCCAGGGCGCGTACAGGCCCGGCGCCGAGACGTCGCCCGTGCCGGACACCTGCGCTTGGAGCTGGGCCGAGGACGATCCCGCGAAGGCGCGCATCGCGGGCGGCAGATCGGTGGCGTACGACCGCTCCAACTGCCAGGACTGCAGCTGCGCGGAGAGGTCCGTGCCGCCGAGCCGGGTGGTGTGGGTGGTGGTCCGCTCGCCGGTGGCGAGGGCCGCGTTCGTGGTGTCGTCAGCCCGCAGCACTGGACACCTCCACCAGGTCGAGTCCGATGCTGCGGTACGGCTGCGGGCGGCCCGGGGTGTCGCTGTAGCCGGTGACCGCCATCAGGGGCAGGCCGTCGCCGGGGACGCCGTCCTCCGCCGTGCCGCCGCCGTAGGTGAGGCAGGCACCGGCGAGGGAGTAGGTGCCGGCGGTGCCGGGCCTGACGTAGGGGGTGGCGTAGGCGGCGCCCGCGGGGACGGTTCCGGTGACGAGGGGCCCGGAGGCCGTGGTCGAGCTGATGTAGGTGCCGTCCGCCTTCTTGTAGTCGATGGCGACGGTCTCCGTGCTGAGCGCGGCGATCGCGGTCGGGGCGCGGAAGGAGACCGTCAGGCCCGGGGAGACGGGGAAGTTGCCGACGGTCGCGGCGCAGCGCCAGGCCACCGCGCCGGTGGTGTCGGTGGCGGTGAAGAGGAACGTGCCCGGGGTGGTGGTGCTTTCGGCGACCGTGCCCGTGGTCGAGGTGCGGAACCACTGGGTCAGCCCGGTGATGCCGGTGGCGCCGGCCACCCCGAGTCCGGCGGCCTGGGCGGGGCCGAGGACGTTGCCGGCGGCGGGGTCGACCACGAACACCGGCCCCGAGCCGCCGACCCGGCGGGCGAGCCGGTCCAGGGCGCGGGCGTGGACGGGGGAGAGCAGGTCCCAGGCCAGCTTGAGACGGCGGACGGGTGCCTGGTTGCGGGTGACGGTGACCCGGCCGCCGAGCGACTTGAACTCGCTGACGCCCAGGTCGGCACTGCGGTCGAAGGACTTGGCGGCCTGGTCGATCTCGGTCATGGAGCCGGGCGGGCCGATCCAGAGGTTTCCCATGTGGACTCCTGAAGGGGCTGAGGGCATGAAAAAAGCCGACGGGTGAGCCGTCGACTGGGGGTGGGGCTCGCGAGGTGGGTCGTCAACTACCGCCGGGCGAGCTGCCGTTGTCCGAGGAACACCGCGCGGGCGATCTCCTGGGAGTCGACCTGGACGACGACCGGGCGGTCGGCGAGCTTCTCCACGGCCGCGGTGAGGGTGCGCAGGCCGCCGCCGTGGCCGAGCATGCGCTCCAGCTTGGACAGCGGGATGACGGCCTCGTTCTCGCCGGCCTCGCCGAGCAGGGCGAGCGTGCCGCCGGAACGGGCCGTGACGACACCGCCGGTGGCGAGGTGGGGCACGGGGACGCTCAGACGGGGGAAGCCGAAGGAACGGCCGCCGAACTTCGGGACCCAGTCCGGGATGCTGATGTGGATGCCGGCCAGCGCGCCGAGCAGGCCGTTCAGCGCGGTGGCGAGGCCGGTCATCGGGGCGAGCATGGCGTTGCCGAGGCCCCTCAGCAGCGGGCCGGCGTTCTTCACCAGTCCGCCGACCGCCGTGCCGATGTGCTTCATGGCGTAGGTGACGCCCTTCTGCAGCAGCGCGGTGATCTTGTCCATGTTGACGAACTGGGCGATCAGCGGTGTCAGAAGCGTCATCACCAGGCCGAACGGGTTCGCCGCCATGGCGAGGTTGAGCCCCTTCTGGGACAGCGAGGCGCCCTTGAGCCCCTTGCCGAAGCCGCCCATTGACTTGCCGCCCTTGTCGGCGTTCTTCGCCGCCTTCCCTACGGACGTCTCGACCGCGTCGGCCTGCGACTTGACGCTCTTCAGCTCACCGTGGGCGCCCTTGGCGGCGGACTTGAGCTTGTCGAAGGAGGACTTGAGCTTGTCGGTGCCGGTACGGGCTTTGCCGAGTCCGCCGTCGGCGCCGCCGGCTCCTGACTTGATCTTGTCGAGGCCGGAACCGCCTTGCGTGGCGGAGGTCTTGAGCTTGGTGAGGGAGGTGGCGAGTTGGTCGGAGCCGGTCTTGACCTTGGTGATGGAGGGGACGACCTGACCGGCACTGGTCCTGATCCTGTCGACGGCGGCCGAGGTGCTGCCCGTCGCCTGCCGCAGCGTGCCCAGACTG
This sequence comes from Streptomyces sp. NPDC005492, assembly GCF_040605995.1. Taxonomy (NCBI): domain Bacteria; kingdom Bacillati; phylum Actinomycetota; class Actinomycetes; order Kitasatosporales; family Streptomycetaceae; genus Streptomyces; species Streptomyces sp. NPDC005492. The sequence goes on from NZ_JBEXDX010000008.1 coordinate 247,700, forward strand.
CTGGATGCCTGGCCGAGCGCTGTCCGAAATCTGCCTACGCTTGCTGTCGTTTGGTTGAGGGATTCCTTCAGACCCATTTCTCTGTCTCCGGTTCGTCAGGGGAACAGGGGGCGGTCATGCTTGGGCGGCGGTGTTGTGCAGGGCTTCCTCGAACCTTTCCAGGGCCTCTGTCGCCTTCTCGAAGATCGCGTCCGGCTTCACCTCCTTCACCTCATTGCTGATCCGGCCGACCTTCGTTTTGAGAGCGGTTACCTTGTCGTGCAGTGCACTGACTTCTGCCTCGGCGCGGTCGTATGCCCGTCGTGCGTCTCGCTGGGCGTCCGCACTCCGGGCCAGCTCGGTGAAGTCTGCCGAGGTGGAATTCGGGCGGCGGCTGCTTGTCCTGGCCGATTCCAGACGTGCGGTCGCCGCGTCGAGATCGGTCCTCTTTCTTGCTGCCGTGGCCTGCGCCGTCTCCAGGGCGCTCATCTTCTTTGCGAATTCGAGCTGTTTTCGATCGAGCTGCGTCTGATAGTGCTTGACCTCGTCGGCGAACCTGGTCGAGTAGATCTGCCGGCCACGCCAGGAGATACCCTTCTCGTCCACTTTCAAGAAGGTGTAGTCGAGTTTGACCAGACCGAGTCCCGCAGAGAAGGCGGCGACACCGGCGAGTTCGGCTTTGAGGAGCGTCATGTCGTACTTGATGGCGGTTATTGAGCTGGAGAAGGTGTAAGCCTTCTCTTTCGCCCTCTCCCAGTCATTCCTACTGATCCAGGTGATAGCATCGATAATATCGCCCTCGTCGGCCATTTTGCCTCCTTGGTCAATCGTGAGATGAATGAGAGGAATTCACGATGTCTGATGAAACTTCCTGGTATGTCCTCGTGGAGGACGAGCATCTCTCGTCCGGCAATGATGAATTCCGCCTTTCCCGTGTTGTGCATGTGGACGGGAATGTGGAGCGGGCCCGGGAAAAGGCGCTGGAGCTGGCGAAGGGGTATGACCCTTTCGGGGATTTCAAGGGGACGCGAACCGTCTTCCGTATCGGCGAGGACTCGTTCATGACCGTCATGTCGTCCGATGGTTGGCGAAAGGAAAGATTTCGCGTCACCGTGGGAGAGCTCATCCACACGGAGGAATACTTCGAGCCCCCGGCGCCGGACGAGGAAAAGGGGCGCCGGGGAATCTTCCGACGGAGCAGCTGACGCATCGCGGTGCGATCGGCGTCCCGTTGGGCGTCCAGGCGCTGGCTGTAGAGGACCTTGAGGGCTTCACGTTGCGCAGGTTGACGGCGGTGGCGTCGATCCCGCGGGGCGCCGGACGTGCCTGGACGAGGGCGTCGATCTCCGAGCCGATCTGCTCGCGGGCGGAGGCGTAGCCCTTGATGGTGACGTCCGCGTAGAGGACGCCGCCCCGTGAGGAGCGGACCGCGACCACGTCCTTGTCGTGGAGGCCGGCGGTCAACGGTGTGCCGACGCTGCCGAAGGTCACCGGAACGCCGATAAGTGAACGCCGTCAGGACAGCTCGTCGTCCGGATGCGGGCGGCCCGAGGGGGAGCCCGAGGCGGGCGGGAAGGGGAGGACCTTGGCGTCCGAGGGCCGTGGCCGGGGCTGGGGGTGTGGCTGCGTCTGCGCCCTGCGCCGCTCGTCGTGTTCGCCGCGGTCCCGCCAGCCCTTGCCGTACGCCTTGAACTCCCGTTGTTCGATTTCCGTGCGGGTGGTGATCACGAGGTCCGGTGGCAGCGGGCGGCCCTTGAAGTGGGCGGCCAGGGCTTGGTGAAGCTCCGCGGTCGCCTCGATGTCGCCCTGTGCCGTGCCGTCGTCCCTCGTCATGAGGCCCCCGTCCCTCCGTAGCGCTCGGACCCTTCGAACGCCGTTAATCGAACGTATGAGCGATAACTGTATGCAGGGTACCGGAGATACCTGTGTTGGCCGGGGGTATCAGAGAACGCTTTCGGGCCATGTGACGGTCGTGGGGCACCGCCGTCAGGCCACCTCGTACGTTCCGCCGATCCGGATGACGTTGCCGCTCACGTAGGCCGTGCCGAGCACACCGCCGCTGCCGAGTTGGGTGGCGGTGGAGCTGGACGCGGAATTCGGACCCCAGAGCGTGTACGTCGTCGCGCCGGTGCTGGCCCCCGGCTGGCAGGAGATCAGCGCGCGGCCCCCACTGACGGCCGCCACTCCCTGGAACTGCGGCAGCCCGCCCATCGCGCCGGACGGGGCCGGCAGGCCGAAGCTGTAGCTGCCGCTGCCGTAGGTCGTCGACGCGCCGAAGGTGACCAGCGTCGTGAAGTGGCAGACCTTGCCGACCACCGCGTACTTGCCGGTCAACGTGCCGTCGCCGATGGACGGGTTGGTCGTGGTGGCCGTCCAGGTCGGCGTGTACGTGTTCCAGACGCCGAGCGCGATCCACGCCGAGCCGGTGTAGTAGCTGAGGGTGCCGGGGGTGGTCAGCCAGGCGACCATTCCGGCCACCGGGGTCGTGACGGCCGTGTCCCGGTCGGTGGCGGTGTCGTACCGCAGGATCGTGCGGCCGTCGATGCCCTCGGCGAGGGACTGGAGGTGGAGGGGGAGGTTCGCGGTGTCGGCGGGCTGGGGGTACGGGAGTTTGCCGAGCGGGGTGTAGAGGGTCATCGTGCGTACTCCTGCGATGGGATCTCGGGATGGCGGCGGTCAGTTGAAGAACTGGGCCAGTTCGGCGGGGCCGGGGTTGTGGACCTCGGGTTCGGGGGCGACCCGCTCCACCCCCGGCGCCGGACGCGGCACCGGCTTCGGGTACTCCAGCGGCTCCGCGTCCTCGTCCCGGTTGACGGTGGCGAACATCCAGTTCGCCTCGGTGAGTTGGTCGACGGCGGCGGCGATCAGGTAGTCGGTGACCGACCAGTCGGCCGCCTCGCCGTGCAGTTCGCGCAAGGTCGAGCTGTCGCGTGGCAGATGCCTGACCAGCACCGACAGCCGGCGGGTGGAGAGCCGGCCGCGGTGCCAGTCGAGCAGGTCCACGCCGTAGTGGCGGAGCAGGTCCGCTTCGAGGGCCTCGGCGTGTTCGTCCACGAACTCGCCGAGGCTCAGCCTTCCCCCAGGCCGAGCCCGGTCTCCTTGCCGTACGCCTCCATGATCGCGGCGATGTCCTGCATGGTGATGTCGAGCCGGTCGAAGCGGGTGAACTGGGCGTTGCCCAGCAGGACTTGGAGCAGACCGTCCACGTCGTTGTCGTCGAGTTCGCGCAGCGCGCGGGCCGTCTTGCGGGTGAGTTCGGTCGGCAGGGTGAAGGTGTCGCCGTCGATGGTGAAGGACCAGGACCGGCCGAGCGCCTCCTGGCGCTGGGCACGAGCGGCGCTGACGTCGAAGGACATGGATCAACTCCGTTACAGATGAGGGTGGTTGGCGCGGGCGGGCCGAGGTGGGGGAGACCTCGGCCCGCCCGCCGGGGAGGATGGATCAGGAGACGGCCGAGTACGCCGGGTCCTTCATCAGGAAGGTCGCCAGCGGCTTGGTGTTGTCGACCGCCAGCGCGGTGAAGGTGACGCCGAGCTTGATGGAGGCGGTGCGGGTCAGCGACAGTTCCTCGGACTCGGTGACCTGGCCGCGGGCGACGACGAAGCGGTACGTGATGTCCGTGCCGTCGCTGAACTCGATGCCGAGCGCCTTCTCGTTGAACTTGGGGTCGGCGGACAGGTCGTACTTGTAGACGCCCGAGGCGGTGGCGGTCTCGGCGACGGCGTCACCGCCCATGAAGAACGGCAGCGTGTCCTCGTTGAGCTGGAGCAACTGGAACTTCACGGTCAGGTCGCGGTCCGAGTAGATGAAGCGAGCCGGTGACACCGACTGCCAGGTCTCGACCGGGTCCAGCTTGTCCTTCTTGGCCAGCTTGATGCCGTCCTGCGAGGTGTAGCCGAGGTCCTTCCAACCGGCCGCCCACGCGGTGGTGACATCGGTCGGCGCGGTCGTGCCGACCGGGGCGACCAGGATGCGGCCGGTGCCGGCGACCCGGATCTCGTTGGCGTTGCTGCCTGCCATGCGTAACTCCTTTGAGTGGGTTGGTCGTTGGGCTGCGCCGTGCCGGGGCATGGCGAAGGCCCCGCCGTACGACCTGGTGGGCGGGGCCTGTTCGGATGGTCAGCGGGATCGGCGGATCAGGCGGGGCGGATGTGGAGCCTCACCGTCGCGTAGTAGCGGTTCGCCGCCGCGCGGTTCCAGTCGGGCAGCCAGCGCGGTCCGTCGGCCTCGACGACGTCGGTGACGTGTGCGGTGCCGTAGGTCGTTCCGCGCAGCGTGAGGACGGCGGAACGGACGAGCAGGGCCAGCGTGTGCGCGGCGGTCTTTTCGGGGCCGTAGACCTCGAAGTCCACCAGCGGCTGGTCCAGGTGCTGGTCGTCGATCCAGGCCCCGCCGGAGCGGGAGACCAGGACGACCTGCTGGGTGCCGTCGAATCCGCTCGGCGGGACGTTGTCCACGGTGGCGGCGGCGAGTTCGGTGCGGTCGGTCAGGAAGTCGACGACGAGTCGCTCGACGTCGGGGAAGGTGACCGTCGGATCGGCCACGGGATGGCCTCCCTTCTGTGCTGCGCTGTGCGAAACGGCGGGCCGTGACCCGGGTGGGTACAGCTCCGCCGCTGCACCAACTGTGACACATTGCGTGCGCACGCGCAACTAAGCAGGCGGCGAGCGGGCAGAACGGGGGTGCCGGTAGCCACCCACCGCCGGTCGCCGACTACCCGCACTACGTCACGCCTGTGCCTCGTCCTGATCGCGTCCGTGGCCGTCCTTCAGGGTCGGCGCGTCGTTCGGCAGGAACTGTTCGACCACGCGCACGAACATCTCCCGCCGGTCGGCCGGCACCCCCAGCAGCTCGGCGACCTCCTCAAGCGTGGGGCGGCGGCCGAACTCGACGCCGGGCGCGGGGGAGGTCGACTGCTCGTGCGGATCGGCCAGTTCCTCCGCGGTCAGCCGGCCGGAGCGGATGAGCATGTCGCGGACCGGCACCCCCAGTACCCGGGCGAGCCTGCGCGTGGTCTCCAGGTCGGGCATGCTCTGGCGCTGCAACAGGCGGGTGACGGCGGCGCGGTGGACGCCCGCCTCGTCCGCGATGCGGGACTTGCCGCCGCCGCGCGGGCTGTCGATGTCGTAGTCGCGCTCCCGCATCAGGTCCTCGACCCATGCGGCGAACGCGTCCAGATCCTGACTGGCCATCGGTGTGCTCGCTTCCTCTGGGGGATATCAGATTAGCGTGCCCGCACGCACGTAATTCTGTGCGCGCAAGCAATAGATGGGAAGATTTGGCAAAAACGCTTGAACTTCGACGCTGGGTGAGGGGTTGGCCACGCGGGGCGGATGGCAATCTAGTTGCGGGCGCGCGCGCAATCTGTGAACCTGGACGCCGCTCGCTTCACACGCGTCTCTCAGGGAGGCCCCATGTCCGAAACCGGCTCATGCCCACCACCCCGGCCACCGGGGCCGACCACGCGGGGAGGCTCCCTTGCCTGACCGGAGCCCGGCGTCCGCCGCGACGGACCCGACCGCGCACGCCGCCCTCTGGATCGGCACGCTGCTCCAGCAGTTCCCCGAACTGAGCGTCGAACTCGCCCCCGGCCGCACCGCGCCGTCCCACCACGCGCCCGCCCCGCCGCCCGGCCTGGCCGACCGGCTCCGCGAGGAGCGCGCCGAGGCCCTGCTCATGGAGCAGCGCCACGGACTCGTCGCCCCCGGCCACAGCGCGGCCCCGCTGCGCCTGCACATCTCCGACACCATCCGCGACATCACGGACGGCGTCGTAGAACTGGAGGAGGCCGTGCGGGACCGCCTCGGGCTGCCCCGCGCCCGGCGAGTTCCCGTGCCCGAGCGGCTGCGCCGGATCGCCGCGCTGCTCGACGAGGTCGCCGCCGACGCCGTACTCGCGGCGCATGTACGGGACGAGACCCGGCGGATGGCCCGGCGCTGCGCCCGCGCCCTGGGTGACACCGAGACCGTCGTCCGGGTGTCGGGCCGCTGCCCCTGGTGCGACTCGGTCTCGCTGCGGGCCTTCCCGGACCGCGGTGCCGTCCTCTGTGTGAACCCCGCCTGCCGTTGTGCGGCGCCGGACTGCGGCTGCCACGACGACCCGGCCTACCGGCACACCTGGGACGAGGGGGAGTGGAGCCGATGACGCCACCGACGAGGACCGGACCGCCGACGCTGATCCCCGGGCCGCTGGCCGCCCAGGAGGCCGGGGTCGCGCCCGCCACCATCCGCAAGTGGGTCCAGCTCGGCCGGCTCCGGCCGGCCGGGAAGTCGGGCCGCGCCCAGCTCTTCCGCCTGGAGGACGTGTTCGCCGCGGAACGCACCGCCCGTCGCACCCGATGACACCGGCCACTCTGCTTCTCTTTTGCCCCAGGAACGGGGTGGCCGTCCCCTTTCGGTCCCGAAGGGGAACCGGTGCCGATTTCGGGGCGTTGGAGCATCATGGAGGCATTCGGTCTCCGGCGCCGGGGGAGGTGTTCCGTGTCGTACCCGACACCGTGGCAGGGGCAGGGATCGCAGCCGCAGCCGTGGCAGGGCCAGAGCGGTGGGTCGATGCTGGCCGCGACCGCGGACCGGGAGCGGGCGGTGGACGTGCTCCGGGCCGGCTTCGCCGAGGGGCGGCTGCGGGAGGACGAGCTGGAGAAGCGGGTCGCCCGGGCCTACGGCGCCCGCACGGTGGGTGAGTTGATGCTCCTGGTCGCCGATCTCCCCCAGGGCCCGCAGGCCACGGTCGCCCTCCAGGGCCCGCAGCCGGGATTCCGGCCGACCCCGCCGACGTTCCTGCCGGCCCCGGTGCCGGTGACCAACGGCAAGGCGGTCGGCGCGCTGGTCTGCGGCCTGCTCACCGTGCCGACGCTCGGACTCACCGGCATCCCCGCGGTGGTTCTCGGCCACACCGCCCGCGCGGAGATACGGCGGACCGACGAGGGCGGCGACGGCATGGCGCTGACCGGACTGGTCTTCGGCTGGCTCTCCATCGCGGGCTGGGGACTGCTGATCCTGCTGGGCCTGATAGCGGCCACGGTGTCGTCCGGCTGAGGGCTCCGGACCGTGGATTCGAAGATCGCCGTGCGGGTGCGGCATTGCCCTCTTCCCCGTCGAGCCGTGGGTGACACCCATTTGTTTTGACCGCAGCGAATGAGGTAGGTACGCTCAGTCCTTGTGCCTGGGGTGTGCCCTGGCTCTCGTGCGTGCCTTGAACCGCACTAGGGGAGCTGACACTGGCCACCGCAATCTGCGCCCCTTTTGCTACCCGGCGAAAGTCTGCGGGATTCGACACACCCGACCGCGTGGGTCGGCGACGTTCCAGGTTAGCTTCACCATCGGCACACAGAAACCGGAGAAGTAGTGCCTACGATCCAGCAGCTGGTCCGGAAGGGCCGGCAGGACAAGGTCGAGAAGAACAAGACGCCCGCACTCGAGGGTTCCCCTCAGCGCCGTGGCGTCTGCACGCGTGTGTTCACGACCACCCCGAAGAAGCCGAACTCGGCCCTGCGTAAGGTCGCGCGTGTGCGTCTGACCAGCGGGATCGAGGTCACCGCTTACATTCCGGGTGAGGGACACAACCTGCAGGAGCACTCCATCGTGCTCGTGCGCGGCGGCCGTGTGAAGGACCTGCCCGGTGTTCGCTACAAGATCATCCGCGGTTCGCTTGACACCCAGGGTGTGAAGAACCGCAAGCAGGCCCGCAGCCGCTACGGCGCCAAGAAGGAGAAGTAGAAAATGCCTCGTAAGGGCCCCGCCCCGAAGCGCCCGGTCATCATCGACCCGGTCTACGGTTCTCCTCTTGTCACCTCCCTGATCAACAAGGTGCTGCTGAACGGCAAGCGCTCCACCGCCGAGCGCATCGTGTACGGCGCCATGGAGGGCCTGCGCGAGAAGACCAGCAACGACCCGGTCATCACGCTGAAGCGCGCGCTGGAGAACATCAAGCCCACGCTTGAGGTCAAGTCCCGCCGTGTCGGTGGTGCGACGTACCAGGTTCCGATCGAGGTCAAGCCCGGTCGCGCCAACACGCTCGCGCTGCGCTGGCTGGTCGGTTACTCCCGCGCCCGTCGCGAGAAGACCATGACCGAGCGTCTGCTCAACGAACTTCTCGACGCTTCGAACGGCCTCGGCGCGGCCGTCAAGAAGCGCGAGGACACCCACAAGATGGCCGAGTCCAACAAGGCCTTCGCGCACTACCGCTGGTAGTCGCAGACCCCATCGAGACCGAGAGAAGACTGAAGCCTTATGGCTACCACTTCACTTGACCTGGCCAAGGTCCGCAACATCGGGATCATGGCCCACATCGACGCGGGCAAGACGACCACCACCGAGCGGATCCTCTTCTACACCGGCGTCAGCTACAAGATCGGTGAAGTCCACGACGGCGCCGCCACCATGGACTGGATGGAGCAGGAGCAGGAGCGTGGCATCACGATCACCTCTGCTGCCACCACCTGTCACTGGCCGCTTGAGGACGACGACTACACGATCAACATCATCGACACCCCGGGTCACGTGGACTTCACGGTCGAGGTGGAGCGTTCGCTCCGCGTCCTCGACGGTGCCGTCACCGTGTTCGACGGTGTCGCCGGTGTCGAGCCGCAGTCCGAGACGGTGTGGCGTCAGGCCGACCGTTACGGCGTGCCCCGCATCTGCTTCGTCAACAAGCTCGACCGGACCGGCGCGGAGTTCCACCGCTGCGTCGACATGATCAAGGACCGCCTCGGCGCGGTGCCGCTGATCATGCAGCTGCCGATCGGTGCCGAGATGGACTTCAAGGGCGTTGTGGACCTGGTCCGCATGAAGGCGCTCGTGTGGTCCGCCGAGGCGGCGAAGGGCGAGATGTACGACGTCGTCGACATCCCGGCCACGCACACCGAGGCCGCCGAGGAGTACCGCGGCAAGCTGGTCGAGGCCGTCGCGGAGAACGACGACGAGATCATGGAGCTGTTCCTGGAGGGCCAGGAGCCCACCGAGGAGCAGCTGTACGCCGCGATCCGTCGCGTCACCATCGCGTCCGGCAAGTCCAAGGGCGTCACGGTCACCCCGGTGTTCTGTGGCACCGCGTTCAAGAACAAGGGCGTCCAGCCCCTGCTCGACGCGGTCGTGCGCTACCTGCCGACCCCCCTGGACGTCGAGGCCATCGAGGGCCACGACGTCAAGGACCCCGAGGTCGTCATCAAGCGCAAGCCGTCCGTGGACGAGCCGCTGTCCGCGCTCGCATTCAAGATCATGAGCGACCCGCACCTGGGCAAGCTCACCTTCGTCCGGGTCTACTCGGGCCGCCTGGAGGCGGGTTCGGCAGTGCTGAACTCGGTCAAGGGCAAGAAGGAGCGCATCGGCAAGATCTACCGCATGCACGCGAACAAGCGTGAGGAGATCGAGTCGGTGGGCGCCGGCGACATCGTCGCCGTCATGGGCCTGAAGCAGACCACCACCGGTGAGACGCTCTCGGACGACAAGAACCCGGTCATCCTGGAGTCCATGGACTTCCCGGCGCCGGTCATCCAGGTCGCCATCGAGCCCAAGTCCAAGGGTGACCAGGAGAAGCTGGGTGTCGCCATCCAGCGTCTCGCGGAGGAGGACCCCTCCTTCCAGGTCCACTCGGACGAGGAGACCGGCCAGACCATCATCGGTGGTATGGGCGAGCTGCACCTCGAGGTGCTGGTCGACCGTATGCGCCGTGAGTTCAAGGTCGAGGCCAACGTCGGTAAGCCGCAGGTCGCCTACCGTGAGACGATCCGCAAGGCCGTCGAGCGCGTGGACTACACCCACAAGAAGCAGACCGGTGGTACCGGTCAGTTCGCCAAGGTGCAGATCGCGATCGAGCCCATCACCGAGGCCGACGGCCCGGCGTACGAGTTCGTGAACAAGGTCACCGGTGGCCGTATCCCGCGGGAGTACATCCCGTCGGTGGACGCCGGTGCGCAGGAGGCCATGCAGTTCGGCATCCTCGCCGGGTACGAGATGACGGGTGTCCGCATCACGCTGCTCGACGGTGCCTACCACGAGGTCGACTCCTCCGAGCTCGCGTTCAAGATCGCCGGTTCGCAGGCCTTCAAGGAGGCCGCGCGCAAGGCGTCCCCCGTGCTCCTTGAGCCGATGATGGCCGTCGAGGTCACCACGCCCGAGGACTACATGGGTGACGTGATCGGTGACATCAACTCCCGCCGTGGCCAGATCCAGGCCATGGAGGAGCGTGCCGGTGCGCGCGTCGTGAAGGGCCTCGTGCCCCTCTCGGAGATGTTCGGCTACGTCGGCGACCTCCGCAGCAAGACCTCGGGTCGCGCAAGCTACTCGATGCAGTTCGACTCCTACGCCGAGGTTCCCCGGAACGTCGCCGAGGAGATCATCGCGAAGGCCAAGGGCGAGTAACACACACCGTTTGCACGCTTTAGGCTTGACACCGACCGCCGGGGCTCACCCGGGAGGGCAGACCCCGGCGGGCGGCATCCCAGCAAAGATCACCTGGCGCCGATGAGTAAGGCGTACCAGAACCACTCCACAGGAGGACCCAGTGGCGAAGGCGAAGTTCGAGCGGACTAAGCCGCACGTCAACATCGGCACCATCGGTCACATCGACCACGGTAAGACGACCCTCACGGCCGCCATTACCAAGGTGCTGCACGACGCGTACCCGGACCTGAACGAGGCCTCGGCCTTCGACCAGATCGACAAGGCTCCTGAGGAGCGCCAGCGCGGTATCACGATCTCGATCGCGCACGTCGAGTACCAGACCGAGACGCGTCACTACGCCCACGTCGACTGCCCCGGTCACGCGGACTACATCAAGAACATGATCACGGGTGCGGCGCAGATGGACGGCGCCATCCTCGTGGTCGCCGCCACCGACGGCCCGATGCCGCAGACCAAGGAGCACGTGCTCCTGGCCCGCCAGGTCGGCGTTCCGTACATCGTCGTCGCCCTGAACAAGGCCGACATGGTGGACGACGAGGAGATCCTGGAGCTCGTCGAGCTCGAGGTCCGTGAGCTCCTCTCCGAGTACGAGTTCCCGGGCGACGACCTGCCGGTCGTCAAGGTCTCGGCGCTCAAGGCTCTTGAGGGCGACAAGGAGTGGGGCCAGACGGTCCTCGACCTGATGTCCGCCGTCGACGAGTCGATCCCGACCCCCGAGCGTGACGTCGACAAGCCGTTCCTCATGCCCGTCGAGGACGTCTTCACGATCACCGGTCGCGGTACGGTCGTCACCGGCCGTATCGAGCGTGGTGTCCTGAAGGTCAACGAGACCGTTGACATCATCGGCATCAAGCAGGAGAAGACCACCACCACGGTCACCGGCATCGAGATGTTCCGCAAGCTGCTCGACGAGGGCCAGGCCGGTGAGAACGTCGGTCTCCTCCTCCGTGGCATCAAGCGCGAGGACGTCGAGCGCGGCCAGGTCATCATCAAGCCCGGCTCGGTCACCCCGCACACGGAGTTCGAGGCCCAGGCGTACATCCTGTCCAAGGACGAGGGTGGCCGTCACACGCCGTTCTTCAACAACTACCGTCCCCAGTTCTACTTCCGCACCACGGACGTGACCGGCGTCGTGACCCTCCCCGAGGGCACCGAGATGGTCATGCCGGGCGACAACACTGAGATGACGGTTTCGCTCATCCAGCCCGTCGCCATGGAAGAGGGCCTGAAGTTCGCCATCCGTGAGGGTGGCCGCACGGTGGGCGCCGGCCAGGTCACCAAGATCAACAAGTAGTTCTGATCTGACCCGGTAGTTTCCCGGTAGTTCAGAGAGGCCCGTACGACTTCGGTCGTACGGGCCTCTTTGCGTCGCGGGGCAGCTGTTACGAAACTATTCGGCGCGTACGACCCGTTGTTCCCGCCCTCCACTCGTCCCACCATTTGTCATGCCGCTGACCAAATTAGGTGTGGAGGGGTGTGCCATGTCCGGGCCCATGTCTGCGTCCGTCAGTCGAAGAGCCGTTCTGGGTACGGGACTTGCCGCGGTGCCGGTGTTGTCGTCGAAGACGGGAGCGGGGCCGGGGCCGCTGGAGGCGGGGGCGTACATCTCGTTCACCGGTGGAGCCTTCTCGCTGGTGGGTGCCCCGGTCGTGGTGGACCCCGACGATCACCCAGGAGTCGTACGGGTGGCGGCGGATCTGAGGGCCGACATCGAACGCGTCACCGGCGTGCGTCCCGGCAGCGCGCTCGCCCGCGAGGCGGTGCTCGTCGGCACGATCGGCCGCAGCGCGCTGATCGACGGCCTGGTGGCCGCCGGGAAACTGGACGTGTCCGGGATCCGCGGCCGCTGGGAGACCTCGCTCCAGACCGTGGTCGAGCGCCCGATGCCGGGTGTGGACCGGGCGTTCGTCGTCGCGGGCAGCGACCCGCGCGGCACGATCTTCGGTGCGTACGACGTGTCGTACGGCATCGGGGTCTCGCCCTGGCACTGGTGGGACGACGTACCGCCGACCCGTCGCGACCAGGTGTGGGTGCTGCCCGGGCGGTACTCGCAGGGCACGCCGGCGGTGAAGTACCGCGGCTTCTTCATCAACGACGAGAACCCGGCGCTGGGGACCTGGGCGCCGGCGTACTTCGGGCCGGGGAAGGCGCCGGGGTACCCGGGCGGCTTCACCGCGGACTTCTACGGCCGGGTCTTCGAGGTGCTCTTGCGGCTGAAGGGGAACTACCTCTGGCCGGCGGTGTGGGGGCGGGCCTTCGCGGAGGACGACCCGGAGAACCACCGGCGGGCGGCCGCATACGGCGTTGTCATGGGCACGTCGCACGAGGCACCGATGATGCGGGGCATCGAGGAGTGGAACCGGCACGCGGTGGCCGCCGTCCGGGACGCCTCCGGCGCGATCGTGACGCCCGGCCACGATCCGTACGGCGGCACGGGCGAGTGGTCGTACCGCCTCAACGCCCCTGCGATCCGCGCCTATTGGCGGGCCGGCGTGCAGCGCATGGTCGACCAGGGCTTCGAGGGCGTCGTCACGCTCGGCATGCGCGGCAACGGCGACACGAGCCTCCCCGACGGCGACGGCATCGAACTGATGCGGGAGATCATCGCCGCGCAACGGCAGATCATCGAGGAGGTGACGGGCCGGCCCGCGGCGGAGACCCCGCAGGTGTGGACGCTGTACAAGGAGGTGCAGCGGTACTGGGACCGGGGGTTGAGGGCACCGGACGACGTCACCGTCGTACTGACGGACGACAACTGGGGCAACATCCGCAAGCATCCGGATCCGGCGGAGGAGCGGGCCGGCGGCTACGGCCTGTACTACCACTTCGACTACGTGGGCGCCGGACGGAACTACAAGTGGGTGGACACGGCGAACCTGCGCAACGTCTGGGAGCAACTCCACGCGGCACACGCGTACGGGAACCACGGCCTGTGGGTCGCGAACGTAGGGGATCTCAAGGGCAACGAACTCCCGACCGAGTTCTTCCTGAACTACGCCTGGAACCCGGAGAGTTGGGACCTCTCGCAGCTCGGCGCATGGGAACGCCGGTACGCCCGGCAGAACTTCGGGGCGGACCAGTCGGCGGAGATCGCCTCCGTGCTGGCGGCATATGGACAGTTGCAGGCCCGCCGCAAACCGGAGCTGCTCAACCGGCGGATCACTCTCGTCGACGGACAGGTGGTCTACGACGACCAGCAGACGCCGTTCGCCTTCGGGCACCGGGAGTTGGAACGGGTCACGGAGGAGTGGCGGGAGCTGGGAAAGCGCGCCGAGCGGATCGGACGACGGTTGCCGACCCGGCTGCGGGACGCATGGTTCGAACTCGTCGGCTACGAGGTGCGGGCGACGGCCAACCTCTACGGCCTGCGGTCGGCCGAGTTCACGAACCTGCGGTATGCGGCGCAGGGCCGCTCCGCGACCAACTCCCTTGCGGACGCGGCGGAGTCGGGCCTGTCGAAGGACTTCGCCCTCGCCGACCACTTCAACTCGGCGGTGGCGGGCGGGAAATGGCGGGGCTTCCAGACCCAGCCGCACATCGACTACGGCGATGTGGAGCGGTACGGGCCGAACGCCGGTTGGCAGCAGCCGGAGAAGGACAACGTGGCGTTGCCGGACGTGCTGTTCCCGGCGGTGCGGCGGATTGAGGTGCCGGAGGCCGCGGGGCTGGGGGTGGCGGCGGACGGTGATGGAGGTGTTGTGACTTCGGGGACGGCCGTACTGCCGGTGTTCAGTCCGTACCAGACGCGGCCGCAGCAGTTCGTCGAGGTGTTCAACCGGGGCCGTACGGCCTTCGACTACCGGATCGAGACCTCGGTGCCGTGGCTGATGGTGGACCGGCCGCGGGGGCGGGTCGAGGAGCAGGTGCGGGTGGAGGTGGCGGTGGACTGGGCCCGGCTGCCGGTCGGGCGGGCCGAGGGGGTGCTGACCGTGACCGGTGCGGGGGCGTCGGTGGCCGTCACCTGCGTCGCCGAGAAGCCCTCGGGCCGGGGGCTGCGCGGGTTCGTGGAGGCGGGCGGTTATGTGGCGATCGACGGGGAGCACTACGACCGGGCGGTCGGCGGGTGGCGCCGTATCGACGGCATCGGACGCACGGGCGCGGGGATGACCCCGTGGCCGGTGACGTTGCCCAGGCAGACGCCGGGCGGGGCGAATTCACCGCGCCTCGAGTACGAGGTGAGTCTCCTGTCGGCGGGGGAGGTGACGGTGTGGGCGTACCTGTCCCCTCGTAACCCTGCGTTGCCGACGGGCGGTCTGCGCTACGGCGTCTCCCTCGACGCCGGTCCGATCGAGACCGTCGACATCAACGTCGGTGCTGATGACGGGCTGTTGAACGCGGTGTGGGCCCGCAACACCTCCGACAACGTCAACGCGACGGCGACGAAACACTCCGTGACGAAGGCCGGGGTCCACCGGTTGAAGTTCTGGATGGTGGACCCGACGGTGGTGCTGCAGCGGCTCGTGATCGACACGGGGGGTCTGCCGGCGCTGTACCTGGGGCCGTTGGAGAGCCGGCGGGTGTAGCGCGTCGGCGCGGTGGATGGTGAGGGCGACGGGTGGGCGGTTCTGGTGTGCCGGGCGTGCTGGATGTCTCGGGTGTGCCGGGGGAGTTGGGCGTCTCGGCACCGGGGCGACTGGCTTCGTCGCCGGGTGAGAAACGGGCGGCGGCGAAGGCGATCGAGGACCACATCGAGCCCGGCACGCGTACGGCGGGACGCTGGGCGGACGAGGAACACGGCGCCGCCGTACGGGAGTTCGGCGCGAGGGACGGAGACGGCTGGCTCACCTCCGCGGCGCTGAAGAAGGCGCACGCGGCATGGGCGGACCAGGTCGGGAACCTGATGAACCGGCTCGGCGCGGAGAAGGACGCGTTGCGGTGCGGAAACGCGGTGCTGACGAGTACGGATCTGGCGGTGGGGTCGACATTGCGGGAGCGGTCGGCGCTGGACACGTACTGATGACACAGGGAGGAACTGGGGGACTGGCCGACTGGGGATTGGGCGCATGCCGACGTATCACGAGATCATGACCACCGACCTCGCCACGCTGACCACGGCGGCCGAGCGCTGGGACGGCATGGCGGGCGAGTTCGAGAAACAGGAGACGGCGTACCGGCGGGATGTGCACGGCATCTCCATGGGGACGTCGTGGGCCGGGCTGAGCGCCGACGCGGCGAACGCCCGCTTCGACACCACGCTCAAGGAGTTCCAGTACGCGCAGACGGAGGCCAAGGGGATCGCGTCGCTGCTACGGGACGCGCACGACCGGTTCGTCGAGCTGCGGGGTCGGGTGGTGGCGGCGCGGTGGGACGCCATCCGGGCGGGTATGTCGGTCTCGGAGCAGGGGGTGGTGAGCCCCGGCCCGGATCAGCCGGAGACTCCCGGTGATGCCGGGGCCGTTCGGTCTTGGCAGGACCGCATCACCAAGGCGGTACGTGATGTGACGGACGCGGACATGGGCGTACGGATCGCCCTGGCGGGAGTCGTGATCGACTCCGAACTCCTTGCAGGGGGACGGGGCTTCAACGGCCGGGCGGTGGGCGATGTGGAGAAGTACGAGGCGGAGGAGGCGGACCGGTACCTGGCGAAGCTGAGCAAGGGCGGACACCTCACGGACGCCCAACTCGCCGAACTGGAAAGGTCGTTCCGCGACAACAGCGGGGACGAGGCGTTCTCGCACCTGCTGCTGGACGACCTGGGCCCGGCCGGCACGATCCGGCTCACCAACGAACTGAACGACCGCATCCACGTCCAGGGCGGTGCCGGGGTGGCCACGTACTCGACGATCGAGGCGGGCCTGGCGAACACCCTCGCCACGGCGACGAGGGACACCAAGTCGGACTGGTACCGGAGATGGCGCACCGGCATGCGCCACGCGGGCGTCCGCCACTACGCCACCGACGCGCAGGGCCTTCACCTGGACAAGGCCGTCGGCTACCAGTCCCTGGTCACGCTGATGCGGAAGGGCCACGGGTACGCCCCCGGGATGGTCGAGGACCTCACCGGCGACATGATCGCGGCGGAGAAGAAGAACCCCGGGATCTGGCGGGTGAAGGGCGGCTACAGCGGATCACGGGACGGCTGGTTCGCCAACGACCCGGTCGACGGCATGCTCGGCATCATGAGCCGCGATCCGGCCGGTGCCGCACACTATCTCCACTCCGAGGCTCACATGAAATACCTCATGAAGGAGCGGGATTGGAACGTCGTCCTGAACGACGAGGGGGCCTCGAAGGGCGGGCACTATGTGCCCGGGCTGGACGGGGACGATCGGGCCGGGTTCGGGGCGGCGCTGCAGGCGGGGGCGACGGGGATCGATCCTGCGGATCGGCATGGGCGGGCGGTGGGGGATCGGGGTGTTAATGATGCGGTGTTCAAGTCGGCGTTGAAGTATCTGTCCGACAGTGGGGACGAATTTCCGCCGTCGTTGCGTAGGCCCATGGCCAATGTGCTGGTAAATCACGGGGATACGGTGCATGCGGCCATGAGCGAGGTCGATATCAGGAAGTCGCCCTTGGACCAGCATCAGCTTTTTGAGGTTGGGAAGCAGGTGTCCAAGGATGAGGGGGCGTATGGGGCCTTGAACGGGGGGATGAACCAGGCGATGGTTGCGGCCATTCATCACGACTCGTCAAACTCGCCCGCATCTCTCACTCAGGCTGGTCGGACCGTCGGTTTTCTGGAGGAGGCTCGGGTGCAGGCAGCGGGGGACCCAAAGGTCGCCGAATTCGAGACCAAGCCACTCTTCGACAAGGCGATCAGCTATATCCCTGTGGTGAGCGGCGATGTGCAGACCGGGTTTGACTATGTGACGGACCAGTGGCTGGCTGATGAGCAGAAGCGGTTGGACAGCAAGCAGGAGGACGAGAACATCCAGGCGTACACCAAGAGGAACGGCCAACTGATGGCCCTAGCAGACGAGTGGAAGAAAACTCATAACGTGGAAGATAACCCGTACTATAACGCCAAAGAGGAGATCGGTAGATCTGCACGAGATGGAATGGCGCAGGCGACTGGGATGTCCGGAGAGCGAGCCACGTGAAAGTTCACCGGATCCTGATCGCCTTGTTGCTGTCGGTCCTTGTGGCGTCCTGTGGTAGCCCCACTGATCACGAGGTTCCAAAGGCGATTTGTGGGACCAAAATCGATCCCGCACTCACCCGCCTGCTTGTGACGTCCACGGACGACTTGTACGAGTACAACCGAGTCGATCGCTCCACTGCGATCACTGCGCCGTGTGTGCTTCTTTCGGATCGTGACCCTGTTCTCGAACTCCGTTTTTCGTGGGATGACACGGCAACGGATCTCATGTACCTGGCGACAGGCGCCGGGTCGATCTCACGTGTCACGGCACCGCGCAGTATCAACCTCGGTTACAAGACAATCGCTGGCACCGACGGCGCAATCTCTATCGCCCCCTGCAATACCAACGGCGGCAAGTACTTCACCCTCACCCTGCAACTCCCCCAAATCCGCCTGACCGACCAAACCCACCGCAAGGACATCGAGAAGTTCATGCGCGCTTACTTCCCGGCGACTCTCAAAACCCTTGGGTGCAGGTGACGTTGTCTCGTCAGCTGCACCCAAGGGGAGGTGTCCTACGAAGCTACGAGGTAGCTGATCGTCTCACCGGGCTGTGTCTTGAACTCCAGGCGGAAGCGGGTGTTGTCCCGCACGTTGGTGGACAACGTTGCCCATCCCGGATAGGGCAGCAGCTTCCAACGGCTGCAACTGATCGTCGAACCGTTGGCCCGTTCCAGGCAGGAGCGGGCGTCCGTCTGGTAGCGGACGTACGTAAGCCGTACGTTGACGTCCATGCAGCGGTTGGTCGTGTAGTAGGGCCCCACCGCGTTGTTGCCGTACAGCAGCTGGATGGTCGCCGACCGGGCACCCCCGTAGCAGCTCGTCGCGGCGGAACTGACTCCTGCGCTCGGTCCCGCCATTCCCCCCAAGGCCATGGCTGCCACAAGAGCGATCTTCGCCCACTTGTGCATGCATACCCCCACCGACAGAGTGGATTATTCGGTCGATGAGCACATTAACTGCTTCATGATGTGCTTTAGGGGTGGATGTTAATTAGTGCCGCTAAGAGTCAATCCGGAGCGCCACTTTGTCGGTCGGTGTCGACGCGGTAGCCCTTATTGGCCAGTAGCTGGAGTGTGCATCCTTCAACGCGGCCCACCGGCGCATCGGGGTGAGGAAACCCGCACCCCGCACGCCGTGCCCCTACGGGTTCACCACCTTCCCCCCGAACGTCACCGCCAGCTTCCCGTCCGAGGCGAACGACCACCCCAGGCTCCCGCCGTACGACGCGCAGCGCGAACCGTTCGTGCCCGTCCAGAACTGGTTCGAACTGTCGGCGTCGCCCACCGTCTTGTCGTTCGAGCCGCTGACCGCGAACCGGCAGGACGTGTTCGTACGGAAGACCGACGTGCCCGTGTCGAAGGAGAAGTTGCGTTCCGCGTTGTCGATGCCGACGTTGTTCGATATCGCCATCGTGCCGGGGTTGCTGTTGTAGGTGAACCCGTGATGGCCGTTGCCGTAGGCGATGTCGTGGCGGACGACGTGGTTGACGGCGATGTCGTCGCCGCCGAGCTTGTAGCCGTTGCGGTCGCCGTCGCCGCTCTGGCTGCCGTCGGTGAGGGTGCCGTTGCCGTAGGAGAGGCTGTACTCGATGGTCACCGGGCCGATCGCGCCGGTGTCGGTCTTGGTGTAGAGGTCCCAGCCGTCGTCGATGTTGTTGTGGGAGACGTCGTAGCGGAAGACGTTCCCGGTGCCGGTCGTGAGCTTCGCGGCGAAGCCGTCCGCGTCCTCGCCGTCGGAGTCGGCGTTGTCGTGCGACTCCGAGCTGACCACCAGGTTGTTCGAGGGCCATTGCGCGCTCGACGTGCTGGAGGAGATGCGGCCCAGTTGCAGACCCGTGTCGTGGTTGTACGCCGTCACCGTGCGCTCGATGACGTTGTCGCTGCCGCCGACGTAGATGCCGTTGTCGCCCGCGTGCTCGACGGTGAGGCCGTAGACGTGCCAGTAGTTGGCGTAGAGCTGAAGGCCGCGGTTCGACGAACTCTCGGTCTGTGAAGAGAAGTTGAGGATCGGCGTCTCGCCGTTGTAGGCGGTGAGCGTGGTGCGGGCGGCGGACGTGCCGTCGCTCCCCGCCGGGATCGTGATCGTCGAGCCGTAGGCGTACGTCCCGCCCCGCAGGTAGATCGTGCCGCCGGACGCGATGCGGCTGATCGCTGTGGCGAGGGTGGTGGGGGCGGAGAGGGTGCCGGCGGCGCTCGCGGTGCCGGTCGGCGACACGTACTGCGTGGCGCTCGCGGCCTGTGCCGGGCTGCCGGAGAGGGCGACGAGTGTGCCGGCCACTAGGCCGACGCACGCGATGACTGGTCTCGCTTGCATCGTTCTGCCTCCAGGGTCGTCCCATGACCAGGGGTTCCGTGCAAGAGAAAGCGCTTGCCCGCGTTCTCGTGAGGGAACGTAAGCGCTTGCTGTGGACGCGTCAAGATGCGTGTACATGATTCATGTTCACAGAGATGAACGTGTGCGTTGTTCGTGGCGGTCGCTCAGTCTCTCCGCCTCGATCTCCTCCTGCTGTTCCGCCAGGTAGGCCCGCGCCGCAGCCTCCTGGTTCCCGCGTTCCTCGGGGGAGAGGCTGTTGTACTCGCGGAAGCCGCGGGCGACGCGATCTCCCAGTGCCTCCGCGTATGCGGGAACTCGGGCTGCCTCGCGCAGACCCGTGCGGCCGCTGAGGACCTCGCGGGCCATCTCGCGCAGCGGATCGTCGGGGGCGCGGTCGTGGGCGAGCCTCTGGAGGGCCTTGCGGAGCGACCGGGCGCGGGCCTGGTCGCCGCCGGTGATGTCCATCAAGTCGGCGTCGCCGATGCGGAGTTCGTCGGGCACGGGCGTCTTCCCTGGTTCGTGCGTGCGTGCGTGTGGTGGGTGGGGGCGCGGCGTCAGATCGACGGATCCGGGTGGTCGTACTCGCCGATCTTCGTGAACTCGGAGATCGTTCCGTAAAGGGCTGCGCCGATGGTTTCCACTACGCCCACCGCGCCGTTCACGATGCCTTGGACGTTGCCGATGGCCTGGGTGGCCTGGCCCCACAGGCGCAGCATGTTGGCGATCTCCAGTGCGGCGAGGCCGTAGCCCACCGCCGCGCCGACGCCGGTCCACGACAGTGCGGTGCCTGCCGCCAGCTCGACGGCCGTGATCAGGAGGCCGTCGATGATGCCGCACAGGTAACCGTTGATGGCCTCGGCCGTGGCATAGGCGGAGTGGGCCAGATGGTCGTACTGAGTCCTCAGGTTGCCGAACTCGTCCCTGATCTCTTCGAGTTTCGCCGCGCAGGTGTGGAAGTACGTGTAGGCCGCGTCGGCGGCCCGTCCGTCCCATGTCAGGTCGAGCGTCTTGTTGCCGGCCCTGATGTTGCCGGAGACCGCATCCACGGCCTTGCCCAACTGGTCCCAGACGACACCGCACTTGGCGAACGACTCCCAGTCGCCGGCGAACCACTGGATCACTTCGTCCAGTGGGTTGAAACCGAAGACCGCGTTGTAGGCCTCCGTCACCCAGTACGTCGGGCTCATCAGGTCGCCGCAGTTGTTGAACGTGTCGAGGATCGGGCCGCAGGAGTACTCGTCCGGCGTGGACGGGGCCTTGAGCAGGCTCGTCGGTTCGGTGAGGTCGATGAAGTCGGACATGGGGCTAGTCGGCCGGGCGTTCGACGAGGGGATAGGTGGCGTCCACGCGCCTCGCCACGGCCAAGTCCGTGTGCGCGTAGTACTTGTTGTTGCGCTCCAGTTCCGCGCTTGCCGCCCTGAGGACTTCCTGCAATCTGTCCATCGCCAGGCTGACCGTCTTCACCGTTGCCGTGTGTGTGGTCAGGAAAAGGTTCAGCAGGCCCTGGTCCGAGACGCCCACGTCCGTGTACTTGGTGCAGTGGGCCTTGAAGTCCGCCGCGTCGTCCGCCGCGCGGCCGATCTGCCGCGCGTATCCACTGAGGTCCCAAGGGTTCACTCTGAGTTTCATTCGGGCCTCCCGTGCTCACGTCTGCGTTCCCGTCCCGTCAACTCCCGCTGCGGCGCGGACGTTTCGCGATTCGCCGGAAATAATGAGCGAACGCCGTCGTCGGCGCCGATAGAGTGCCCGCCGTGACGAACCGCGAAAGCAGGGCAAACCTCGACAACGGAGTCCGCCTCGGTGACCGTACCGATGCGCGGGCCGCGGTCGACGACCGTGGGCGGGGGCTGTTCACCGGTCTCACCGGCCTCTTCGCGGTTCTGCTCGCGGTCGGCTCGCTGGTGGTGCTCGGTCGGAGTGCGGCAGGCCGCGGGCAAGCGGTCGGTGGTCTTCAGGTGGCCGCGGCCGTCCTGGGGCTCGTGGTGGCCGCGGGTGCGGTGTGGCTGATCGTCCGGGCCCGGCGTGCCCAGAGCTGGGTGCCGCTGGTGATCGCATGCGGGGGGTGCCTGGGCTGGATGGC
This sequence comes from Streptomyces sp. NPDC005492, assembly GCF_040605995.1. NCBI lineage: Bacteria > Bacillati > Actinomycetota > Actinomycetes > Kitasatosporales > Streptomycetaceae > Streptomyces > Streptomyces sp. NPDC005492. Next base: position 269,559 of record NZ_JBEXDX010000008.1, read on the forward strand.
CGTCACGGCACTTGTGGGGAGGGCCTAGGCGCGCGGCTGCCTTGTGGAGGGGGCAGGCTCCTACACCACGAGCGATCTCCGCGGCCCCGTGTTTGACCTACGTCACTCCAGGGGTAATCTCTACGCCCCGATTGGCCAGCCCCCTGCCCCATATGGCAGACTGTCGGAGTTGCTCGGTCGAGTGTTGATGCTGCGCGCCTCCCGCCGGGAGGACCGGAAGCGAGTCCCACAGTACTCGTCGTCCCAACTGCCTTACGGCAGCACTGGGGCGGACGTACGGGAATCTTTCGGGAAGTGTCAGTGCAGCGCCGGCCAGGCACCCGGTGGGCTTCTTCGCCCTCGGCTTGCGGTTCCGGACGGGCCGTGCTTTCCCAGCAGGGAAGTTCCGAATGTGGGACCTCTGTGTCGGTGAGAGTGCGACACACCCGACCGCGTGGGTCGGAGGAACCGTAGAGGGCGGAAGGATTTACCGGGGTGCAGAGCGTTACTAGAGACAGGACTACTGAGTAGCCATGGCGGGACAGAAGATCCGCATCCGGCTCAAGGCCTACGACCACGAGGTCATCGACTCCTCGGCGAAGAAGATCGTCGAGACGGTGACCCGCACTGGTGCGTCGGTCGCGGGCCCGGTGCCGCTGCCCACTGAGAAGAACGTGTACTGCGTCATCAAGTCGCCGCACAAGTACAAGGACTCTCGCGAGCACTTCGAGATGCGCACCCACAAGCGCCTGATCGACATCCTCGACCCGACCCCCAAGACCGTTGACTCTCTGATGCGACTCGACCTCCCGGCCGGTGTCGACATCGAGATCAAGCTCTGATCGGGTCGGTGAGTTAGAGATGACCAAGCAGATCAAGGGCATCCTGGGCGAGAAGCTCGGCATGACGCAGGTGTGGGACGAGAACAACCGTGTTGTTCCGGTCACCGTCGTCAAGGCCGGCCCCAACGTCGTGACCCAGGTCCGTACGAACGACAGTGACGGCTACGAGTCGGTCCAGATCGCCTTCGGCGAGATCGACCCGCGCAAGGTGAACAAGCCCCTCAAGGGCCACTTCGCCAAGGCCGACGTCACGCCCCGCCGCCACCTCGTCGAGATCCGTACCGCTGACGCCAGCGAGTACACCCTCGGCCAGGAGATCACCGCCGCGACCTTCGAGGCCGGCGTCAAGGTGGACGTGACCGGCAAGAGCAAGGGCAAGGGCTTCGCCGGTGTCATGAAGCGTCACAACTTCAAGGGCCTCGGCGCCGGACACGGCACCCAGCGCAAGCACCGCTCTCCCGGCTCCATCGGTGGCTGTGCCACCCCGGGCCGTGTGTTCAAGGGCCTCCGCATGGCGGGTCGTATGGGCAACGAGCGGGTCACCACCCAGAACCTGACCGTTCACGCCGTTGACGCGGAGAAGGGCCTGCTCCTCATCAAGGGCGCGGTTCCTGGTCCGAACGGCGGCCTCGTCCTGGTCCGCACCGCGGCCAAGGGGGCCTGAGGACTATGAGCACCATTGACATTCTGTCGCCCTCCGGCGACACCGCCGGGACCGTAGAGCTCCCGGCCGAGATCTTCGACGTCGAGAAGATCAGCATCCCGCTGCTTCACCAGGTCGTCGTCGCGCAGCTGGCCGCCGCCCGTCAGGGCACGCACAAGGTCAAGCGTCGTGGCGAGGTCCGCGGTGGCGGTAAGAAGCCTTACCGCCAGAAGGGCACCGGCCGCGCCCGTCAGGGTTCGACCCGCGCCCCGCAGTTCGCCGGCGGTGGCGTCGTCCACGGCCCCACGCCGCGCGACTACTCGCAGCGGACCCCGAAGAAGATGAAGGCCGCGGCCCTGCGCCACGCCCTCACCGACCGGGCCCGCAACGCTCGTATCCACGTCGTCACCGGCGTGATCGAGGGCGAGACCCCCTCCACCAAGGCCGCCAAGAGCTTCCTCGGCAAGGTCAGCGAGCGCAAGAACGTGCTCCTGGTCATCGAGCGCTCCGACGAGGCCGCGCTGCTTTCCGCGCGCAACCTGCCCCAGGTCCACATCCTGGAGCCGGGCCAGCTGAACACGTACGACGTTCTCGTCTCGGACGACGTGGTCTTCACCCAGGCCGCTTTCGAGTCCTTCGTGTCTGGCCCCCAGGCCGCTGACACCGAAGGGAGCGAAGCCTGATGGCTACGCGTCACCCGAGCATCGCCTCGAAGGCCGCCAAGGCCAAGAAGGTCGCGCGTCTCGCCAAGGCGAAGCGCCACGAGACCGAGGGCAAGAACACCGTCGAGACGCCGATCAGCAAGTCGTTCACGGACCACCGTGACGTGCTGCTGAAGCCGGTCGTCTCCGAGAAGAGCTACGCGCTCCTCGATGGCGGCAAGTACACGTTCATCGTCGCCCCGGGCGCGAACAAGACCCAGATCAAGCAGGCCGTCCAGGCGGTCTTCTCGGTCAAGGTCACCGGGGTCAACACGATCAACCGCCAGGGCAAGCGCAAGCGCACGAAGACCGGTTTCGGTCAGCGTGCCAGCACCAAGCGCGCGATCGTAACCCTCGCTGAGGGCGACCGTATCGACATCTTCGGCGGTCCGACCGCGTAAGCGGGTCGGAGCGTCCAGATAATCGGAAACTTCCGAGGACTGAGAGACAATGGGTATCCGCAAGTACAAGCCGACTACGCCGGGCCGTCGTGGCTCCAGCGTCGCCGACTTCGTCGAGGTCACGCGGTCCACGCCGGAGAAGTCGCTGGTCCGCCCGCTGCACAGCAAGGGCGGCCGTAACAACGCCGGTCGTGTGACCGTTCGCCACCAGGGTGGCGGACACAAGCGCGCCTACCGAGTGATCGACTTCCGTCGTCACGACAAGGACGGCGTGCCGGCGAAGGTCGCGCACATCGAGTACGACCCCAACCGCACCGCGCGCATCGCGCTGCTGCACTACGCGGACGGCGAGAAGCGCTACATCCTCGCCCCCCGCAACCTGTCGCAGGGTGACCGCGTCGAGAACGGTCCCGGGGCCGACATCAAGCCGGGCAACAACCTGGCGCTCCGCAACATCCCGGTCGGTACCACGATCCACGCGATCGAGCTCCGTCCCGGTGGCGGCGCCAAGTTCGCCCGCTCCGCCGGTGCCTCCGTGCAGCTGCTCGCGAAGGAGGGCTCGATGGCCCACCTCCGCATGCCCTCCGGTGAGATCCGCCTGGTCGACCAGCGCTGCCGCGCCACGGTCGGCGAGGTCGGCAACGCCGAGCAGAGCAACATCAACTGGGGCAAGGCAGGCCGCAAGCGCTGGCTGGGCGTCCGCCCGACCGTCCGCGGTGTTGCGATGAACCCGGTCGACCACCCGCACGGTGGTGGTGAGGGCAAGACCTCCGGTGGTCGCCACCCGGTCTCCCCGTGGGGTCAGAAGGAGGGTCGTACTCGTTCGCCGAAGAAGGCTTCGAACAAGTACATCGTCCGCCGCCGCAAGACGAACAAGAAGCGCTAGGAGCGGGTTTAGATGCCGCGCAGTCTCAAGAAGGGGCCCTTCGTCGACGGCCACCTCATCAAGAAGGTGGACGTACAGAACGAGGCCGGTTCCAAGAACGTCATCAAGACCTGGTCCCGCCGCTCGATGATCGTCCCGGCCATGCTCGGCCACACGATCGCGGTGCACAACGGCAAGACCCACATCCCGGTGTTTGTCACCGAGTCGATGGTCGGCCACAAGCTCGGCGAGTTCTCGCCGACGCGCACCTTCCGGGGTCACGTCAAGGACGACCGGAAGTCGAAGCGCCGCTAGCGCGGGGTGAACGACCATGACAAACACTGAAGGGACAACCATGGAAGCCAGGGCCCAGGCGCGGTACATCCGCGTCACGCCCATGAAGGCCCGCCGCGTGGTGGACCTCATCCGTGGCATGGACGCCACGGAGGCTCAGGCGGTCCTGCGTTTCGCCCCGCAGGCCGCGAGCGTGCCGGTCGGCAAGGTGCTGGACAGCGCCATTGCCAACGCCGCGCACAACTACGACCACACCGACGCCGACAGCCTCTTCATTTCCGAGGCTTACGTCGACGAGGGTCCGACCCTGAAGCGGTTCCGGCCGCGCGCCCAGGGCCGTGCCTACCGGATCCGCAAGCGGACCAGCCACATCACCGTGGTCGTCAGCAGCAAGGAAGGAACCCGGTAATGGGCCAGAAGGTTAACCCGCACGGGTTCCGGCTCGGCATCACCACGGACTTCAAGTCCCGGTGGTACGCCGACAAGCTGTACAAGGACTACGTCAAGGAAGACGTCGCCATCCGTCGGATGATGACGTCCGGCATGGAGCGCGCCGGCATCTCGAAGGTTGAGATCGAGCGCACCCGTGACCGCGTGCGGGTGGACATCCACACCGCTCGCCCGGGCATCGTCATCGGCCGCCGCGGCGCCGAGGCCGACCGCATCCGCGGTGACCTGGAGAAGCTGACCGGCAAGCAGGTCCAGCTGAACATCCTCGAGGTCAAGAACCCGGAGACGGACGCTCAGCTGGTGGCCCAGGCCGTCGCCGAGCAGCTGTCCTCCCGCGTCTCCTTCCGCCGCGCCATGCGTAAGAGCATGCAGTCGGCGATGAAGGCCGGCGCCAAGGGCATCAAGATCCAGTGCGGCGGTCGCCTCGGCGGCGCCGAGATGTCCCGCTCGGAGTTCTACCGCGAGGGCCGTGTGCCCCTGCACACGCTCCGCGCGAACGTGGACTACGGCTTCTTCGAGGCCAAGACGACCTTCGGCCGTATCGGCGTGAAGGTCTGGATCTACAAGGGCGATGTCAAGAACATCGCCGAGGTCCGCGCCGAGAACGCCGCTGCCCGCGCCGGCAACCGCCCGGCCCGTGGTGGCGGCGGCGCCGACCGCCCGGCCCGTGGTGGCCGTGGCGGCGAGCGCGGCGGTCGCGGTCGCAAGCCGCAGCAGGCTGCTCCCGCTGCCGAGGCCCCCAAGGCCGAGGCTCCGGCGGCTGCCGCTCCGGCTGAGAGCACCGGAACGGAGGCCTGACCGACATGCTGATCCCCCGTAGGGTCAAGCACCGCAAGCAGCACCACCCCAAGCGCCGTGGTCAGGCCAAGGGCGGTACGCAGGTTTCGTTCGGCGAGTACGGCATTCAGGCCCTCACGCCGGCGTACGTGACGAACCGCCAGATCGAGGCCGCCCGTATCGCGATGACCCGCCACATCAAGCGTGGCGGCAAGGTCTGGATCAACATCTACCCGGACCGCCCGCTCACGAAGAAGCCTGCCGAGACCCGCATGGGTTCCGGTAAGGGTTCTCCCGAGTGGTGGATCGCGAACGTGCACCCGGGCCGGGTCATGTTCGAGCTGTCCTACCCCAACGAGAAGATCGCCCGTGAGGCCCTGACTCGCGCAGCCCACAAGCTGCCGATGAAGTGCCGGATCGTCAAGCGCGAGGCAGGTGAAGCGTGATGTCGGCCGGTACCAAGGCGTCCGAGCTGCGCGAACTGGGTGACGAGGAGCTTCTCGCGAAGCTCCGCGAAGCCAAGGAAGAGCTGTTCAACCTCCGCTTCCAGGCGGCGACCGGTCAGCTCGAGAACCACGGTCGGCTCAAGGCCGTCCGCAAGGACATCGCGCGGATCTACACCCTGATGCGTGAGCGCGAGCTGGGCATCGAGACGGTGGAGAGCGCCTGATGAGCGAGAGCAACGTGACTGAAGAGCAGACCGCTTCCCGCGGCTTCCGCAAGACCCGTGAGGGTCTCGTCGTCAGCGACAAGATGGACAAGACCGTCGTCGTCGCCGTCGAGGACCGCGTGAAGCACGCGCTGTACGGCAAGGTCATCCGCCGTACGAACAAGCTCAAGGCCCACGACGAGCAGAACGCGGCCGGCGTCGGCGACCGGGTCCTCCTGATGGAGACCCGTCCGCTGTCGGCGACCAAGCGCTGGCGCATCGTCGAGATCCTCGAGAAGGCCAAGTAATTCTCCTGCGGGCAACCTCGCAGGACAGTTCCGCCAGGCTCCAAGGGCCGTTCACTGAACGGCCCTTGGGGAACCGGCAGACGATCAGGAGATAGACGTGATCCAGCAGGAGTCGCGACTGCGCGTCGCCGACAACACTGGTGCGAAGGAAATCCTTTGCATCCGTGTGCTCGGTGGCTCCGGTCGCCGCTACGCGGGCATCGGTGACGTCATCGTCGCCACCGTCAAGGACGCGATCCCCGGTGGCAACGTGAAGAAGGGTGACGTCGTCAAGGCGGTCATCGTTCGCACCGTGAAGGAGCGCCGTCGTCCGGACGGCTCGTACATCCGCTTCGACGAGAACGCCGCCGTCATTCTGAAGAACGACGGCGACCCTCGCGGCACCCGCATCTTCGGCCCGGTCGGGCGCGAGCTGCGCGAGAAGAAGTTCATGAAGATCATCTCGCTGGCTCCGGAGGTGCTGTAAGCATGAAGATCAAGAAGGGTGACACGGTTCAGGTCATCACCGGCAAGGACAAGGGCAAGCAGGGCAAGGTCATTGCCGCTTACCCGCGCGACGAGCGCGTCCTGGTCGAGGGTGTCAACCGGGTCAAGAAGCACACCAAGGCCGGCCCGACCGCCAGCGGTTCGCAGGCCGGCGGCATCGTCACGACCGAGGCGCCGATCCACGTCTCCAACGTCCAGCTGGTCGTTGAGAAGGACGGCAACAAGGTCGTCACGCGTGTCGGCTACCGCTTCGACGACGAGGGCAACAAGATCCGCGTTGCCAAGCGGACGGGTGAGGACATCTGATGACTACCACCACCAGCCCGCGTCTCAAGACGAAGTACCGCGAGGAGATCGCGGGCAAGCTGCGTGAGGAGTTCTCCTACGAGAACGTCATGCAGATCCCCGGCCTCGTCAAGATCGTGGTCAACATGGGTGTCGGCGACGCCGCCCGTGACTCCAAGCTCATGGACGGTGCCGTCCGTGACCTGACCACGATCACCGGTCAGAAGCCGGCCATCACCAAGGCCCGCAAGTCCATCGCGCAGTTCAAGCTGCGCGAGGGTCAGCCGATCGGTGCCCACGTCACGCTCCGTGGCGACCGCATGTGGGAGTTCCTGGACCGCACCCTGTCGCTCGCGCTTCCGCGCATCCGCGACTTCCGTGGTCTGTCTCCCAAGCAGTTCGACGGTCGTGGCAACTACACCTTCGGTCTCACCGAGCAGGTCATGTTCCACGAGATCGACCAGGACAAGATCGACCGCGTCCGGGGTATGGACATCACCGTGGTGACCACGGCGACCAACGACGCCGAAGGCCGTGCCCTTCTCCGTCACCTCGGCTTCCCCTTCAAGGAGGCGTAAGCGAGATGGCGAAGAAGGCTCTCATTGCCAAGGCTGCTCGTAAGCCCAAGTTCGGTGTGCGTGGCTACACCCGCTGCCAGCGCTGCGGCCGCCCGCACTCCGTGTACCGCAAGTTCGGCCTGTGCCGCGTGTGCCTTCGTGAGATGGCTCACCGTGGCGAGCTGCCGGGCGTGACCAAGAGCTCCTGGTAGTCCGGTAGTTCCGGACTCCCGAAGCTCTCGGTAAGTAAAGGGCACGGTCAGGTGCCCACCCCTCCATGGCTTAGGCTAGGAGGGTTGGGCGCCTGATTGCCGCCCATACGACTTACTACGCCGTAGGTCCACCGCACCGCACCCGCCTCGTCTCGGATCGAGGAGAGGGATGGGCACCTGGAAACCCCGGCGAGAGAGGCCGAAGGCCAATTCATGACCATGACTGATCCGATCGCAGACATGCTTACGCGTCTGCGGAACGCGAACTCGGCATACCACGACTCCGTGACGATGCCGGCGTCCAAGATCAAGTCCCACATCGCGGAGATCCTCCAGCAGGAGGGCTTCATCACGGGCTGGAAGGTCGAGGACGCCGAGGTCGGCAAGAACCTCGTCCTGGAGCTGAAGTTCGGCCCCAACCGTGAGCGCTCCATCGCGGGCATCAAGCGGATCTCCAAGCCCGGTCTCCGGGTTTACGCGAAGTCCACCTCCCTGCCCAAGGTGCTGGGCGGCCTCGGCGTGGCGATCATCTCCACGTCGCACGGTCTCCTCACCGACAAGCAGGCCGGCAAGAAGGGCGTAGGCGGAGAAGTTCTCGCCTACGTCTGGTAGCGGAAAGGAATCGGAAGAAGCTATGTCGCGTATTGGCAAGCTCCCCATCACGGTTCCCGCCGGCGTGGACGTCACCATCGACGGCCGTACGGTCTCGGTCAAGGGCCCCAAGGGCTCGCTGACCCACACCGTCGCATCGCCGATCGACATCGCCAAGGGTGAGGACGGCGTTCTCAACGTCACCCGCCCCAACGACGAGCGTCAGAACAAGGCCCTGCACGGCCTGTCCCGCACGCTGGTGGCGAACATGATCACCGGCGTGACCGAGGGTTACGTGAAGAAGCTCGAGATCAGCGGTGTCGGTTACCGCGTTGCGGCCAAGGGATCGAACCTCGAGTTCGCGCTCGGCTACAGCCACTCGATCACGGTCGAGGCGCCCGAGGGCATCTCGTTCAAGGTCGAGAACCCGACGCACTTCTCGGTCGAGGGCATCGACAAGCAGAAGGTCGGCGAGGTTGCGGCCAACATCCGCAAGCTGCGCAAGCCCGACCCGTACAAGGCCAAGGGCGTCAAGTACGAGGGCGAAGTCATCCGGCGCAAGGTCGGAAAGGCGGGTAAGTAAGCCATGGCATACGGTACGAAGATCGCTAAGGGCGACGCTTACAAGCGTGCTGCCATCAAGCGTCGTCACATCCGCATCCGGAAGCACATTTCCGGTACGGCTGAGCGTCCGCGCCTGGTCGTGACCCGCTCCAACCGCCACATCGTGGCCCAGGTCATCGACGACATCAAGGGTCACACCCTGGCGTCGGCGTCGACCCTGGACACCTCGATCCGCGGCGGCGAGAGCGACAAGTCCGCGCAGGCCAAGTCGGTCGGCGCCCTGGTCGCCGAGCGCGCCAAGGCCGCCGGTGTCGAGGCTGTCGTATTCGACCGTGGCGGCAATCAGTACGCGGGGCGCATCGCCGCCCTGGCGGACGCCGCCCGCGAAGCCGGACTGAAGTTCTAGTCGCTTCCGTAGCTAGCGGAAAGAGAGAGGTAATCCAATGGCTGGACCCCAGCGCCGTGGAAGCGGTGCCGGTGGCGGCGAGCGGCGGGACCGGAAGGGCCGTGACGGCGGCGCTGCTGCCGCCGAGAAGACCGCGTACGTTGAGCGCGTAGTCGCGATCAACCGCGTCGCCAAGGTTGTCAAGGGTGGTCGTCGTTTCAGCTTCACCGCGCTGGTCGTGGTGGGCGACGGTGACGGCACCGTGGGTGTCGGTTACGGCAAGGCCAAGGAGGTGCCGGCCGCCATCGCCAAGGGTGTTGAGGAGGCCAAGAAGCACTTCTTCAAGGTCCCCCGTATCCAGGGCACCATCCCGCACCCGATCACGGGCGAGAAGGCCGCGGGCGTCGTCCTGCTCAAGCCTGCTTCCCCCGGTACCGGCGTTATCGCCGGTGGCCCGGTGCGAGCTGTCCTGGAGTGCGCCGGCGTGCACGACATCCTGTCGAAGTCGCTCGGCTCGTCCAACGCGATCAACATCGTGCACGCGACCGTGGCGGCCCTCAAGGGCCTGCAGCGTCCCGAGGAGATCGCGGCCCGCCGCGGTCTGCCCCTCGAGGACGTCGCCCCCGCGGCTCTCCTTCGTGCACGTGCCGGGGCGGGTGCGTAATGGCTCGCCTCAAGGTCACGCAGACGAAGTCGTACATCGGCAGCAAGCAGAACCACCGTGACACTCTGCGGTCCCTTGGTCTCAAGGGGATCAACACCGTGGTCGTCAAGGAGGACCGCCCCGAGTTCCGCGGAATGGTGCACACCGTCCGCCACCTCGTGACGGTTGAGGAGGTCGACTGATCATGGCGGAGAACAACCCGCTCAAGATCCACAACCTCCGTCCCGCCCCGGGCGCCAAGACCGCCAAGACCCGTGTGGGTCGTGGTGAGGCGTCGAAGGGTAAGACGGCCGGTCGTGGAACCAAGGGTACGAAGGCCCGTTACCAGGTTCCGGAGCGCTTCGAGGGTGGCCAGATGCCCCTCCACATGCGTCTTCCGAAGCTGAAGGGCTTCCGCAACCCGTTCAAGACCGAGTTCCAGGTCGTGAACCTCGACAAGCTGGGCGCGCTGTACCCGGAGGGTGGCGAGGTCACCGTAGAGGGTCTCGTCGCCAAGGGTGCCGTTCGCAAGAACAGCCTCGTCAAGGTGCTCGGCCAGGGCGAGATCTCCGTGGCGCTGCAGGTGACGGTCGACGCCGTCTCCGGCTCCGCCAAGGAGAAGATCACCGCCGCCGGCGGCACCGTCACCGAGCTCGTCTGAGCCCGGTCGGTCCCACCGCACACGTACAAGGGCCGGGCAGCTCCCCTTCGGGGGAACTGCCCGGCCCTTGCCGTTCGTTCTCCCGTTCGCGGAGAGCGTCAACATGATGACGGCCGTCTCTCAGGGGAACTTCACCTGGCTGCACGGGCACTGTTAGAGTCCGTAGGTCCACCTATACGCGCGCGCGGTATGCCGTTCGGTGTCGGGGTGGTAGAAAACATCGTTCGGCCCCGCTGGGCCCTGTTCATACGACTAGTCCCTGCCGCGCGCGTCGCGGGGGTCGCAGGAGGAACCGTGCTCACCGCGTTCGCCCGGGCGTTCAGGACGCCCGACCTGCGCAAGAAGCTGCTTTTCACGCTCGGCATCATCGTGGTCTACCGCGTGGGTACCCACGTACCGATCCCGGGCGTGAACTACACAGCCGTACAACAGTGTGTGACCGAGGCCTCCGGCAACCAAGGCCTGTTCGGCCTGGTCAACATGTTCTCCGGTGGCGCGTTGCTGCAGATCACCATCTTCGCGCTGGGAATCATGCCGTACATCACGGCGAGCATCATCCTCCAGCTGCTGACCGTGGTGATCCCGCGCCTCGAAGCCCTCAAGAAGGAGGGCCAGGCCGGTACGGCGAAGATCACGCAGTACACCCGCTATCTGACGGTGGCCCTCGCCATCCTCCAGGGCACCGGTCTGGTCGCCACCGCCCGCAGCGGCGCGCTGTTCAGCGGTTGCTCGGCCGCCACCTCGATCGTGCCCGACCGCGCCATCTTCACCACGATCACGATGGTCGTCACCATGACCGCCGGCACCGGCGTCGTGATGTGGCTCGGCGAGCTCATCACCGACCGCGGCATCGGCAACGGCATGTCGATCCTGATGTTCATCTCGATCGCGGCCACCTTCCCGTCCGCGCTGTGGACCATCAAGAAGCAGGGCACGCTGGCCGGCGGCTGGATCGAGTTCGGCACCGTCATCCTCGTCGGCCTGGTGATGGTCGGCCTGGTGGTCTTCGTCGAACAGGCCCAGCGCCGCATCCCGGTGCAGTACGCGAAGCGCATGATCGGCCGCCGTTCCTACGGCGGTACATCGACCTACATCCCGCTGAAGGTCAACCAGGCGGGTGTGATCCCGGTCATCTTCGCGTCGTCGCTGCTCTACATCCCGGCTCTGGTCGCGCAGTTCTCCAGCGGCGACGCCGCCTGGAAGACCTGGGTGACGCAGAACCTGACCAAGGGTGACCACCCGATCTACATCACCGCGTACTTCCTCCTGATCGTTTTCTTCGCGTTCTTCTACGTGGCGATCTCCTTCAACCCCGAGGAAGTCGCCGACAACATGAAGAAGTATGGTGGCTTCATCCCGGGCATCCGGGCTGGCCGACCGACCGCTGAGTACCTGAGCTACGTACTCAACCGGATCACCTGGCCGGGTTCGCTGTATTTGGGTCTGATCGCTCTCGTCCCGACGATGGCGTTGGTGGGCTTCGGGGCAAGCCAGAACTTCCCGTTCGGTGGTACCAGCATCCTGATCATCGTGGGTGTGGGTCTGGAGACGGTGAAGCAGATCGAGAGCCAGCTCCAGCAGCGCAATTACGAAGGGTTCCTCCGCTGATGCGAATCGTCCTCGTCGGGCCGCCGGGTGCCGGTAAGGGTACGCAGGCTGTGCGCCTCGCCAAGACGCTGCACATCCCGCACATCTCCACGGGCGACCTCTTCCGTGCCAACATCAGTCAGGCCACGGAACTCGGCAAACTGGCGAAGTCCTACATGGACGCGGGCAACCTGGTCCCGGACGAGGTCACCATTGCGATGGCCAAGGACCGCATGGAGCAGCCGGACGCCGCCAACGGCTTTCTGCTGGACGGTTTTCCGCGCAACGTGTCGCAGGCCGAGGCGCTGGACGAGTTGCTGAAGACCGAGGGCATCAAGCTGGACGCGGTGCTCGACCTGGAGGTCTCCGAGGACGAGGTGGTCAAGCGCATCGCGGGCCGCCGCATCTGCCGGAAGGACTCCAGCCACGTCTTCCACGTGACGTACAGCCCGCCGAAGCAGGACGGCGTCTGTGACGTCTGCGGCGGAGAGCTGTACCAGCGCGACGACGACTCCGAGGACACGGTCCGCACCCGCCTGGAGGTCTACCACACGCAGACCGAGCCGATCATCGACTACTACAAGGCCCAGGGCCTGGTGGTCACGATCTCCTCGCTCGGTCCGGTGGACGAGGTCACCCAGCGGGCGCTGGAGGCGCTGAAGCGCGAGGACGAGAGCGACAAGTAGGAGTCAGGCAGTTCCGGCCGCGGTGCCCGCACGGGTGCCGCGGCCGTACTGTTGTGTACAGCCATTCCCATGTGACACGGAAGACGGAGAGCGCAGGCCCCCATGGTGCAGATCAAGACCCCCGAGCAGATCGCCAAGATGCGCGAGGCGGGGCTGGTCGTCGCCGCGATCCACGCGGCCACGCGTGAGGCCGCGGTGCCCGGCGCCAGCACGAAGGATCTGGACGAGGTCGCCCGCAAGGTCCTCGCGGACCACAACGCGAAGCCGAACTTCCTTGGCTACGGCGGCTTCCCGGCCACCATCTGCACCTCGGTGAACGAGGTCGTCGTCCACGGCATCCCCTCCGACGAGGTCGTCCTGAAGGACGGCGACATCATCTCCATCGACTGCGGCGCGATCATCGACGGCTGGCACGGCGACGCGGCGTACACCGCCTTCGTCGGCTCCGGCCACGCCCCCGAACTGATCGAGCTCTCCCGGGTCACCGAGGAGTCGATGTGGGCCGGCATCGCGGCCATGAAGCTCGGCAACCGCCTGGTCGACATCTCCCGCGCCATCGAGACGTACATCCGCCGCCAGCCGAAGCCCGGCGGCGGCAAGTACGGAATCATCGAGGACTACGGCGGCCACGGCATCGGCACCGAGATGCACATGGACCCGCACCTCCTGAACTACGTGGAGAAGCGCCGAGGCAAGGGCCCCAAGCTGATCCCCGGCTTCTGCCTCGCCATCGAGCCCATGGTCTCCCTCGGCACCCCGAAGACCGAGGTCCTCTCCGACGACTGGACGGTCATCACGACCGACGGCACGTGGTCCTCCCACTGGGAGCATTCGATCGCGCTGACGGAGGAGGGGCCACTCGTGTTGACGGCTCCGGACGGCGGCAGGGCGAAGCTGGCGGGGCACGGCATTACGGCCGCACCGGATCCGCTGGCGTGACGGGGGCCCGAGCCGCGACCGCCGGTCGGAGGCCGGCGCAGCCGCTCGAAGCTTGTGAGGCGCCCCTGGCGCCGAGCCCGCGAGAGGGGCGTCGGGAATCGGTCGACTGGACGGTCATCACGACCGACGGCACGTGGTCCTCCCACTGGGAGCATTCGATCGCGCTGACGGAGGAGGGGCCCCTCGTGCTGACGGCTCCGGACGGCGGCAGGGCGAAGCTGGCGGAGCACGGGATCACGGCTGCGCCGGATCCTCTTGCTTAGTTCTTCGGCAGGGGGACACGGTGGGGGCTTGTCTTGCCCACGCTGCGGCAGCCGCACATCGGCACAGACCCGCGTCCCTCTGGGACGCGTATCTCGGGGCGCCGTACAGCCCCGCGTGCTTAACGATCTACGCGCTGGGGCATCCTTCCTCGATTCGTCTTTCCGAGAGGCCTGACGTAGACTGACTCGTCGGCTCTCGTGCACCCGCATGTCCGCATGCACCCCGCAAGGGGAACGCACCGAGTCGATCAAGGTAGTCGATTCGAAGGGCGAAGCGTGGCCAAGAAGCAAGGTGCCATCGAGATCGAGGGCACTGTCGTCGAGTCTCTTCCGAACGCCATGTTCAAGGTCGAGCTCCAGAACGGCCACCAGGTCCTGGCACACATCAGCGGCAAGATGCGTATGCACTACATCCGTATCCTCCCTGACGACCGGGTCGTGGTGGAGCTGTCTCCGTACGACCTCACGCGTGGCCGGATCGTCTACCGCTACAAGTAGATCTTGCCCAGGTTCCGCGCGAGCGGCGCCGAAGGCAACTGACCCGGAGAACCTCACCAATGAAGGTCAAGCCGAGCGTCAAGAAGATCTGCGACAAGTGCAGGGTGATCCGCCGTCACGGTCGGGTCATGGTCATCTGCGAGAACCCGCGCCACAAGCAGCGCCAGGGCTGACGCACGACCTTCCCTCTGCATCGATTCGCAGAGTTTCGCGCGACGCGAGCAACACATGTTCATACGCAGGACCCAGGCGTAGTAGGCGCCTGACACCCCCGGCTCGGAGGCTGGGGACCCACGCCGTACCAAATCTTCGAAGGAAGAGGCCGGCGGCTGGGATCCGGTTCTGCGGAAGACCTCCGAAGATCAACTGGAGCCATTGAATGGCACGCGTTTCCGGTGTCGACATCCCGCGCGAAAAGCGCGTGGAGGTCGCCCTCACCTACGTGTTCGGCATTGGTCGGACCCTTTCCCAGCTGACGCTGGCCGAGACCGGCATCGACCCCAACACCCGCGTTCGCGACCTCTCGGAAGAGCAGCTCGTCGCGATTCGTGAGTACGTCGACGCCAACATCAAGACCGAGGGTGACCTCCGTCGCGAGATCCAGGCCGACATCCGCCGCAAGGTGGAGATCGGCTGCTACCAGGGTCTCCGTCACCGTCGTGGTCTGCCCGTACGCGGTCAGCGCACCAGCACGAACGCTCGTACCCGCAAGGGTCCGCGTCGCGCCATCGCCGGCAAGAAGAAGCCGGGCAAGAAGTAGTCCGCAGCGGACAACGCTTCACCAGCGGTCTTCGCTGTAGGACCGACCACCTCCCCGTAGGAGTAATAGATGCCCCCCAAGGGTCGTCAGGGCGCTGCCAAGAAGGTGCGCCGCAAGGAAAAGAAGAACGTCGCTCACGGCCACGCGCACATCAAGAGCACGTTCAACAACACGATCGTCTCGATCACGGACCCCTCGGGCAACGTGATCTCCTGGGCCTCCGCCGGCCACGTCGGCTTCAAGGGCTCGCGCAAGTCCACCCCCTTCGCCGCGCAGATGGCCGCCGAGTCGGCCGCCCGTCGCGCGCAGGAGCACGGCATGCGCAAGGTCGACGTCTTCGTGAAGGGCCCGGGCTCCGGTCGCGAGACCGCGATCCGCTCCCTCCAGGCCACCGGTCTTGAGGTCGGCTCCATCCAGGACGTCACCCCCACCCCGCACAACGGCTGCCGTCCGCCGAAGCGCCGCCGCGTCTGACGCACGGTTGTCTTGAGGATTCGGGCGGTACGGCACTTCGGTGCCGTATCGCCCGTACCCTTGTAGCAATCAAGGACATCAAATAGTGGGTGTCCATGACTGAAGGAATCACCTCATGCTGATCGCTCAGCGTCCGTCTCTGACCGAAGAGGTCGTGGACGAATTCCGTTCCCGGTTCGTGATCGAACCGCTGGAGCCGGGCTTCGGCTACACCCTCGGCAACTCCCTCCGTCGCACCCTCCTCTCGTCGATCCCCGGCGCCGCTGTCACCAGCATCCGGATCGACGGTGTCCTGCACGAGTTCACCACCGTGCCGGGCGTCAAGGAGGACGTCACCGACCTGATCCTCAACATCAAGCAGCTCGTGGTCTCCTCGGAGCACGACGAGCCGGTCGTGATGTACCTGCGCAAGCAGGGTCCGGGTCTGGTCACCGCCGCCGACATCGCGCCCCCGGCCGGTGTCGTCATCGCCCGTCTCCTCGCGCGCCTGACGACGGTTTCCGCACCACCGGACCTG